>CACEHP010000001.1:0-166297 GCA_902559365.1 uncultured SAR86 cluster bacterium
ATCCAGAAAATACCCTCAATCAAGATTAAGGCGAACAAGATTTACTTCTTCAATTAGGAGTTTAGTTGCAGAGAACACCCTCAGTGTGGACGACCTTATACAGCCTATATTTGTAAAGGAAGACTTAGATGGAACGGAAAGTATAGATTCCCTACCAGGGATTAACAGGTATGGTCTTAACGCTTTAGATGAAGAAATTGAAAAAATACAAAGCAATAAGATCAAGGCTGTTGCTATTTTTCCGGTCATAAATCCTGATAAAAAGGACGAGCAAGGAAGTGACTCATTAAATGAAGATAATTTAGTTTGTACTGCTATAAAACAAATTAAGAAAAATTCTGAGCTAGCCGTAATAGCAGATGTTGCTTTAGATCCCTACACGTCTCATGGGCATGACGGCGTTTTGGATGAAAATGGATATGTCGAAAATGACAGAAGTCTTTCTCTACTTGTAAAACAAGCACTTACCCTTGCAAAAGCTGGGGCAGATATGGTGGCTCCATCAGACATGATGGACGGAAGAATAGCAGGTATCAGAGAGTCCTTAGAATCCAATGATTTTGTAAATACCATCATTCTTTCTTATGCCGCTAAATATAGTTCAAAATTTTATGGCCCTTTTAGGGATGCTGTAGGATCATCCGCAAACCTTGGAGTAGGAAGTAAAGATACCTACCAAATGTCTGTGGCAAATGTAGAAGAAGCTCTGCATGAAGTGAAAATGGATATTGAAGAAGGTGCCGATATAGTTATGGTTAAACCTGGAATGCCTTATCTTGATGTTATTAAAGCAGTTAAAGATACATTTAGAGTCCCTACTTTTGCATATCAAGTAAGTGGTGAATATGCCATGTTGAAAGCAGCAATAGAAAATGGATGGTTATCAGAAGAAGTTTTACAGGAATCCTTGTTAAGCTTCAAAAGAGCCGGTGCAGATTGTGTTTTGACATATGCTGCCAATGAAATAGCCTTAAAGTTAAATCGATAGAGTCTTGCCTAATAAGAAATTCATAAATGCTATAGAGAGAAAGCCCCAGGCATGTCCTCCGATATGGCTTATGAGGCAAGCTGGACGATATCATGATCACTACCAAAGTTTAAAAAAGGATCATACTTTTGAAGAACTATGCAAAAAGCCCATCCTTGCAGCCGAAACTGCCATGGGACCTATTAACGAATTTGACTTTGATGTCGCAATTCTTTTCAGTGACATATTATTCCCTCTCGAAGCGCTTGGTATGGATTTATCCTACAACCCAGGACCTCAATTTGGTCTTCACCTAAGCGAAGACAATGCTGAAAGCTTACTGATAAATCAAAACCCTATAAGCTTTATGGAATTTCAAGGTGAAGCGATAGAGCGAACTATTGAAAGATTACCCATTGAAAAGTCTTTAATAGGCTTTGTTGGTGGGCCTTGGACTTTAATTGCCTACGCATGCAATATCAGTAAAGATTCCAGAAATATCAATTTGAATAATTTTCAAATGGGTCTTCTAGATAACGTGATTCTTCCACTTCTTAAAGAGAATGTAGAATTACAATTGAATGCGGGAGCTGAGGTGGTAATGATCTTTGACTCGACTGCCCATCAACTTGCCGAAGAAGACTTAAATATCTACTTAGAGAAGACCTTCAATATGTTAGTCAAAGAATTTCCCAATAAGGTTGGTTACTATGCAAAAGACGGGGTTAACTATGAAACTATAATTGCGAAACAAAATAACCCTCAAATAAACTTAGCCGGAATGGGTATAGACTCTAATGTCGATTTAAGAGATTACTTTAAAAAAACTTCAAATGGCTTCGTGCAAGGTAATTTTAGTGAGCACTTCTTAACCCTCCCCCATGAGGAATTCTTGCCAAAATTAGATACTTTCATAGAACAAATGTCAGTGCTATCACCAGAAGAAAGATCGGGTTGGGTTTGTGGACTAGGCCATGGAGTTCTGAAAACAACGCCTCAGGAAAACGTCAAAGAATTTGTACAAAGAATCAGGGCATCCTTTTAAAGAATGGATATTGAAGAAAAAAAATCCTTAACTTCGTCTTGGTTTAGAGAACTAAGAGATATGTTCTGCGAAGAATTTGTCGATATAGATGGCGGGAGTTTTGAAAGAAAAAACTGGGA
Source organism: uncultured SAR86 cluster bacterium (assembly GCA_902559365.1). GTDB lineage: Bacteria > Pseudomonadota > Gammaproteobacteria > Magnimaribacterales > Magnimaribacteraceae > Magnimaribacter. The sequence goes on from CACEHP010000001.1 coordinate 2,132, forward strand.
TCATAAATTTGAGGGGGGCGGAGAGATGAGCCTCATGAAAGGTGAAGTTTTTGAAAAGGTTGGTGTAAATATATCTACGGTATCGGGAAAATTTGATAATGATTTTAAATCTGAAGTTAAGGGCACAGAGGAAGCGCCTAACTACTGGGCAAGTGGTATCAGTCTTGTGGCACACATGCAGTCACCCAAAGTACCAGCATTTCACTTTAATACTAGATACATAGTCACTGGAGATTCCTGGTTTGGAGGTGGAGGAGATTTAACTCCAACAATTAAAAAAGAAGAAGAAATTGAGTTTTTTCACAAATGCATGAAAGAAGCTTGTGATTCGGCTGATCCAGATTATTACGATAGATATAAAAAGGCTTGTGATGAATATTTCTATCTACCCCACAGGTCAGAAGCCAGAGGTGAAGGTGGAATATTTATAGACCATTTAAAAACAGATGATTGGAATAAAGATTTTAGCTTTATAAAAGAAGTAGGTTTATCAACCTTAAAAGCGATTACAACAATCATCAGAAATCTTAAGGATGAGGAATGGACGGAACAGGAAAAAGAGCAGCAACTTATCAAAAGAGGTCGTTATGTTGAGTTTAATTTGCTTTGGGATAGAGGAACTGCGTTTGGCATAAAAACTGGGGGCAATTCGGACGCTATATTGATGTCTATGCCGCCTACTGCAAAATGGGATTAGATGAATACCTACTTAATTTTTAAAACCATTCATATAATCTCGGTAATTACCTGGATGGCTGCCTTATTCTATCTTCCAAGACTATTTGTATATCACTCCACCAAGGAAATAGGCTCTGACGCTTCTGAGACCTTTAAGGTGATGGAGTCTAAGTTACTGAAAATTATTGCAAATCCATCTCTCATTCTGGTTTGGATCTCGGGCCTGACCCTTTTGAGCTACAAAGGTCTAGAAATTTGGCTGGTTTTAAAAATGTTTCTTGTCATGGGCATGACTCTTTTTCACTTTTATCTGAATTTTCTCAGGGTAAGTTTTGAGGCCGATTCCAACACAAAATCGGAAAAGTTTTATAGGGTTATAAATGAAATACCGACGATACTGTTACTGATAATAGTAATACTGGTTGTCTTTCAACCCAGATTTTAAAACTCTACAACCTCTCCAGGCGTTAAAACTCGAAAGAATTCTTCAGATAAACCCAGTTCTTTAAGGGATTGTTTTAAAAGCTCTGGAGGTTCCATGATCTCTTCGTCTGTTAGCTGAAAAGTGCCCCAATGCATTCCAAAATTCCTTTTAGATTCAAGATCCAGAGCTACCTGGATTGCTTCAGGTGGATTTACATGATTTGTTTTCATGAACCAACGGGGGGCATAAGCCCCTACAGGAATTAAACTAAGAGAAGGAGAGCCTAATCGTTTTTTTGTTTCAATAAAATCACCGGAATACCCTGTATCTCCAGCGTGGTAGATAGACTCAGTTTTGAGTTCCATAAACCAACCGCCCCATAGGCTTTTATTTCTGTCAGCAATACCTCTTGCAGACCAATGTTGAACCGGGGTAAAAGTAAATTTTGATCCGTTGATTTCAATTTCTTCCCACCAAAGAAACTCTTTAACGTTCTCTATGCCTCTCCTTTCTAGTCTCCTCTTATCTCCCTTTGGAACTAAGAATATTGCATTAGGATTTGCTTTATAGATCTTCTTGAGACTTCTTAAATCCAAATGATCGTAGTGATTATGGCTGACTGTAATAACGTCTATCTTAGGAAGCTTATCTATAGGAATTGCCGGTGGAATTAGCCTTTTGGGTCCCGCAAATCGGACAGGAGAAGCTCTTTTTGAGAAAACGGGATCGGTAAGAATAGTTAACCCATCTTTATTAATAAGATACGTTGCATGCCCAATCCAAACGAGATAATCAGTTGAGCTAGGAGTTAGCTCTTTCCAATCATCAGATGAATCAATCGCTACAAGTTCAGGTTTTTTATTAGTGAAAGACCATTTTAAGAATTCTCTAAAAGACTTTCCTGCAGCATCCTCATCTGTATTTTTAAATCTCTCATTTGGCATGGTTAAGCTTGGGAATAACAATAATAGAAGAATAAATCTTTTCATTAAGTTTCTTATTCTGAATCTTAACTTAAGTACTTACCCATTCCCCATGGAACCCAAAGGGCACTCTTTGAGGTAAGTGCACTGTAGCCAACGGACCTGATTCTGGTTCCTTGGCATTTAGAATTATCAAATCACTCTTATCATTTTCTTGGTTATACACAAGAGACAATAAGTAGCCTTCGTCTTCCGATTTAGCACCCTCAGCTGCTACAAATACTGGCTCAGCACCGAATTTTCCAAATCCATATTCATAAACTTCAGAGGTATTATTTTTTAAGTCGTATTTAACAATCTCTTTAAAATCAGGCTCAGTAGTATTCGAGGATGCTAACGCGTAAGCATATTGATTAGATTTTCCTACCAGACTAGGATTTATTCTTGGAAACTCTACGGCTCTATCATCCAGTTTAGTCGACATTGCTTGACCAGATTTTGGATTTAACTCCCACTTAGTAAGCTGTGGAGGAGATTCCGTGAAAGGCCCATTCCAATCAGTATCAAATAATCTGTCATAAGCTGCAGCGGTGACAATTACATTACCATTTGAATCTTCATGAGCATTAAATGTATGAAAAAAATAAGTTCTATCAATGTCAAACCACTGCATAGCATCTGAATCTCCATTTCTGCTCAATAAACCTATTCGAGACTGATGATTGTCATCCCAAGAAAAAGGGAAATACCCTCTTCCGAGCTTATAAAGATCAAAAACAACCGACAGATCAAACACCAGCATATAGTTTTTAGTAATCGCACATTCATGCAACATAGACCTAGACTCAAAAGGTATAGATTGAGTTTTCTTATGCGACCCATTTTGATCAATTACTACATAGTCAACAGTGTCAAAATTATTTGCGTAGTCATAACACATGGCATGCAACTCGTTAGTATCTGGATCAAGCTTGGGATGAGCGGTGAAGCCCGCGTTTTTGTCTCCGTAAAAAGGTTTGGTATTGAGCGAGTTGAGATCCTGATCAATTTCTACAGGGTAACCACCGGCCTCAACTATGGCATAAATTTTTCCTGAATGAGAGATAACACTTGTGTTGGCATTAGAATCATTGCCGTCTACAAGTTTATTTTTATACCAAAGTGCATTACCAGAATCTAATCTAATGCCATGAAGCATTCCTTCTCCTAAGAACCAATGATGTTTTTTTTCATTTACTGAAGACATTGGATTTGGACCATTTCTTACAAAAAGACCTGACAAGTCTTTGGGAATTTGTCCTGTCACCTTAAGACCTACCTCAGAAATAAGATTTTTTACAGGCGCATAATTTCCCTGCAAGTAATAATTCTTTTTTGCTGTAATTCCTGACATGTCTACTCCTATTCCTGCAACAGCCAACCCGCCAAGGCTTAGACCAGAAACTTTTAAAAACTTTCTTCTGTTCACTATGTTATCTTGATAAAGCTGTATCTATTGCGCTAATTTGATCTTGGTTGAGCTCTCCGAGCGATTCTGCTTCTATGCATTCTAAAAGCTCCTCCCTATTTTTTACACCTAATATTACAGACGATACTTTTTCGGCGCTAAGAGCATATCTGTGTGCAAGAATTGATGGATTCATATTCCATTCGGAAGCTAGCATTCTGAAGGGTTCGGCTTTATCGTAATCCTCAAAATCTTTTATATCAAAGCCCGAAGGGTGAGGCTCTCTATCCATTTCTAAAGTTAATGCCCCTGCTTGAACTGCTCTAATTCCTAGTATCGGCACTCCAACTTTCTGACTTTCAGTGAGAATTTTTTTCGGGTCGTAATCTTGATCAACATATCCTATGGCGCCTGCTGAATTTAAAGGGTTAACAACACACTGAATAGCTTCGGGTTGAATGTCGTGATTTAAGGCTTCAAGGATTGCTTGAGTCTGACCTAACCCACCTATACCCCAGCTACCGATCTTGCCCTCTTCTTTTAATCTTTCAAAGGCTGGTATAACTGCATTGCAATAACAAGAAAGTGAAGTTGTATTAGTCTCTCTGTATTCATTAAGTGTGTACAGCTGGAAATCATCCTGTCGTAACTGAGAATGTAGTAAAAAAAGATCAACCCTTTCCATATTGAGATTATCAAGGCTTTTATTAAGAGAAGAAATTAAGCGTTCATACACTTCGTCATCTGGTAACGTTCCCAATCTGCATTTTGTAGTAATTTTTACATCACCTAAATCTTTTCCTTTAAATACCTCACCAACAACTCTCTCGGCCTCTCCTTTTCCATACATTGGTGCAACATCGAGGTGAGTTATGCCCTTTTCAATGGCAAGATTCACAGTTGCAACTGCTTCCTCTCTTGAAGTCTCACCCCAAACTTGACCCAACCCTCCGCCACCTAGAGTAAGGGCACTTACTGAGTCAAAAGGTTTAAATTGTCTTTGTTGCATGGCTATTTAGTTAATCCCATTTCTTGTAATTGTTGGGCTGTTTCAGTTACGGACTGCTCAGTAGAAATATATTCCCAATTGAAAAAGCGTTCAGCCTTTGTCTTGTCTATATCTCCTTTTCGGTCGAGTGCAGATAAAAGGGTCTTCAGTTCTCCTACAAAGAAAGACATTATTTTTACAAGGAAATTTGGCAACTCTTTAGTGGGTGATTTTTTAAATCCAGCTTCATTTAAGGTTTTCCCAACCTCTGCAAAAAACATTTCATTTTCACTTACTATAATTCGTTCACCATTGGTTTTTTCTTCTGTCATTGAAAATATATGTGCTTTAGCAACATCTCTTACATCTATATAGCCCATATGTATCTTAGGACAAGCGGGCATAGATCCTGAAATGAGTTTAAGTAAAAAATCATTTGAACTGCCAATATCACTAGTAAGCATTGGCCCAGTTACTGCAACTGGATTAATAACAGTAAGGTCGAATTTCTTTGATTCTTCTAAATTTTCAACAAACTCCCATGCTGCCTTTTCAGCAAGAGTTTTACTTTTTGCGTACGCGGAGATTTCCCCATCCACACTGGACCAGTCTTCTTCAGTGTAAACTTCTTTTTCTCTAGGGTGTCCATACCCTACAGCAGCGAAGGATGAAGTTAGTACAACCTTTTGAACATCGGCGTCCGCACAGGCTTTTAAGACTCTGAGAGTTCCCTCAACAGCGGGCTTTATAAAAACATCTTCATTTTCTGGTTCGCCCAGAAAGAATGGAGAAGCAACATGTAAAACATATTTCGATCCTTCAACAGCCTCTTTCCATCCGTCATCTTTTAATAGGTCCGCAATATAGAATTCTAAGTTTTCACAATTTGAAGAATGCTCTTTCATGGCATCCATCACTTCTTGTTTCCTAGATTCTGATCTTATAGTAGTCCTAACTTTATATCCTTTATCAAGCAACTGTTGAAGACAATGAAGTCCTATAAATCCGGTTCCGCCTGTGACTAAGACTGTTTCCATTAATTCTCTCCTATTGTTTAGATTATTAAATTCAATACTTTATATTTTGTTCATGAAACCATCCGCTTAAAAGCATTTGCATGTTTGTCTATAAATTGGTGTTTTAGAGCCCCTAGGATATGAGCTCCTAGCACTATGTAAAGAAGGTAAGGTAATAGGTACTTGTGAAAGCCGCCCCATACTTGATAGATTTCGCTCTGCTCCCACAAAGGTTGCATCTCCCAGAAAAAGAAATAAGTTTCGTACCCATGATAACTCGTCATCATAAAACCTGTAACAGGTATGGCCAACATCATAAAATAAAGAGTATTGTGCGCCCTGTGAGCAAGCTTCTCTTCTCTTGAAGTAAGAGCGCTATCTAATGATGGACGTCGAGAGAACCTGTTCCAAATTAAACGAACTATAACCAAAAGAAAAACAGTAACTCCTATGGTCTTGTGAACAACATAGTAAGCATTCCTGTATTCGGTATCTTCAGGAATCATTGAAGCAAAAATTCCCATGGGAATTAGGGATATAAATAGGATGGCAATTGTCCAGTGAAGCATACGAGAAACCTTGCCATATCGATTCGATTCATTTTTCGCTGTTAAAGCTAATACAGATGTATTTTTTCTTTGACGGCTAGCAACATATAAAAGAAAAAGTCCTGTTAATAAAGCTGTTATTGATTGAATCCAGAGCAAGGAGGGTTTGGCGGAATCTAATGGTGTTTGATTGGGTTTTGGATTTTCTAATATTCCTGAATTAATTATGAAAAAGAAAAACCAAGCGGCTAATAGTAGACAACCAAGTGCAGCAAGAATGGTTCCAAATACTCTTACTCGTGAGGCGCTGTAATTTAAAGCCCAAGAAGTTAGCACGGACAAAAAGACAATACCCATAGAAACCCAGGCACCAGGATTTGTCGAATAAAGGTTCAAAACTATTTCGTTCATAGGTTAAATTAAAAAAAATTTTAAATAATTGATGATTAAGTGGCTTGTCTCTTAAGCCAAATCATTTGGGCGATAATCCCAAGTGCATAAATAATCAGAAATGCCATATGGAAATTTAGCAATAAAGGATCCTCGAAAGAGTCTATGAATGGATCTCCAACCGGCAATCTTCTCAGAAAATCTGTAATGGCTGGAATCATGTGAAACAGCAATGTTGATGTGTAGCCTAATGCTTGAAAGTACTTTGAAAAAGATCCAAACCATTTGTATCGCTCCATGATGTAGCCACCTGCAAGAGTAATTAAAGTAAGAACTGCCAGCACATGAGCCACTCCGAAACCACCCTGGTTGTATATGCCAAGAGCTGAACCCGCCACAAGAAGGGTCACTAAAACATATAATTTTCCGGAGCCAACTTCTGATGAAATCACTTTATATTTATAGATAGTATAAAAACCGCTCAATACAGCCAATATACCCAAGATAGTGTGGAACCATCCTAATAAAGTCATTTCTGGCATTCTTAATTCTCCCCTTATGGTTTTGTTGTCGCGTATTGTAACAGATTTATTTTAATGTAACCTTTACTTCTCAGTTTAAAGATGTTAAGTTTACGTTACATAAAAAAATTTTAAGGAAAAATTATGGATCCATCAATAATACCACTTGCAGGAATATCCGTTGGCATCATTGTGCCCTTGGCCGTATTCTTCTGGTTATATCATGAAGCAAAAAATAAAAATGAAACTATTTTAGAGATATCAAAAAACCTTGATGATCCTATTAAGCTTGAGCGTCTATTAAGAATCTTTGATGAACGAAAAAAAGAGCCTGTTGACTATCGCAGGGGCGGTCTAATAACTATTTTTGTTGGTGTTGGAGTTTATTTCCTAGGTCTCTTTGCTATGGGGTCTTTTTTTGAAGGAGTTGGATTGTTAGTTGGCTTTATAGGCATTGGAACTATGGCTGCAGGTTACATATATCCAAATACCGGCGAAGAAATAACAAAAGCCGTTGAGGACTTTGAAGAGAAATAGAAGCTAGAGTTGAAAGGGATTTGCAATGGGCAAACATCACCAAAATCTTTTAAATAATCTAGAAGAGATTAGGAAAGCTGCTGGTTTGACACAACAAGAGCTCTCCGAAAGTGCAGAGGTTTCTAGAAAAAGCATTAATGCTATTGAGAATGGTGTTTATGTCCCTTCAACTGTTTTGGCTTTGAAAATTGCAAAGACTTTAAATTGCAACGTAGAAGATCTTTTTAAATTGCCTTAATTCTATAAATTGAAGTAATCAATTTGTTCATGCTAACATCTGATTAGTATGATTCTAGAACATGGCCCAACACATACAAAAGACATATCTCAAGCTAAAGCAGACTTAAGTAAATTTGGTTATTGCATAATTCCTGAGGTACTTAGTGACTCTGAAATAGAGATTTCTAAAAAAAGACTCCTTGAGCAAGCCGAAGCTGAAGAAGAGCTGGGATTGTCTTTCAGGGATGGTGGAGCTGATCAAGAAATTAAGCTTAAAGATGGAAGAGTTGATAAGGACTCATTTAGTACCAAGAATGGAGGTGTGAACCAACGGCTTTGGATGTTAGCAAATAAAGGGGAATGTTTTAGGGATATGGTCACTCACCCCTTAGTAGATGAACTCGTTGGATATATTTTGGGTGATGATTTCATTTTATCTACCCATTCAGCAAACATAGCTAAACCTGGCGGCGTAAGGATGGGTCTACACACAGATCAATGGTGGATGCCTCAACCAGTTAAAGCAGGGGAAAGTTATATTAGACCCTCCGAAATATCTAGAAAGGCTGACACGGGTTTTGTGGAACCAGATTTATCTCTCGGTATTTCTCCACCAGTTGTAGCCAATTGTATGTGGATGCTATCTGATTTTTCTCCAACAAATGGAGCTACAGAAGTTGTACCTGGATCTCACTTAACCGGAGCGCATCCTAATCAAGAAGATCAAAGCACCTACCCCATAAATCAACCTGAAGCCAAAGCGGGCTCTTTAATGGTTTTTGACGGAAGATTGTGGCATGGAACAGGTGCGAATACAGGAAATACAGATAGATTGGGTGTCCTTACAACTTTTTGCTCTCCTCAATTTAGGCAACAAGAAAATCAGACTCTGGGCCTAGATAGAGATCTTTGGGAGTCTTGTTCTGAGAAATTAAAATCGAGATTAGGTTTTAAGGTTTGGAATGCTTATGGAAGGATTGAAAGCTCTATGGATTATCTAATAGATATAGAACCTGAAAGAATCAAAGAACTGAAACCCACTAACAAGAATTAATGAATACTGCAGATTTAAAAGCCTTGAACTATCCTCCCTTAACAGAGGATTTAGAAGAAGCTAAAGCTCATCTTGATAAATATGGCATGGCTTTAATTGCTAATGTTTTAAATGAAGAAGAAGTAGAAGAAATGGACAAAAGGCTCAATGAACAATTCTTGGGCGAAGAAAGGCATAAGGTTGGGTCAAAAGTCCGAGGAGATGAAGGCCTTGGCATAGAATCTTCTGAAGAGGAAAAGGTTAGTAGGCTTGTTTGGAATCTCATAAATAAAGGTGATTGCTTCTTAAAGCTCATTGATCATCCCAAGATATTACCCCTTATACAGCACCTAATAGGCAAGAAGGTTTGTCTTTGCTCTATGGGGGCTCATATGAATGGTAGTGGTAATGAAAAAATGGCCTTACACCAAGATCAATGGCCATTGGTTCCTCACCCTATGGAGTTTCCTTTTATGGCAAATGTAATGTATTTAATATCAGATAACTCACCTGAGAATGGAGGAACGAGACTAATCCCGGGGTCACATAAGTGGCCGCTGATAGATTATAAGACAGCAAATGAAGAAGAGATTCAAAAAATGGCTGTTTCATTAACTGCCCCTAAAGGAACGGCAATTGTTTGGGAAGGACGACTTTGGCACGGCAATGGGCTTAACAGATCAGGATCTATCAGGAGCAATATCTCAACGGCTTTTTTACAACCTTGGGTTAAACCCCAAGAAAATCATCAATACAGCATTCGAGACGAAGTGCTACAAAAAATAACGGATAAACAAAAACACATATTGGGCTTTAGCTCATTTGGAACACTTGGTGGGCATGATGGATCTAGCGTCTCTCCTGCTGAGTTTGATCCAAAGAGAGAGTCTATAGGTATTCTAAAGCCTTAAATTAAAATGAGCTTTGAGATTCTGATATTCATAATCTCTATATCTCTTTTATCGATCTATTATTTCCCATTTCAAGTTTTCAAAATTGCCATATATATTCCTTATTTTGTTTATAAAACTCTTGTTTTATGGAAATTAAGATTAGATTCAAGTGCCATGATCACCCATCGCGGAAGGATTGAATATAGAGGCAAAGGTCAAAACGATAATGTGCTGCTATATATACATGGATCTCCTGGTGGGTATGATCAAACCACAGATCCAGGAAAAAACTATAGTGTGTTGACGCCTTCAAGGCCTGGATATCTTGGAACAGATATCTTGTCCGGAAGTAGTCCTGAAGCTCAGGCAGACTGTTTTAAAGCACTGATAGATGAGCTCAAACTAGACAAAGTTTTTGTCATGGGAGTATCTGGCGGCGGTCCTTCTGCTATGCACTTTGCAGCTCAATACCCAGAAAATACTGCTGGTCTTATTCTTTTTGAGGCCGTGAGCTATTCTGAAGATTTTAGAGGAAAAGATGAAGCATTGATTAATGCCTGGGATATGGACCTTTTTATACAGCTTTCATTTATGACTTTCTTCGGCAGTAAAAAATTGGCTGCTAGGATGCTGCCAAATAAAAATAATAGAACTAGATTGCTTTCTAACAAAAGGAATGTTGAATTACTCAAAAAAGTTATATGGTCCATATGGCCTATAAGCCGCAGAAGACATGGTATTAAGAATGACTATAGTCAGTTCATGAATCTCAATATCCCATTTGGAAGAATATCTTGTCCAACACTAATTATTCACGGTAGTGAAGACATAAATGTAGATATAAATCACGCAGAGTACGCTAACAAAAAAATTAATAACTCTGTTTTATATGTAGTACATGAAGGCGATCATATGATGCACGCAACCCATGAAGATGAGATAGAAAAACAAATTGAGTTATTTATTGCGGAACATTCCTGATTTTATTCTGATTTGATTTTTAAATAAGCCATTTTAAAAATCTAAACTCTTAAACCCTGTCTTGTATTTGTTGCTTGATAGCAGCATGTTCTTTTTCACCAAATGTAAACTTTGTATATAAAAGATATGCACCTAAGCTATAAAAAACTAAAGGCACAAGTCCATACAAGCTGATTAAAGCCATTTTGACTTCCATAGTTTGCGGTTGATTGGGAATAAATCCTGAAAACTGAAGAACAAACCCTGTAACAAGTAGCATAATTCCTGTCGCACTTTTGAAAACGAAATTAAGGGCAGCAAAATAAGAACCTTCTTTTCTCTCTCCTGTGAGATATTCATCATAATCTATGACGTCACCTTTCACGGAAGGGCCAATTGCACCTCCACAACCAGCAGCCATTCCACCTAATGCAGCTCCCAAAAACATAACAATCAATCTTTCGGATACGGAATCTAAAAAAGGAATGATAAATATTCCACCGAAAGAAACGCCTGTTAAAGCAAGACTAAACACCCACAATCGGATTTTTCCAAACTTTCTCGAAAGTGGTATCCAAAGAGGCACAGATAAAGCCGAGGGAAGCATATAGGCAAAAATAATTAAAGGCGCCCAGGCTGGGGCCTCTACTATATATTGTGTTACGTAAAGAGTTAGGACACCGATAACCGCCCCGCCAAGATTCTCAATAAATAGAACTATTATCAAAATCCTTGCGTGCGGGTTAACCCATATATCTCTGAAAGCTTTAAAAGGATTTTTATTTACTCTATTCTGAAATTCTGGATTTTCTTTGAGTCTTGAAACTGAGAAAAATATCATCAAAGTCATGGCTAGAACAGCAAAGAGAGCTAAATCACCTGCCAACTCCCTAACATCCCCTGTAGGACTGCTTTCTTCACTTATCAATAAACTCATAGAGACTAAAGATAAAATTGATCCTAAGGTAAAGCCTATGTGTCTTACTCCAAAGAGTCTGGTTCTTTCGTGATAATCTTCTGATAATTCTGCTCCCAAGGCCATATGAGGTACATTGAAAAGGGTTATTGCAGAGTAGAAACTTAGAATTGCTATCATCATCCAAAGATCTAGGGACTGACCTTGCAAAGTCTCCGGAGGGGAAAAAACTGCTAAAAAACCAAAAGCGATTGGTACAAAACTTATCAACATCCAGGTTCGTCTTCTACCAAACTTAAATGTTGTTCTATCACTTAGATATCCAGCTATAGGGTCCGAGATAGCATCCCAAATTCTCGAAATACTAAATATCGCTCCCATTACAGCTGGAGCAATAAGAAGAACATCAGTAGAAAACTTCATGACGTAAAGGCTCATTAAAAGGTACATGTACCCTGCCCCTATGGCTGGCATGCCGTAAGAGATTGTGGTCCCCAGGGGAGCCTTAGTGCTTGTTTCTGTCAAAGGTTATAACTTTATGCCCATGAGGTCTTCCATATTCCCATGGTAAAAGGCATTCATTGTCTCTTCATCACAATCAGTCATGGTTGCCTCAAACTTCCTTATAGGATCTGATGTACCCTCAGGATGAGGATAGTCTGATGCATAAACCAACATCTCTGGACCCACATTCTCTATGATCCAGCCAACAGGCTCACCTGCAAATGGAGAGACTTTGAGATGACGCCTAGCAGTTTCAGAGGGTAGCTCTTTAAACTCTCTCTTCCTTTTAAATAAAGATGCTGTGTAATCAAGAGCCTTCAGCCAAGAAGGCAACCAAAAAGCACCATGCTCCATAGATATACCCTTCAGTTCAGGATGTCTTTCAAATACTCCATCGAAGATCATTGCGGAGAGAAACAGCTCAGCGCTGCTATTTATAGTCATGAGTCCAAGCTCTCCTGCAGGAGCATCTCCACCTAATTCAAGTTCTGTTTTACCATTATTTTTAAAACTTTCCGATACGGCCTTGTAATGTCCATTTACTGCAACATGAACTACAAAAGGTGATTTCTTTTTAACAAACTCATTCCATATTGGGTCGAAGTCAGGGTGGGTAAAAGATATATTTTTGTCATTGGGCTCATTAGTATCAATCATGAAGGAATAACACCCATCTTCAAATCCCTGCTTCATGATCTCAAGAGCTTTCTTAGGTCCTAACTGTAAGGGAAGATAACCAATGGCCTTCAGTCTCTCGTCAGTTTTACAAAAATTGGCCATGGCCTTGTTAAGTGTTCTTGATCCAGCAACTAAAACATCTAAATCCTCAGTATGTGCAATTTGATGAAATGAAAATGTGGGAAGGACCCATTGAATTGAATATCCAAATAGATCTAGCGCATGAGACCTTTCCGCAGAATCAAAAGCTCCCAATCTATTCCAACCGCTCTTTGTATTATCCAATATGGCTTCCTCAAATTTAGCCATAGTTTCGGGATCTTTTTGCCTTTTTTCAAAAAGTTCTCTTCCCCTTGCAAGACCTGCCTCAACGACAGGCAACTCTTTTTGAGAGGACATTAAAGGTATTAAATCTTTATGCTCCTCATCTGCGACAGCATGTAAAAAGTCATCCAACTCTATAATGTGACTATCGGCATCAATAATCTTTCTATGTTGCGCGTAACTCATTTTCTCCTCCCTAGAAACTCATTTAGAGTATATTTTAAGAGGGTTTTAAGCAAGGCTTAAAGCTGTGAATTTATTTTCAAAGAAAGTTCTTCATTGAGATCATAAGAGTGAATCTTTGTAACACTCGACCTCATTGAAATTTTTGTAATAATATTTCTCACAGGCGTGAGAACAGGATTAGAGACATGATTAAAAAGACCTTGAAGCCTAGATCTCTTTTGAATCCACCTACCTCTTTTATTTCTCATCTGATCGTAAACATTTACCATTTGGTCAAGATCCTTAATTTTTTTAATTAAAGACGATAGGCAATATGCATCTTCAATTGCTAAACATCCCCCCTGACCAAGAAAGGGAACCATAGGATGGGCTGCATCACCCATCAATACTGCCTTTCCGTTAAATAAGGATTTTGGTAGAGGACGTTCAAAGACACCCCATCTGTAAAGTTTTTCTGAGGAGTTTGCCATGGAAATTAAATCTTCATTCCAACCCTTGAAGCTTTTTAAGAAAGAAGGTTTATCACCCTCTACTTTCCATGACTCTTCTGACCAGTTTGGGTTTCTTTCTATGGCAACAAAATTAATCATTCCGTCTCTTCCTGTAGGGTAGTGGACCCAGTGTGATCCCGGGCCATAATAAACATTTACTTTTTCACTATCATCAAACTGAGGAAGGTTCTCTTTCTTGGTCATTCCCCTCCAAGCAATGTAATTAGTAAATTTAGGTTTTTGGGCCCCGAAGTTCGAATCTCTTAAAGATGACCTTATTCCGTCACACACCAAAATAAGATCGTAAGATTCATCGCGATGGTTGGAAAAACTTATAGTTCCCGTTGATGGGCATATAGAAGTTACCTCCTTATTAAAATGGATATTTCCTTTTATACCTTGGAACCTAAGAGCTATTTGTTCTACGAGGTCACGCCTATCTACTGTTAAGAAATTATCATCCAGTTCCATTGAATTTATGACATCACAATTTTTATAATCTCTTATGTAAGACCTTCCTGGAAAAACGCCATTAGCAGCAATAGAATCAAATAGTCCCAAATCTCTTAATAAAGATGTCGCATTCTTAGATAGAGTAATGCCCGCACCAAATTCATTGATAGAGCCTGACCTCTCATATAAATCTACTTCTAGGCCTTGTTCTCTAAGAGCATACCCTGATGTTAAGCCAGAAATTCCTGCTCCAATTATTCCAACTCGCTTCAACACTATAAAGCCTTGGTTTTGATTTGATTTTTAGACCTCTCTTTTCGGCGTGTTCTATCATTAACTTGGCCAACTAGTTGTCCGCAGGCGGCCATAATATCGTCACCTCTAGTAGATCTGATTGTTGTCACATACCCCCTGTCCTGAAGGAAAGCTTGGAATCGCTTCACTCTATTTCCAGAAGGCTTGAGATAATTTGATCCTTCGAATGCATTGAATGGAATCAAGTTGATTTTACTTGGTAGCTGTTTAAGCAATTCGCTAAGCTCCTCAGCATGATCAAGCCCATCATTTATACCATCTATTAATATGTATTCAATTGTCGTAACTCTTTTATCATCACAAGAGTCCACGTAGCGTTTTACTGAATCCAATAACTCTTGAATGGGGTATTTCTTATTAATAGGAACTAATTCATCTCTTAAATCGTCATTTGGTGCATGCAAGGAAATTGTTAGTGCTATATCAGTTACTTTACTTAGCTCATCAATCTTAGGAACTATGCCCGAAGTGCTTAAAGTCACTTTTCTTTTAGATAAACCGTAGGCATTGTCATCAGTCATAAGATTCATTGCCCCAACTACCGGCTCAAAATTTAGCAAAGGCTCTCCCATGCCCATCATCACTACATTGGTAATATGCCTTGAATTGGGCTCTCTTGGTAATCCAAATGAATTAGCTGCAACCCACACCTGCCCTATAATCTCATCAAGACCAAGGTTTCTAGAAAATCCCTGCTTTCCTGTTGCACAAAAACTACAATCTACTGCACAACCAACTTGCGATGAAACACACAAAGTTGACCTGTTTTTCTCTGGTATTAGTACCATTTCAATTAGATCTTTTTCGCCCACCTTAATGACCCATTTTTTTGTACCATCTTTAGAAGTTTTTTCGTACACCACCTCAGGCACTCTTATCTCACATTTGTCCATGAGTTTTTCGCGGAGGTTTTTGGAAAGGTCAGTCATTTGAGAAATATCGGATACTCCCCTCTGATGAATCCATTTTATGATTTGGGTAGCCCTAAATGGCTTTTCATCAAGAGAAATAAAAAAATCTTCTAGGGCTTGTTTATTAAGCCCCATGAGATTAATTTTTTCTTTAGATTTTGTTTCCATGGACATTTTATTATTCAACTGCAAGCTTCTGTTTCTTCCTAATATAGAGAGTAAACAAGAAGAGTATGAAAAGATTTATAACGCCTGAAATACCAGCAAAAGTAAAAGCCCAAATGTAGTCACCATGAATATCAAAGAAATAACCGCCTAAAAAGCCACCTAGACCCATCCCTATCCAACCAAAAAAGGATGTCAGACTCATTGCCCTGGCTCCGTACTTGGCAGAAACCATAATCCTTGTACAAACCAGAATGCTCGACATGACTCCAGAATAAGTAAAACCAAATAATGCCGCAATTAAGTAAATGGCAGATGGAGAAAGTAGATGAGGAAACCATACAACAAAAACTGTTTGACCCAAGGACATCAAAATATAACCGGGCAGAGCACCAATATAATCTCCTAACATGCCTCCAAAAATTCGACCAAATGCGCCGCAAAACATCAAAAGCATTAATACAGATGTTGCAAACTCCAATGAAAAGCCTTTATCGGTAAGCAACGGTACCAGGTGCATAATCGGTATTGACATACAAACGCAACAAAAAATTACCGCACAACTAATCCAGGCAACTACTTCTTTCTCAGAAAGAGGGAAATCTGTATCTTCTTGAGCAGTATCGGTTCTCGCACTAATTCTCCAAGGGGATTCCTGTATTAAAAAGGAAATGGGAAGGGCTATTAAAATATAGATAATAGCAAGATCAATATAAGCCGACTTCCATCCTGAGTTTTCAATCAAAATACCACTTAAGTGCGGTATAAACGCTTGCCCTATGGCACCTCCAGATGCTGCGAGACCTAGAGCAAGTCCAGGGTTTTCTTTAAACCAAAAGCCAACATTTGCATATAAGGGAGAAAATAAAAGTGCACTCCCCATGGCACCAAATAAAAAGTATAGGAGATAGAACTGAATTATTGAATCTAGACTACTCAAAGCAAATAGAACTAAACTCATACAGATTGCTCCGATATAGCCGAACCATTTTGTTCCATATTTATCTGCAACCTGACCCCAAATTACTCCGAAGGCAGCAGAAGCAAAAGATGCAACTGTATAAGCAAAAGAAGTCTGGCCTCTTGACCAGCCAAACTCTAAAGAAACCGGCTTTAGAAAAACCGAAATTGAAGCCATGGAACCAAAAGCAAGTCCACTTAATACAAAGACCACCACAACCATTACCCAGCCATAGTTAAGATTTCTATCCTGAAAAAAATTCTCAATAGATTTCATATTGCTTTTATAACCTTATCAAGGAGAGCGGTATTATTTAATTTCATCGGCTACCCAACTGATAGACCAATTATGACCCAATTTATTTCCTTTGTAAGTTTCAGGAAGCCTTATCACTCTACTATTTTCTATTTCTACTTCTTGCGGATCGAAACTTAAATCCCTAAATGCACCATCTAGCTCTTTTATTGTTCTCCATTCATAGAAAGTTGTTTCAGGACCAATAGATACTGGGATTTGATAATCGCAAACGTTATTAAGCGCACCCATTCCTTTTAATGGAGCTGCTATCGCATGAGCCTCTAGTGGTATTTCTTTATCCCATTTATCGGTAAAAGCAGCTACCAAAAGACCACCATAGCTATGGCCTAATAAAACAACTTTCTCAAGGTTTGGATTTTCCGTAAATTTTGTATCTATCAACTTATTCAAAGAAGTTATAGATGGGCCTGGACAGGCATCGTCATTCCAACGAAAAAATGAAACTAGATTTGCTTCTTTGTTTAATGCCGACAAAGGGTAGACCCACTCATACCCTCTGCTATTGCTGCCATGCACGCCTATTAAAAGAGTTTGCTGGTCTAAAGTGGCCTGTTCCAGATCATGCAAGCCATACGAGAAAGCAATTAAAGATTTACCTGACTTAAATACATCATCATCTGCTGCAAAATTATTGAGCGAAGCTACTTTTTGTTCGCTACAAGATACAAATAAACAAAGTGATATTAGAAAAGTGATTTTATTGAAATTCATTTATTGCCCTTCCATGTCCAGTTAGAGTTGATGAGGTAATTCACTATTGCAGCAAGCCCTATTCCAATCAAATTGGCCAAAATATCATAGAGTCCGAAAAACAAAAAGAGAGTTAAAAAAGCTGAGTAGTTTATTAGTGCTGAGAACCCACTAACTAGATGAAACTTAACAAATTTAACCCTGATTCTGCTCTGAGTGATTCTCTTACCAAAAGTCCAAAAATTATTGAGTATAAAGTTAGAAATCAACGCCGATTCAATAGCAATTAATGGAGCTACCAATTCAGAAATTTCATAATATCTTGTAAGTAAAAAATAAAGTCCTAAGTTTACAAATACACCAGATACTCCAACCAAAGAATATTTCATAAAATCTTCCAGGTTCCTAAAACCTAATCTGGGTATATTAAGAAGAAATTCAATTTGATCTCTCAATGCCAACTTAGAATCTCCACCCTGCCTTGAAGAAAATTCAATTGGTATTTCAGATATATCTGCGCCTCTCCATGCCAAGTCACATATTAATGAAGACTGGAAACTATAACCCCTTGTAGAAAGGTAACTAAAATCCAGCTCCTTAAGATAAGAAGCGCGAATTGCCCTATAGCCAGATGTACAATCTTTAACTTGAGTTATACCTCCAACATATCTCACAAGTAAATTTCCTACCTTACTCATAAGCAATCTTGAAAAAGAAAAATCTGGCGTAGTCCCTCCATCTATAAATCGTGAACCTATGACAACGTCTTTACCCTCTTCAATATAACTCACAAAATCAGGAATTAACGAGGCGTCATGTTGCCCATCAGAGTCCATTTGAAAAATTAAATCAGCCTTCAGGTCATTTAACGCAAATTTAAAACCACGCTTGTAAGCATCCCCTAAACCTTTCTTTTGTCCAGTAACCAAGTGGACCTTCGAATTTAACGAAATATAACGTTGAACAATAGTTTGTGTTTCGTCTGTAGAATTGTCATCAACTACCAATATTGAAAAGGTATGTTTACTTTGATTCTTTTCCTCTTTTAATATCTGTTGAATTATATTTTCTATGTTCTCCTCTTCGTTATAGGTTGGAAGAACAAAACAAATTTTAAAATTAGTATTAATTGAGTCTATATCCACGTATCAAACCACATCCTTGAATAGAAGCTTTCGCTAGTTATTTCAAGACCTAGCTGCAAAGGTAGCCAGTATACAGCTGAAACCAGTACAAGGATTAAGGTTAAATAATAAAGTGGCATATTTTCTGATTTTCTTTTATCTATAAGCCTATAAAGCAAAAATGCTAAGGCCATAAAAGAAAAACAGGCTGAAGGCTGATAGTGGTAAATGAAGGTTGATCTAGAAGCTACAGCCCAAGGTAAAAAATTGGCATAAAACCCAATTAAAATAACACTCATTACATATGTGTCTTCGGTTACCTTTTTTGTGCCATATGATTTTGCAATTTGCTCTATCCATTTAAATGACAAGATGATTACTGCAATAAATGACAGCAAGTTTAGTGCAGGGTTAGGAAATAGGTGAATCGCTGTAAATATTTCAATACTGTCTCCTCCCACTGCAATTATCGATTCAGAATTAAAAAAATAACCTATAGGTCGTATCATCAGAGGCCAGGTATACCAAGGTGAGCTGTAAAGGTGAGCCTTTTGATCAGTATCACTAAAATGGTAATCGATCATTTGAGAATGTTTATCTACAAGAGTGTTTTCATTATGAATAAGCTCAGGTATCCAAAAAATCAAGTAAATAAAAAAAGGAAGAAAGATGAGGGATAAAAATTTACTTAAACCCCCTCTTTCATATTCGTCTCTATAATGTAATTCAAGTCTATGAAAAATAAAAAATAAGAACGAAAAGCTTATAAGGGCCAACCAAAACCCTAATCCATTCCACTTAACAGAGAAAGCCGCTCCAAGCATCAAACCTGATAAAAGAAATTGGCCTAGATTGTTATTCTTATTTCCTTTTATAAAGAATAAGACTGCAATAAAACCAAAAAGAGTGAAAAATACATTTATCAAACCTAAGCGAGAGTCTACTAGTAGAGATCCATCTAGCATAAAAAAGAGTGCTACCAATAAAGCAAAGTGTTTATGGTTAAATAATTCAAGTGCCAACTTGTAACCTACATAAACCAGCACAATTCCAGAAGTTGCTCCTATCCATCTATAAGATAAGGGATTCACATCTCCTACCTGAGCTAGCGAGAAATTAATAGACTCTGTCCAAGGCAGCAAGTCATAAACATAAATACCTAATGTCAGGATATAAGATCCAAGTGGAGGATGTACTGAAAAAAAGGTCTCTCCACTTAAATAATTAAGGGCAAAGACAGGATAAAAGACTTCATCAAAAATAGGTCCAGGAATAAGTCCTAAATTAAAAAATCTTAAAATAGACCCTACTAAGAGGATAGATAAGATTGGCCAATGCGTCTTGATCTTAGTCAATTTACTTGGAATAGCCAGCAGCTTTGTCCATAGCCTCAACCTTTGAAACTTCCAGTCCTGCATCTAAGGCATCTTGTCTAATTGTTGAATAATCATAAGGATAAATAGATTTTTTTCTTGTTTGGACGAAGTAAACGATAAATCCCCATATATTGAAGAAAATACATAGATACATTACCCACGGCCTAATTAGGTCAGCAAAGAAAATAAACATAACTATCTGCAAGGATGTCTCAGGTTTAGTAAGGAAAATTACTATAAAGCCAAGCCTACCAGGAAGAGCAACCATCCATAGAAGCATCATTATCAAGGCAAGGCTTAAAAATATAAGCTCTAACTCAAATCGAGTTATTGATCCTTCTAACAGGCCATTGAGGGCAATAAATCCGAGCAAGAAACACACAGCTGCATGCATCTTATAGCTAACAACCTCACGCATAGCCAAGTAACTATTCACCTTGCCATTTCTCATATTCCAAGGCTTTTCCTTCGAAAACGAATCTAGTATTTCGTAAACTCCGATACCAAGATATACGATCACTTCAACCCATAGAACTATTTTCAAGAGAGTTCCTATCTCTAATAAATCATTTGCACCCATATACTTACCTTACACAAAAAGCCCTCCATAAGGAGGGCTTCTTTTTAAAAAAACTTAGAATGGATAAAAGGTCATCTCTACAGTTTCAGTTTCTAAATTCATTACAGTCTCGCAATAGTTCATATTGCCATCTGTTACGTCATCTAATGACCAAAACTTCATTATTGCTCCTTCTCTTCTGAAAACACCTTGCCTAGATCCTGCCTGTCTAACTCCATCATTAAATCCAACGCCTCTTCCAGAGAAATAACCTTGATCAGGCAAAGCCGGATTTAAAGTTACATTGTAAGTTAAGAAAACTTTTCCATACCTACCGGCCTCTGAAGAAACAGTTATAGTTCCACCGCCGTCAGTAAGTTCAACTGACGTAATTTTTCCTGATAAAGAAAAGGATTCTCCTTTAGGGTCATGTGCCAATACAGAAAGGGAAAAAAGTGCTGACAGCATTATGGCTAAGCCATATTTAATAAATTTCATAATATTCTCCTTTTTTAAATGAAAAGATATACTGACCTTAACAAAATAATCATTGGAGAAGAAATGTTTAAAAAATATATAGCAATTTGTGTAGTCAGTCTCTTTACGGTCAGTTCAGCTTTAGCAGACGAACCAAAGGTTGCGCATAATTCAGCTGAATGGCAAATTTGGGCTTATTCGACAGCAGCTCCTGACTTTATCGGAGATTTTGCCACTGTAAAAGGTGCTAACGGTGAAGTGCTAAGAGAGGGAACAAATGGTTGGGTTTGCGTTGCATTTAATCCTATGCCAGAAGGAGGCTTCAATACACCTCATGATGCAAATCCTGCATGCGGAGATGCAGCTTCCCTTGCTTGGGTAGATGCTTATATGAACAACACTATTCCTGAAATGGAAAGCGATGGATGGTTGTGGATGTTACATGGCGATACCGGTGTAGACAATTTTAGAGCTTATTCTGAAGGAGACAGGGAAGGATCAAATCCTATTCACTTTATTGAATCTGGACCACATTTAATGTTACTTCCTAAAGACCCTAAAAGCTTAGATACCCAAACTACTGATTTTGATACAGGTGCACCTTATGTGATGTTTAAGGGCTCACCATATGTTCATTTAATGATACCTACAGACGGTTATTATGATTATCAGCCTAGTGCAGAGCCAAAATAGCCATTAAAACATAATTAAAAAATAGGCCTCAGGGCCTATTTTTTTTGTTGTTTATAAATATAGACCGATTAAAGTATATTCGAGTTAGAGTGAACTAACTTATTAAACCTAAAGGATAATATTATGTTAAAAATTATAAAAAATAAGATTGCAATTGGAGCGCTTGCTTCCCTTTTTGCTTTGATGTCTCACAATGCATTCACTTTCGATGTTAGTGGAGAAAGCTTCCCGGCTAACTTTAAGATGACCTCTTGGACTGCTGGTGAAGGCAAGAGCACAATAACGTCTGAAGGAGTAGTAGGAGAAGGCTACGGCAAAGTCTATTTAACGCATAATTTCACCGTGAGTGGTGATGATGGAATGTCTGGAGAATTTACAGGACAAGCAAGAACTATCAATCAAGACGGGGAATTGCAATATGCTTCTCTTCAGGGCTCGTGGACTAGAAACGGTACAATAGTCACGATGTATTCTTTCGATACTCTCAATAATGGGGTCATAAATCATGCTCAAGGTAAAGTTGACCTTTTTGCTGGTACTCTAAAATTTGAAGTATTCGAAGTAAATTAAGTTTGTTTAAACGGTCGGCTCATGCCGACCGTTTATCCCTTGAGGATTGAATTTTCTTCGTTAAACATTGGATATTCTTTCTCATCCCAATAAACCTTGCCGGTAGGTCCGCCTTCTTCGAAACTAGCCAGTAATCTAGCTGTAGGATAAGTGTCTTCAGGGCTCTGAAGGTGAGGCATATCCTTACCCCAAATACTTGTATTAGTTGGACCTGGTATGATCATATTAATCAGAATGTCATGGTCTCGGTTTTCTTTAGCTGCAACTCTAGTTGCAGACCATATCCCGGCTTTAGCAGCTGCGTAAGCAGAGGTTCTTTCTGCATTGGTCTCAGCATTCCTTGAAATAGTATTTATAATTCTGCCATATCCTTGTTTTTGCATTAAAGGAAGTGAATATCGCATTCCATAGACCGTCCCAAATAAATGTACCGACACATGATGTTCAAATGAACCATCTGGAAAACTATCAACTTTATATCCAAAACCCATTCCAGCATTATTGAACAAGACATCAACTCGGCCAGTTTTGGTATGCGCTGATTTAATAAAATCTTGGACATGTTCAGGTTTAGAAACGTCTTTTACTTGTGTATGAATTGCATGATCTTTTAATTCAGTTAGGCCCTCTTCATTTATGTCACATGCAAAAACTATTGCTCCCTCATCAGAGAATTTTTTTGACCAAGCCTTACCTAATCCACTAGCCGCTCCTGTAATTAAAATAGTCTTGTCCTTTAGCATATCTATAGCACCGTTATTTACTGTGCCAATCTAAGAAGTTTTTTACAGTAAGATCTGGTCTTTGTAAAACAGATCCGTGGCCTACATTTTTCAAAACCCTAAGCTCCCCCGTATCAGATTGATTTAACATGTCTTGGCTCGAAGTTAAGTTGGGGTCGTGATCTCCTGTCATAATTAGGAAAGGGAAAGATATTTTTGTAAATGCCTTATTTAAATCAAATTTAGAAGCTGCTCCTAGAGATAGTCTTGCGCTTTCAGTGTTCAAATGCTCATTCCAGCCTTTTGGCATTGCATATCTCTCTATACCACTATTATCTTGCAAAGCTAGCGCATCTTTTAATCCTTCTTTTTGGGCTTCTATATCTGCTTTTCCTATACTTGCATCGCTAAAAACAGCAGATATGACTCTATCAGTATGCAACGAAGAATAGGCAATTGCAGCCCTAGTGCCCCAGGCCATGCTCCAGATGTGAAAGCGCTCTACATCTAAAAAATCTAGTATTTTGTTTAGGTCCTTTGAATATCTTTCAAAGGTATAAGATTCATTGTCTTGACTTAAATTAATACTCTTACCTGCCCCTCTAATATCAAAAGCAATTGTGTAGAAGGCTTTCTGTAATTCTTTGGTTACAAGATCCCACATCTTCAAAGTACATCCCGCCCCGTGCCAAAGCACGAGAGGCGGATTGTTCTGATTACCTTTTGTAACGAAATTTAGCTTGGCATGATCAAGCTCTAATTCCATGAATCTAGCTTAGATTAAGAATTCCACAAAGTTTGTTTCCTGATGGATCTCTTAGGTATGCTAGATATAATTTCATACCCATGCCTTCTCTCATTCCAGGAGGATCTTCGCAAGTAGTTCCGCCATTATTGATTCCAGCTTCATGCCATTCATCACCTTGTTCTGGGCTCTTAACAGCAAATCCAATCGTGCTGCCATTCCCATGTGTGGCAACTTGGTCATCTATTGGTTCGGATATAAGAAACACGTTTCCATCTAAGAAATACATATATCTTTTGTGTCCTGTAGGGTTTACAGAAAGGACCCCCGGCTCTGCGCCTAAAACAGCAAAAGTGCTGTCGTAGAATTTTTTGGACTCCTCAATATCATTTGCTCCAACCATTATGTGACTGTACATTTTTCCTCTCCTTTATTTTGTATACAAACAGATTCAAACATAATTATTTTTTAAACAAAACAACATTTTTAGTTGGTATTTCGATTCTCCAGGACATCATTGATCCAATAAACTCAAAGGTTTCCTGTGCATAAAAGACTACGTGAGTTGGATCTTTTCTGTAATACCAGTCTTGAAAGTCAATAGAGTCATCATAAAAATTAGTCATGATTCCAAGCCAGCCGCCGACCCCTAAGAGAGAGTTGAGTTTCTGAAATTCCTTTTGAGGGCTATAAAAGTGTTCTGCCACTTCGGTACAAGTTATAAAGTCATACTGTTTATTGAAGCAAGAATCATCTGGGAAAAAATATGGATCATATATCTCTATATCGTAATGGTCTTCTTTAAACATTTCAGCTAACGCCGGACCAGGACCGCTCCCATAATCTAGTCCTCTAGCACCTCTTTTTAATTTCTGAGTAATGGGATCATATAGGGTTAACAAAAATTTACGATAGTCGAAATCATATATATCGTTATTGTGCTGAGAATATCTTTCCTTTTCTTCTTCAGGGCTTAGATGATTTTTGGGGTCCACAAATATACCCATACAGGCATTACATCTAAAATACTCTTTTGTCTGAATTTTTTGAAAAGACAGAGCATCAGATCCAGAACAAATAGGACAAATCACAAATTTTTTTTATTTTACAGAGCTAAAAAATCTAGCGTTAGAATGAATATAGGCGTCAGGGTTAGGGTGCTTAGCCCAAACCTTCTCCCATTCAGGATCTACGTCAAGATTTGCAAAAAAAGCATCTCTTTCTTCGCGGCTTTTATACCTGGCAACCCAAGTTACGTTGGGCTGCCCATTGGGAGAAACCATTGGATTTGTGCCCTCTACTATGGCCTCTTCACCGGTGCTGACCCAAAAATCAATTATTTCTATTCTTGCATTTCCATAAGGCATGAAGTGATTTTCTGCCCAGTAAACATAAGCTTCAAACCACTCTTCTTCAATCGTATAGTCCCTTATTTCGTAAACTTCTGACTTTAGATTGATAGAAAAGATGCAAATTAAAAAAACTAAATATCTCATATATACCTCTCTGAATGAATTTAAGATCTCTTTCATTCTATAATAAAGTTAATAATCAACTTAATCTGCTTTAAGAAATGGATAAATAGACATCAGTGTTGGTCCTATTTAAAGCTTATAGCTGGGGGTATAAATGCAAAGAACTTTTAAATATTTAGGATACTCGGTTTTGGTTCTGTCGGTGATTGTTTCACTATACCTTTTAAATCTTTTCTCTAAAAAGCCTTATTCGCTTGATCACTTTCTTGCGAAAGAATTAATTGTTGGGATATTAGATTCACCTGAATCTATGACCTATCTAGGTATATTCGATGACTATAACCTGATATTCAATCATAACCATAAGCTTACTGTCTCAAGCCTAGAAAAAGGTAAAGAAGAGTATCTAGAAAATCTGCAGAGACTTGATACTCTCAAGCGTTATGAGATTGATGAGCTAAGTAAAAATCAACAAATTACCCACAAAATAGCAGTATTTGATACCGAAATAGACATTGAAAGGTTTGAAAGATTTAGATACCACAGCTATCCGTTCAATCAGATAAGTGGCAATCATTTAAATTTGGTTGAATTTATGACAGATACACACCCTGTGAGAAATGAAAACGAGGCAAAAGATTATATCGAAAGAGTAAAAATGTTCGATGATTCTCTTAAGGCAAATCTGTTTTGGCTGGAGGAGCAAAAAAAATTAGGAATATTCGCACCCAAATTTGTCTTCGATCATGTAATTCGTCAACTTGAAGAGATGATTGAATATGGGGATTCTGAAAATCCTTTGGTGCAGGTATTCTCAAAAAAGATAAGTGACATTGGTATTTCAGAAGAGAAAAGGAATGAACTCTTAATTGAGCTTAGAAGAACTATTGATTTAGAGGTGAGACCGGGCTTCGAGTTAATCTTGGGTTATATGCTAGATAACTACGAGAATGCTAATGAATATCATGGTGTTTGGTCCCTTCCTGAGGGGAATGACTTTTATGCATTAAGACTTAAATCGTATACAACTACTGATTATAGCGCTGAGGAGATTCATCAAATCGGATTGGCAGAGGTAGCCAGAATTGAAAATAGAATGAGGGATATATTCGTCGAGCTGGGCTATGAAATAAACAAACCAATAGGCGAGATGATGAGTGATCTAAATGAAGATCCTAAGTTTTTGTATGCTGATACGCCAGACAGAAAAGAAATTGTCATTCGAGACTACAACAAAATGGTTAAAGAGGCCGAAGAAGATGTCAGACCATACTTTAACGAGTTCCCAAAGAGCACTGTCGAAGTGAGGGCTGTGCCTGAATACTCTGAAAAAACTGCTGCAGGAGGATACTATCAATCACCAAGTTTAGACGGGTCTCGACCTGGGGTATTTTATGCAAACCTCTATGACATAAAACAAACTCCAAAATTTGGAATGAGAACACTCACATTTCACGAGGCTGTGCCTGGACATCACTTTCAAATAGCTTTGAACCTAGAAAATGAAGATTTGACCTTATACCGCAGGCTTGGTTATAGAACTTCTGCATTCACGGAGGGTTGGGCCCTATACTCAGAACAACTTGCGGTTGAAGTGGGAATGACGAAAGATCTCTATGATGAATTGGGGGTGCTTCAGAGTGAAATGTTCAGAGCCAATAGATTGGTTGTCGATACAGGCTTACATCATAAGAAGTGGACCAGAGAAGAGGCCATGGATTATATGAAGAAAACAACTGGAATGTCCGATACAGAGGTACGGGTTGAGATAGAGAGATATATTGTCTGGCCTGCTCAAGCAACAAGCTACAAAATGGGAATGCTTAAGATCTTGGAATTGAGGGATAGAGCAAAAAATAAAATGGGTAACAAATTTGATCTAAAAGAATTTCATTCCTTGGTTTTGAATCAGGGTATTGTTCCATTGTTTGTGCTTGAGGATTTGGTTGATGAATGGATTGAAGCTGAAACGAGAAGCTAATAGCCGATCATTTTTGTGTTTCTTGGGAAGCGCTTTATTTTTTTAATAAGAACACAATAACTGTGCTTTGAATAAAGAACATAAAGCCAAAGAATAATACATTTAGCGGAACCTTTAAAACTTCGGGTTCCATTATCCCCTCTCCTACGGGCTGCCCACCATATAAAGGCATTAATAGAGCCCCGATAACAAAACCAAAATGAATACAAAGGCTCAATACGCCTGCCAGCATTTCGCTGTTCCTCTTCCACAATAAATAGAATCCTACACAAAAAACTAAAAAGTTAGTTGAAAGTCGCCAGGCCTCATGAACTCGAGCATGTGAGTCCCAGTCAGGGTTGAGTAAATGAGAGGTACTAACATCTACTAGAATTGGCATGATGCCTCCAGATATAAGGCAAATAGTTGTCAAAATTTTGGTCATCTGACCTGCGAGACTGGGTTAAAGGAATTTAATGACACGTATCACAGTCTGTCTGTCTACAGAGTCTGTAATTCTTGAAATGAGAAAAGGCAACAAGCAAGGCCCCAATTGTGGTGAAGGACTTTTCTCCTAATTCTCCCCAAATCTGCACCCCCAAAGAAATAGCAAAAATAAGACAAAGAAGGCCCGAGAGTCCGAGAAGAAAGTAACTGTAAGTTTTATGATTTCTCACTCCTGCTATAAGCGCATATAGGCTGAGGGGAATAGCCATAGCCAAAACTAAGTAGTGAACAAGTTCATTGTCATAAGAAAAAGAAATATAACTTGAAAGCAGAACAAGAAAAGAGGGCATGAACAAGCAATGCGCAACGCAAATCAGCGAAAGGCTAATAGCTGTCTTATCCGTATATTCTTGAGTAGTTCTCATTTTTTCTATCAGGGCGGAGCACTTTAAATTATTAAATTAAATAATTCAAATTATTGCTAAGGATTGAGTCAAATACTTTTACTGTGGAAGAAGGGTTTTCAACTTCTCAGCTTCTCGAAGCCCTGTATATAAAGCAGCGTGGGCAAAGCCATACTCATTAAGACTTGTAGCCTCCCCAGCAAAAAAAACTTTACTAGCAATCGGGCTTCCTAGCTCTGTTCTTAATTTCTCATCATCTTGGTTATGCCCTGCACTTGAATAAGATCCGAGGATATAAGGCTCTTTGCCCCATCTTGTTATTAGATAGTTTTCAGGGTTAGGTATTTCTTGACCATAAGCTGAACGAAGAGAATTCATCGCCTTCTTAATAATAAATTCATCAGTTTTATCTTCCATTGCCCTTGAAAAATCTCCTGAATAAAACGAATAAAGAATAGGTTTTCCAGATACAACCTCATTACTAAGCCAGGTTGTAAAAGCATGACGATCTTCTCTTTCAATAAAAATATTATTTGATTCACCCCAAAAATTGTACGGAAATTGAAATATTACTTTATTAACATTTCCCCAATTTATGCCATTAATAGCCTTCTGCTTGGCCTGCGTAAGTTCCGGCTGAAATTTAATCATGCCTTTTTGCAATACTCCAAGGGGAACAGTGACAATAACAGCATCAGCAGAATATTTGATATTTTTTACATAAACGTTAACTCTGTCAGAAGAGTAGTCTATCTTTGTTACTGGATTGTTAAGCTTTATATCCAAACCCCGGGATAGATAGTTTGTAAATTGATCAAACCCTCCAAAAACTTCTTCATCCTCTCCAGCGCTCTCCATATACTCCGCTTCAGTTATAAGAGCACCTATAGGTAATTTTTCAATATCCTCTGCGGCACTAAGCTCGATGTTTTGAAGATAGGCTTGAAAGACAACATTTGGTGCAAAGGATAGTAAGCCGAAATTCCTTAAGGAATCGATAACGTCTTTTAGCGTACTCGAAGGTCGAAAAAAAGAAGCAGCATAAGCGGCCAACGCTATCCTTGTATCAATTTTATTAAACTCTTCTTCAGTTAAGCTTACTGAATCGCCATCTTTGTTAAATAGTTTAAAGGCTGTAGGGCTCAATGGGGTTATGTGCGTTTCTATATTTAGCTGATCTTTCAATCCCATTAAGCGGTTACTATCTAATTTATTACTGTGAATCCAATTTGCACCTCTCTCTACAGGAAATCCTAGGGACCTGTCTGTGTAAATTCTTCCTCCGATTCGTTCACTTGCTTCGAGAACAGTTACTTCATAGCCTGAGTTATGAAGTTCTTTCGCCGCTCCCAGTCCGGCTATTCCGGCTCCGACAACAATTACCTGGTTATTCTGCTGTTCTGAAAAAGATGCAGTTGAAAGCATAGAAATAATTAAAAATGAAATAAGATTAAACAGTTTCATAACTAAACCTCCCCATAGCCCTATAATACGAGCAATTACTCGCAATAAAAACTCGCATTATGAAAACAGTACTTTTAAGAAAAAAACCTAAGCAAAAAAGGTCAAGGCTGATGGTCAACAATATCCTTGAAGCATCTATTCGCGTTTTGAAGCAGCACCCCTATCAGCAATTCACAACCAACCGAGTAGCAGAAGCAGCAGGAATAAGTATTGGATCCCTATATCAATACTTTCCCAATAAACAATCAATACTTTTGGAATTGGAAATAAGAGCCGTTAACGAAATGATAGAAAATGTAGAAAAACTTCTTTTTGAAAATAAATTTACACCTGAACAACGCCTTTATAATGCTATCGAATATTTTTTTATTACAGAATCTTCATTCTATGAAATTCCCTTTAGTTCTAATTTAGAGTATCTCACTCAGCTAAATAGAATAGAAATTAGCGTTGACTCTTATTTAAGATCAAATGAATATATAGATGAAAAAGCAGACACTTTCTTGTCGAAATACCTTGTTGTTTTGGTAAGTGGGATAGCAGAACAGCTAGGCAGGAGAGGTGATATTGAAAACATTAAACCCTGGACTGCAATGACCTTTGACCTTGTAATGCATAGCATCCAATCCCACCAATAAGTTTATGTCTACCTACTTAAATTTTATTGAGAACCCTTTTCTTCATAGAGGGTATCTATTTCTAGGCTATAATTTTTCCAAAACTTGTCATTAATGGGGATGGGGACTTCGTTGAATAGTTTTGTTTCCGCAAAATGATTATAAAGATAAATTGCAGCCGTTAAATTGCCATACTCGTTCCAATGGCCATCATTATTAAAATCCCAACTCCACTTTGTCGCTGAGGGATGATTTTCAAATTCAGATAGATTGATAGACTGAACTGCTTTTGGTATGAGTCTTTTGCTGTACTCCTTTTCTATTTCCCTCGGCAGAATTAAAACTATAAATTTTCCACCCCCCTTTTTAACCTGATTTTGCCATTCCAGTAAAGTCGCCTTGAAATGACCTACTTCCTTTATAAGTGTAAGATCAGTATTATCGCTAAGCAGCAAGCGGCCTAAATCGTTTACGTATCCATCAAACTGTCGATCTTTAAGGCTTTGATAGTCCTTTGTAAATCTTCGGCCCAGTAGATTCATCAATTCATCAGGTGAGACTGAGACCGACTTTAATGCATACCAGGACTCCAAAAACAAATAAGTTAAATGAAACTTTGAGGCAACTCTAATCCAAAATGGCACGTTGGTGCTGACATTATTGACAACCTTGCCCATGGCCATTTCATGCTTATCAAATAACTGCACCTCATAAGTATCATAATAATCGTTTGCACAGAAGAGATAAAAAACAATGTCCATATCTACTATAGAACTTTTATCAATCCAGTTTTGAAAACTTTGCTCCAAACCGTATCCATCGACTCCAAAATTTATAAAGTGGGCTTTATTGGAGGCATGGTTTAATATCTCCGTAAAAGTATATTTATTCTCTATCCTTCTATTTTCAGTAAAGGAATCCCCAAATACTCCTACTATTGTTTCACCTTGCTGCTTTGTAAAGTCTGATTGTCTGGCACCTATTTCATCAAAATTAATTTCAATATCGTAACTCAAGTCAGGATGTGCTCTTACGTGCTTCGTGTTTATTTCTCTTTGCCAGACTTTGTTAGTGGTTGAGTCTTGGATTTGTAAGCTTACTTGATCTGAATATCTACCATCTATTCGCAGTAAGGCCTCAGAGAAAACGAAAGCTAGTGTTGCTGAAAAAAAAGTTAATCCTAGATTTTTAATCCAATTCATAATTTTCATAGTAAGGATTTTCAGGTATGTCCTTCTGTTCTCTTTTTATCATTAAATAGTTCTCAATTGCTAATACATCAAGTCCAGTGCCCATAAAGCATTTATAAGCATCTGAGGGCGAACAAACGATCGGCTCTCCTCGCACATTAAAAGAGGTATTAACCAACAAAGGAAAACCTGTTTTGTTTTTAAAGCTTGAAATTAATGAGTGATAACGGGGGTTGGTGTTTTTATCTACGGTCTGTATTCTTGCAGAGTAATCTATATGGGTTATTGCTGGTACAGTAGAACGAGGTAAATTTAACTTATCTATTCCAAATAATCTATTATCTTCGATATGTGCTTTTCGTTTATCCTTTTTTACTTTCGCAACAAATAGCATATAGGGGCTTTCTGACCCATGTTCAAACCAATCTTCAACATCCTCTATCAATATGCTTGGTGCAAAAGGACGAAAACTTTCTCTAAACTTGACCTTTAAATTAAGTTGTTTCTGCATTACCTCAGATCTAGGATCTGCCAAAATGCTTCTTGCGCCTAAAGAGCGCGGTCCAAATTCCATACGACCTTGCATCCAGCCTATGGCCTTGCCGTTTGCAAGATAAGTTGTAATTTCATCTATAAGTTCTTCCTCGGAGAACTTATGGTAAATTGCACCACAATCAGATAGTTCTGACTCAATTTCTTTATCGCAAAATTCTGGACCAAGAAATGAGCCCTGCATAGAATCAGATTCTGAGCTTGATTTGCGGTCATTATCTAAATACAAATGATGAGCAACCAAGGCCGCACCGAGCGCGCCTCCGGCATCTCCAGATGCAGGCTGAATCCAAATATTATCGAATATTTTCTCTCTTAGAAGCGCCCCGTTCGCGACACAATTAAGAGCGACTCCTCCGGCTAAGCATAAATTTTTTTCACTAGTCTCTTTAGCAATCCCTTTAGCAAGTTTAATTACAACTTCTTCTGTAACCTTTTGAATAGAAGCAGCTAGATCCATTTCTTTTTGTGTAATTAAAGTTTCTGATGTGCGGGGAGAACCGCCGAATAGAGAATTAAACTTTTCGTTTGTCATGGTAAGTCCTGTGGCAAAATCAAAGTAACTCATATCAAGTTGAAAGCTGCCATCTGAGGCAATATTAATCAAATTATCTTTAATTAATTCTGAGTATTTAGGTTCTCCATATGGCGCAAGTCCCATTACTTTATATTCTCCGGAATTTACCTTAAATCCGGTGTAGTAGGTAAATGCCGAGTATAGTAAACCTAAAGAATGTGGAAAATGTATCTCTTTTGTAACCTCTAAGGCCTTGCCGTTTCCTACAGCCAAAGAGGTTGTTGTCCATTCCCCCACTCCGTCAAGTGTAAGTATCGCAGACCTTTCAAATGGAGATGGATAGTACGCGCTAGCGGCATGAGATAAATGATGCTCTGAAAACAACAATTTACTTTTCAATTCTGGTGATTCACCAAAAGTTTCTATTAGTAATTTTATGAGATTAGATTTTTGAAAGAGTTTTTCTTTTACCCATAATGGCATAGCCTTTGAGAACGACCTGAAACCTCTCGGGGCAAAAGCCAAATAGGTTTCCAGGAGCCTCTCAAACTTTAGAAAGGGTTTCTCATAAAAAATTATGGCTCCCAAGTCATCTGCGCAAATGCGAGCCTCTTGAAGACAATAAATTATAGAGTTGCTAGGGAAAGATGGGTCATGTTTTATTCTTGTAAATCGCTCCTCCTGAACTGCAGCAACTATTTTACCGTCTTTCAATAGGCATGCTGCACTGTCATGATAGAATGCAGAAATTCCCAGAATATACATAAAAGTATTTGCTTAAAAAAGGGTATAAATAAAAGGGGCAACTACCGAACCCTGTACTAAAGTCAAAAGGCCTCCAATCAACAGCATGATAAATACTATTGGTGCAAGCCATAGCTTCTTACGTACTCGTAAAAAAATCCAAAGCTCTTTAATTAAGTTCATCTTAGTTAGTTAAAATTGTTCTTCAAGATTGTAGGGATCTTTTTTAGAGAGTGTTCTGGCCCTCCAGAAGGTCGCACTATCTGTAGGCTTAAGGAGCAGCTCGTCTCGGCCCAGAATTCTTAATATGAGACTGGTTGTGGTAAATATACCAAAAAAAATTAATGCCAAGATTATTGGGCTAATAATTGATCCGAGAAACAGTCCTAGTTTGGCCCAAAGTATGTTTAGTGGCGTTAAGAGGCTATCATTAAACAGTGTGGCCAATAGGAAGAATGTTGCTAGAGTGAGGAAAATAAGGCCGTATACGATGCTTTTGAGTGTGAAAAAAATGATGCAGAAAGCAAAAAACAGAGCAGCAAAGAATAAACCAAACTTTTTGTTAGAGGGCAGTGCGTGTTCTGCTTGATCTACATTAGAAAGTTTATTGGTGTCCATATTTTTTGAATCTTGTAAGTCGTTATGATTCATTAACTAGACCCATTATAGAGATAAAAATAATAAAAGTTAGTAACTTGTTATTCTGAGATGGCTCTGTACAGAAACTAAATATCTTCTTCAGGTCAAATTAAATTGGTTTTTGATTTTCACCTATCAAATATGATCAACCAATGAATTCAAAAAAGAACCAAAAGAAAAGGCCCCAAATTATTGCATTAACAAAAATGGACCTAATAAAACTTTTGAAATGTATTTGCATTATTTTTTTATCCAATCAAGGATGTCGTCAACAAAAATGTCACCGCCCGTTATAACATTATTTACCTTTTTATCGACTCCACATTAACAGTATTATCGCAGAAATCTTTGTCATGGGTTTAATAAGTCTATAAGAGAGTTATTTTCATCTACAATTCTATGTCGTATTCCCTTCTGTTTTACCATCTGTTTCATAACACGAAAAGCGTCTGCTTCATTGGTTTTAGTTTGATAGTGTTGCCATTTGCCCCACCTGTCTTGCCACTGTATTTTATATTTCATTCAACCATCACAGACTTTATCCTACAGAGGGTTTCTCTTTTTTAATGTGATCGTTAACACAAATCAAATTCACCCTCATGACTCTAAAGATATTTCATATATAGTAAAGGTTGTTTCCCAAATGATTTTGGTTTTTGAAGAATAGCACTTAATCGCATAATTCCGACATAACCTCTTTATCTTCTTGAAAACACTTTCTGAATTCTTCTTTCCCATCTGCGTTGAATTTTATATTCCAGCCCTCCTTCTTACCTTGCTTCAGAGTCGCAATATAGAATCCCTCTGCTTTGTCTTCGAGATAGTAGGTAAATCCACCCTCCCAAATATCATCTTTGATATTTCCAGAAGATTCTATTTCTCCATTGTTATAATAAGTCTCAATTTTTCCATTCATCTTATTGTCTATCATGGAAGTTTTTGTTCTTAACTTGCCGTTTTCATGATAATCCAAATAATCACCATTCATTTGATTGTCTTTCCAATCTGCGACTGCCTTTAAGTTGCCATTTTTTGAAAAAGTCTCAACCTTGAATTTTTTATAACCATCAATATAGGTAGTTCTCATC
This sequence comes from uncultured SAR86 cluster bacterium, assembly GCA_902559365.1. GTDB lineage: Bacteria > Pseudomonadota > Gammaproteobacteria > Magnimaribacterales > Magnimaribacteraceae > Magnimaribacter. The sequence continues at coordinate 36,984 of CACEHP010000001.1, forward strand.
TCTAGTTGTCCACTAACATAAAAACTTTCTACCACTCCTTCTGGAGCAGAACAAGATAACAAGGGAAGCAGTGAGAGAAGAGCAATTGTTTTTTTCATTTCTCTCCAGGGCTTTTGAAAAACCCTCTTTAGAACCTGCTCCACCGTAATGGAATGTATAGAAACAGTGAATAAACTTTCATTATGTTTTTACCCAGTTAAGCATGTCTTCAACATACATATCGCCACTTGGTTCAAAGTCTTGGGGATTGTCTAAGCTACAAATAGTGACGTAAATATATTTAGGATACTCGTCAAGAAGACAGGCTAAAGGAGTTCCACAATCTTGACAAAAGTACCTGCTACCTTGATTAGAGGAAATTAGTTTTTTGGGACTGCCTTTGCTGTATTCAAAGGCAGTTAATGGAATAGCCATCCAAGAAAGAAAAGCAGCCCCTGAAGTGCGTCTGCACATAGAACAGTGACAATTCGCAGAGGGGTAATTGTAGGACTCAAAGCTATAACGAACTGAACCGCAAAAACATCCTCCCTCCGTAATATTATTCACTGTTTTGTCCTGCTCCATATAGCGTACTCATTTTGAATTGTTTTTTGATTCTTCTACAAGCTTAAGGAGGTTTTCATGAATTATAAGCGCAGTATTTGGACCCAAAGACACCACCTCGCCATAAGTTTCTTCATTCTCTCCGTAGATCCAGGGGGCGTCTTCATCCCATTCACTTTTAGGAATGATATACCCAATAGAATCATTAGCTAAATTCACCATCAAATTAAGTTTGCCTTGAAATTGACTTCTTAAATGTGGAACTTCTTGCGGAGCTATGACGTAATCGGCGCCCGCAGGGTTTTCTATACCTCCAACAGCAATTTCTGGATAAAGCTCTCCAGGAACGCCGGTAATAGATGCATCTCCTAATTGTATGAATGCCACTTCACTCATATAGCGCATAAATGGCGGCGTCAGACTAAATTTAGGGTCGCTATCAATCACGCCTAGCAAAGTGCCTAATGAGAGCATGAAATTTTCTATAGCTAATTCTATTTCAGCCGAGCGGACAGTTATGGATGGCTTTGGAGACTGCTTAAAATCACCTGCATGAAAAGTCTCTATGACACTGCTTGCTAAGCTATATCCATATGCACGCGCTTTTTCATGACTAGGCTTAGTAAGCATTTTTTTTAAAACAGGATCATAAATTGGATCGGTTGGTCCTGATGTCATCAAGCCTCCAATGTTTCCTGTAAGCCACAATGTGGTTCCGCCAAGGCCAGCTCTGATAAGTTGATCATCATAATATATGCCTTTACTGATACCTCTTCTTAAGTAGCCTGCAACATCAGCAGTTAATTCGAGATTTTTATCCCATGCGAGTTCGACATGAATGCCAAAGTTAATTAACGAGCCTATAATTGAGCCATCAGGGCGATTAAATAAAATTGCCCTTATGTCGTCGTCTATCACGATAGGTTTTCGTTTGTCTTTGATAGGCGTGAGGGGATTGGTCGGAATTAAAGCAAAGCTCATTTCTGCAGGCTCCAGGTTATCTATAGCCATTTTTAATGTGCTTATGAAATCTCTTTTAAGCCGCTCCATATAGACTTCATCAACGCCGCTTTTTAAAAAACCTGGCCCCCAAAGACCTTGAGTATCTGGGCCCTCGTGATTATGCGTTGCATGCACCATGATGTAATCAAGTCCCCACTCTGTAGGAACATCTTCACGGACACTAAGTACAAATTTTCGCATTAGCCCAATAGTGTCAGCGCTAATAATTCCTATCCGAGTATGGCCATCATCAATAACTGCAGTTACCACCATGAGGTCATCTTTAACTCTTTGAGCAGCTCGTTTATTTTGAAAACCCGCCATCCACACAGCATCAAATTGGTTGTTACCGTTTACATCAGTCCACTTATCAATATCTGGATCAAATTGAGCATCATTATTTATATCTTCCCATTCATCACTTAGCTCAGGGGTAATTGGAAGCTCAGCAAACCCAACTTTGAATTCATTTGCATAAATGTGAGAAGTTAAAGCAATGCCAAACATCATAAAAATGCACAGCCTGTTTTTCATAATTTCTCCCCTAATTTACTGTTGTAAACTACTCCACTGTTATGGGGTTGTTTAAGTTTCGTATTGGGGGATTTTCCAGTAGATATAACCCTTTGAGCTCTATCATATTCCCAGCCCAGCAAGCAATGCAGTAATACCCATTAGAAAAGCACCTGGCATTCTTAATAAAGCTCTATGTCTTCCCAAACCAAGAAAAATAAATAAAAGTGAGCCTAAAAGGTTAATGCCAATTACCGGATATGCAGCTATAGCAAATTCTGGGTTATAGGCTATATAAATTAAAGTTAAAGCACTTATAAAAAGAAAGATGGTGAACACGTGCCAAGAAACAATGCTTAACGATTTTGTTAATGCCTCCATATCGCTATCATTTACATTGCTAATATAAATTTTTCCCCCGATGAACCCATGAAACAACATTCCCGCTAAAGAAAGGAAAGCCGCAATCATCAGAAACCAATAATCCATTTTACTTTTTATCAATACGAATCATAAACTACTCTACCGTGACTGACTTGAATGAAACAGAGAATAAGATTTCTTTCCCTGAAATCCTATATGGAAACTCTGATAGAACTTTATATATTTTTCTTCCATTCAACTATATTCGATATTAGTCAATACTATCTTTCTCCAAGCAGCATTAATTTTATGTCTCCTTCACAAACGAAACTTAGGTAAATTAAATAGATTGCTAAATATGGGGCACCAAGGAAAAATGCTCCTATTGCAAGAAGATTTCCCCTTAATGTAAATTTGTTTCTCCATGCAGTCCAAAATGCAGACATAAGGAGAAATGTTAAAAAATCTAGATTAAATTGCCCTTGCCAATTTAAGTTATTCATTTCTCCAAAAAAGGTTGGAAGCAAAATCAATATTCCCTCACTCTGGATAACTGGCAATGTATATCCAATTACACTAAGGGCAATTATGAGCAGAAAAAGTCTAAAAATGTTCATAAAGTATTTTTTTTAATTCTCTGTTTTGCTCTACTCCACCGTCATTGAGTGTTTTTGAACAGAGAATTAGATTTTTGTCATTTTTGAACTTTTTGTGAAAAGTTTTATAAAACTTGATGTATTTCTCTTCCATCTTGCTCTATACCCCAAAATATTTTTCTTTATCAATCCTATAACAAACCACTTCGTCTGTCTTGTCTGATAACACTGCTCCCAACCTTTCAAGAGCAATCCAGGACCTTATATTTTTTTTACCCACATCAAAAAAGACTTTATCTACAAAATCAAATGCGTAATCCAACATTACTTTTTTTATCTCTTTGTTGGCACCAGTGCCCCAATATTCAGGAGATAAAAATGTGTACCCTATTTTGATAGAATCTTCGGTGCTTGAATAGAATCTTGTGGAACCAATAAATTTGTTAGAGTTCTTATCAAGAATAGTGAAACATCCACAATCATTGTGAACTGCTTTTTGAAAAAATTTTACGAAATTTGCTTCTTCCCACCTATTCTTTTCTGGGTGCTGTTCCCAAATTATAGGGTTGCTAGCAACTGCGTATAGTTCATCATAATGGGACTGATCTAACGGGATTAAAGAAAATAAATTCGTCTCAAGTCGAATGGTGGGTTTAAACATAAATAGTTCTGTCTAATTCACTGTATAAACTTACTTTACAGTAACGGAGCATCCATAACCAAATTATATTTACCCATAATTATCTGAATAATGTTTTTCTCTCTGTTCTTTTTTCATGCCAACAGTATCATTCATAAAATTATTTCTATCTTCTCTAGATTTGAAAACCCAAATGCATACGGTGTCATGCGAATGATAAATTGCTTTTAATTCGTCATCTATTTCACAAATCTCTTTTGGTATTTCAGTTTTAATACAAATCATAATGCCGTTCTCGACTAACCTAGAAATCTCTCATCATTCAACAGTCACTGATTTTGCCAAGTTTCTTGGCTGATCTATATCAGTACCTTTAAGAATAGCTACGTGGTAGGCAAGTAGCTGCAAAGGTATTGAGTAAATAAGAGGTGCAATCAACTCAGGCACTTCAGGAAGTTCTATGAAGCGCGTGATAGATTCATTCTCGTGATGGGCATCAGAGTGACCAAAGACATAGAGTTTGCCACCCCTTGCACGAACTTCTTCTAAATTAGATTGGAGTTTTTCAAGTAAATCGTCATTCGGAGCTACGGCTACTACCGGCATTTCCGAATCAACCAGCGCAAGAGGGCCGTGCTTTAATTCGCCGGCAGGATAGGCTTCGGCATGGATGTAAGAAATTTCTTTTAGTTTCAATGCCCCTTCCATAGCCACCGGGTAATGTATCCCTCTTCCTAAGAAAAGGGCATGTTCCTTTTGATCAAAATCTTCTGCCATTTCTATAATTTCATCTTCGAGCTCCATGACAGCATCTAATGATTTGGGCAGAGCTCTTAGCGAGTTATTTATTGCATTTTCTGCAGCTGAAGAAAGCCCATGATATCGTCCGAGGATTAAAGTTAACATTAAAAGTCCAACCAACTGAGTAGTGAATGCTTTGGTGGAAGCAACACCTATCTCAGGGCCTGCTTTTGTTAAGAAAACCAAATCAGACTCTCGTGCTAAAGAGCTCGAGGGGACATTACATATTCCGAGACAAGCAAGATATCCGGCATCCTTGGCGGCGCTAAGGCAAGCTAGCGTATCGGCCGTTTCGCCTGATTGAGAGATAGTAACAAACAAAGTATTTGGTGCTACCACCTTGTTTCTATATCTAAATTCACTGGCAACTTCTACGCTGCATGGAAGCCCTGCAAGTCCCTCCAGCCAATATTTAGCAACTGTGCCGGCATGAAAACTTGTTCCGCATGCAACGATTTGTACCGCATTTACTTCTTTGAAAATTTCAGGAGCGGTTGGACCAAAAATCTCTTCTTGGACACCTGTGTCGGTTAGCTGACCCTCTAGAAGGCCTTTTATTTTTTCTGGTTGCTCGTTAATTTCTTTAAGCATGAAATGTCTATACTCTCCCTTATCGACAGTTTCTCCAAGTGACTTAGCAACAACTACAGGTCTTTCGACTTCTTCATCATTTAAGTTCCAAAATTTTGTGCCTGACGAAGTTATTTCAGCCAAATCACCCTCTTCCAAGAAAACAAAGTTCTCAGCAAAATCTGCTAGTGCCAATTGGTCAGAAGCAATAAAGTTTTCTCCGTGGCCCATTCCCACAACTAGAGGACTTCCCTTGCGAGCTGCTGCAATGATGCCAGGCTCAGTTTCACAAACAGCACCTATGGCATATGCACCCCTCAAATCTTTCACAGCAAGCTGAAGGGCTTCAATCAGAGATGCCTCTTCTTGAACCATTTTTGCATGGATTAAATGCGCTATAACTTCAGTGTCAGTTTCAGACTCAAACACATAACCCAAAGCCTTTAGTGTTGTCCTTATTTCTTGATGATTTTCGATAATGCCGTTGTGGATTACAAAAACATTGTTATTTGAGTGATGCGGGTGAGCATTATTTTCTGTGGGAAGACCGTGAGTGGCCCACCTTGTGTGAGCTATGCCCACATTTCCATTGACTGGATTTTGATCAATTGAGCTTTGAAGTTCAGCAACTTTTCCAGTTCTTTTAAAAATCTGTATCTCGTCTGCTTCATCAAATATAGCCAATCCTGCCGAATCATAGCCCCTATACTCCTGACGTAAGAGACCTATAAGCAGCTTATCTACTGAAGGTTTAGTTGAGGCTACGCCTATAATTCCACACATCGATTATTTCTTTTTGTTTAAGTTTACCTGTTTTCCCCTACCAACAGCGAGATTTCCCTTGGGAACATTTTTAGTTATTACAGAACCTGCTCCAGTGTAAGCCCCTTCTCCAAGAGTTAGCGGTGCGACTAATGAGCTGTTTGAGCCTATAAACGTTCCATCTTCAATGATAGTTTTGTGTTTATTTTTTCCATCATAATTGCAAGTGATTGTGCCTGCACCCACATTTACTTTTTGTCCAAGTCTGGCGTCGCCAAGATATGTTAGGTGTTTCGCTTTTGAGCCTTTACCAATTTTGCTCCTGTTTGCTTCCACAAAATTTCCGAGCTCTGATCCATCTGTTAACTCTGACCCTCCTCGAATCCGGCTGAATGGTCCAAGCTTACAGTTAGCCCCAACCTCACAACCTTCTATAACAGTATTAGAGTAGACCACTGTATTGTCCTTTATCGTGGAATTGATGATGTGGCAATTTGGACCTATGTGAACATTTTTTCCAATCTTATTCTGTCCTTCAAAAACATTATTGATATCGATAAAAGACCCTTTTCCAATTTGGGTGTTACCCCTTATATCCACTCTTGAGGTATCAGCCACCAAAACATCTTTGGCCAGTAGGTTTTCGGCCAACCTTTTTTGATAGGACCTTTCTAAATCATGTAATTCTTGTCTGCTGTTTGCTCCCCCCACCTCATGCTCTTCACATAGAGTGGCTCTAACGGCTATTGAGTGTTTGTTAGCAATTTCAATAAGATCAGTGAGGTAATACTCCTTGGCTGCATTATTGTTTTTTATAGAGGGTAGAAGCTTTTGAAGGGCGGTAGTTTTAACAGCCAAAATTCCCGAGTTAACTTCTTTAATTTCTCGTTCTTTACTTGCAGCGTCCTTATGTTCAATTATTTTCACAATGTTCTGCTTGGGGCCTCTTACTATTCTGCCATAGCCTGAAGGGTCTTCTTTCTTGTAGGTAAGAAGTGCCAACCTTCCATTGGTAGCAGAGTTAACCAGTTTGCTTAGTGTTTTTCTTGTTACCAAGGGAGCGTCACCATAGAGGATCACGCTTACAGAGTTTTTCCTAAGCAAGGGGATTGCTTGTTTTACTGCGTGGGCAGTGCCTAGTTGATTTTTTTGTATTACGTAATTTATTTTTTTTTCTGAGGAGATGCTTTTTTCAACTTCTTTGGCTTTATGACCAACAATGACTGAGGTTTTTGCTTTGGGAAAAGTTTCTACAGTATCGATCAGATGTTGGATCATTGGTTTACCCGCCAAGTTGGCGAGAACTTTAGGGGAGTGGCCTCCCATCCTTGTGCCCTTTCCGGCAGCTAAAATTATAAAATCTATATTCATTGGAACAATGGCGCATTCGCCCCAAGTGGTTTTTGTTATTTAACTACTTCTTACGTAGTTTCTGCAAGGCCTTTAGTCTTGCCGCAGCTTCAGCAAGTTGTGCTGTTGCCAGAGAATAGTCCATTTCTGATTTTTGATCTTCTAGCTCTCTTTCTGCTAATTCTTTGGCCCTCTCTGCCGCCGCAGAATCAATGTCATCAGCTCGTTCAGCTACATCAGTAAGCAATGTGACTTCACCAGGCTGCACCTCAAGAAAACCTCCTGATGCAAAGAAAATCTCTTCTTCTCCGCCCTCAAGAACCAATTTAACAGGTCCGGGTTTAAGATTGGTAAGCAAAGGCGCGTGTCTTGGAGTAATTGCAATTTCTCCTGCGCCGCCTTCGGCGCTCAACAGCTCAACTGGTCCAGAAAAAAGTTCACCCTCTGGACTCACTATGTTGCACTGGATGGTCGACATAATTAAGCTGCCTCGATTTTAGCCTTTTCTACAACTTCGTCGATATTTCCAGTCATATAGAAAGCTTGCTCAGGTATGTCGTCGTAATCACCATTAACAATGCCTTTGAATCCTCTTATGGTTTCGCTAAGAGGGACGTATTTACCTGGAGCATTTGTGAATACTTCCGCTACAAAGAAAGGTTGAGACAAGAATCTCTCAATTTTTCTAGCCCTTGCCACAACCAATTTGTCATCTTCAGACAATTCGTCCATTCCTAAAATAGCGATGATGTCTTTTAATTCTTTGTATCTGTTAAGCTGCTGTTTCACTGCGTTGGCAACATCATAATGTTCTTGCCCTACTATGCCCGGTTCAAGTTGTCTACTATTTGAATCTAGAGGATCAACAGCAGGATAAATTCCCAGTGAAGCGATTTGTCTAGAAAGAACAACATTAGCGTCTAAGTGAGCGAATGTAGTTGCAGGAGATGGATCTGTTAAATCGTCAGCAGGAACGTATACCGCTTGCACAGAAGTAATTGAACCTGTCTTTGTGGAGGCTATTCTCTCTTGCAAGACACCCATCTCTTCCGCGAGCGTTGGCTGATATCCAACTGCTGATGGCATACGACCCAGCAGGGCAGAACACTCAGTTCCTGCAAGAGTGTAACGGTAGATATTATCAACGAACAAAAGGACATCTCTCCCTTCGTCTCTAAAGTTTTCAGCCATTGTTAAACCAGACAATGCTACTCTGAGTCTATTTCCAGGAGGCTCATTCATCTGCCCATATACCAAGGCTACTTTATCCAAAACTCCACCCTCGATCATCTCGTGATACATGTCATTTCCTTCACGAGTTCTCTCACCCACACCAGCGAACACTGAGTATCCACTATGCTCATAGGCAATATTTCTTATTAATTCTTGAATATTTACCGTTTTACCCACACCAGCACCGCCAAATAATCCAACCTTTCCGCCTTTAGCAAATGGACAAATTAGGTCAATTACCTTGATGCCTGTCTCTAAAAGTTCAGTTGTCTCTGCCTGATCCTCATATGAAGGAGGATTTCTGTGTATTGGCATGGCAGCTTTTGCTTCTACAGGACCCTTTTCATCTATTGGTTCACCCAGAACATTCATAATCCTTCCAAGCGTAGCTTCTCCTACGGGAACAGATATAGGGTTTTCAGTATTGGTAACCGATACTCCTCTTTTAAGCCCTTCTGAAGCCCCCATAGCGATTGTTCTTACAACACCATCTCCAAGCTGTTGCTGAACCTCTAAAACAAGTCCTGTTTCATCAACAGTTAGTGCGTCATAGATTTTAGGTAAGTTTTCCTTTGGAAACTCAACGTCAATTACCGCTCCAATTATTTGTATTACTGTTCCATTACTCATATTTATTTCCAGTATTAAATTGCCTCGGCACCTGCAACTATCTCAGATATTTCCTGAGTAATTGCGGCCTGCCTAGCATTGTTATAAACAAGTTGCAGTTCCTCTATAAGAGAACCTGCATTATCGGTAGCACTTTTCATTGCCACCATCTTAGCGGCCTGTTCGCACGCAATATTTTCTATCACAGACTGATAAAGAAGAGACTCTATATATCTCTCCATTAACCCATCTAACAAAAGTCTTGAATCATCAGGCTCATATATATAGTCCCACCTAGGGGCTTCTTTGCTTGAACCTTCGTCTGCCTCTTCATCTTCTATTTTGTTTAAAGGGAGAAGTTGATTGATTTCTGGCTGTTGGGTCATTGTGTTTACAAAGCTATTGCTAGCCAAATAAACCTTGTCAATGTCACCCTCAGAAAAAGCATCCAATAAAATTTTCATAGAACCGACCAGCTGCTCAATAGAAGGGTCATCTCCCAACTTTTCTGTTGCAGAGATTACGTTGCCGCCGAACGATCTAAAGAAAGATTGAGCTTTTGTTCCTATCAGAGAATATGAAATTTCTTTTCCTGAGGCAGCTTGCTCAGAAGCGAAGCGAGTCACGTCCCTAAGCAAGTTTGCATTAAGTCCACCACATAAGCCTTTATCAGAGCTAACAACTATAATGGCGATCTTGTTAACATCCCTTTCTTCCATATACTTAGGCTTGTACTCTGGCTGTCCTTTTGCAAGGTGACTAATCACACCCAGCATACGGTCTCTGTAAGGACGTCCTTTCAGCATCTTATCTTGAGTCTTTTTCATTTTGCTAACAGCGACTTTCTCCATTGCACTGGTAATCTTTTGAGTATTACCTATGCTGGCGATCTGTACTTTTATTTCTTTACTGTTAGCCATTAATCCCTACCAGGTTTGTGTTTCCATGAATTTGTCTAAGGCTTCTTTGAAGGCATTTTGGATATCATCTCCGTATTCTCCAGTCTCTGATACTTTGTCCATGAGATCTTTGTGCTCTGCATTCATATAGGCTATCAAGCTCTTTTCAAAATCTTTGATTTTTTCGACCTCAACCTGCCTTAGATATCCTTCATTAGCCGTGTAGAGCATTAGGCCCATTTCCGCTACAGACATTGGTGAGAACTGATCTTGTTTTGTCAGCTCTGTAACCCTTACACCATGCTCTAATTGCTCTTTGGATGCCTCGTCAAGATCTGAAGCAAATTGGGCAAAAGCCTCTAACTCTCTATATTGAGCAAGGGCTGTTTTAATTCCTCCGCCAAGCTTTTTAATTATTGGAACCTGTGCAGCGCCACCTACCCTTGAAACTGAAATACCAGGATCCATGGCAGGCTTTAATCCTGAACTAAATAAAGACGACTCGAGGAAAATTTGTCCATCGGTTATAGAAATTACATTCGTAGGAACAAACGCTGAAACGTCTCCGGCCTGAGTTTCGATGATTGGTAGTGCAGTCAAAGAACCTGTTTTTCCCTTCACCTCACCATTTGTGTAGTTCTCTACATATTCCTCATTCACCCTTGCAGCTCTTTCTAATAATCTTGAGTGAAGATAGAAAACGTCACCGGGATAAGCCTCCCTTCCGGGCGGTCTTCTTAGCAAGAGAGACATCTGTCTATATGCTACGGCTTGTTTAGAAAGATCATCGTAGATAATTAGAGCATCCTCTCCCCTGTCCCTGAAATACTCACCCATGGAACAAGCTGCAAAAGGGGCAATATATTGCATTGGTGCCGGGTCAGCCGCCGCAGCCACTACAACAATTGTGTTTTCCATGGCGCCATACTGCTCAAGCGTTCTAACCACCTGGGCAATTGAAGATTGCTTTTGTCCTATTGCTACATATATGCACTTAACGCCAGTGTCTTTTTGGTTGATTATTGCATCAATGGCGATAGCGGTTTTACCGGTCTGTCTGTCTCCAATAATCAATTCACGCTGACCTCGTCCAATAGGAACCATGCTGTCAACGGCCTTTATGCCCAATTGCACCGGTTGATCTACAGACTTTCTTGAAATAACCCCAGGAGCGACTTTCTCGACTGGGGCGGTTTGATCTGTCTGCACTTCGCCCTTACCATCTATTGGGTTACCAAGTGCGTCCACCACTCTTCCCATAAGAGCTTCTCCGACAGGAACCTCTAAAATTCTTCCAGTGCACTTTGCAGAACCGCCTTCTGCCAGCAGCTTGTAATCTCCCAAGATTACAGCTCCTACAGAGTCAACCTCAAGGTTAAGCGCCATTCCCATGACGCCATGTTCAAACTCTATAAGCTCACCATTCATGACTTCGCCAAGACCGTGTATTCTCGCAATACCGTCTGCAAGGAAAACGATTGTGCCTTCATTGCTAGGAGTGGAGGCGGTATCAAGGGCATCAATTTTCTGTTTGATGACCTGACTAATTTCTGATGGGTTTAATTCTTCCATTTTTTTATTTGATTTGATTTCTTAATTTTTCAAGCTTTCCTTTAACGCTGTAATCTGTAACTTCGTCACCGCATTTGATAGAAAAACCACCTATTAAACTGTTATCTACTACTTGTTCCACTGTTAATGAATCTCCATATCTTCCTTTTAGAGAATCTGTAACTTTTTTTAATTGCTCATCTGTTAAGTCAAAAGCAGACGTAATTAAAACCTCGCTAGAGCCTTTTGTTCCCGATAACAACTTTCTGTATTCTTTGGAGATGTGGGGAAGAAGAGAAATTCTTTTAGACTCACCTAAAACTTTAATGAAGTTGCTGGTTTTGCTTTCAATTTGGCCTTCAAATAAGGAGAGAAACACTTCGGTCTTTTCCTTATAAGCAAGCTTAGGAGAATCTATCAGCTGTTGTACTTCAGGTGTCTCTAGAGCAAGCTCAAGCTGACCAAGATCCTTTTCCCATCCCTCAGAATGGTCATAAATCGCTTGGGCGTATGGTCTTGCTATAGTCTCGAAATTCAAAGCTATAACTCCTTAGCTATTTGATCGATAATTTGTGAGTTTTTATCTTTATCAATCTCTGAGCCTAGTATTTTTTCAGCCCCCGCAACTGCTAGGGCCGCTACTTCAGACCTTAATTCTTCTTTGGTTCTTTTTGCAGCTTGATCTAGATCGCTTTGAGCAGAGACTTTTATCCTTTCAGCTTCTTCGTGTGCAGTAGATTTTGCATCCTCCACCAGCTGATTTGCTCGAGCATTTGCCTGATTGACTAAATCAGCAGCCTCTTTCTTGGCCTCTTCTAAAATTTCAGCCTTTTTCTGATGAGCTTCATCGAGCTCTCTCTTTCCTCTGCTGGCAGCTTCTAAACCATCAGATATTTCTTTTTCTCTCTCTTCAAGAGCTTCAAGAATATAAGGCCAGACGTATTGCATGGTGAACCACACAAAAAATACAAAGGCTAAAAGCTGTCCGAATAATGTGGCGTTAAAATTCATTTACAAAACTCCGGGCTTATTTTTATGTGAATAAGAATAAAAGACCGATCGCAAGCGAGACGATGGGTATCGCATCTACTAGACCCATACCAATTAGCAGCTGTGTAAAAAGGTAGGGCTGAAGTTCGGGCTGTCTTGCGATTCCTTCTAGGTATTTTGCAGTAATTAGACCAACACCGATTCCGACACCAATAGCGCCTCCTCCTGTTAGTAGGGCTCCTGCGACCCTTCTTATAGCTTCTGCTTCTTCCATTTTATTCTCCTTAGATAAAAAAATTAATGATGCTCGTGTGCCTGTTGTAGGTATACGAGGGTTAAAACCATAAATAAAAATGCTTGTAATATAACAACCAAAATATGAAATACCGCCCAAATGAAGTTGAGCGCAAGCCCTGCAACACCTGCAAGGACTCCTGTGATTGAACTAAAGAAACCACCAAAAAATAATGCTATTAAAATAAAGATCATTTCTCCGGCAAAAAGGTTTCCGTATAACCTCAAGCCCAAGGCTAGTTGTTTCGCATAAAATCCAGGTATTTCGAATATAACATTTATCGGTGCCATCCACTTACCATAGGGCTGGAAAGTCAATTCTGCCAAGAAACCACCGAGCCCTTTGTTCTTTATACTGTAATAATGAATTAAGATTAAGACGCCCAATGCCATGCCCATCGGTGCGTTGATATCTGCAACTGGCAATACCTTAAAGTAATGTATTGCACCTCCATCAGCATTAGGGGCCGTAAAGCCGTTAGCTATCCAGGGGACAAGATCTATTGGAATGAGGTCCATTAAGTTCATTAAAAAAACCCAAACAAAAATGGTGAGTGCCAACGGGCCCATTAGTGGATTTTTGTCAGCCGTGAAGTTGTCTTGGACTTGGTCTCTGACCAAAGTAACCAGATATTCCACTGCATTTTGGATTCGTCCTGGTTTGGAGGAACTAGCGTTTTTCGCCACTCTTCTCATGAAAAATATCATTCCCATGCCCAAGAGAACCGACATAAATAAAGTGTCTACCTGAAAAGCCCAAAAGCCCATTTCACTGATGTTGCAACTTGCCTCTGTACCTGCAACCTGACTCTTTCCATGAACTTCGGCAAAACTCCAGGTTCCATCAGGACACTTACCATACGTTAAGTTGGTTAGGTGGTGTTCTATATAATCTGTTGAATTTAGTTCTTTACTAGCCATCAGGATTTTATTGGGCGCGGCAATTATAGTTATCCCCAGCCTATAGTGAAAGAAGAATTTGTTACTTTTTTAAGATTTTATTTTATCTAGAATTCCTTGAAGGGTGTCTAGGTTGTTGAAGCTTACTATAAGCTTACCTTTGCCCTTCTTGTTGTGGCGTATTTCGACCGAACTCCCAAGTGTTTCAGATAGCTCTCTTTCTAATGATGAGGTATTTGGATCGGGCGTTTTGGTCTTTTTGGAAGTCTTCTTTTTATTGTTGGATGCTTCGGCCGCTAAGGCTTCGCACTGTCTGACGGATAGAGATTCACTGATTACCCTCTTGGCAAGGGCGTATTGCTGGTCATCATTTAATGTTAAAAGTGAGCGGGCATGTCCCATTTCAATTTTTCCCTCTTCAAGAAGCGCCTGAACTTCTGTGCTGAGGTTTAAAAGCCTAAGGAGGTTTGAAACAGCCGATCTTGATTTTCCAACTGCAGATCCGAGCTCTTCTTGAGATAAATTAAACTCCCGTTGCAGCCTCATGAGACCCTTTGCTTGGTCCAAGGCATTTAGGTCCTCTCTCTGAAGGTTTTCTATGAGGGCAATTTTAGCGGTTTCATCATTGTTGAGGTCCCTGACTATTGCCGGAACTGAACTAATACCTGCAAGCTGAGCCGCTCTCCATCTTCGCTCCCCTACTACAATTTCAAACCTACCTGATGCCAGTCTCCTTACGACAAGCGGCTGAAGTACGCCCTGCTCCTTAATGCTTTGGGCCAACTCCTCGAGAGTTGATTTGTGCATTTTTGTTCTGGGCTGATATTGGCCGGGAGCAAGGTCGTCAACTGAGATTTGTGTCACAGCCACACCCTCCGGTTTGGGCCTGTCTCCTAGAAGAGAATCAAGCCCCGTCCCAAGGCTAGACTTGTCTTTGCTCATGGTTGTTGTCTTGATATTGTTCTTCCATCCTTCCGATAAGCTCTCCAGCAAGAGCCAGATAAGCAAGCGATCCTTTTGCGTTAGGCTCGTAAGATAATGCTGATTTGCCAAAACTGGGGGCTTCAGCAAGCTTTATGTTTCGGGGTATTACGGTTGAGTAAAGCTCGCCGGAGAAGTGTTTCTGTAGCTCGCCTGTGACCTGTTGGCCGAGTTTGTTCCGAGGATCGAACATGGTTCTTACCACCGCCTTGAGTTGTAAATTGTGTCCTGTGCTGTCGTTGAGCTGACTAACTGTTTCTAGTAATCCTGCCAATCCTTCCAGAGCGAAATATTCACACTGCATTGGGACAAGTAAGTCGTGAGCGGCTCTTAAGCCGTTTAAGGTTAGTAGGTTCAGTGAGGGTGGACAATCTATTATGATGTAATCATAGTTTTCTTTTGTGTTAGAAAGATAATCTAAAAGTGCTCTCTCTTGGCCGCCGCCGCCGCGCAGATAGGATTCGGCTGCTATGAGTTCAGGGCCTGATGGCATGATATCGTAGCCCAATTCGGTCTTAAAGATCGCTTGTCCACTAGTACCCATTAGGGCTGTCGCTGACCCCTGGGTTTGATCACATTTCTTTAAACCAGAACCGGTTGTTGCGTTGGCTTGAGGGTCTAGGTCTACCAATAAAACGGAGCGCTTCATTGCACACAATGATGCGGCCAAGTTAACAGCGGTTGTGGTTTTCCCGACTCCACCTTTTTGATTTGCTATTACTAAAGTGTTAACCATTTTTGTGTACTACTTCTATTGTAACCAAGATACGCGTCTTGTCCTTCGCTTTTGAGGGAAATTTGTCTATTTTTTTTACAATGTATTGTGGGGGCAGGCTTTCCGTCTCAAACTGATCTTGTGTTTTCATTAAACGCAGAGAGGTGTTGCGGTTCTGAAATAGGTGTTTGGTAAGACCTATTATTGACTCGGCTGTTCCCACGGCCCGACATACAATGTCTAGATTTTGAGGAAAATGGTCTGCGGTTATGTCTTCTATTCTTTGGTTATAAACGGTTACATTAGAAAGCCGGAGCTTTGTTGAAACATTCAACAGGAACGCACTTTTTTTTGTGTTGCTCTCTACCAAAAAAAAGTTTTTGTCGGGGTTGGATATTGCCAGAGGGATTCCTGGAAGGCCGCCGCCGCTCCCAAGGTCAATAACATTTTCACCCAAGAAGGGAGAAACAGAGAGAGAATCGCTTATGTGTTCTTCTAGATTTGTTGCTTGGTTTTTTGAAACAAGGTTGTGTGTGTGGTTCCAGGACACTAAAAGTGATTTGTATGTAGAAATTTGTTTTTCTTGTTTACTATCCAACTGTTTGTCTTTCTTTTTTCAAGTGAACCATCAAAAGAGATATGGCTGCAGGGGTAACTCCAGGAAGTCTCGATGCGCGCGCAAGACTTTCAGGTTTTGCTTCTGACAACTTTTGTTTTACCTCGTTGGAAAGCCCTACAACACTTTCGTAATTTAAGGTTTGTGGTATGGGTGTGTTTTCGTTTCTCTGAAGTCTTTCTATGTCAATTTTTTGTCTTTTTATATAACCTTCATATTTAACATGTGCCTCTACCTCATCCACGGCGTTTGATGGTAACAATTCCTTGCCCCGAGGAAGGTAAGAATGAAAAACTCTGGGACGTTTTAATATTTCGTACAGGCTGGTGTTAGTTGAGATCTTCTCTCCAGATAGCTCTTCTACCTTTTTTGCTTCTTTTGAGTCGGGCTTAAGTTTTTCTTCCTTTAGACGAACGATCTCTTTGGTCGTAGATTGCTTCTTGTCCAGATAATTTTCCCAAAGAAGGTCGGGGACTATTCCAAGGTTTCGGCCTTTTTCTGTTAGGCGCATATCGGCATTATCCTCTCGAAGAATTAGCCTATATTCAGCTCTGCTGGTGAACATTCTGTAGGGTTCTTTTGTCCCGAGGCTTACCAAATCATCTATTAAAACCCCTATGTAGGCTTCATCCCTTCTAAGCTCAAATGTTCCTTCTTGTTTTGTGCTCATGGAGGCGTTTATTCCCGCCATAATTCCTTGGGCTGCTGCCTCCTCGTACCCTGTTGTTCCGTTAATTTGGCCAGCAAAATAGAGGCCTGATATTGCCTTGGTTTCGAGTGTGTGCTTTAAGCCGGTGGGGTCAAAATAGTCATACTCTATCGCGTATCCAGGTCTGACTATTTCAGCATTCTCAAATCCCTTAATAGATTCTATCAAGGCTTTCTGGGCTTTAAATGGGAGGCTTGTTGATATTCCATTGGGGTAGATCAAGTCTGAGTTCAAGCCCTCTGGTTCGGCAAATATCTGGTGGGAATCTCTTTCAGAAAACCTCATTACCTTGTCCTCAATGGAAGGACAGTAACGAGGACCGACACCCTCTATCACTCCAGAATACATAGGTGATTCATCAAGGTGGTTCAAAATAATTTCGTGAGTCTTTTTGTTTGTACGGGTCATAAAACAATCTAACTGTCTTGGCCTGTCCTTTTCTTTTGAAATATAAGATAAAAGAGGGGTTGGGATGTCTCCAGGTTGTGGTGTTAAAAGCGACCAATCAATAGAGTTTTTGTTTAGCCTGGGAGGAGTTCCTGTCTTCAGTCTACCTACTTTGAGGTTTAAGCTTCTTAGTTTAGAGGCCAACATGTCACTAGATGGGTCGCCCACTCGACCACCAGGGGACTGCTCAAGACCTGTATGCATTACTCCTCCAAGAAATGTGCCGGTAGTTAAAATGATTGTCTTTCCAAATATCTCAGCTCCATCTTCAGTGTGAATAGATTTAATGGTTGAGTTTTGAATAGTGACATCTACCACCGATCCTTCTTGTATTGTTAGGTTTTTTGATTTGCTAAGTGTCTGTTGAATAAATACCTTGTAAAGCTCTCTATCGGTTTGAACTCTTGTTGCTCTTACGGCCTGTCCTTTTGTAGAGTTTAAGACTCGATAATGAATACCTGCAGAATCTGCCGCCCTCGCCATTAGACCACCCAGCGCATCAACCTCTTTTGCCAGATGGCTTTTGCCTATCCCTCCAATCGCTGGATTACAAGACATCTCGCCTATTTTGTTTTTATCGTGGGTGATTAGTAATGTATTAACACCAAAACGTGACGCGGCATCTGCTGCTTCTACGCCAGCATGGCCGCCGCCTATCACAATGACATCAAAGTTATTCACAACCTATAAAAATAAAATTTTGTTTTCCTTAAATATGTATTTTATATTAATTTGTTATTATTAGTGATTCGGCTCTCTGTGGGTAACCCCATCAAATCCTTTTGGATCCGCAAAAAAATTAAAAGCAAAACTCTGCTGGAAAGTGTACTAAATTCTGAAGTCTAGTTTGTATGACTTGTGAACAAAAAATTCTATACACAAAACAAAAATGTGTATGCACAATCTTTGCACAATTACTTACCTATACAAAATTCAGAAAAGATCTCGCCCAACAAATCATCTGAACTCATAGGTCTCAATATATCACCGAGGTGATGGTGTGCAGACCTCAAATTCTCCGCAACCAACTCTAAAGCCTCTCCTTCGCTTAAAGACACAATCGATTCTAATAGCAAATCCGCTGCTAAGCCCAAAGACTCTTCGTGCCTTTTCCTTGAAAGAAAAGCGGTCTCACCACCCCCATCAACACCCAAGCTTGCTGTTATAGCTTTCAATAAGTCTTGAACGCCTTGCCCTGTTGTAGAGGATACATAAAATTTTTTATTTCCATGACTCGGCAAGTCTTCTTTGAGATCGCATTTATTCATAACAACAATATGCTTTCCAAGATCAGCGGCAAATTCTTTTACATCAGTTACGTCCTGTACTAGCAAGGTTAAATTGGATTCTTTAACAACCCCCAAGGATCTATTAATACCTTCTTTTTCTATATCAGAATCAGGATTAGATCTAACACCGGCTGTATCAACAAACTCAATTACAACCCCACCCACATTTACTGCCACCCTAACCAGATCCCTTGTGGTGCCCGGTATATCTGAAGTTATAGCAACATCATTTTTGGCTATCAAATTTAGTAAAGTCGACTTACCCGCATTTGGAGGACCCACAATTGCTATCGAATAACCCTCTCTGAGCTTTACACCTTCTCTAACACCCGAAAGCAATTCAGACACCTCATTCGAGTAACCTTTTATGTTTAGTTTTACTTTATCAAGAAGATTTTTATCAACGTCTTCTTCAGGAAAATCTATATTTGCTTCTACAACAACCCTTGCTTTAACAACGCCATCTATTAGGCGGTTAACTTGTTCTGAGAATCTCCCTGTCAAGGAAGCATTAGCTGCTAAAACTGCACTTTTGCTTTGAGCGTTAATTAGATCAGACACCGATTCTGCCTGAGCTAAATCTATTTTATTATTTAGGAAGGCTTTTTTTGTAAACTCTCCCGGTTCTGCAATAGCAGCACCCATCGCAACAGCCTCATCAATAACCATAGCAACTATTGTGGGATTACCATGACAATGAAACTCCACCACATCCTCCCCCGTATAAGAATGAGGAGACTGAAAAAAGACTACCATTCCTGAATCAAGCACCTCACCATTTTGAGACGAAATAGAGCACTTTTTGAATTTCCATGGCTCAGAAAGCACACCACACATTTTTTCTGCAATTGACCTAGAGCCTTCACCAGACATTCTAACAACCGAAACCCCACCTCTACCTGCAGCAGAAGCAGAAGCAATAATTGTTCTTGCTTTCAATTTAAGAAGAAATCGCCTTACGCGAGTACCACCATTGTTGAAAAATCTGAATTAACATGTTTACCAGCCAATAAAGCACAAGACCCGAAGGGAACCAGGCAAAAATCACCGCAAAAATCAAAGGAAAAAACTTCATCATTTGAGCTTGCATGGGGTCGGCATTAGGAGGGGTTGGGGTTAATTTCTGTGATAGATACATGCCGGCACCGTTTAGTATGGGCAGAACAAAATAAGGATCCATTGCAGATAGGTCGTCTATCCATAAGAAAAAAGGAGAATGTCTTAGTTCGACAGTTTCAAGCAAAACCCAGTAAAAAGCCAAAAAGAAGGGCATCTGAGCCAACATAGGCAGACAACCTCCAAGAGGATTTACACCCTCTTTTTTGTAGATTTCCATCATTTCTTGGCTCATTGCCTGTCTATTGTCACCGTGTTTTTCCTGAAGGAGTTGCAACCTAGGCGCAAGCTCACGCATTTTGCCCATTGAAACATAAGCCTTAGCAGAAAGAGGCCAGGTTGCAATTTTCAAGACCACCGTTAGAAATATGATTGCAAGACCCCAGTTGTTAAAAATACTATGACCCAGATCTAACAACCAATACATGGGCTTGCCCAACCACCATAAAAAACCATAATCAACAGTCAAATCAAGATTTTCCTCAATCTCAGCCAGCTGTTTCGGCAGCTTAGGACCCACGTATAACGTGTTTGTGGTGGCAGCAGACTCTCCATAGGATATAAGAAAATCCCTTGAAGTATAACCTAGCGAATATCTGCCAGATTTATCGCCATATCTGCCCTGATACAAGTATTCTTCGTTTTGGTCAGGAACCCATGCAGACAAAAAATAATGCTGTATAAGCGCAACCCATCCACCAACAGATTTGTTTTGATAAGAAGAATCTCTTATATCATCAAAATCATATTTTTCGTATGTGTCTTTAGTAGAAGAAAAAACAGGTCCAAGGTAGGTGTACATTAAGCCCCCCTCTTCAACCACAGAGCCATCTCTCTCTATAACAACATAAGGGGTTACCGAAACCTGTTCTTCTATAGAGGAACGCACTACATCCTCTACTATAATTTTATATCCAGTGACAGGCATATCAATTTTTCTTGTAAATGACATTCCCTTAGAAGAGCCTTCTAGTGTGTAGACGGTTCCACCACCATCCATCCTTTCTTGAGAAATTTTTGAAAACTCAGGATCCAAGTAACCCTGAGACCTTGTATAAAACCCGCTGTTTGCAAAGTAAATATTTTCTCTATTTAAGCCATCGTCATAAGTTGGACCAAGAACTACAAACGGCTCTTGAGAGTCTTTTGTTTTAGATATTGTATTAAGTTGTGAAAGCTCAAATCTGCCTGTTACTGGGTCCAAATATAGGGACAGGTTTTCGTTCTTAATTTCATAATAACTCCTCTCCTCTGACACCACCTCTTCTTTTGATTCACCCAGAGAGGATAGAGGCTCTAGGGGTTGTGATAGTAAGTGCTCACTATCGCTTATAGTATTAATGCCTATGTCTTCTTTATAAGTATTGTCATTGCTGGGCGAGTCTACCGGCCACTGTAAAAGCAAATAATAAAGCGTTATACCTATGGCTATTATTAGTGAAGTTTTAATTACGTCCATGCTTGTCCCTCCCAGGAACATTGTCTATGCCGCAACCGCCCCAAGGGTTGCATTTTAATATTCTTTTTAAGGATAAATACCCTCCCCTAAAGAGACCGTGAACCGATAGAGCCTCCACTGCATATTGAGAACACGTTGGATAAAATCTACAGTTTTGTCCCAAGAGCGGACTGAGAAATTTTTGATAAACCTTTATGGATTTTATTAGCAACCTACTTATCATTATTTTTTTGAAATTTGTTCCAAATATCCTCTAGATCTTTTTGAAGATCTTTTTCTTTTCCTTTAAGATTTTTTTTAACATACACAACAAAATCTCTAGGAGGCAATTCTAAAACCTTTGAGAGAAAACTTCCCTTTATTTTTCTCTTAATATTGTTTCTGTCTACAGCAAGTTTGGTGTCTTTTTTTCTAATTGCTACACCTATTCTTGCAAGGCCGTGTTCATTTGTTTTGGAGAGAACAAGAACGTTCTTAGTAGAATATTTTTTATCTGGAGAAGAAAAGATTTCCTGAAAGCCCTCTTTAGAGGGTATTGAGCGCTTGGCGGCCATTCTAGACCGTTAGAGATAGTCTCCCCTTTTTCCTTCTATTGCTGAGTACTTTTTTCCCACCCAGGGTAGAGTTTCTTGCACGAAAACCATGAGTCCTTGCTCTTTTTATTCTGCTGGGTTGATAAGTTCTTTTCATAGTGTTTAAAAGGTAATTGGGTTGCGCATGATAGAGTTTTTGTGAAGCTAAAACAAGCAAAATGTTTAAAACAATATATTAACAACTTATCCACAATTAAAATCTGTGTTTATTCTGTGGATAACTTTGTTTATTTATATATAATCAGATTGATGACTGATTTACACTTTTGGGGAGAATGTAAGAAAACTTTAGAGCGAGATTTGCCGGTTGAGGAGTATTCTACATGGATTGCCCCACTTACGCTAGAACAAAATAATGGCTCAAACCCCCTTTCTTACAGCGTTTTGGCCCCAAATAAGTTTATATCTGACTGGGTTGAAGACAACTATGGACCCACTATTAAAGAGAGGTTGTCTGCAATTACAAGTAATAGAGATTTAAATCTTAATTTTGAAATATTCGTAGACTATCACGAAAAGCAGCCTGCAGTTGTAACTCCACAAGAACCATTAAAGCTTGATGAAATAGATACATCACCTTCGCCAGGGCCACTAAAAAGCAATCTTATAGAAAACTTTACCTTTAACTCTTTTGTTGAGGGAAAGTCTAATCACATTGCTTTAGCTGCCTCTAGACAAATTGGAGATGGTTTAAAAAATTCTTATAACCCCCTATTTATTTACGGAGGGGTGGGACTTGGCAAAACTCATTTGATGCATGCAGTAGGAAACGAAATCCTGAGAAAGGACCCATCAAAAAAAATAGCCTATGTTCATTCTGAGAAATTCGTGAGTGATATGGTAAAATCACTACAATTAGGAGCAATTAATGAATTTAAGCAGTACTACAGATCCCTAGATGCTCTCTTAATAGATGATATTCAGTTTTTTGCAAAGAAAGAACAGTCCCAAGAAGAGCTTTTCCATACTTTCAATTCTCTTCTAGAAAAGGGAAGCCAGATGATCCTAACTTGTGACCGTTACCCAAAGGAAATAGATGGTCTTGAAGATAGGCTGAAGTCTAGGTTGGGATGGGGCTTGCCAGTTGTAATTGAACCCCCAGAACTCGAGACACGTGTTGCAATTTTATTAAGTAAAGCTGAATCAATGAATCATGAGATTAATGAAGAGTCTGCTTTCTTTATAGCTCAAAAAGTAAGATCTAATGTTAGAGAGCTAGAAGGGGCTTTGAAGAGAGTAATAGCAAATTCAAACTTTACCGGAAGACCTATAACAATTGACCTAATAAAAGAATCTTTGAAAGATTTGCTGGCTATCCAGGCGCGTCAAGTAAGTGTGGAGAATATACAAAAAACAACTGCAGAATATTACAACATAAAGATGAGCGATATTCTTTCCAAAAGAAGAAGTAGATCTGTTGCCAGGCCAAGGCAAATGGCCATGTTTTTGGCCAAAGAACTTACAAATTATAGCCTTCCTGAAATAGGTGAATCTTTTGGAGGCAGGGATCACACAACAGTTATACACGCCTGTAAAAAGATAAATGAACTTAGATCATTAAACCTTGATATAGAAGAGGATTATAGGAAACTTTTAAGGGTTTTGACTATATAATAGCAATATGAAATTCATTGCTGAAAAGTCCCAAATAGTTGATTCACTTCAAAATGCAGCTGCTGTAGCAGAAAGGCGCCAGACCATACCAATTTTAGCCAACTTACGCTTAAAGATTGTTGAAGGAAAGCTAGAAGTAACAGCAACAGATTTAGAGATTCAAATAAAAACCTATTCAGATTTAATAGAAATTCAGGAAGAGGGCGAAACCACTGTATCTGCCAGGAAAATGTCAGAGCTTTGCAGGTCTCTACCAGAAGGAGAGAATGTTAACTTTTCGCTATCTAATGGAAAGTTGACTGTGAGTTCCAGTAACTTCCATGCTGATTTTGCAACAATATCTTCTGATGATTTTCCAGAAATTGAAATTAGCGAGGAACAAGTTCCTGTATCTTTAGAATCTAATGTTTTAAAAAGAATACTCTCAAAAACCTCATTCTCTATGGCATCCCAAGATGTCAGATATTACTTGAACGGAATGTTGTTAGAAATAAATGGCAATAAGATAAATGGTGTTGCAACAGATGGCCACAGACTGGCATATTCTTCTGCAGCAACTAGAAATTCCGAAGCCGATATGAGAAATATACTTCCTCGCAAAGCGGTGCTTGAGCTTGCCAAGCTGCTTTCAACTGGAGACGATACAATTAATCTTCTGATAGGCCCTTCGTATGTGGTCATTAGAACAGAAAATTTAAGCTTCTCTAGTAAGCTCATTGACGGAAAGTATCCAGATTACGATAAAGTTTTCCCTACTGGTGAGCCGCTACCCTTAGAGATAAGCAAGGAAGTACTTCAATCTGCTTTATCAAGAGCATCTGTCCTATCTAATGAAAAATACAGAGGTGTAAGATTTCAGCTCTCTGAGAACAAGCTAAAACTTACTGCAAACAACCCTGAACAAGAGTCTGCGGAAGAGGAACTAGACGTTGTCTACCAAGGTTCAGAATTAGAAGTGGGATTTAATATCGGATATCTCCTTGACGTATTAAATTCAATAGAAACAGAGAAAGTTAAATTCGAATTTTATGGAGAAGATTCTAGTTGCATTATAAAAGAAAGCAATTCAGAAGATGATGTATATGTCATTATGCCTATGAGGCTCTGATGCCGCTAAAAAGGCTCCAACTAAAGAACTTTCGTTTATTTCAAGATAATCTTTTTACATTCTCCGACAGGACTAATCTAATTCTTGGAGAAAACGGTTCTGGAAAAACATCTATCCTTGAGTCGATAAGCATTCTTTTTTTAGGAAGCTCATTCCGAACAAAAGAAACAAAAGAGTGTATTAATACCAGTAAGAATTCTTTCAGTATTACAGGTAAGGGGACATTAGATAATAAAGAACTTGATCTTTCGGTTAACAATGGACTGAATATAAGAATAAATTCCTATAGAAAGATTGAAGGCGCTTCTGTAAAAAAGGAAGATCTTTATTTCCTACAGATCGTAATGGCTAAAAATCTTAGAATGATTGACGGTGAGCCAGAAATTAGAAGAGATTACTTTCATGAACTGATGTTTCACGTGAAACCTGCTACAAAAAAACTTTATAATGACTACCAAAGATCTTTAAAACAGCGAAACAAGTGCCTGAAACAAAAACTTGCTAAATCTGAACTATCAATATGGAGTCAGAAGCTAGCTGAATTAGGGCTTGAATTGAGTTTGGAGCAGTATAGTTTCTTTAAGTCTTTCAAGGAATATAATATCCAAAGCATAGATGAAATAGTTAAATCCGGAAAATTTTACTTTCTAGAGAATTTCAATGTAACCTTTTCTAAAGGTTGGGAAAGGTCTAAAAAGCTTCAAGAATCTTTTGAGGATTCGCTCGATAAAGACAAGGCAATTGGTTATACATCGAAAGGTCCTCATAGAATGGACATAACCTTCCAGGTAAATAACAAAAAAGCAGCTTCAAATCTTTCCAGAGGACAACTTAAGATATTGATTTTATTGATTTTTTTAATAAACATCAAACTGATAAAGAAAATTACACAAAGGGAAACTTTGTTGATGATTGATGATCTAGGTTCAGAGTTAGACGTAAAGAATTTACGCTCTTTAATTGAGCAGATTATTCTAAGTGAAAGCCAAATAGTATTGACCGGTATAGAAGGCGAAGAGATGCATCAATCTATTAAAAAATTGACAAATTTTACGCAGATTAATCTTTGATTTTGTATTAAAATATATAGATGCCGACTAAGAAAAAATCTGCTGCATCGAAAACTACCAAAGCCCCTACAAAAGCTCAAAAAAAAGCTCCAAAAAAAACTAATTCTGACTCTTACGATTCGTCAAGCATAACAGTGCTCAAAGGGCTGGAGGCAGTCAAAAAAAGACCTGGTATGTATATAGGAGACACAGATGATGGAACAGGTCTGCATCATATGGTCTATGAAATTGTAGACAATTCAATTGACGAAGCGTTAGCCGGACATTGCGACGAAATCACAGTAAAAATTATTGCGGATGATTGTGTGTCCGTTTCGGACAATGGAAGAGGGATACCAACCGACATGCATGAAGAAGGCATGTCTGCTGCTGAAGTAATCATGACAAAATTACATGCAGGCGGTAAATTTGACGATAATTCTTACAAAGTGTCTGGTGGTCTGCATGGCGTTGGAGTTTCTGTTGTTAATGCCCTATCAGAGGACCTCAAGCTAACCATTCACAGGGGCGGAAAAATACATGAACAAGAATATGCTGATGGAGCACCTAAGGGCAAGTTAAAAGTTACAGGCAAAACAGATAAAACAGGCACAGAAGTAACATTCGTGCCATCTCCAACCACCTTCTCAGACATTAATTTCCAATACGATGTCTTGGAGACCAAACTCAGAGAGTTGTCTTACTTGAATGCAGGATTAAAAATTATTCTCATAGATGAAAGAAGTTCAAAGAAAGTCGAATTTTTCCATAAAGGCGGTTTAGCTGAATTTGTAACTTTTTTAAACACAAAAAGAACTACTGTAAATTCAGTGTTTCATTTCGTAAAAGAAGCAGCTGATGGAATAACTATAGAAGTGTCACTTCAATGGAATGATGGCTATCAAGAAAATATTCAATGTTATACCAACAATATTAAACAACGAGATGGAGGAACTCATCTTGTTGGTTTTAGAACTGCTCTTACACGTACTCTGAATAACTATATGGAAAAGGAGGGCATGAACAAGGAGAAGGTTTCTACGTCAGGTGATGACGCCAGGGAAGGGCTGGTTGCAGTTGTCTCAGTGAAAGTTCCTGATCCTAAATTTTCTTCCCAAACGAAAGATAAACTCGTTTCTTCCGAGGTCAGACCAGTTGTAGAGCAAGAGACTTACAAGGCATTAACAGAATATCTGCTAGAAAATCCAGCTGAAGCAAAACTGATTGCTACAAAAATTATTGAAGCGGCAAGAGCCAGAGAGGCTGCAAGAAAGGCAAGAGAGCTTACCAGAAGAAAGGGAGTGTTTGAGGGGGGAGGCTTGCCGGGCAAGTTATCAGACTGCCAAGAGAAAGATCCAGCAAAGAGTGAAATCTATCTTGTTGAGGGAGAGTCTGCTGGCGGGTCTGCAAAACAAGGGCGAGATAGACATTTTCAAGCCATACTCCCACTAAAAGGCAAGATTCTAAATGTAGAGAAAGCCAGATTAGATAAAGTGCTTTCTTCAGAAGAAATTATAATTTTAATCTCCGCCCTAGGTTGTGGGATCAAGGGGGAAGATTGGCAGGAAGAAAAGCTGAGGTATCACAGAATTATAATCATGACGGATGCTGATGTTGATGGGTCACACATCAGAACATTGTTATTGACTTTATTTTACCGTCAGATGCCTGAACTAATCGAGAAGGGTTACATATATATCGCCCAGCCCCCACTATATAAACTAAAGAAGGGCAAACAAGAAACATATGTCAAAGATGATTCTGAGCTAAGAGAACTTCTAGTGGCCGAAATATTAGATGATGCAAAATTAGTTCTTAACAAAAAAGGCGAATCCATAACCGGTCAGGCCTTAGGAAAATTTATTTCCCAACACGAGAAAGTTCAAAACATTTTGAAGGGGTTGACCCACATATATCCCGTTGAGCTTTTGGAGGGGATCAAACACACCCATCTTCTTAAAGGCCTTGAAAATGATAAAGAGGTAAAAAAATGGACCTCTTCTTTAGAAAAATATCTTAATGAGAAAGCCGAGCAAGGTTCGTCTTGGAAGACTAGCATAACAAATAAAGAGGGTTCTGACCTGAACGAGCCCAACATATCATTATTGAGACACGGTACTGAGTCTCAATGGAGCCTGAATAAAGCATTTTTTAAATCCAAGGCTTACAAGGATATAGCAACCCATGGCTCCGATATGGCCGACATGTTCAACGCAGATAGTCATTTTGAAATTAATGGAAAAAGTATTGCTGTAGATAATTTTGCTCATGCACTTGAGGAAGTTCTACAGATCTCAGAACGATCATTTACAAAATCTAGATACAAAGGATTGGGCGAAATGAATGCGGAGCAACTTTGGGATACTACAATGAATCCAGATATGCGCATCTTGGGTCAAGTGAGCATAGAAGATGCTCTTGCGGCAGATGAACTTTTCCATGCTTTGATGGGAGATGAAGTTGAACCAAGAAAAGAGTTTATAGATGAGAACGCTAAGCTTGTTGTAAATTTAGACGTTTGAACTAGCTTCTATTAAGTTTCCTTTCTACCCACTGCTGAACTTCTTCAGCCGACTTTTTAGAGTCCTCTACAAAAAAAGGCTCTCCAATATGAAGATTAATAGTTCCTGGTTTTTTAATAAATTTATGAGCAGGCCAGCAATCGCCAGAGTTATGACATAGCGGCAATATTTTCACATTATTTCTCTTTGCAAGCTCGAAGCCGCTTCTAGCATATTTACCAACCCTTCCCGCCTTTACTCTAGTCCCCTCAGGAAATAAAAGAACATACAATCCTCTTTCAAGCCGGTCTGTACCCTCTTCCAGAGTTTGAACTATTGCCTCTTTTGGTTTGCCTCTATTTATGGCGATAGGATGAAGCATTTTCATGGCCCAACCCCAAAGTGGAATATATAAAAGTTCTTTTTTCAACAAAGTACAAACTGGATGAAACAAATATTGCATGGAAAATGTTTCCCATTGTCCTTGATGATTTGAGACTATTACGCAAGGACTATTTGGCAAGTTCTCTTGCCCTATGACTTTCACTTTAATCCCACAAGTTAAGTGCAAATACCAGTTAGTAAATTTTGGCCATAGTGCAAAAAGCTTGAGTCTTTTCTCAAGGCCAATGAATGGTCCTATGAGACAGGCTATTACGCTTGCTAAGAATCCAGAGCCTAAATAGCCAAAATAAAATATAGTTGACCTAAGAATAGTCACTTTTTTTATTAGTTATATATTTTGCTGCATCTAACAAACTATCAAAGCAATGTTCCGCGGGAGGGCTATTTGGCGTCCCAACTACCTTCTCTCCATATCCTCCGGTTTTAATTAAAAGAGGAATGCACCCGTGATTTCTTCCCGCCAAAATATCAGACTCTTTATCTCCAATAAAATATTTACCCTTTAAATCAATTCCTAAATTACTTTCAATCTCTAACAATAGGCCAGTTTCTGGTTTTCTGCATTTACACAAACTTTCAGGAGCGTGAGGACAGTATGCAATATATTCTATCTCTCCACCAACTTCATTTAAAAGTGAAACCATGTGGTCATGTATGGCTGCCAATTCAAGATCTGTAATTATTTCTTTCTCGATACATGCTTGGTTAGTAGCTATAGCTATCTTGTACCCTTTTTGATTAAGTAGCGCTATTGCTTCCAAGCTACCCTTGATAGGTTTAAAGTCTTCTTTTTTAGTAACATATGTCATGAGGTCGACATTTATTACACCATCCCTATCCAAGACAATAAATTCTGCCATTATCTTTTAAATATTATAATTTTGAGTCAAATAGAGTTCAACATCTTCTAAATGTACTCTTTCTTGATTCATTGTATCTCTGTCTCTGATAGTATATGTATTGTCTTCTATGCTCTGGAAATCAACGGTGATACATGCAGGTGTACCAATTTCATCATGTTTTCGATAACTTTTACCGATGTTACCGGTATTTTCTAGTAATACTCTTCCTGCAACAACTTTTTGCAATTTACTTTTAAGCTCTTTAGATGCATTAACTATCGCTAGATCATTTCTTTTTAAGGGAATTACGGCTAATTTTATTGGAGCTAGATGGGGTTTAAGCTTTAAAACTGTCCTGGTTTTATCACCTTCAAGGTCTTCAACCTTATATGCTTCATTTAAAATGGCTAAAAAACCTCTGTCTACGCCTGCAGAGGGCTCTATTACATAAGGAACTACCCATTCTTTGGTATTTAAGTCTTGTATAGCTAATTTGGCATTAGATTGTGTATTTTTTTCTACCTTGGCATTTATGTTGAGATCCTCTTGCCCTTTTGTATGAGATCCTAGATCAAAATCTGTTCTATTGGCTATCCCTTCTAACTCTTCTAATCCATGCGGGTATTTATACATTATATCAACAGTGGCCTTAGAATAGTGCGCAAGCTCATCTCCAGGAACGTGATAAAGTTCTAACTTTTCTTTGTCAATGCCTTGTTCCTGCCACCAGTCAAGCCTGAGATCAGTCCACTTTTTGTGCCATTCTTCGTCTTCTCCCGGCTTTACAAAAAACTCCAACTCCATTTGTTCAAACTCCCTGACCCTGAATATAAAGTTCCTAGGTGTTATTTCATTTCTAAAAGCCTTACCCATCTGGGCAATACCAAATGGAAGAGGGTGGGGCGTAGAATCTAGAACATTTTTGAAATTAGTAAAAATATTTTGGGCTGTTTCTGGTCTTAGGTAGGCAAATGAATTGCCATCTTCAACTGGTCCAACATTAGTTTTGAACATCAAATTAAAGGGTCTCGGTTCAGTCAAATCTTCTGACCCACATCCTGGGCATTTGCCGTCTTCAACATGATCTGCCCGCCATCTAGATTTACAACTCCTACAGTCCAACAATGGATCAGAAAATGTATCTTCATGGCCGGAGTATTTCAGAACTAGTGGATTGGTTAGAATTGAAGAATCTATACCCTCGATATCATCCCTATCGTATATCATGGATTTCCACCAAGCTCTTTTTAAGTTATTTTTGAGCTCAACCCCTAAGGGCCCATAATCATACAACCCCTGAAGACCTCCGTAGATTTCATTAGATTGAAATATAAAACCACGTCTTTTGCAGAGCGATACTAGATCTTCCATTGTATGATTATTCATATTGTTAGTAAGTGCTTACTATAGTTAAACTACTTTTTATAAATGGTTTTAAGACTAGTTCTTTTAAATTTTTTATATTCCCAAGAATACTGTCCAAGTAACTCCATTATACATTTTTCAAACTCGATATTCATTCTATCTACGCCCTCCTGAGTTCCCTGTTTTAAATCAATACTTTCATGGAAATGAATAACAAACCCTGAAGCATTTCTTTTCCTCTCGCAATACATTAAGTGAACCATACAATCAGTTTTCTCCTGTAATTTAGGCAAAAGCGTCATGGAATAAATCTCATTGTTAAAGAACTTTGAAAAACTTCCATTACCTTTTTTTGGTACCTGATCGGAGGCAATTGCAACAAGTTTTTTTTCTTTAAGGGCAGAAAGAATTTTGCGAATTCCGCTTGCATCAGCGGGTACCATTTTTACACCAGCATCATTCCTGGATTTTGTAATTATTTTATCAAGAGAACTATTCTTGGGTTTGGTGTAAGGAATAGTTGTATCAAATTCAGACCCTAAATAATTTATCAGGATTTCTATGTTGCCTAAATGAGGAGTGAATAGCAAAACACCTTTATTTTGTAAAATAGAGTTTTTTAAAAGGTCAAAATTTCTAACCTCAATGAATTGCCTATCTTTAATATATTTTTTTGAACCCCAAACCATCCCGCTCTCTAAGATGTTCATAGAACTATGAAAAAGACTTTCTCTTAATAACTTATTAAGTTCTTTGCGTGTCAGGTCAGGTAAAACCAAATTAAGATTCTCTAATGAAATTCTTTTATGCTTATTGGGCGTTAGATAGAAAATTAAACCCATTAACCTCCCCATTTGGTAAAGAGCTCTATATGGTATAAGCTCTGTTGCTTTTAAAAATAAGCGATAAATCAATCCATAAAGTGACATTTGTTGCTTAATTTCTCCAGAAAGAAGGTGTAAAAAGCAGAAGCAGCGTAAATATTTCTAACCTTCCGAGCAACATGGCTACACAAAGGGCAAGCTTAGATCCGTCTGTTATTTCTTTATAATTTTCAGATACAGCTCCAAGACCAGGCCCGAGGTTGTTTAAAGTAGCTCCAACGGCGGAGAAAGCAGTAAGAAAGTCATTATTTTGGGAAAGTAATAACATTAGAATAATAAGAAAGGTTGCAACGTATACAGCAAAAAAGCCCCAAACTGACTCAGAAACTCTAGGATCTAAAGATTTCTTACCAAATTTTATGGTTACAACAGCATTGGGGTGAATTAGTTTAGTTATCTCACTTGAACCCTGTCTAATAAGTATTAATGCTCGAATTACCTTTATTCCACCTCCAGTAGACCCGGCACATGCACCTATAAAAGCAGCAATTAAAAGCATAATAGGAACAAACAGAGGCCAGTTCGAATAATTTGAAGTCAAGAAACCCGTTGTTGTGCCTATAGAAACCGCTTGAAAAACACTATCAACAACCATTTCGTCATAGATATTTTCACTAAAATAGAGTGTTAAGTAGGTAATAAGGGCAGTGCTAGTCAACAAAGAGAGATAAAGCTTTACTTCTGAATCATAAAAATAATGAAAAAGTCTTTTCTTTGTCCATGCAAGATAGTGCAGTGCGAAATTAATTCCCGATATAACCATGAAAATTATTGCAGTCCAACGAAGGCCACTGTTCGAAAAGAATGCAAAACTCTCATCATGTGTTGAAAACCCCCCGATAGAGATGGTTGAGAAAGAATGGCAAACAGCATCGAACCAAGACATGCCAAAATATTTATATAAGATAGAGCATGAAATAGTCATAGACAGATAAACAAACCATAATGCTTTCGCAGTCTCTGTAATTCTGGGAGTAAGCTTAGAGTCTTTTAAGGGGCCAGGCGTTTCTGCCTTGTATAATTGCATTCCTCCAACTCCAAGTAAGGGAAGAACAGCCACAGCCAGAACAATAATGCCCATTCCACCGAGCCACTGTAGTAACTGTCTGTAGAATAATAAAGATTTGGGCATATCATCTAATCCTACAAGTACTGTTGCACCTGTCGTAGTAAGGCCAGATATAGATTCAAAAAGAGAATCTATGTAGCTAACTCCTTCTAACTCCGCTAAGTAGAATGGTATTGATCCAAAAAAACCTAAAACAGTCCAGAAAAATATAGTTATTATGAAACCATCTTTTGTTCTTAAATCTCCGTTTTTTTCTGAAGCCAAGAAAAAAAGGAAACAGCCTATAAGAAAGGTTACAAATCCTGTAACTATGAAGTTGTAAACAAACTCTTTTTCTTCAAAAAAGTAAGCTAAAAAACCAGGGAAAATCTGTGCAAAGCTAAATAACATTAGCAATGTACCCAGGATCCTGGTTGTATATGGGAATTTCATTATTATCCTGGTGAAAAGGTTTCTTTGACTTGCTTAATTACCTTTTTATCAGTTAAAAATACTATAACATGATCGTTCTCCCTCAAATGTACGTGATCATGCGCTATCTTGCCTTTATTATCCCGGATTAAAGCACCTATAGTAGCACCCTCTGGAAGAGATATCTCTCCTAGCTCCTTACCAATACTACTTTCTTTACCAGAGGGAGAATTTTTAGCTATTGCTTCAATTGCTTCAGCAGCGCCTCTTCTTAAAGAATGAACTTTAACAACATCTTTACCTTCAATTTCAGCCAAAAAGGTTCCTATTGTTATCTGTGATGGGGCAATTGCTATATCAATACCTTTGTCTTGAACTAAATCTACATATGCTGGATTATTTATCAGAGCTACTGCTTTGTGAGCTCCCATATCTTTTGCAAGCAAACAAGACATTACATTTGCTTCGTCGTCATTTGTTACAGCTGCAAAAATATCCGTACCTTCAATATTTTCTTCATGTAGCAAGTGTTTGTCACAAACATTACCCTCAAGAACAATGGTCTGTTCTAATTTTTCAGACAGTCTTTTGGCTCTTTCATGATCCGTTTCAATTATTTTAACTCTATGATTAGATTCAATTCTTTTAGCCAATCTACTACCGATCTTCCCTCCGCCAGCAATTATGATATTTTTGTAAGGCTCTTCTTTTTTTCTCATTTCATTCACAACCTTAGAAGCTTCACCTTTTTTTGATATGAAAAAAACTTCATCTCCAGCCCTAATGGTAGTCTGTCCTGTAGGCACTATTGACCCTCCATCTCTAAAGATAGCCGCGACTCTGGAGTCTACTTTAGGCATATGTTTTTTAAGGTCTCCAATCTCGTGACCTATCATTGGTCCGCCATCAACGGCTTTAACCGCCACAAGATTTAATTGACCTTGACCAAATTCCATAACTTGTAAAGAGCCAGGCACTTCTATTAAACCTTCTATGTGGTCAGTTATTAGCTGTTCAGGACTTATGTGAACATCTACAGGTATCTGGCCAGATTCCATGGCCTCTTTTGTTTTGCCCTTAAGATAGGAAATCTCTCTTACCCTAGCTATGGTTTTTACAGACTCATTCAATACCTTAGCAATCATGCAAGATACAAGGTTAGTTTCATCGCTACCTGTAACGGCCACCACCATATCAGCATCTTTGATGCCAGCATTGACTAGAATATTAGGAAAAGACGCTCCACCAAGAATGGTCCTTATATCTGCCTCTTCCTCAAGTTTATTTAATTTTACGGGGTCGTTATCTACTATTGTGAGATCATTTTCTTGTGACAAAAGATTAGCGAGCGTACTACCTACAGCTCCGGCCCCCAAAATGACTATTTTCACAAGTTTATGTAAGACAACTTTTCACAGATTATAGTCTTATTTTTTGAATAGAGAATAATTATCGAACAGCAACATTAAAAAATTTGTGTTCTCTTATGAGGTCTTCATATCCGGAAACAAACTCTTGACCCGAAACTCTATTTTTGCCCTGCATTTGAATTACATCTATAGAAATTGAAGAATTCTTGTCGCAATGAACAATCATGTCCCCTTTTGAAGATTCGATATATCCTGGTCCTTTATCTGACTTTGATAGATTTACCTTCGCTTTTAAAATCTTGATTCTTTTATCGCCTAAATAAGTGTAAGTACCGTATTTTGAACCTAAGGCATTAATTTTCCTCACAACTGTTTTGCCAGTTTCTTGGGGCCAGTCTATTTGCAGTAAATCCTTTGCTATTTTCGGGGCAAGCGAAGCCTTTTGATGATCTTGTACATAATGTTTTGCATCGCCTTCCTCTAGTTTATCTAAAAAGATATTTAAATTCTCTCTACTCAGGTTAATTAATTTTTCTTCAGCAGAATTTAAATTATCATTTTCTTTTAAATCTGTAGCATGCATTTCGTATACAGGGCCTTCATCTAGGCCTTCAGACATTTTCATGTAGCTAACCCCAATTTCTTTATCCCCGTTGAGAATAGCGTATTCCATTGGAGAGGCGCCCCTCCACCTTGGTAATAAAGAAGCATGTACATTGATACAGCCGAGTTTTGGAATATTAAGTATGTCGGTAGGGACTAAAAGGCCGTAGGCAACAACCAAGATTATATCGGGGTTTAGGTCTGTTAACGTTTCTACCGTTCTTTCATTTTTTAAAACCTCCGGCTGCATGACCGGTAATCCTTTTCTTAAAGCTAAATCTTTGACAGCACTTGATTGCATTTTTTTACCCCTGCCAGATTTCCTATCTGGTTGGGTTAAGACGCCTACAATTTCATGCTTTGAATCTAGCACCATCTCTAAATGTTGCTTGGCAAAGTCGGGCGTTCCAGCAAAAACAATTTTCATAGACTAGGTGCCTTTTACCTTGGATAGTTTTTTTCTAATCATTTCTCTTTTAACATTTGAAATCGAATCCACCATCATTTTACCTTCAAGATGATCCATCTCATGTTGAACCACAACAGATAAAAGCCCATTAGCAATTAACGTTTGATCTTGGCCCTTTTCATCCTGGAAAGATATTTCTATTTCTGAGGGCCTTTCAAGCTCTTCGTAAAAGCCCGGAACGGAAAGGCATCCTTCTGAATATGTCTTCAGCTCTGGATCAATCACTTTCTTGGGCACTGGGTTAATCAGCACTAAGGGCTCATCTTTCTTTTCGCTTATATCAACTACTATAACTCTTTTATGAACATCTACCTGAGTAGCGGCTAGCCCAATTCCTGAACCTTCATACATAGTTTCCAACATATCATCTGTTAGCTTTTTAAGAGAATCATCAAATTTTTCTACGGCCTTGGCCACAGTCCTTAATCTAGGATCAGGAAATATTAAAATTTTTAACAAGGGCATGATTTAATTTTGGATATATTAGTATACAATTTTTATTTTGGAGAAAATTGTGACTGTAACTGTATCAATACTAATAGGATCCGAATCAGATTTAGATCTCGCGAACAAATGTTCTGAGACCCTAGACTCATTATCAATAACTAATTCTATTCAAGTTTTATCTGCCCACAGAACACCTGGCCTACTAGAAACTCATATCAGAGAGTGCGAATCAGGAGGAACAAAAGTTTTCATTGCTATGGCCGGATTGGCTGCTCATTTAGCAGGAGCAGTGGCTTCCAAAACAGTTCTACCAGTAATTGGAGTGCCTGGAGATGGCGGACCTCTGAGTGGTATGGATGCTCTTTTATCGACAGTACAAATGCCTAAAGGCATTCCTGTTGCTACAGTTGCCATAGGTTCAGCAGGTGCAATTAACTCTGCTTACTTGGCGGCACAAATGTTGGGAATAGAATCAGAAGAAACAAGATCAGCCTTATTAAAGGTAAGAGAAGATGGAGTTGAGGCCATAAAAGAGTCTAATAAAAAGCTAGCTGACTCATAGCTAATGAGTTCTCTTGCCTCTGTGCTTGAACATCTAAAGTCCGGAGGAGTAATAGCTTATCCAACAGAAGGAGTTT
Organism: uncultured SAR86 cluster bacterium; assembly: GCA_902559365.1. Taxonomy (GTDB): domain Bacteria; phylum Pseudomonadota; class Gammaproteobacteria; order Magnimaribacterales; family Magnimaribacteraceae; genus Magnimaribacter. The sequence goes on from CACEHP010000001.1 coordinate 73,300, forward strand.
GGGGACTCGGTTGTGATCCAAACAACCAGGATGCAATCAATAATCTTTTAACTATAAAAGAAAGATCTTATGAAAAGGGCCTGATATTGATAGGCTCTAAATTTGAACAATTCTTCCAATACTCTCACGCAGAAGAGTATAAGGATAAGTTAATGACAAAATGGCCCGGACCACACACTTGGCTTGTTCCCTCAAAACATAGCTTGAGTAATCTAATAAGAGGTAACTACGATAAAGTAGCTTTAAGATTAAGTAGTCATGAGACAGTATGTAAACTTTGTGACTCTTTTGAGGGGCCCCTGGTTTCTACATCAGCTAATAAAGAAGGCATGCCAACTCTAACTAGCTCCGATGAAATCTTGCAAAGCTTTCCTGGCGTGAAGGTTATGGAAGGCAAGCTCGGTGGACATAACAAACCAACAACCATTCAAGATGTGGTTACAGATATCATTTTGAGATAATCATGTCATCTAAAAGAAAATTCGCTGTCATTGGAAATCCTATTGACCATTCTTTGTCTCCAAAGATACACAAACTCTTTGCTGAAGAATTAGATCAAGACATAACTTATGAGGCGATTAAGGTTGAGAAAGAAGTTTTTGAGTCTAAAGTAAATAGACTTTTTGATGAGGGATATGAGGGTTTGAATGTAACCCTGCCCCTTAAGGAACTTGCTTTCGATTATGCTGATACATTTTCTGAAGATTCAAAAGCATGTGGCTCCGTAAATACTCTTTGGAAAGATGGATCGAAAGTTTTTGCTGACACAACAGATGGAAGAGGACTTGTTAGAGATTTGAAAGAAAAGGGTATAGACCTTAAAGACAAAGAGATAATAATTTTGGGTGCTGGAGGATCAGCAAGAGCAATAATCGCTAGTTTCCTGAGACAGGACCCAGGCAGAATAACTATAGGAAACAGGACACGTTCTAAAGCTGAAGCTTTGGCTAATCAATTTTCTTCTCCAACTAACCAGATAAAAGTAGTAGATTTGTCTCAAGATCTTAATTTCGTACCCGATCTCATTGTAAACTCGACATCTGCGGGTGTTTTAAAAGAAAATGTCGAATTTCCTAAAAATCTTTTTTCTAAACAAGCTCAGGTTTACGATCTGTCATACTCTGAATTTGATACGCCTTTTATGGAACTAGCAAAGCAATCTGGTACAGAAATATGCTACGACGGAATCGGTATGCTGATTCATCAGGCAGCATTGAGTTTTGAGATCTGGACAGGAGAAATCCCTTCAATAAATTTTGATAAAAAAGACCTTTTGTAGTGCTAATTTTTTAGGAAAATTTCCTTTAATTTGTTTGCTCATAAACTATTGTTTGAGCTATCTGATTGGTTTAAAATACGCGCGCTGTTCCGTCGCCCACCTTAAAAATAAATATATAAAATTTAATGGCTTATATTAAAAAAGTTTTCACAAAGTTAACCTTTGTAATTCCGGTTCTTTTTTCATCTCTAGTTTTCTCTGAAGCTTCAGACTACAACATGCCTGTTGGGGTGACTGATGTAAGTGAGAGCATTTTTGAGCTACACATGATCATTTTCTGGATTTGTGTCGTTATTGGAGTAATTGTTTTTTCTATAATGTTTTGGTCTTTATGGAAATATAGAAAATCCAAAGGCGCAGTTGCTGCAGATTTTGACGATAACTTTTGGCTAGAAATAGGATGGACTGTAGCTGCAACTCTCGTTCTTGTTTGGATGGCTGTTCCTTCTACTCAAGTTATGGTCGAGGCTTATGATGATGCAGAAGGGGAGATCAATATATTAATTACTGGCCATCAATGGAAATGGCACTACGAGTATTTAGAAGATGAAGTAGGTTTCTTTAGTAATCTAGCTACTAGTCAGGAGCAAATAGACGGAGACGTTCCTAAGGGTGAGTTTTACTTAAGAGAGGTTGATGAGCCATTAGTAATCCCAACCAATACAAGAGTAAGATTTTTGATTACCGGTAATGATGTTATACATTCATGGTGGGTACCTGATTTTGCTGTCAAACAAGATGCTATTCCTGGCTTCATCAATACAGCCTGGACAAACGTGCCTGAGCCAGGAATTTTTAGAGGAGCTTGTACGGAACTGTGCGGCATAAAGCATGCTTTTATGCCTGTAGTCGTTAGGGCGGTTGAGCGAGAAGAGTTCGATGCCTTTATAGCTGAGAAAGTTGCACTAGCTGAAGAAGAAAGACTTCTCACATCTAAGGTTTGGACAAAAGAAGAGTTAATGGCCAGAGGAGAGGGTTTTTATGCAACCAATTGCGCCGCTTGTCATCAGGCAAACGGACAAGGAGTGCCACCTGTATTCCCTGCACTAGTGGGAAGCCAAATAGCCCTGTCTGATAGCGCCAGACATATAGAGATACTAATGGAAGGTGTTCAGGGATCTGCCATGGCAGCATTTGGAGACTCTTACAGCGAAGTTGATATAGCTTCGGTCATAACTTACACAAGACAAGCGTGGTCGAATGGAGAAAATGGTGATGGCGTAATCGTCACTCCCCAAGACATAGTCGCATACAAAAATAGAATAGATTTATAAAAGGAAGTAAAACATGAGCACAGTAGTTGAATCACACGATCACGGACATCACGGCCCAGCTAAGGGCCTTTCTCGTTGGCTTTTTACCACTAATCATAAAGATATAGGCACGCTCTATCTATGGTTTAGTTTTATCATGCTCTTTATAGGCGGCGCCATGGCGATGGTCATAAGAGCAGAGCTTTTTCAGCCAGGACTACAGATAGTTCAGCCTGAGTTCTTTAACCAGATGACCACCAATCATGGTCTCATAATGGTTTTTGGGGTAATAATGCCCGCTTTTGTCGGATTGGCTAATTGGATGTTGCCTATGCAAATAGGAGCTCCTGATATGGCCCTACCTAGGTTAAATAATCTTAGTTTTTGGTTATTGCCAATGGCTTTTGGTATTTTGATTTCGACATTATTCATGCCTGAAGGTGGACCTAATTTTGGTTGGACATTCTACGCACCTCTTTCTACTACTTATGCACCATCTACGGTTAATTTCTTCATATTTTCAGTTCATGTAATGGGTGTGTCTTCAATTCTTGGATCTATAAATATTATTACCACTATCTTTAATATGAGAGCTCCGGGTATGACCCTAATGAAAATGCCTCTATTTGTATGGAGCTGGCTAATAACTGCTTATCTTCTTATAGCTGTAATGCCTGTTTTAGCTGGTGTTGTAACTATGATGCTTATGGACATCAATTTTGGTACCAGTTTCTTTAATGCAGCCGGTGGTGGAGACCCAGTATTATTCCAGCATGTTTTTTGGTTCTTCGGACATCCAGAGGTCTACATTATGATCCTGCCTGCTTTTGGAATTGTTTCTCATATTATTGAGACATTCTCCAGAAAGCCAATTTTTGGATACTCTTCTATGGTTTATGCTATGGCATCGATCGCGATTTTATCTTTTGTTGTCTGGGCCCATCACATGTTCACTGTTGGAATGCCTCTTGCGGGAGAATTATTCTTTATGTACTCGACCATGTTGATAGCCATACCAACTGGAGTGAAGGTATTCAATTGGGTAGCAACAATGTTTAGAGGCTCAATAACTTTTGAAACTCCAATGCTATTCTCGATTGCCTTTGTAGCTCTTTTTACAATTGGAGGCTTCTCAGGACTAATGCTTGCAATCGTTCCTGCAGACTTCCAATATCATGACACTTATTTTGTAGTAGCTCACTTTCACTACGTTCTAGTTCCAGGAGCGCTTTTTGGAATAATTGCTGGAGCTTATTATTGGTTGCCTAAATGGACAGGAAATATGTATGACGAGACCTTAGGCAAGCTACATTTCTGGCTCACATTCATATCAGTAAATGTTACATTCTTTCCTATGCACTTTGTAGGATTAGCTGGAATGCCTAGAAGGTATCCCGATTACGCGCTTCAATTTGCTGACTTCAATGCATTGATAAGCATAGGTGCTTTCATGTTTGGATTAACTCAACTTTTATTCTTATTCATAGTTATTAAGACAATAAGATCAGGTAAACAAGCAAAACCTGAGGTATGGGAAGGTGCTGGTGATTTAGGCCTGGAGTGGACTTTGAGTTCGCCTCCACCTTATCACTCATTTACAGTTCAACCACAAGTAAAGTAGTTTGGAAGCTAAGAGAACATTAAGAAATTTAGTCGGCATAGTTGTCGGAATGTTCGCTTTTGGGTGGTTGCTCGTACCTATGTACGATGTCTTTTGCGAGATAACAGGTTTGAATGGAAAAGTAACTGGACCAAGCTCACTTAGTAGCGAATCTTTGGCCATAACTGAACAAAGGGAATTACTTGTTCAATTTATGACTCACAACAATGAGTCAATGCCATGGTTCTTCGACTCAGAGAAATCTCAAATGAGAGTCATAACAGGAAATCAATACGAGGCTACTTTCGTATTTCATAATACTACTGGTAGGGAAATGGTTGGTCAGGTAATTCCTAGCGTCTCACCTGGAAGGGGGGCCGAATACTTCCACAAAACAGAATGTTTTTGTTTTGAAAGGCAAGTACTAGCTGCAGGTGAAAGAATAGAGCTGCCAGTAAGGTTTATAATTGACCCTGCACTGCCAGAAGAAATAGGGTCATTGAGTCTAGGTTATACTTTATTTGATATTACAGACAGAGTGCAGCCTGAGAAAGAATTAGCTAATTTATAAAAGGGGAGAAAATGTCACAACAAGCTTATTACGTACCTGAGTCTAGTAAATTGCCTTTTGCTATGGCAATCACACTTTTGGTATTTATCATTGGAGCTGCCAACACAGTAATAGACATTGGGAAGGACACTAACTCCTACCTCATTTTAATTGCTTCCATGATTATGATGTGGGTGACCATGTATTTTTGGTTTAAGCAGGTTATTCAAGAAAACCATGCTGGCTTAAATAACCCAATGCTTAAAGACTCGTATGTTTATGGCATGGCATGGTTTATTTTCTCTGAAGTTATGTTCTTCTTTGCATTCTTCTTTGCACTGGCTTATATCAGAAACTTTGCAGTGCCTTGGCTTGGTGGAGAAGGCGAAAAAGCAATTACAAATATGCTCTGGCCAGGTTTTGAAGCCAATTGGCCATTGATGATTACTCCTGATCAGGCAGTATTTGCAGGACCTGAAAAAGATATGTCTTTGGCTACTGCATATGCGGCTGGTGGCTTAGGCGGTGTTTTGGGTTGGTTACCGCTATGGAATACTGTCCTATTGTTAACTTCAAGCTTAACAGTTCACATAGCCCATTTAGGACTTAAAAATGGCAATAGGAAACAATTCAACCTTTGGTTGGGAGCTACTTTAGTCCTTGGATATGCTTTCGTAGTAGTTCAGGGTGTTGAGTACTATGAAGCTTACACACATTACGGTTTAACTCTTAATACAGGAATCTACGGAACAACTTTCTTTATGTTGACGGGTTTTCACGGTTTCCATGTTTGCTTGGGAGCTATCATCCTTACAATCATGCTATTTAGAAGTCTCAAAGGACACTTTAGTGCAGATGATCATTTCGGTTTTGAAGCCGGATCCTGGTATTGGCACTTTGTGGATGTTGTTTGGGTCTGTTTAGTAGCTTTTGTATACGTAATGTAACTGGACTATACGCCTGGACCAATTTGACCAGTTACAAAACCATAAACTAGAGTTATAAAAAGAACGACCGCGATAGAGACTCTGACGCCCAAACTATGAACGGTTCTTTTAGAAGAACCACCGTCTTTTATGAGGAAGAAGGCTCCTCTGAAAAGACTAATTAACATAGCCACGATAAGAAATAGTATAAAGTATTTAATCATCTTGAAAGGCTGAGAAGTATACACTTAGGTAGATAAAAAAAATATGAGTAAATTTAGTCCTGGAAAGCTTATGACTGCTTTTTTTGTATTTTTTTTCCCTATTCTTATATACCTAGGATCTTGGCAAGTCATTAGAGGCTTAGAGAAAAAGGATATAGTCGATCAACATTATCAGAATAAATCCTTTCCAGTGATAAATGAAAGTGACATGCCACTTATTGAAGAAGATAAATTAACTTACAGGACAATAAATCTTCAAGGAGAATTTGGAACCGAATCTTATTTGCTTGATAACAGGCTATACAGACAAGAGGCAGGTTATGAAGTGTTTACAACTTTCGAGACTTCAGAGAATCGCTTATTTCTGATCAATCGAGGCTGGATATCTAAGGAGAACTTTGATTACGAAGCTGATATAAAAACCGAAGGTAGTGGAATTTCAATACAAGGCGTCCTTTCGCCTTTTGCTAGATTTGGACTAAACCTAACTGATGAGAGTTACGAACCGGGCTGGCCTAAACTTGTTCAGCAAATAGACTATGAGTCTGCTGTAAGAGATCTAGGGTTTGATATAAATAGCTTTGTATTACAACTTTCCGCAGGATCAGTAGGCGCTTTAGAGCCAATCTGGAAGCCTGTAGATCTGAAACCTTCAAGGCATTATGGTTATGCACTTCAGTGGTTTGGATTAGCGGCAGTTTTAATAAGTTCTTTTTTTTACTACGGATTTAAAAAGGATTAAATATGAGAATTAGCAAACAAAACTCTGGCAGAGTAATAGCATCCCTAATATTTTTAACTCCAATTATAGTTTTAATATCAAGCTCAGCCCTTTTTTACAGCGGATATACTCCGGATGGAACCGTAAATAAAGGCACTTTATTGTCTGAGCCCATACAGCTTAACGAATTAAAATTGGATGTTAAGTCGGGGCCTCTGCAAGAAGAGTTTCCTGGAAAATGGTCAATTGTTCAATTTGTTTCAGGAGATTGTCAGGAGAAATGTTGGGAAACTTTATACTCGTCTAGGCAAATTAATATAAGGCTAGCTAAGGACAGTAGTAGAGTTGTGAGATATTTAATTAATATCGGTAAAAATAATCTATCAACTGAGTCTTTAGAGAAAATTTCAGAAGAATATCCATTACTAAATACTGGAAATATAGAATCTAATTTTGTGCCCACACCCATATCTGAACGTCTAAAAGACTCTCCCTATATTTTATTTGATCCACTAGGTAACGGGATACTTATCTATGATTCAAGTTTACCCAGCGGGGAGTTGCTTAAAGATATTAAGAAAGTCCTCCAAAACTCAAAAATAGGATAAGCATGGAACGCATAAAAACACTTTCTCTTTGGTCTGGTCTTCTAGGTTTTGTGGTTGTTGCCTTAGGAGCTTGGACTAGGCTTGCAGATGCAGGCCTCGGATGCCCTGATTGGCCAGGTTGTTACGGTTTTGTAACCATCCCAGTTAGTCCAGAAGAAATAGATCTGGCTAATTCTAAATTTCCAGATACGCCATATGAGGTTGCTAAGGCTATCCCAGAAGTAGTGCACAGATACTTTGCAGCTGCATTGGGCTTTATGATACTTTGCATCGCTTTCTTGGCATTCCGGTATAAAGATTTACCTTCAGATGTCAGGAGATTAAGCTTCTTTTTAATAGCCTGGGTCATTATGCAAGGAACCTTTGGATATTGGACAGTGAGTTTAAAACTTTGGCCTCAAGTGGTAACCACTCACCTTATGTCAGGCTTTTTAACAACAGGTCTTTTGTGGCTGTTGTATTTCAAAACAAAAGATCACTTAGAAGACAGGGCTAGCTGGAATTTTGAAAAAACAACAAAGAAGTTTCTAAATGTTTCTATTGTACTTGTAGCTATACAGATATTCTTAGGAGCATGGACCAGTACAAACTATGCTTCATACTCCTGCACAGACTTTCCTTTATGCCAAGGTCAAATTCTCCCAGAAGCAAATTTCAAACAGGGCTTTGATTTTTTTCAAAGCATAGGGCCAAACTATTTAGGTGGCCAGCTCGATCACGAATCTAGAGTGGCTATACACATAACTCATAGGTTTGGTGCCGTCATCGTTACTGCTTTTCTTTTGTTCATGAGCTATCACTTATATATACGTAATTTTGCTTTCCTTGCAAGCGGATTGGTTGCCTTTCTAACTATTCAGGTTTTACTTGGCATATCAAATGTAATATTTGCATTACCATTATTAATAGCTGTTGGTCATAACTTAGGTGGGTTATTATTAATAACCTATCTTGGAGTGTTAAGGCTGAGAGAAAAGTAATTAATGACCGCAGTTCTATCAAATTGGAGAGGTTATCTCGAGCTTACAAAGCCCGGGGTGCAAGCACTTTTATTCGTATCATGTGCGAGCGGAATGCTAATAGGTTCAAACTTCAATCCACCTGTTGAAGTATTCTTTTTCGGTTTAATTGGTATAAGTTTTCTTGCCGCTTCTTCAGCCGTTATTAACCATTTTTTTGATCAACAAATAGATGCAAAAATGAATAGGACCTCTGACAGGCCGTTGGTCGTCGGTAAGATTTCAGATCAGCAAGCAATAATATTTTCGATCCTCTTATACCTTTCTGGCTCCTGGATGCTTTTGTTTTTCACAAACTTTTTAACTTGGCTGTTAACTACTCTGACCTTTATATTCTATGGCTTTATTTACACTAAATATCTTAAGTTCATGACCAGTCAGAATATAGTTATTGGTGGGCTTGCTGGTGCTATGCCGCCACTACTTGGATGGTCTGCCATAACAAACACCATAGAGCCTAATGCTCTTCTCTTAGTTTTGATTATCATGGTTTGGACTCCACCACATTTTTGGGCATTGGCAGTTCATAGGGTTGATGATTATGCTGATGCAGCAGTACCTATGTTGCCCGTTCAAAAGGGCGTGCCTTTCACTAAACAGCATATTCTTCTCTATACTTTCCTTTTATTGGCCTGCACAATGCTTCCTTATGCTGTTCAGATGTTTGGAGAGATCTACCTTATATCTGCATTGGTTCTTGGGCTGATATTTCTTTTTTATTCTTACAGGCTATATACAGATGAGAGTAATGCTTCGGCAATGCCAACTTTTGCCTATTCCATAATTTATCTAGCTTTATTATTTGCTGCGATGCTCTTAGACCATTTCGTCAATTTATGAACAGAGGTATCTTTATTACAGTAGGGGCATGTCTAGGCTTTATTTCCTTGATAATGGCTTTATTTCTCTCAAGATTTTATACACCCAGAGAATTGACTCTGGATGAATATAAAACACTCGGTGCATACTTCATTGACCCACCTAGACAGTTAGCAGAATTTAAGTTGATAGATGATTCAAGCGAGGTCTTTTTACCAGAAGAGTTCGCTGGCAAATGGAACATTTTGTTTTTTGGTTTCACCTATTGCCCGGATATATGCCCTTTAACTATGAAGCAAATATCTGACGTTAAAAAATCTTTGGGAGAATATTCAGATAATCTCAGGTTTTTCCTGGTCTCGGTGGATCCTGATCGAGACAAACCAGAAAATCTACGAGTTTATCTAGATAATTTTGATGTAGATTTTAAAGGGCTCACTGGAGAAATAGACCAAATATATAAATTTTCTACTCAAGTTAATGCGCCTTTCTTTCCAGTAGTCAATAGTCCCGAGCCAAACTACACTGTTGATCACTCAGGTAGTCTTATATTAATAAGCCCAGAAGCTAAATACGCTGGATTCTTCAGGGCTCCACATGACACCGATAAAATAACTAAAGCCCTTGCTTCTCTTCTAAATTAAACTAATATTGCATTTTTCTATGAGGATCAATCAACGCAAATTTGCCATATTACTGAGCTTACTATACTCGGTAGCGATTTCTTCTGATCCGATTTTTCATGCCTTAGATTCAGAACATCATGACATTATTGAGATTCATGAATCTTTGGATTGCCAAGTTTGCGAAACCGAATCATTTAAAGCTTATGACCTTCAAACACTTGAAGAATATGCTTTAGTTTCTAAAAAATTACCTACCCAAGATGGAACTGTTGAATCCAACTCTATCTATGGCTTTAGCGCGAGGGCACCACCAAACTCCTAAATTTTTTTAAAAATTTTTTTAATTAAATATAGGAGAAAACATGAAAGTTTACTTTTATGCGCTCATGGCGATGAGCTTAATAAGTACGCACACATATTCTGATGAGCCAGCTGATTCTACATCTAATGAAGCAGAAGAAGTTGTTGTTACATCATCAATATTAAATCCTTCAAGAATAATAAACCCACTATATGTAATTGACGGGGATGAAATTGAAGATAATGCAACCACTTCTTTAGGAGAAGCCGTAGATAGTTACCTGGGAGTTTCCATAGCGGACTTTGGTGCTGCGGTAGGACAACCAATCATAAGAGGAATGTCAGGTCCTAGAGTTAAAGTTCTAAAAAATGGTTTGGTCAATAGGGATGTATCTGGATTAGGTGCTGATCATTTGAACGATATAGACCTTAATGATCTTGAGCAAGTCGAGATCATAAAAGGACCTTCTTCACTTCTTTATGCTAATGGAACGAGCGGAGGAATAATTAATGTAGTTGATAATTGCATCGCTCCAGAAGATTTTTCTAAGCAGGAATTCATAGCGGGTCTTGAAACACAGTCTGTGAATGATGGAGAATCACAATACTTCAACTTCAAAGATAATTTAGGTGGATTTAACGTAAACGTTGGATATAAAAAGTCAGAATTTGGAAATTTTGATATACCTGATGGTGCAATCATCCATGAAGAAGATCATGACGACCATGAGAGCGAAGAAGAGCTTTCTTATGTAGAAAACTCAGATTTAGAAATCGAATCTGCTAAGTTTGGTATTTCTAGAGCAGGAGAATGGGGTTATTTCGGTGTTTCTATAGATAACCACGAAAGCATGTACGGCATTCCATACCATGGCGAACATGCTGATGAAGACGGCCATGACGATCATGATGATCATGGAGATGACGATCACGATGACCACGGAGATGATGATCACGATGATCATGGAGATGAACACGAAGGCGAGAGGATTTTCTCTACCACTGATCAGGAGTCTTTTACTATTAAGGGACAATACAACCTAATGGGCAATTTGGTTAAGTCGGTTACATACAACTACAGAGATACTGACTATGAACTAGTTGAAGCACACGCTGAAGAAGAAGGTCATGACGATCATGATGATCACGGAGATGAACATGCACCTACTATTTTTGCTAATGACGCGACAGAATACGGGGCTATATTTGATTTATCAAATGACAACTTTATTCAAAAGATAGCTTTCAATTTTGTAGATGAAGATTCATCTATTGTGGGCGAAGAGTCATTTATGAATCCTGCCAACAATGAAGAGTTCACATTAGGATACTTTGTTAGTACTGATTTAGATGCCTTTTATTTAGATGCAGGTTTCAGAATAGATCAAATAGAAAGAACAGGTAGCATTACAGATGATGATCACGGAGATATTGATTACTACAATATAGATGATGATACTAATAGCTTTGCCCTCACTATTGGAAGGGATCTGAGTGATTCACTTGATGTGAATGTAGGTTTTGCAAGCGTAGAAAGGCTTCCTTCAGTTATTGAGCTATTCATGAACGGGCCTCACTTGGCAACAGGAAGGCTTGAAACAGGGAACCCAAATCTAAAAAGTGAGACATCAAATAACTTTGATATAACTTTTAATTATGACAATGGTGATTTCTATGCAATGGCTAGTTTCTATGTCAACGACGTTGATAACTTCATAACATTGCAAGATATGCTCGACGATCACGACGATCACGACGATCACGACGACCATGGGGATGATCATGACGATCATGACAAAGAGTTTGCTCACTTAATAAAGTCAAACTATGTTCAAGAAGATGCTGAATTCAGAGGTTATGAGTTAGAGATTGGAAGAACTTTTAGCTTGGGATCTGGAGACTTGACACTTTCTTTTGGAAGGGACGAGGTTGACGCAGAGTTTTCTGATGGACATAACGTACCAAGAATCAATCCAGCGAGGAATATCTATTCTTTGTCTTATGTTGAGAGTGATTGGGTATTTAAACTAACTCTCAAGGATGTTGAAAGCCAAAATGACATTAGTAAAGGTGAAACAAAAACTGATTCATATCAGATGTTAGATACTAGGTTGACTAGAACATTTAACGTAGGTGAAGCAAGTGAGTTAAAACTTTCAATATTTGGTACTAACTTATTAGACGAAGTAGCAAGAAACCATTCTTCGTTTGTTAAAAATGAAGTGCCCTTAGCTGGAAGGAATTACGGAGCTAAGTTTAGTTACAGGTTCTAAGTATGTTCCTTGACCTAGTTTAGGCTAGGTAAGTATTGCTGCCCTAAAGCATTACGTAAATGGGGGTTAGGAAAGGAATCCTAACCCCTTTTTTTATTTATTTCCTTTAATTGCGAAGTAAGTTCCCAATAATAGAAGAAATAGCTGTTCACTAGCAAAAAGTACAGAACCACGTTCACCAAAGAATATACCCCAATCAGAGTGAGCTATCAGAAGAGCAAAAATCATAATTACTCCTATAGCACCTCCAGAGACTCTTGTTACTAAATGACCAAGTTCACTCAATCTATTGGCAATTATTCCTCCGACTATGATTCCCAAGCCGGCCAATATTTCTCCCCATGCAACAAGGTAAGCAGTAAATTCTGCCATGGGCACACCTTTAGATCCCAGCCATCCAACAAAGCCATCTGATATGGGCAGCTTTCCGTATCCATGTAAGAAGAAAGCTATACCCAGCCCAATTCTTAATAACCAATCAGCAACTCCTCTTATAGGATTAGCTATTCCATCAAAAAAATTATTTATTTTTTCCATTTCACTCTCCAAGTTTAAATTTATTTTACAACCAACTTCTGAAGATATTAATAAGTTTTAAACCCTCAGAGCCTACCTCTTCACTTTTTTCAAAAAGGTCACTAATTTCATAGAGTTCCTTAAAAAAATCATTTGGATCTATTGCACCTTCGGGGCCAAAAACACCAGATTTTACTATTTTTCCATCAACTAGAAGCTTTAGACCGCAAGCGAGTGGTATCCCGGTAGCTTCTCCCATGCTAATTAAATCTGAGGCACGGAATGTAGTGCCACAAGAAGCTGTTTGCCCATTCTTATTACCTATAGCCAAAGCATAAAGGGAAGGAGGTTTGTCTAAAGAATATCTGACCATATCTATACCAGTCTCTACGCCTTTTGCTTCAAGGTTCTCTCTTATGCTTGATGAAAGGTCTTGGACTATGCCGGCCGCTTTCTCTACAGACAAGATGTTCCAATCGACAAGTCTCATAATCCACTTCAGGATACCAAAGCCGCTTCCATGAGCTAGATTCATACTCCTTCTAAGACTCTTAAAATGATGTGGGAAGGTTATAGCCTCTGGATGGCCAAAAATGCGAGATTTAAATTCACCATAACCCGGAAAATCCACTACAACTTGTTTGAGTGGCTTGACCATCTTGGGCGCTCCATCATCATGTATTCTTACTTTGCCAGTCATTTGTTGCACTGCATGAATCATGGCTGCATTTATTCCTGACTGCGAGGACTCCTTTTCGGGTGTAGCCCCATCCATTGTCCAACCTGTATACAGTGTCTCTACTTCATCGAGCTCTTGTATGGCCGCAGCGCCTAGCATATTTGTAAGACCTGGGCTTGCACCCATGCCTAATATCGCTGTTTTACTAAGACTTTCAGCTTTCTTGTGAAATTTAAGCATTTCTAGAGTAGGTTCCCAGTCATCATTGATATCAAGATAGTGACAGCCCGTTTCTATTGCAGCTTCTAGGATGGGCGGACCATATTTAAAGAATGGCCCTACTGTATTTATAACAATATCCGCATTATCCATTGCTTTCCTTAGGGCATCTAAATCCGTTACATCTAAGCCAAAGCCCGAGACCTTTTCATTCATTGTATTTGAAAATGCTATTGCAGCATCTGCATTAATATCAGCTACAAAAATTTCCCTAATATTGTCGAATTGCATACTAGTTTCTACGGCAAACCTGCCCATGCCGCCACTGCCACCCAATGCTAGGACTCTCATGAAGAGATTAAGTAGGAATGATGTCGAAGATTCTTATTAAAGGAGCATCTTCACACATCGAAGCTATGGCGTCTAAGGTCCCATCCTCGGTTCTGAATTGTAGATATTTCTGATAATGCTCCGCGCTATCCCATACTTCATTAAATAGCCAATTATTTTGTATTTCAATGTTATAAACCAAATCAACACCTTGGCATCCATCAAATGCCCTGGTTACTTTGAAAGCTTCAGTACAAATACCTGTGAAATTTTCCCTTTCTCCTTCTTTTAAAGTTCCTTCTATAATTACGTTAACTGTCATAGTCTCTCCTTTTTAGATAAATTATCTTAACGGATACTAACAGACTGGTTTCTTAAAAACCTGAAATTTTTGGAATGGTGATCCAGAATAAAATGAATTAGAAAGATAGATGATGTACTACCTGTAAACCCCAATCCTCATTCTGAGGCACAACGGTAGAGTATTTAAAGAAGTGCTCTACTTTACCTTTTTAGAGTTTTTAAAATTTCCTCAACCTTGTCGTCAAAATCCTGCTCATCACTTAATGCTTCTCTAACACATTCTTTCATATGTTTTTTTAATATTCTCCCTTCAACGCTTGTAATAGCATTTCTAACCGCCTTGATTTGATTGAGTATATCAATGCAATATTTGTCGTCATCAATCATGTTAGCAATTCCACGAACCTGCCCCTCAATTCTGTTAAGACTAGGAATTTCTTCTTTGTGGCATGGATTTTTCATATGAATATAGGAATTATATAAGTAAATATTGTAGCAAAAATAAATAATACAACTGAAATGTAATAAACATATCTTGATCGTTTTCTAGTTTGCATGCACAACCTTCCTAACTCAGGATCTGCGGGGCAAGGCATATGATAGGTTTTATAGTTGGCATAACCGGCTATTATCACCATGACAAGTGCAAAAATAGTTATTTGTGTCTTGTATTGAGACAAGGTAATGAGAAAAGGTAAATGCGTAAGTAATGAAGCAAAAGAAGCGCCAGCACCTAAAGCAACAAACATTGCAGGTAGGGCGCAACATATGAGCGTTGATGAAGAAGCAAACAGTGATAGAAAGTTTACCGATTTATCTTCCATTAATTTAAATCAATAATTTTTAAGCCAGTAGCATTCTGGCCATTAGCTAGAATTTTTTGCTCTATTTCCTTATATTCAATAGCCTTATCTTTTGAGTAAGCAATTAAAACTTTTCCTTTGCTAAGGTCCACATCAATTTTTTTTACGTTTTTATCTTTCTTGAAAGTCTTCTCTAGACCTTGGGCGCAAAAATCACACACCATGCCAATTACACTAACTACCGCAATTTGGCAGTCTTCAAGATCTTTAAGAAAGTTTTGGTACCTATCAGGATCTACATCAAGATCTTTTCCATCAATCAGTTCTCCGTGAACATGACCTTTATGGTCATGATTCATATCATCCGTAGCAAACAAAGAATGAGAAATCATAAAACTAAGGCCAATAATCAAAAATTTATTCATATCATCTCCTAAAATCTATACATCAAATGTGAGTCCCATTCAGTCTTGTCGTTATATCCAAACTCAATTAAAAAATTTCCTTTGAAAAATTTAAGTACGGGAAAAGTTGACCAATTCTTCAAAAGACCATTTTTTTTGGATTTCAACATAATCCAAGTGTGAAAGTCTCCGTATTCGCCCAAATAGGGTGCTAAACCAATCTGCAAGTATTGATCTTCAAAATCTATAATCTCATTCTCTACTTTTTTGTAACCAAAACCAGCAAACCATCGTCTAGTTTCCCAATCTCCATGAAGACCATAAAATTTATTCTCAATCCCTTTGGAGCTTACTCCAGATTGAAAATATAGGTTTCTTTGGGAATATTGAGTGTTTTTTCTATTCAAAAGGTAAGTGAGTCTGAAATACGAATAGTTGGAGCTCAAAAAATCATCTTTTACAGCCTCTAAACCTAATGAGTACTTATAAGTTGGTGAATAATGTAGATATAGAGAATCACGCATGTTATCTGAGTGACTCATTAGTGTTGAGCCTCCTGAATAAGAGATGGGTCTTGCTTCTGCAACACTGCTTATAGCAAGAATGAGAAATAATAGTTTCTTTATACCCATGGGGGGTATATTAGCACAAACTACTTAGGTTAAAAGTATTCTAATAAAAGAGAGAACACTTCCTTTTTTATAAAAGGAACCTTATTCTCATTCTTGAGGTTATCTTATATCTTTTTTCCTTAATCGGATGGATTTTGGTGTAACTTCAACAAGCTCATCGTCCTCTACAAATTCTAAGGCTTGCTCTAAAGTATGTTCAATATGTGGGGTCAATATAAGGTTTTCATCAGTCCCTGCAGCTCTAATGTTTGTTAATTGCTTAGCTTTAGTCGGATTAACAGGCAAATCATTATCTCTCGAGTGCAGGCCAACAATTTGTCCTATGTAAACATCAGTTCCATGTCCGACAAACATCCTACCTCGTTCTTGCAAGTTAAATAGAGAATAAGCTAATGTTTTTCCAGCTGCCATAGAAACCAAAACTCCATTCTGTCTCTTGGCTAATTCACCGTCTTTTGCCTTTCCGTAATGATCAAATACGCTTGTCATTATCCCGGTTCCACTTGTCATAGTAAGAAAGCTTGACCTGAAACCTATCATTCCCCTTGAGGGGGCTATGAACTCAAGTTTGATTCTCCCTTTTCCGTCTGGCTCCATATTTTGAAGGTCTGCCTTCCTTTGGCCCATCTCTTCCATTACCGAGCCTTGGTGTTGATCTTCTATATCAATAACAATTTGTTCAAAAGGTTCATGGATTTCTCCATTCACATCTTTCTGTATAACCTCAGGCTTGGAAACGCCTAATTCATAATCTTCTCTTCTCATATTTTCTATCAGGACTGATAGATGTAATTCACCTCGCCCAGAAACCTTAAATTTATCAGGCGAATCTCCTGGTTCGACTCTGAGAGCTACATTATGAATAAGCTCTTGCTCCAAGCGTTCTTTGAGATTTCTTGAGGAGATATATTTTCCTTCCTTGCCAGCAAAAGGCGAGTTATTAACTTGGAAGGTCATACTTACTGTTGGCTCGTCAACACTAAGAGGAGGAAGTCCTTCAATTTTTTCTGGACTACACAATGTATCTGAAATGTTCAGTTTATCAACTCCAGTTACGCAAATTATGTCACCTGCTTGTGCCTCAGTAACTTCTATTCTTTCTAGTCCGTTGTAACCCATAACTTGAAGCACTTTTCCTTTTCTCTCATTATTATCAGTGTCGACAACCACCACCTGTTCATTTGGTTTTATCTTTCCTCTTGTTATTCTGCCTATACCTATAACACCTACGTAACTGTTGTAGTCCAAGGCGCTTATTTGCATTTGCAGAGGACCCTCATCATTTACTTCAGGTGGATTTACCTTGTCTAGAATCAAATCCATTAAAGGGGACATGTCATCAGACATTTCATTTTCATCTAGTCCTGCAACACCATTTAACGCTGAAGCATAAACCACAGGAAAATCCAGCTGTTCATCATTTCCACCTAACCTATCAAATAGATCAAATACTTGGTCTAGAACCCAATCTGGTCTTGCTCCCGGCCTATCTATCTTATTTATAACGAGTATGGGGTTTAGTCCTTGATCAAATGCCTTTTGTGTTACAAATCTGGTTTGAGGCATAGGTCCATCTACTGCATCTACTAATAAAAGAACTGAGTCAACCATAGATAATACCCTCTCAACTTCTCCTCCAAAGTCAGCATGGCCAGGTGTGTCTACTATATTGATCCTATGCTCTTTCCATTTGATAGCAGTATTTTTAGCAAGAATAGTTATTCCTCTTTCTTTTTCTTGATCATCAGAATCCATAATCCTTTCCGAGTCCATATTCTTTCTATCAAGAGTTCCAGATTGTTGAAGTAATTTATCAACAAGGGTGGTTTTCCCATGATCTACATGAGCAATAATGGCAACGTTTCTGAGATTATTTATAGACATGGATTTTAAGAAAGCCGCGATTATAAGCTTTTATTTAAAATCTTCTATTAATTTTTTGAGATCATTGAATGACTTAAAGGATCGGGGCAACAGAACTTTATTAAGGCTTCTTCTAGTTTTAGATTTTCTTGTTCTCTGAGTTTATTGAGGAATCGTTTTGCAGCCTTATTATTCCTTTCTTCAGCTATAAGAAGATAATCTAGTGCAAGTTCTGGATCTGGGTCTAGGTTTATCCCATCGGCATAGATTAGTGCTATATTAAAAGGCGCTTTCGAGTGACCTTGTTCATGAGCTCTTTGGTACCAATAAACTGCCTTTTCGAAATCCTTTTCAATTCCACGCCCCAAAGAATAATTCACCCCAGTATTAAATTGAGAAACAGAAATACCTTGTGTTGCCAAAGAAAGATCATAAACAAAGTCTTCCTTGTCATCTACAGCATGTAGCTGGAAAGTTATAAGAATCAATTGGAGAAGAATTACTCTTTTAATCATTCTTCTCGTCATATTTTTATTCCATATTTACTACAACTTTTCCTAAGACTTTCCTGTCTTCTAAGGTTTTAATTGCTTTAGCCGACTCTTCAAGACTGTAAGTTTCAGTGACAAAGGGCTTAATTTTACCTTCAGCATGAAGCTCAAAAAGTTCTTTGAAGTTTTGTGCATTTTCTGCATGGTCTATCGCTGCAAATTGACCCCAAAAAACGCCAACTATTTGGCATTCTTTAAGAAGGGTTAAATTTAAAGGCATTTTAGGTATTCCGGCAGTGAAACCTATGACTAGATATTTGCCATGTCGAGCAATAGCTCTTAAAGCAGGTTCGGCATAGTCTCCACCTACAAGATCATAAATCATATCTACGCCACCACCAGTCAATTCTTTTATTTCATCAGAAAACTTTTTTTGAAGATCCCTGTCCATATCTCTTTCATAAATTATTCCTTCGTCTGCACCTTCTTTTTTACAAAGATCTATCTTTTCCTGTGATGAAGCTGCGGCTATAACCCTGGCCCCCATTGCTTTTGCTATATGAATGGCTGTGATGCCAAGTCCTCCCCCAGCACCTAGCACTAGTACCGATTGACCTTCTTTGAGTTCTCCTCTTTGCTTAAAGGCATGGTAAGTTGTTCCATAGTTTAGGGGAAAGCCTGCTGCAGTATTGAAGTCCATAGACTCAGGTAAGGGCATTAATTGTTGTTCAAGATAGACCCCTTTCTCCCGTAATCCTCCAGAACCGATACTGCCCATAACTCTGTCACCTACTTTGTGCATTGTGACACCTTCACCTACCGAGGAAACAACACCTGAAATTTCGCTACCTGGGCTGAAGGGAAAAGGTGGTTTGAATTGATATAGTCCCTGAACTATTAGCACATCAGGAAAACTTATACCTGTAGCTTTAATATCAACAACAACCTGGCCCGGACCTGCTACTGGATCTTCTATTTCCTCTACTGTGTGAGAGTCAACTGGTCCAAATTCTTTACAGAGAAATGCTTTCATAAAACGATCCTTATTTAATATTTAAGGGTTAAATTAACGATAAAAAATAAAACGTCAAGAAATCTTATTTAAAAATTCCTCTAGGTAGTTTTCAAAACTAATTTGATGCTCTTCTTCTAATTTTTTTGCACTTTTTAGAGATTCCGAAGCCTTGTTTCTAAACTCATTATCGTTATCTGTTTCGAGATCATTCATTTGTTTTTTATGAGTAAGAGAAATACCCAAGCCGTATTCCTGAAAGGTAATGCCACTTTTATTAACTTCTTCCAACAGAGATCCACTAAGAGATAAATCATAATTTTCTATGATTTTTTTCTGATTCCCTACAGTTTCTGACCAGATATTCCCTTCTTTGAAGACTTCTTCGTCCATAAATGTCGCAACTTCGCTCATTCCATCTAAAATCCTCATAGCCTCTTCCTTGACTAAAACATCTCCATTCAAAGTTTTGATTCTGGCGCTAGGGTCTCTTCCATCATTAACTATGGTTTTATGATTTTTAAATAACTCTTTGGATTCGTCTTCAAGTATTTCAGGACTTTCTGTGAAGAAGCAATATAAAATCAACAAATCAAGGAAGTAAACTTGCTCCCTTGATATGCCTACAAATGTATTAGGATTTAGGTCTATACATCTCACTTCAAGGTAATCAATACCTTGATCATTGAGCACATTGATTGGTCTTTCCCCGCTTGGACATACCCTTTTTGGCCTGATAGTACTGTAATACTCATTTTCTATTTGAATAATGGAGTCATTCAATTGAATCCTCTCGCCGTCTTTAAATTCACCGAGTTCTTTGTATTCTTGATAGGTGGTTTTGAGGGCATTCTTCAAGTCTGAGCTGTAATCTTTTAATGAGTTATATGAAATATTGAGATTATCCTGTGCATGGCTAATGTAACCCAGATCTCCCATTCTCAATGAAGTTGCATTCACCTTGTATAGGTCATCAGAATTTAGGTTGTCCAGATCATGAGATCTATTGGCGGCGAAAGATTTGCTTGTTATTGGAGAAGAACCGTAAAGCAAAAGATAAAGCCATCCATAGCGACGAAAGTTTCTAGCTATACCGAGATAAACTTCATTTTTTAGCTCCTTGAGGTTATGAGAGTTGGAATCAGCAAGGATTTTTAAGAAATTATCAGAGAAAGAAAAGTTATAGTGAATACCCGCTATTGCTTGCATCATACTGCCATATCTATTTGAAAGGCCTCTTCTGTAAATTGTTTTCATCATGCCCTGATTAGATAACCCATAATCTCCAATAGGTATTTCTTCTTCAGAATCGATTGAACAAGGCATACTTAACGGCCAAAGCGATTCATCCTCTAGGTTCTGATTCACAAAGACGTGAAGATCGCTTAAGAACTTAAGACATTCCTCGGCACTGTTGAAGGTAGGTGTAACTAACTCAACCAATGCTTCAGAGAAATCAGTAGTTATATATGGATTTGTTAGAGCAGAACCTAAACCTTTGGGGTGAGGTTTTTGAGATATTTTTCCAGCAGAGTCGATCCTTAAGCTTTCTTTCTCGATACCTCTATTTATGAAGTTAAGTTCTGAAGTTGCTTTTGATTTCTTTACGTCATCTAAAGAAAACCTAATCATTGCTTTTACCTTGGTCCGGCCTCAACAATAGATTGCGATACATCAAACTTCTTAAAGTTATCCTTAAATTGAGTAACTAGTTTATTTTCATACTCTGCATACGAAGAAGGATCAGACCAATTTTTAATTGGATTGAGCAGATTGCTATCTACACCTTCTACATTTAGTGGCACATCAAGGTTCATTCCCTCTATTGTTTCAGTCTCAACACCACTTAAAGCTCCTGATTGAATGGCAGAGATTATTGATCTAGTAACGGGTATATCAAATCTCTTTCCAACACCATAAGGCCCGCCCGTCCAACCAGTGTTTACAAGATAAACTTTACTATCAAATTCTTCTATTCTTTTCATAAGCAGATCAGCATAGACTCCAGCTGCTCTAGGGAAAAAAGGAGCCCCATAACAAGTTGAAAAAGTAGTTTTGAAAGCTTCAGTAGAACCAACTTCAGTAGAGCCTATAGCGGCGGTATAACCGCTCAAAAAGTGATAAGCAGCCGCTTCTTTGCTTAGGATAGAGACAGGAGGTATAACTCCAGAAAGGTCACATGTCAGAAATATTACTGCATTAGGCTCGCCGCCTGCATTCTCATCAGCTCTTTTCTCTATGTGCTCTCTAGGGTAAACAACACGTGTATTCTCTGTTAGAGAAGAATCTGAGTAGTCTGGATTCTTTGTTTCTGGATCAATTACTACATTTTCCATCACACTACCTTTTTTAATGGCATCCCAAATAACCGGTTCATTCTTTTGGGTCAGGTCGATACACTTAGCATAACAACCTCCCTCGAAGTTGAATACGGTTCCTGGGCCCCAACCATGCTCATCATCTCCGATAAGATTTCTTGCTGGATCAGCAGATAAAGTTGTTTTACCTGTTCCTGAAAGTCCAAAGAACAGACATACCTCTCCATTTGCTCCCACGTTAGAAGCACAGTGCATAGGCAGTACATCTTTTTCAGGTAGTAAGAAGTTTTGAACAGCAAACATAGACTTCTTCATTTCTCCCGCATAAGGCATACCTGCTAGAAGGACCTTCTTTCTTGTAAAATCAAGCAAAACAACGCCATCGCTGTTAGTTAAATCTCTTTCAGGTTCACAAACGAATTGAGGTGCGCTCATTATCTCCCAATGTTCTTTGCCTGTTGGATTAAAATTTTTAGGTCTAATAAACATTTGTTTGCCAAATAGATTATGCCAAGCCCATTCAGTTCTAATCTTTACTGGAACATAGTATTCAGAGTGCTCACCAACATGAAGAGATGAGACAAAAGTATCTCTTTCGTCCATATACTCATTAACCCGTTGCCAAAGGGCATTGAAGGCCTCGCTATCAAATGGTTTATTTACTTCACCCCAATCTACAGAGTTCTTTGTAGATTCATCATTTACAATAAATCTATCAAGAGGGCTTCTACCAGTTCTCTTTCCAGTTTTTACCAACAAGGCTCCATTAGAAGCAAGCTCACCTTCGCCTCTTTCTAGGGCGTGGTCGATAAGTTCTTCTACACATAAATTTTCGAAAATAGACGGCATTCAAGAATCCTTTTTAAACTGCCGAGTATTATATAGATTTAATTTTATTTATGAGAATGAATTTCATTTACATTCTTGAAAATGACAAGACAATAAATCATCAAAATACATAGGGATATGAACACCCAACCAGGAATACTAATGCCCAAAAAGGTCCATAAAACCTCTGCGCAATTACCATCTCCAGTAAAAGCAAGGATTATTACTTCTAAGAAAGGAAGTGTAGAAATCAGGTAATCAATATCTGGAGCACAACTTGGTACTAATTCTGCTGGCAGGCTTTGTAAATATAATTGTCTTGATGCAAGAAGCATTCCAACAACAATACTTAGAAAGATTATTGAAATAAAAGTTTTATAGTTCAATAACTTGCTGGGATTTACCAAGAATCCTATAGCAGCCAGGATCCCAGTGACTATTACAGCCCCTCTTTGCATATAACAAAGGATGCAAGGCTTGAGTTCAAGAAAATGCTCCATAAAGAGAGCTACTGCTATCATTCCTATTGAGGCCAGTAAGAAAACTAAGAAAGTTCTCCTAGGATCTTTGATTATTAATTCCATTAGTGTGCTTGATCCCAATTATCTCCAACTCCTACATCAATTTCTAAAGGAACATCCAAACTTGCCGCACCCATCATAGAATCAGTTAACAAGTTGATAACACTATCTATCTCCTTTTTAGGCGTGTCTAGGATCAGTTCATCATGGACTTGAAGAATGAGTTTAGCTTTAAC
This sequence comes from uncultured SAR86 cluster bacterium, assembly GCA_902559365.1. GTDB lineage: Bacteria > Pseudomonadota > Gammaproteobacteria > Magnimaribacterales > Magnimaribacteraceae > Magnimaribacter. Next base: position 96,653 of record CACEHP010000001.1, read on the forward strand.
ATTTTCTGCCTTAATTGCCTGATGCGTTTTAATCATCGCAATTTTCATTATATCTGCAGCAGTTCCTTGCACCGGTGCATTTATTGCAGCTCTCTCAGAAGCTTGTCTTCTTATCGCATTACTAGCATTGATATCTCTTAAATAGAGTCTTCTTCCAAATAAAGTTTCAACGTATCCATTCTGACTCGCAAAGTCTTTAGTAGACTCCATGTATTTTTTAACTCCTGGATACTTTTCAAAGTACATAGCCATATATTCTGCAGCTAGATTTCTAGAGATACCAAGCTGCTTACCAAGACCAAAAGCTGAAATTCCGTAAATAAGTCCAAAATTGATTGCTTTGGCATTTCTTCTAAGATCTGCTGTTACCTCCTCTATAGCAACATCAAATACTTCACTGGCTGTCTTGCTATGAACATCTTCCCCCTCTTGGAATGCCTGCAGCAGTCCAACATCCTTTGAAATATGAGCCATAATACGTAGTTCTATTTGAGAGTAATCTGCTGAAATAAACCTATGTCCTTTTGAAGGCTCAAATGCCTGTCTGATTCTTCTCCCATCTTCTGTTCTTATTGGAATATTTTGAAGGTTGGGATCTGAAGAAGATAATCTTCCAGTAGTTGTTACAGCCTGATGAAAAGATGTATGTACTTTTCCTGTAGTTTCAGAAATCTGACCTGGTAATTTATCTGTATAAGTTGACTTGAGTTTGCTTAATGTCCTGTGCTCAAGTAATACTCCAGGCAATTCATATTCCTCTGCAAGCTCGACAAGAACTTTCTCATCAGTCGAAGGTTGACCTCCCGGAGTCTTTTTAATAATTCTATAATTTAATTTGTCAAAAAATATTTCTCTCAACTGTTTAGTAGAGCCTAAATTAAATTCTTCTCCTGCAATTTCATAAGCCTTTTTTTCTAATTTCTTAATACGGTTCTCTAGATCTTTTGATTGAGAGCTCAGAATTTTAGAATTCAATATAGCGCCGTTTTGTTCCATTTCTGACAGAACTTCTATCAATGGTATCTCTATTTCATCATTCAGTTTTTTTAGAGACTCTACACTTTCTAGCTTTGGATTTAGTTCTTCATAGAGTCTTAAGGTAATGTCGGCATCCTCAGCAGCATAGTTCGTGGCCTCTTCAATAGGTACTTGATCAAAAGTAACTTGTTTGACTCCCTTTCCTGCAACATCTTCAAAAGTCGAAGTTTTGTAGTTTAAATAATAAGAAGATAGAGCATCCAAGTTATGTCTTGTTGCAGAAGCATCAAGCACGTAACTCATCATCATAGTGTCATTTTTAATAGATGAAATATTTATTCCATATTTTGCTAGCACATTCCTATCGAACTTTATATTTTGTCCAATTATTTTGTTTTTTGAGCTTTCAAGAACAGGTTTCAAAGCATCTAAAACTACATTCAGCTCGAGTTGATTAACTGTATCATCGTGATGATTAATAGGAATGTAATATGCCTCTCCCGGTTTATAGCTTAATGAGATACCTACTAAATCAGTATCCATATAATCTAAACCTGTTGTTTCGGTGTCTATAGCAATAGTCTTTGCTTTTGATGCATTTTTGATGACTTTCTCTAATAAATCCTGTGAAGAAATACAAATGTAAGATGAATTGACCTTTGTCGGGCTTGTTTTCTTCTCAGGAGCTTCCTGTAGCCAAGCATTAAATTCTAATTCTTTGTATATTTCAGTGAGTTTCTCTGTATCTGGTTCTGATCTTGCTAAATCTTCTATACCCAACTCAAGTTCAACGTCTGTCTTTATTTTTACTAACTCATGGGCCAGATCAAGCATTTCTATGGAAGATCTTAAGTTTTCACCAACCTTTCCTCCTATAGATTCAGAGTTCTCCTTTACTCCCTCTATGTCACTATATTCATTGAGCCACTTTACTGCTGTCTTAGGGCCGACTTTGTCTACTCCTGGAACGTTATCAGATTTATCACCTATTAACGCCAGATAATCTGTTATTAATTCAGGTCCTACTCCAAATTTTTTTAAAACTCCGCTTTCATCAAGTAGCTCTCCTGACATGGTGTTTACAACACTCACGTTCTCACAAACGAGCTGAGTCATATCTTTGTCACCGGTAGAAATGACTGCATTCAATTTCTTTTGTCTTGCCTGCTCTGCCAATGTTCCAATTACGTCATCAGCCTCCACACCGGTAATCATGATTAATTTAATCCCCATTAAAGAAATAATTTGATGAATTGGTTCAATCTGTTGAACCAAATCTTCAGGCATGGGAGGCCTATTGGCTTTATATTCAGAATACATGTCGTGCCTAAAAGTTTTACCTTTGGCATCAAAAACTACTGCTAAAGGGCTTTCTGGATGATCAATAAGAATCTTTTTGATCATACTTATAACGCCTTTAATAGCTCCTGTTGGTTGATTTTTGCTATTCGTTAGTGGAGGTAAGGCATGATAGGCCCGATATAGATATGAGGAGCCATCAACTAGGATTATGGGATCTTTTTCTTCACTCATTAAGTTTTATTTCCTTAGATATAGCCTATTTCTTCCAGACCCTTTATCTCTCCAACTCTCCTCTTCTTCAAGTCCTGCAAACGACATAATCCCTTCAATCTCTTCTAGATTTTCTATTAGATTTTTTCCCTCTATTTCCACATGAACGCTTTCAACACTGGAGAGTACTTTTGCTCCTCCTTTAAGTATCTCAAGTTCTTTTCCATCCACATCAAGTTTTATGTGATCAGGTGAGGGAACTCCATGCATATCATTCAGCTCATCAAGCTTGATGGCTATCACTGATTGATAACCATTTACCTCAAACTCCCCAAACTGATTAGAGCTAGAGCCAATGCTATTATGTGAGGCTCCTGCACTCGTATCTTTCATGTATAAGTCCAGAAGCTGTGTTTCTTCGCTGCCCGCGAAGCAAAGTGCATGTATATGTTTATCCAGGCCATTGAGTCTTATGTTTGCATTAAGAGTGGCATAAGATTCAGCGGATGGCTCTAGTGACAGAACGTTATTTTTCTTTTCAATTGCAGCATAAATGCTGAATACTCCAATATTTGCACCTACATCCCATAGAGTTTGCCCTTCCTTCAAATATTCTCTTATCCATTCAAAGGTTTCAGGTTCACTTCTTTCTGAGTTGGGATCTTGAGGTACGGATCCAGGCGAATCTATTCTAAACTTTAAAGAACCTCTATCAGTTTGAATTGAATGAGTTTCTTTCAAGGACTCTGCAAGTCTTGCATAAGTTTTTAACTTAGTTCGTTGATGGGCGCCTAAAGTAAGTAATGCGCTTAGTCCTTTAATAATGTTTGTTCTTGTTTTACTAATGATAATTTCCTTTATGTAATTTTACCCTAGAAAAAATTTAAAAAAAAAATAAAAAAATGAACTTTTCTTAGCACTATTTGTCTCTATATATGAAAGGCACGAACCCTAACTTTCAATAAAGCTTCAAGTAACCCCAAATACTTGGAGCTTTTTTACTTGAGCTCATTTATTTTTTCTAATAAAGCCGCAATTCCTGTTTTATTTGTTGCAGAGGTTGCAATAACGTGGTGTTTTGTTGAGAGCTTTTGTAAAGTTTTTTTCGCACTTTTGGTGACCTGAGAGGCTTTATTGTTAGAAAGCTTATCAGCCTTATTTAGTAGTAAAATCATAGGGAGATCTTTAGTTTCACACCAATCAATTAACTTTAAATCATCTTCTTTGAATGGATGTCTAATGTCCATAATGATGCACAGCGCATTGAGACTTTTTCTAGTCATCAGGTATTTTTCTATTTCTTGACCCCATTCTGAACGCATTTTTTTTGATACTTTTGCGTATCCATAACCGGGCAAGTCAACAATCTTAAATACTCCTGTCGAGTCTATATCAAAAAAATTTATTGCTTGCGTTCTTCCCGGCGTCTTGCTTGTTTTAGCTAACTTCTTATTATTTGTAAGCGCATTAAGGATACTAGATTTGCCACAATTTGATCGCCCACAAAAAGCTATTTCAGTACCTTCATCTAAAGGTAAATCTTCACTTGTAGGGTAGCTGCCAGTGAATTTTGCGTTCTGAAAAAATGTATTATTCATTTAAGTTATAAATTTAGGATCGCCAGAAAGGTTAGTATATAATGTCGGCGCGCCACATCATATTTAAAGATAAATTCTTAGATGAAACTAAAAATTCTTATAATTCTTATCTCTTCTATCCTCTTTATAGGGGCAGGTGACCCAGATGCTGGAAAGGAAAAAGTAGCTGTTTGCTCTGCGTGCCATGGTGCCGATGGAAATAGCGTGGTAGGTCTTTGGCCTTCTTTGGCAGGCCAGAATGAGAAGTATCTTCTTAAACAACTAAGACTAGTGAAATCTGGTGATAGAGTTATTGATTCAATGGTGGGGTTACTAGATAGCCTTCAAGACTCTGATTTAGAGGACATATCAGCTTTTTATGCTTCTCAAAAAAATAAGGTAGGTAAGGCAGAGGAATCCAAAGTTGATTTAGGCAGGAAGCTCTACTATGCAGGCAACCTTGAGAAAGGAGTCCCTGCTTGCTCCGCTTGCCATTCTCCAAGAGGTCTAGGCAACGGTCCTGCGGCCTATCCTTTGCTTAGTGGCCAGCAACCTGATTATGTAGCCAAAGCACTTAAGGATTATAGATCAGGCCTAAGAGTAAATGAGGATCCATCTAAAATTATGGCAGCTATAGCTTACAAATTAGATGATAATGAAATTGATGCTCTTTCAAGCTTTGTGCATGGCTTATACTGATTAGATGATCAAAAAACTTATTTCTTTATCAATATTAACAGTCGTTTTAGGGTGTTCTTCCGAGGATAGCCCGTCTCTTGAAGTAAATACCGGAGAAAAATATAAAGCTGGAGTTCATTACGAAATAGTGAATAATCCAACAACAGTTCGTGATCCTTCAAAAATTGAAGTCACAGAAGTTTTTTGGTTCGGATGTAATCACTGTTATGCATTAGAACCCTACATAGCTAGATGGAAAAAAGACATCCCAGCAGATGTTACTTTCATAAAGTCTCCAGCCACCTGGAATGAAATGCTTAAAACGCATGCAAATATTTACTACACAGCAAAGGCTCTGGGTATAGAACAGCAATTTGTTCCCGCTGCATTCAATACAATACAGAATGAAGGAAGAATGCTTACAGGCAATACAGAGTTGGAGTATTACTTTAGAGGGTTCGATGTTCAAAAAGATAGATACAAAGCAGTGTCTACTTCTTTTGGAGTAAGAAATGCTGTGGACCAAGCAGACAAGAAAATGAAACAGTGGAAAGTAACTGGTGTACCTTCATTAATCGTAAATGGAAAATATAAAGTGTCTGCATCTCGAGCTGTTCGAACAGATCAGCTATTTGATGTTGTAGATTTTCTAATACAAAAGGAAAGACAGTAGATTCCTCCCTTAAAGTTGAATAAGTTCCCGATTTCTCCTCTCTTCCTTCCAGCTAATAAGCTTGAATGGATAGAGAAAACCTTCGCAAAAGGTACCGATAGTATAATCTTAGATCTGGAAGATTCAGTTCCTGAAGATCAGAAATCACAAGCCAGAGAAGCTCTATATTCTCATCTCCATGAGAATAATTACTCCGGCAATCTTATTGTTAGAGTAAACCCAATTAATGATAGCGTGGGTCAAGAAGATATTCGCTTATTGACTGATCCTAACCTTGGGATAAGTGCATATATGTTACCCAAGGTCGAGGAAAGCGGATTAATATCAAGTCTACCTGACATAGACATCATTGCTTTGCTAGAAACTCCAATATCTATAAAGAATATCTCTGAAATAGCCTCCGTTGACAAAGTTAAAGGATTAGCTCTTGGTGGTGCAGATCTTAGTGCTAGTTTAGGTTCAACCATGGATTGGGACTCTCTTCTCTATGCACGTTCTAAAATAGTCTTAGAAGCAGCAATTAATAACTTATTTTCTATCGATAGCCCTTTCATGAATATTGATAACTTAGATGCATTACAAGAAGAGAGCAAAAGGTCAAAAGCCATGGGCTTTAATGGCAAGGCCGCAATACACCCGAGCCAATTGGAAGTTATTAAGAATTCTTTTATTCCCAATGAAGATGAGATCGAAGAAGCTAAAGAAATAATAAAAGCCTTTAATGATGCCTCTTCAGCAGTTATAGCCTATAAAGGTAAGATGATTGATCTGCCTGTAATATTATCTATGGAAAAAAGATTAAAGCTTGTGGGCATAGATCCAAAAAATATAGACTAGGTATATTATGGTAAAAAAAATGAAGGAAGTTTCACCAGGACGGTATCGAGAATCTTTTGGCAGATATTACGAAGAGTTTGTTATAGGCGATGTTTATGAACACAGACCTGGAAGAACTATTACCCAATCAGACAATATCTGGTTTACGCTTCTTACTATGAATCAACATCCCTTGCATATTGATGATGAGTACGGAAAGGGTACTGAATTTGGTAAAACACTTGTGGTAAGTCCCTTTACTGTTGCCCTGATGGTTGGTATGAGTGTGAGCGATGTGAGTCAAAAAACCGTTGCGAATTTGGGTTGGACAGATATAAAGATGACCCACCCCTTGTATGTTGGAGATACACTCTACGCTGAATCTGAAGTTATAGAAAAACGAGAGTCTAAATCAAGACCAGATGAAGGAATTGTTACTGTAAAAACAATCGGTAAGAATCAAGACGGAGTACAAGTTGCTTCTTTTATAAGGTCAGCACTTATTCCTAAAGAAGGAAAAGCCGTCGAAGATAAAATTGATTATTGATAAACCGAACTTCTAAATTCTTCTATAACTAAAACAATTTTTTTGCTATAACTATTACCTTATCTTTTGGGGAAAAAGTTATGGGAGACATTTCTAGTACAGAAAAAAAATTACACTGGCATCTGCAGGGCAATTGGGCCCCTGTTGAGGAAGAATTAAACGAATCCAACTTAGAGGTCAAAGGCAGGATTCCAGAGGATCTATCAGGTCTATATGTAAGAAACGGATTCAATCCTGTCTCTGGATACAGTGACCACTGGTTCTTTGGAAATGGAATGCTTCATGGAGTTTATCTTGAAGACGGTAAGGCATCTTACAAGAATAGATATGTTAAAACCCCCTACTATGAAGAAGATTTGAATGTAATGTCTTCATTTGGAAATTTGGCAGCTTCTCCTGCAAATACTCACATAGTAAATCATGCAGGAAAATTACTTGCCCTAGAGGAAACTTCTTTACCTTGGAGTGTAAATAAAGATTTAGATACCTTAGGCGTAGAAGACTTTAATGGAAAATTAGATACAGCCATGACAGCGCATCCAAGAGTTTGCCCTGAGACTGGTGAGATGCTTTTCTTTGGTTACTCTATGTTCAGTGAGCCTTATTTGAATTATTACAGAGTCAGCAAAGAAGGTGCTTTAGTTCAATCTGAAGCTATAGAACTACCAAGACCTGTAATGATGCATGATTGGAACATTACAAGAAATTATGTAGTGTTTATGGATCTGCCTATAGTTTCAGATATGGATTTAGCTGCTACTACAGGATCTCCATTTGGTTTTAAACCTGAATGTGGAGCAAGACTAGGAGTGATGCCAAGAGACGGTAATAATTCAGATATTAGATGGTTTGAAATTGATCCTTGTTTCGTTTTCCATAGCTTTAATTCATTTGAAGTGGGCAATAAGATAATTTTGTATGTATCCAGACAGCAGGAGGCCATGGTGGGCGGATTTAAGGATATTTATGGAGGAGAAACCACAGTTGCAAGGTTATGGCGTTGGGTAATAGACCTAGAAACAGGAAAAGTTTCAGAAGAGCAATTGGATGATGGTGCATGTGATTTTCCTAGAATTAATGACGGTCGAATAGGGCTTACTTCTGAATTTGGTTATTGTATGCAGTTAAAAACAGATGTTGAAGACTTAACATTTGGAGAGAATTTATTTAAATATCATTTAGAGTCTGGCAAAAGAATTGATCATCATTTGGGTAAAAATGTTGCTGGAGGAGAACCGGTTTTTGCACCTAAACCCGGATCTTCCAAAGAAGATGAAGGCTGGATCTTATCTCTAGTTCATGAAAGAGAAACTAGACAGTCAAAGCTCATAGTGATTGATGCTGAAGCATTTGATCAAGAGCCAGTAGCTGAAGTTATGATTCCTCAGAGAGTTCCCTACGGAGCCCATGGAAGTTGGATTCAAAGTTAAATTAGGAGGTTATTTTGGAAGCACAATACGCAACGGTATGGGAGAGAAATTCAGATGTAATACCAGATAAGATAGCTCTTATTTGCGGAGATAAACAAGTCACCTGGAAGGATTATGATGATAGAGCAGCTAGATTAGCCCAAGTTTTGACTGAGGCAGGGCTTGGTGATGATTCTAAAGTTGGTCTCTACCTTCACAACTCTAATGAGTACCTAGAAGCACAGTATAGTGTTTTTAAGATTAGGGGAGTTCCGATAAATGTTAACTATCGGTACAAAGAAGAAGAATTAATCTACCTTTTAGACAATTCAGATTCTGAAGCTGTCTTCTTTCAGGGTTGTTATACAGAACAGATTGAAGCTATAAAAGATAAACTGCCTAATGTGAAGCTCTTCATCCAAGTCGATGATGGAACCAATGATGTATTGAGTTTTGCAACCGACTACGAATCAGCTATTACCTCTCATGAGCCGATGGAGAGAATAGAAAGATCTGGGGAAAATATTTACATGCTTTATACAGGAGGCACTACAGGAATGCCAAAAGGTGTTATGTATCAACATGAAGGTCATCTTATGGGCATGATGAATACTGCTGGAGCCTGGGGATTAATTCCTGTTCAAGAACGTTTAGAAAAAGAGGACTTGGAGTCTATTGGTGATGAGGTAAAGAGGTTAGCTGATGAAGATAACTTACCAGTGAGTATTCCAGCTTGCCCTTTAATGCACGGAACAGGAATGTGGTTAGGAGCAATAATACCTCATTTAGTTGGAGGCACGGTCGTTACACTTCCACAATTAGGCTTTGATCCCGATAATCTCCTTAAGGAAGTTGAACGCACTAAGGCAAATAATGTTGTTATTGTTGGTGATGCGTTTGCAAAACCAATTATGGATGCTTTAGATAAGGCTGAATCAGAAGGTAGGCCATATAACTTGGAATCGGTTAATACAGTAATTTCCAGTGGAGTGATGTGGAGCTCAGAAGTAAAGCAGGGTTTACTTAAGCATCATGACATGGTTTTAGTAGATGCCATGGGATCTACCGAAGGCGGTATGGGATCTTCTAGGGCCTCTAGAGATAATCCTGCTGAAACCGCAAAATTTGTTTTGAATCCGGGTGTTATTGTAATCACAGATGATGGCGAGATCGTTGAACCTGGGTCTGACAAAATGGGCAAAATAGGTACGAGTGGTCTAGTGCCTCTTGGTTATTTCAAAGATGAAAAGAAGTCTGCCGAAACCTTCAAAGAATTTGAGGGGGTTAGATATAGTTTTCCAGGGGACTACGCTAAGGTTGAAGCTGATGGAACAATAACTCTTTTGGGCAGGGGAAGTAACTGTATCAACACGGCAGGAGAAAAGGTTTACCCTGAAGAGGTGGAAGAAGCCATCAAAAGACATGATGATATTTATGATTGCCTAGTGGTTGGTCTGCAAGATGATAGGTTTGGTCAAAGAGTAGTTGCTTTGGCGTCTTTTCAAGAAGGAAAAGAAATTGACGAACAAGATTTGATATCTTTCACAAGAGAACACTTGGCTGGATATAAGCTGCCTAAGCAGGTTCTATTTGTTGATGAGGTAATGAGGGCACCAAACGGAAAGGCAAACTATAAATGGGCTAAAGAGACCGCTGAACAAGAATTAACGTAGGAGACGTCATGGATGTAAGTGAAGCGGTTGACTCGAGACTTTCAGTAAGAGAATTCCTTAAAACTCCTGTTGAAGATGAACTAATCAAAGAGCTACTTGAAAAGTCCGCTAGAAGTGCATCGGGAGGAAATCTTCAGCCTTGGAAGATTTATGTAATAAATAATGAAACCATGGATTCTTTCCATAAATTTCAAGGTGAGTGGTCTGAACCAGAAACACCTGCATATGCAATTTATCCTGAGAATCTTAAAGAGCCTTATAAGACCTCACGATTTGAAGTTGGTATGCAAATGTACTCAATTTTAGATATTGGCAGAGAGGATAAAGAAGGACGTTTCAAGCAAATGCTTAGAAATTATGAATTCTTTGGAGCCCCTGCTGCTTTTTTCTGTTTTGTGGATAGACAAATGGGCACTCCTCAGTGGTCAGATCTAGGAATGTTTCTTCAAACATTTATGCTTTTGGCAAGGGAAGCTGGCTTAGATACATGTCCGCAAGAGGCTTGGGCCATGAAGCAAGAGAGCGTGACCGCTTTTGTTGAAGCGCCTGAAGAAGAAATGTTATTTTGTGGAATGGCTATTGGTTATAGAGACCCAGAAGCACCTATCAATAGCTTTAGGACTGAAAGAAGACCAATAGATACTTGGACAAAATTTATAGAGAAGTAGCTTTAGATCATTACTTCTATCAAACTAGGTCCTTCTGAAGCTAAACTGTCTGAAAGGGCTTTTTTAAATTCTTCCACTGTAGTTGTACTATAGCCTGTAACACCAAGCGATTCTGCTAATGAAGACCAGTTTATAGGTGGATCATCAAGTGAAAACATTGATGCAGCCCTTTCACCTGTTCCTAGGGCTCCCACTCTGTCTAGCTCAACTTTTAGGATTGCGTAGGATCGATTTGAAAAAATAATGTTGGTCACGTTTAATGATTCTCTGGCTTGAGTCCAGAGGGCCTGAACAGTATACATAGCCCCTCCGTCTCCATGTAGACAAACAACCGGTCTATCAGGAGCTCCAATAGCAGCACCTGTCGCTAAGGGCAGTCCTTGTCCAATAGAACCACCAGTGAGGGCCAGCCAATCTAGAGGTTTTGCATTCCATGCATGGGGTGTCACAAAAAATCCAGATGTTGCTGCTTCATCGCATACGATTGTTTCTTCAGGTAGTAAGTTTGTAAATATAGGGCCTATATTTTCTGGACCTAGATTACCTGAATCAGGCATGCCTATTTCTTCATTAGGAATAAAACGATTATCTATTTTAGACCCTTTAAATAAATCATTTAATGCTCTTAAAGCATATTTTCCATCTTGAAATGGAGAACATAATTCAATGAGTTTTGCTTTATCAGGAGACAAATAACTCTTTTTATCTGGATAAGCAAAAAAGGAAACAGGCGGCTTTGTACCGATAAACACGATTGTATCTATACCTTTAAGGTATTCCTCTGCCATTTCTGCAAAATATGGAATAGGTTCGACCTTAGTGATTCCTTGACCTCTTCTGTGTTTTTTTACAAAAGTATCTGTAGCTAATCTGCAGTTGGCTGCTGTTGCTATTTTACCCGCTAGATTTACTGACTCCTCATCAAGAAAATCTCCTCCAAGAAAAAGCATTGCATTGTCACTTTTAGAAAGAGAGTTAAAAGCTAAATCGATTTCCTTGTCATCGATTTTAGCAGGCTCAGGAATTTCAACCACTGGACCGAGATTATCTGTTTCACCCCAGGCACAGTCTGCTGGGACAAGCATAGTAGCAATTTGACCGGGAAATTTATGTGCTTCTAGCCAAGCCTGACTCCCTAAAGAAGATAGATCATCTGGTGATGAGCTTCTACCAACCCAATTTGATGAGGCTTTTGCTAAACCGTCTAGATCTGAAGTTAGAGGTGCATCATATTGAAGGTGATAAGTGGCATGATCTCCAACTATGTTAAGCATCGGAGTTTTTGCTTTTCGTGCGTTATGTATGTTGGCAAAACCATTACCAAGTCCAGGACCTAGATGTAATAAATTAGCAGCAGCTTTACCCGTCACTCTTGCATATCCATCAGCCGCACCGGTTACAACACCTTCGAATAAACCTAAAACAGGCCTTACTTCTGGATGGTGATCGATTGCAGCTACCAAGTGCATTTCGGAAGTTCCTGGATTAGCAAAAACAACTTCCAAGCCATTAGCAATTAAAGTTTTCAGTAAAGCATCAGCAGAATTCATAGGTTTATTATAAACCTATGAATTTTTTACTAGGAAAATTATTGTTTAATGTCTAAGTATCTGTCCAGCACGAGCACCAGTTGGCTCTCCATCAAGGACATTTACAGAGCCGTTTACAATCGTAGCTTTGAAGCCTTTAGATTTTTGGATATAACGAGGTGCTTCACCAGGAAAGTCATTTACTAATAAGGGCTGAAGTTCAGTTACTTCTTTGGGGTTAAACACATTTATGTCCGCTTTCATTCCAGCCTTTAGAATACCTCGGTCTTTTAGACCAATCACTGCAGCTGGGTCAGCCGTCATTCGTTTAATGGCTTGAGGAAGTGTGAATACTCCTTTCTCACGGACATAATAAGACAATATAAAGCTAGCCCAACCTCCGTCCATAATTTGGGAAACATGGGCACCGACATCCCCAAGTCCAGGAATTAGATTTTCGCTGCCAAATAGGTCACCTTGCTCCTTCAGGTTAGTTCCAAACATGCGCCAGTTGAAAAGACCTCGACCATTACTTTCTCTTGATAATCTTAAAAAAGTTTCAGACCAGTGTTCTGAAGCAGATTTTGATAGTTCTATGAGATTTTGTGCAGAGTTGTGATCGGGCATCTCATCTAGGCCTAAAAAGTAAACTTTTTGAAGAGGAATAGGACAAGATTTAGGTTCGCGCGCTTCTGCTACAAGAGCCTCACAGAAGGTTTCATCATTGATGGCTTCTAATCTGGCTGCAAAACCTTTCTCTCTTAATTCATCCCATGTTGGACCTTGTATAGGTATACCTGATTGAAGGCCAAACATATAGCCAGATCCTCGTGTATGACTGGTGGCTGTGATATTACGTCCATCTAGATTCATTTCATCAAGATGCTTGGCAGCTTTGGCCCCAGACCCTTCTTCACCTGAGCAGCCATAGCTAAATAAGACTCTGCTTCCTTCTGTTTCAGCAACTGACTTCATTACCTCGGCATCCGCACCAACTAACTGCATCAGGCCATCTTTAGGTCCAACAACTTTTGCAATCTCTACAAGCTCGGAACACTCGGCGAAGGTTCCTGGAATTGAACGACCATCTGGAGCTTTGTGTGGTTCGTAACGATTAGTTGAGAATCCAACAGCACCATCTTTCATGGCTTTGTCTACAATCTCTGCCATTTGTTGCTTTTCAGCTTCTGTCGCTTGCTCATCAAACGATCTATCTCCCATGACATAATAGCGAATAGCAGAATGACCAACGAGACCAGCTACATTTAACGAGGGTTTAAGTTCTTCAAGCATATCGAGATATTCACCATAGTGCTCCCAATTCCACGGGAGTCCAGAGAGAATGGCTTGCTTTGGAATATCCTCAACTGTTTCCATCATACCTGCCAGAACTTCTACATCTTCGGGCTTGCAAGGAGCGAAAGTGAGACCGCAGTTTCCAATCAAAGCAGTAGTGACACCATGCCAGCATATGGGGGTCATTTCGGGGTCCCAACCAATCTGAGCATCCAAATGAGTGTGTATATCTACAAAACCAGGTGAAACAGTCATGCCTTCAGCATCTATAATCTCAGATGCTTCACCATCAATTTGGCCAATTTCAGTAATAATCCCGTCTTTGATTGCTATATCTGCAGAAAAGGAATCTGAACCAGTTCCATCAATAACATTACCATTTTTAATGATTAAATCATGTTGCATAGCATTCCCCTAAAATCTAGTAAAAATAAAGTATATAAGTTTTCCTTTTGACTGGAATCCCAAAAAAGAGGTAAAAATATAACTATTTTAGAGACTTATATTTCTTATATAAAAGTTTCGAAATCCAACCAGCAATCAGTGGAACTATAGTTAATTGAGTTATTATTAAGAAACCAACAAGCCCTTCTGTACTCAGAGTTGAGATCATGCCCTGAACATTTGATCTCACATCTTCACTAAATATAGAGCCAATTATCGCTAATATCCAAATCAATAGATAAGAGACTGCATAAAACCCGGTAACTATGCAGCTCAAAAGTATGAATAATTTTTTCATCACTACAATATACACTAAATGGGCTAGACAGGATTTGAACCTGTGACCTTCTGCTCCGGAGGCAGACGCTCTATCCTAGCTGAGCTACTAGCCCAGTAGCGATTATATATCTATCTCAATTTATGTTTTATTAACATACCAGCCCTGATATCATCCGTTTTCGTTAAAGAATGGAGTGCATATGGCAAGCAATACTTGGCAATCTATAAATTGGAAAGATCCTTTTTTACTAGAGCAGCAACTATCTGATGATCAAAGAATGGTCAGAGATACTGCTCATCAATTTGCTCAAGAAAAGCTTTTACCTAGGGTAAGAGAAGCTTTTAGGAATGAAGAAACTGATCCATCAATTTTCCAAGAGATGGGTTCTGTAGGTCTGCTAGGCTCTACGATTCAAGGTTATGATTGTCCTGGAGTTGACTATATGAGTTATGGGCTTATAGCCAGAGAAGTTGAAAGAGTAGATTCTGGATACAGATCTATGATGAGTGTTCAATCTTCTCTAGTTATGTATCCGATATATGCTTTTGGATCTGAAGAACAAAAAGAGAAATATTTGCCTGGTCTAGCAAAAGGAGAAAAAATTGGCTGCTTTGGTTTAACAGAACCCGATTATGGTTCCGATGCTGGGGGTTTGATTACCAGAGCCAAAAGCGTTGATGGAGGATATTCTTTGTCAGGTGCAAAAATGTGGATTTCCAATAGTCCTATTGCTGATGTTTTTGTTGTTTGGGCAAAAAACGACGAAGGAAAGATAAAAGGATTCATTCTTGAGAAGGGAATGGAGGGTCTTAGTGCTCCCAAAATAGAAGGTAAACTTGCCTTGAGGGCATCCGTAACTGGTCAAATTGTCATGGAAGATGTCTTTGTTGAAGAAAGCCAAATGTTACCAAACATAGAGGGGCTTAAAGGTCCTTTCAGTTGTTTAAATAATGCTAGGTACGGAATAGCATGGGGAGCATTAGGTGCAGCTGAGACTTGTTGGCATACTGCTAGAGATTATGTAATGGATAGAAAGCAATTTGATAAGCCTTTAGGCTCTAATCAAATAATTCAGTTAAAGCTAGCTGATATGCAAACTGATATCAGTATCGGACTGCAAGGATGCTACAGAGCAGGTCAATTGATGGACGACCATAACATTTCTCCAGAATTAATTTCTTTAATTAAAAGAAACTCTACCGGTAAGGCACTTGAAATAGCTCGAAAATCGAGAGACATGCTTGGTGGGAATGGAATATCCGACGAATATCCAATTATGCGTCATATGGTTAATCTTGAAGTAGTTAATACTTACGAGGGAACTCATGATATTCATGCTCTTATTCTAGGAAGAACTCAAACTGATATACCAGCATTTTAGTGTTCAATTTCGAGAAGACTCGAAATGTTTAATGTTCTATAATGCAACTCGCCTTACCTTGAGCTATTGTTTTATTTATGAAATATTCTAAATTTATCTTAATTATTTGTGCTGGTGTTGTACTGAGTTTAGGCGCTTCTGAGGCCAAAAAAGCTATAGAAAAAAGAATTGCTCCTGTAGGTTCCGTTTGTGTTCAAGGTGAAGAATGCGGTACTGCGGTAACCGAGACAGTCGTCTCTACTTCTGGCAGCAGAGATGGTGAAGAGGTTTACACAAATGCCTGTGCAACATGCCACAATATTGGACTTGCCGGTGCTCCTAAGTTTGCTGATGCATCATCATGGGGTGCTAGACCAGATAAGGGTATAGAAGCCCTTACCGCGTCTGTAAAAAATGGTCTTAACGGAATGCCAGCTATGGGCATGTGCATGGATTGCTCGGATGATGAGCTTTCTTCAGCCGTTCAGCATATGCTAGACAGCATTTAATAAGCGCTCTTTAATACGGACTCGAAATCTCCCCACTTCTCAAATTGAGGAACAACTAATTCTTCATAGGGCCATTCTGCGTCTTTATTTTTAAACCATATTGGTTGCATTCCACAATCCAAACTTCCCTTAACGTCATTTAAGGGATGATCCCCAACGTGACAGATTTCTTCAGGTTTGAGGCCAGATGCTTCAATCAAAATTTCGAATGCTTTTGGATCTGGTTTATGAGCCCCCGAATTAGCAGAAGAAAATATATGAGAAAAAAGGTGATCTATGCCAATTTTTTTTAAGTCAGCATTGCCATTAGTTATCACACCTAGAGAGTAATTCTGATTCAATGACTCTAGTGTTTCTTGCACCCCTTCAAATAATTTAACGTCATTTCTTGCCTCAATAAAGATATTGAAAGCATTTTTCGACAACTTATCAGATTCTTCTTTGGTGTAGCCGGCCAATAAGCCGACTTCATAAAACATTTTAGTTCTCAAGTCTGAGATCTTAACAAGCAATGATGGATCCTCTTTAAGAAGTTTATTTCTCAAATCCATCATATTGGTAGACTGAATTATTTTATCTGCCCCAGGGTAATTTTCCTTAATCCAGGATGATGTCAGATCTTCTGCCCTATATATAGTGGGCATAACATCCCAAAAGGTGTCATCAAGATCGAAAGAAATATATTTAATGCTCATCTTTTGTACCCTTTTTTGCTCTTGGATGGGCTTTGTCGTATACCTTGGATAGGTGCTGGAAATCTAATTTGGTATATATCTGCGTTGTTCCTATATCTGAATGGCCCAACATTTCTTGAACAGCTCTTAAGTCTCCACTTGATTCAAGTACATGACTGGCAAAAGAGTGCCTTAACATATGAGGATTTATGCCAGGAAGGCCTCGCATAAGACATAATTTTTCTAACCTAAGCTGAATAGATCTTGGAGATATTCTATTGCCTTTATTATTTAAAAAAATAGCATTAGTAGAAGTTTCTTTAGATTGTTTTAATTCTGATCTGTACATAAACCAGTCTCTTATTGCTTGAATAGCCTTCTTTCCTACAGGAACTATTCTTGTTTTATTGCCCTTACCAGTCACAACACATGTTCTTTCTTTTGTATCTAAATCTTCCATATTTAGTTTACATATTTCCGAAAGCCTTAATCCTGAAGAGTATAGAAGTTCTGCAAGGGCTTTATCTCTTACCTCAATCATCCCTTTAGCCTTGAAATCTAAAAGCCTTTGCACGAGATCTGCATCCATTGCTTTAGGAAGAAGTTGTGCTAATTTAGGAGAGCTTATATTTTGAGCCGGACTTAACTGGATCTTACCTTCAGTCAATAAAAATTCAAAAAAAGTTCTGCAAGAGGACAAAAGCCTTTGAATACTTCTTGGGCTAAGTCCTCTTCTTCTTTCAGAATTAACAAAAGTCCTCAAGTCATGTTCTTTTACTAATTTCCATTTCTCAATTTCTTGACCTGCAAGATAGTTTGATAATTTTTGAAGATCTCGCTTATACCCATTAAGAGTATGTTCAGAGTATTGTTTTACGGATTCTAAATATGATAAAAATATTTGGATATCTTTATGTAGCATCTAAAAATTATTTCTATCAATAAGTTTCGATAGCGTTTCTGCAACAAACTCCAAAAATAAAGAGTCGTTTTCTTCGGAGTAGGTATCTGCTGATTTAGACCCTAGTGCCAGCATTGCAGGACACTCGGAATTCTTTATTGGTACTAATACACAATCTACAACTCTAGACTTTTTATCAAATATATAGTTCGATTCATTTTTATCTAGAGGACCACAAAATATATCAACTGCATTATATTTCTTTCCAATATGCTTATGAGCTTCTTTGACGTCAATAATTCTGCCCTTAGGGATATTGCTATTTTCTTTAAAAAACAGGACTTTACATGCATCAGCCTGAAATTCTCTTTTAAAGGTATCCTCTGTTATGGAGACAACATCGGTAAGATTTCGGCATACTATCAACTCCAAAATTAACTTTTTTGTTTTTTCAAAGATTCCTTCATTGTTTTTTGCAATATCAAGTAATTGTAATAGGCTGCTAGATGTAGATTCATAATTCTGTCTAAGCATTTCAACTTGTTTTTGAATTAATGAAACGGCACCCCCGGTTTCATGAACTATTTCTATGGAGTTCAAAATATGAGAATTGTTAGAAAGAAAATCAGGATTAAGTAAAAGAAATTCTTCTACCTGCTTTGGATCTAAATTCTTTTTTGACATTAAATTTCGATTTGTCTCTCTTCTACTAAAGTTGCCGATCCTTCAGCGACTATTAGGCTAGATTCTTTCTTATAGTCTATCAAAAGACTTCCCAGTTGGAAGTTAACCTTCACTGGAGCCACCATGTTTTTTCTTGATATCCCAATGATCGCAGCTGCACACGCCCCGCTTCCACATGCTGCGGTCTCTCCAGCACCTCTTTCGTATACTCTTAGGTCCATCTCACTATCACTCAATATATTTGCCAAGCCAAAGTTCACTCCATCAGGAAAGTAGCTGCTATCTTGAAGATCTTTTCCTATTTTTAGAAAATTAATTGTTGAGTCTTTGTCTTGAAAGGTAACTCCATGAGGATTGCCAAGATTTATACAATCTAAAATCAGGTTTTCTTCTCCTAAATCTACAGTGATTTGATCTATAGGGTCATTTATTTCAAAAGAAGCTGAGAATTGTTCATTACTTTTAGCTTGAAGATGCCAGAGGCCGCCATCAGTGCTTACTTTTATTTCCTTTGCTGCACTCAGAGAGTTATCTTCAACAAATTTGGATACACATCTAGCTCCATTAATGCAATTTAATGCAAGTGACCCATCATTGTTATAAATCTTTACATCAAAATCATTCTCAGGACTTAGAGGAGGTAAGATTTGAATGAGTTGATCAAAATTAATGCCTTTATTTTCGTATAAACTTAGTACGATTTTAGAGTCTATGGAGATATCTTTTCTTACGGAATCAACAATGGCAATAATGTTTCCTAGACCAGAATAGATTTGTAAATCTAAATACATTAGAGACTAAGACTCCAAAGCGATAAGGTCTTCGAAGCTTTCTTTTCTTCTTATTACTTTCGCGACATCTTTAGTTACAAGCAATTCTGCAGGCTTCAACCTAGAGTTGTAATTGGAAGACATAACCGAACCATAAGCACCTACATCCATGAATACTAAATAATCATTTGGTTGTATTTTTAGGTTTCTATCTCTAGCAAGAATATCTCCTGTTTCGCATACGGGGCCAGCCAGATCGTAAGTTTCACTTTCTACATCTCTTTCCTCAACCTCTCTTACTTTATGCCAGGCTTCATACAATGAAGGTCTGATAAGATCATTCATTCCGGCATCGATAATTGCAAATTTTTTCTCACCAGCTTCTTTTATATATTCTACTTTCGTAAGAAGTATTCCAGAAGTTGCAACTATAGATCTTCCAGGTTCAACTATTACTCGATAATCCGTTTCTTTGAGTAAAGTCTTAACTTCAGAAATTAAAATTTTTGGATCGCCTCTTTCTTCATCTTTATATTGAATTCCTAAACCTCCCCCTATGTCCAGAAAGTTAAGTTTATGACCTTCTGCTTTAAGTTGATCAGCAATTTCTTTTATATATTTAAGGCTTTTTAGAATTAAATTCTCATCAGAAATCTGAGAACCTATATGACAAGCTACAGCTTTAATTTTAATGTGCTCATTGCTCTTTGAGAGTTCTGAAATCTTGCCCACAGACTCTTTATCCAAACCAAATTTTGAAGTTTTAGATCCTGTTTCTATGTATTTATGAGAACCTATCTTAATATCTGGATTTATCCTGAGCCCACAGTTTACTGTTTTATTTAATTCTTTCGCTATTGCTGCGATTCTTTCAAATTCACCAACCGATTCTATATTGATAGACAAAATATCACTTTCTATTGCTAGCTTAATTTCTTCATGGGATTTTGCTACACCTGAAAAAACAATTTTCTTTCTATCTGCTCCAGCTACAAGGCATCTCTGCAGCTCGTTTCCAGATACGACATCGAATCCAGAGCCAAGATCAGAGAGTAGCTTTAAGATATGTATATTAGAGTTGGCTTTTACTGCGTAACAGACAAGGTCTTGATCCCTTATTTCATTTTTATAATTTAGAAAATTATCCTCAATCTCTTTGGAAGAATATATAAACAACGGAGAGCCATACTCCTTAGCCAATTCAATAACTGGAATATCTTCAACAAAGAGTTGTCCGTCAATTGTTTTCATGACCAAAATAAGTCTCTTCTGAATTGTCGGGTAGACTTAATGGAACCTTATTACCGCAAGATATTAAGTTTAAGGCCAACATTAGAAGAATGATTCTCAGGGTAGTAATCATTATTTTCTCCTTTCTAATGTTAATTTAGCTTTTTTAATTTCTTTTTTAACTTGCGAGGGCGCCGTCCCTCCTGTTTGTTTTCTAGACAGGATAGTTTTCTGCGGGTCTAAATAGTCTTTTACATCTTCCAATATTAATTTAGAGAACTTTCTTAGTTCAGAAAGATCAAGTTCAAAAATCTGTAAATTTTTGCTCTCAGCAAGGGCAACTATTTTTCCAACAACCTCGTGAGCCTGCCTAAAAGGCATATTTTTTTCAACTAAATAATCAGCCAAGTCAGTTGCAGTTATCTGGCCGCGAAAGCAATCTTGCTTCATCTTATCTTTATTTGGCTCCATACCGTTTATTAATATAGTAAGAAGAGCAAGGCTGTCTTCTGAAAAATCAATACTACTAAAGATATATTCCTTATCATCCTGAAGGTCTCTGTTGTAAGTCAGAGGCAAGTTTTTCATCAAAGCAAGAAGACCAATCAAGTTGGCTATAGTTTTTGAAGAACCTCCTCTAATTAATTCGGCCATATCAGGATTTTTCTTTTGCGGCATGATTGAGGAGCCAGTGCAAACCTCATCAGACAGCTCAACATAGTTAAATTGACTTGAAGACCAAACCACTATTTCTTCACAGATTCTTGAGAGATGTATCCCAATTATCGATAACACTGAAGCCAATTCCAACACAAAGTCTCTATCACTAACAGCATCCATGGAGTTCCTGCTTATTTCCTTAAACCCCAGTTTCCTTTTCAGCAATTCCCTATTGATGTCAAATCTTGTTCCAGATAATGCTGCCGAGCCTAAGGGCAAAACACTCATTCTTTCAGTTGCATCCTGCAATCTAGAATAATCTCTGGATAACATTTCATACCAAGCCATGAGATGGTGGCCGAAGGTAACAGGCTGAGCTATCTGTAAATGAGTTAACCCTGGCATAATAGTTTCGCTATTTTCTTCAGCTTTTCTGACTATAGATTTTTGTAATAAGGTTATTAAATCCAATAGATCAGAAATCTTATCCATTAAAAACAATCTTAAGTCTGTAGCTACTTGGTCATTTCTAGATCTTCCGGTATGGATTTTTTTTGCAGCTGCTCCAGCAACCTTCACAAGTCTAGATTCTATATTCATGTGCACATCTTCAAGTGCAGGATCCCAATGGAATTTGTCTTCTTGTATTTCTTTAAGAATTTTGGCTAGACCTTTTTTAATCTTGCTTAGCTCAGAGGCGCTAATTAACTTTGCATCTTTTAGTATCTCAGCATATGCAATTGATCCTTTGATATCAGCTTCAAATAGCCTCTTATCTATGTCGATAGAAGCTGAGAAAGACTGTGCGAGCTCATTGGTACCAGAATCAAATCTTCCTCCCCAAAGCGGATTCACTTTTTTTTCTTTCTTAGTCATAGCTTTAATCTAAGTTTTCTATTATCAGTTTAGTGGGTTCTAATTGATTAATAGTATAGAAATGAATACCGGGTGCACCTTTTTTTATCAACTCCTGAACCAGCGAAGATACATATTCTATTCCAAATTTTTTTACATCACCTTCCTCTGAATAAGTATCGAGTTTTGTAATTAATGAATTAGGTAATTTTGCTCCACAGTTTTTTGCCATTCTTATCAAGGCATCTTTGTTCGTAATGGGCATTATTCCGGGAGTAATTGGTTTACTGCAGCCAAGCTTTTTGCAATTCTCAATGAATCTAAAATAAACATCTGGATCAAAGAAAAATTGAGTAACTGCTCCTTCTACGTCCCTAGACATTTTTTCACAGAAGTATTTCAAATCTTGCTCAGGACTGAGTGCTTCGGGATGTGTCTCAGGATAAGCCCCCACTTCAATTTCAAAATAGTTATCAAATTCATCATTAATGAAGTCAATGAGATTTACAGCATATGGAAAGTCACCGATAGATCCGAATCCGGAAGGTAAATCGCCTCTAAGAACCACTAATTTTTTTAGCCCTTTGTCTTTATAAGCGCTCAGGGACAAAGATATTTGTTCTTTATCTGAACCGATTCCAGAAATATGAGGTGCAATGGGTGTCTTTGTAGCATCAAAAAGCGATCTACAAGTATCCAAAGTTCCTTGTTGAGTTGATCCTCCCGCCCCAAAGGTAACTGAAAAGTATTCCGCAGGGACAGCTTCAAAGTCTTGGGCTATATTAATAAGCTTTTCAAGGCCAGAAGCTGTTTTAGGTGGGAAAAACTCAAAACTTAATGTTTTAGAGTTTTTTTCCATTAGTCTTTAATTAATATTTATATATTTCTGACTTGAAAGGTCCTTCTTCCGGTACATTGATGTAATCAGCCTGATCAGATGACAACTTGGTCATGACGCCTCCGAATCCTTCAACCATATATGAAGCCACTTCTTCATCAAGTTTCTTTGGCAATACTTCTACTTTTATCAGCTCTTGCTTCTTTTCTTCATCATTTATGTGAGCAAACTTCTTCTCATAAAGATACATTTGAGCTAAAACCTGATTTGCGAAAGACCCATCCATGATTCTTGAGGGGTGGCCTGTCGCATTTCCTAAATTTACGAGTCGTCCTTCAGATAAAAGAATTACGTAATTCTCGCTATCTAGGTCGGGTGTCTCACCAGCCTTGGTATCTCTGAAGATCTTATGAACTTGAGGCTTAACTTCTTCCCAGCACCATTCATCCCTCATATATTGCGTATCAATTTCTGTGTCAAAGTGTCCGATATTACAAATGACTGCACCATCTTTGACTGCTTTAAGCATATGTTTATCACAAACGTGATAATTACCAGTTGTAGTAACTATAAGGTCGGTATCTTCTAAAAGCGTTTTATTAATAGAGTCTTCGGAGTCTTTATTTACACCGTCAATGTATGGTGAAACAACCTCATAACCATCCATGCAGGCTTGCATAGCACAAATTGGGTCAATTTCAGTGACCCTTACCACCATACCTTCTTGCTTAAGGCTCTGTGCTGATCCCTTTCCAACATCACCATATCCTATGACGAGGGCTTTTCTACCGGCCAGGAACATATCTGTTCCTCTTTTTATTCCGTCATTTAAGCTGTGCCTTGTTCCATATTTATTATCATTTTTGGATTTAGTAACGGAATCATTCACGTTAATGGCAGGTACTTTTAACTCACCCTTTTCTATCATCTCATTGAGTCTTACAACACCAGTAGTGGTTTCTTCTGTTATGCCATGTATATTTTCTAGAATTTCAGGATACTTTTCATGAGCCATAGATGTAAGATCTCCGCCATCATCAAGAATCATGTTTGCATCCCATGGTTTGCCATCGCATAGAATTGTCTGCTCTATACACCAATCGAATTCCTCTTCAGTCTGTCCTTTCCATGCAAATACTGGAACTCCTGATTCTGCAATTGCAGCAGCAGCATGATCTTGTGTTGAAAATATATTACAACCTGACCATCTCACTTCTGCGCCTAAAGCAGTGAGCGTTTCTATTAAGACAGCTGTTTGAATTGTCATATGAATACAACCCAAGATTTTCGCTCCTTTTAGAGGCTGTTCATCTCCATATCTCTCTCTTAATTTCATTAAAGCAGGCATTTCTGATTGGGCTATAACTATCTCTTTTCTACCCCAATCTGCCAATGACATATCAGCTACTTTGTAGTCGTTATTACTCATATTTTTTATCCTTTTAAAGCTTCTACTTTATCTGTTTTTTCCCATGTAAATGCCGACTCTTCTCTTCCAAAATGACCATAAGCAGCCGTTGACTGATAGATAGGTCTTTTCAAGTCAAGCATATTAATTAACTGTCTTGGCCTCAGATCGAAATGTTCTCTTACTAGATCAGAAATTTTTTCTTCGTCTATCTTTGATGTTCCAAAGGTATTCACACTAATGGAAGTTGGTTCTGCTACTCCTATTGCATAAGATACTTGTATTTCACATCTATCTGCCAGACCTGCAGCAACAATATTTTTAGCCACATACCTGCCTGCATAGGCTGCTGATCTATCAACTTTTGATGGGTCTTTCCCTGAGAATGCTCCTCCACCGTGTCTAGCCATTCCTCCGTAGGTATCAACAATAATTTTTCTTCCTGTGAGACCACAATCCCCAACAGGCCCGCCTATTTCAAATCTACCTGTAGGATTTATGAAATATTTCGTATGCTCGTTTAACCAATTTGAAGGCAAAATGGGTTTTATAATTTCTTCCATTACTCCTTCTTTAAGGTCTTCTTGAGATACTTCAGGATCGTGTTGTGTGGAAAGTACAACGGCTGAAATAGATTGAGGTTTTCCATCTTCTCCATAGACAAAACTAACTTGGCTTTTGGCATCTGGTCTTAACCAGGACAATTTATTGCTTTTTCTTATAAAAGCCTGTTGTTCAACTAATCTATGCGAATAAGTTATTGGAGCAGGCATCAAAACTTCTGTTTCATTTGTTGCATATCCAAACATTAAACCTTGGTCTCCGGCTCCTTGTTCAAGGTCTTCTCCTTCACCCTCATTTACTCCTTGAGCGATATCTTGAGATTGTTTTCCAATTGCGTTGACCACTTCACAGGTATTGCCATCGCAACCCACATCTATGCTGTCATATCCTATATCTAAGATCACCTTTCTAGTAAGAGCTTCTAGGTCAGGTTCTGAAGCACTTGTAATTTCTCCAGCTAAAACAACTAAATTGTCTTTAACTAAGGTTTCGCATGCCACCCTAGAGTCTGGGTCATCTTTTAGCATGGCATCCAGAACTGCATCAGAAATTTGATCAGCCATTTTATCGGGGTGTCCTTCCGAAACAGATTCAGAAGTAAAGATTTTATATTCAGACATAATGTCTCCAAGTTATAAAGAGCGCGTATTTTACACAAAACAGAAACTTTTGCTGAAAAAATATACGTTTTTACCTGTATTTCTATGTACATCAAAAAGTATTTGGGAGACAATAAGTCATCTCAAAAAAATGAGTAAAAATTCAAGCTCCCAATCAGCAAACGCACTTCGAATTCTCGCAGCAGATGCCGTGCAGCAGGCCAATTGTGGTCATCCTGGCATGCCAATGGGAATGGCAGAAATTGCTGAGGTCCTATGGCGACGGCACTTAATACACAATCCTTCTAATCCAAACTGGTTCAATAGAGATAGGTTTGTTCTTTCTAATGGTCACGGTTCGATGCTCATATACTCTCTTTTGCATCTGAGTGGCTATGATTTAACAATTCAAGATCTCAAAGATTTTAGACAGCTTCACTCAAAAACCGCTGGTCACCCAGAATATGGAGTTACTCCAGGAGTCGAAACTACAACTGGACCTCTCGGACAGGGAATATCTAATGCTGTTGGCATGGCGATAGCTGAGAAAGTTTTAGCCACTAAGTTCAATACAAAAAAACACAAAGTTATTGATCATATGACTTACGTGTTTACTGGTGATGGGTGTTTGATGGAAGGAATCTCTCATGAGGCCTGTTCTTTGGCAGGTACTCTGGGACTGGGTAAATTAGTTGTTTTGTATGATGACAATAATATTTCTATTGATGGGGAGGTTGATGGATGGTTTACCGAGAACATTCCAGCCAGATTTCAATCTTATGGTTGGGAGGTTGTTTCTAATGTAAATGGCCATGATCCAGAAGAGATTAATGCAGCTATAGAGAAAGCCAAAACCAGTCAAGATAAGCCAACCTTAATTTGTTGCAAAACAATAATAGGCAAAGGTTCTCCGAATAAAGAAGGAACGGCATCGACACACGGAAGTCCTTTGGGCGAGGAAGAGATTGCTGAAATGAGAAAAGATCTTAGATGGGATAATGAACCTTTCGATATTCCGGATAGTGTTTACGAAGCCTGGGATGCCAAAGAGGAAGGTAATTCTAACGAAGAGGAATGGAATCAATTATTTAATCAATATCAAAAAGATAATGAAGAATTAGCGTCTGAATTGAGACGAATAATGAATGGAGACTTGCCAGAGGGAGTTGAAGAGGCTATTAACTGTTTTATTGGAGATGTTCAAAAAGATTTACCAAATTTAGCTACCAGAGTAGCTTCTCAAAAAGTTTTGAATGTCTTAGGTCCATTAATTCCTGAATTAGTTGGTGGATCAGCTGATTTAACAGGTTCAAATAATACTAATTGGGACGGTACGATTGAGATAAGGTCTGATAATTTTGCTGGAAACTATATAAATTATGGTGTCAGAGAATTTGGTATGACAGGTATTATGAATGGAATGGTTCTTCATGGAGGCATCAGGCCTTATGGAGGAACATTTTTAACCTTTTTAGACTATGCCAGAAATGCTGTTCGCATGGCCGCTCTAATGAAGATTCAGACTATGCTTGTATACTCTCATGACTCAATTGGTGTAGGAGAAGATGGGCCCACCCATCAGCCAGTAGAACATTTAACAAGTCTCAGAACTACCCCAAATCTTGAAACTTGGAGACCTTGTGATACTTCAGAGACAGCAATTTCTTGGCTCGCAGCTCTGGAAAATTCTGATAAACCCACTGCACTTATATTATCAAGGCAAGGCCTGCCTAACTTCGAAAGAACTGCAAATCAGATTGATTCCATGAGAAAGGGTGCTTATACGCTGTATGAGCCAAACAAAAAACCTGAATTAATATTAATTGCTACAGGGTCAGAGGTAGAAGTAGCTATGGCTGTAGCAGAGGAAGTGAAGGATAAAACACCTATCCGAGTAGTATCGATGCCTTGTTCTGAACGATTTGATGTTCAATCAGATCACTACAAAGATTCTGTTTTAGGGAAAGGGATAAAAAGAGTCTCTATAGAAGCTTCTCATGCAGACTGGTGGAGAAAATACGTAGGGCTGGACGGAGAAGTTATAGGTATGGACTCGTTTGGAGAATCTGCACCTGGAAAAACTCTTTTTGAGCATTTTGGTTTCACTAAAGAGCAAATTATTTCTAAATTAGATCTCTAAAATATGAGATACAAAAAGCTTAATGAAATTAGCTTAAGCGAAAAGTCTGTCTTACTGAGGCTTGATCTAAATACACCCATCGAAGCGGGCGCAGTCACAAATCAAGAAAGAATTATTAGGTCTCTACCAACAGTTAATTTCATTCTAGAATCAGGTGCCCGATTAATAATCATGAGCCATTTAGGAAGACCTGAAGAAAACAACATGTTTCAAGAGGAATTTTCTCTAGCACCTGTAGTTAAGGAAATGGAAGGTCTATTAAACATGCAAATCCCTCTTTACTCTTTGAGTGAGATTGAAGATTTAGATCAGGTTGATCATATTTCAATTATAGAAAATACCCGATTTAATATTGGCGAGAAAAACAACGATATAGAATTATCAAAAAGATTGGCAGCTTTGGCCGATGTGTTTGTCATGGATGCATTTGCAACTTCACATAGGGCCCATGCTTCTACTACTGGAGTAATAACATTTTCTGCTGATGCCTGTGCAGGATTTCTCTTGGATGAGGAGCTGACTGCTCTATCAAAAGTAAAAGAAAACGCAAAAAGCTCTATAGCTGTCTTGGGTGGTGCAAAAATCTCAACAAAATTAAGTCTTATTGATTCGCTTTCCAAAACAGTGGATAAAGTAATCCTTGGTGGGGGTATTGCAAATACTTGTTTAGCAGCTAAGGGTTATGAGGTGGGTAAGTCGCTAATTGAAGATTCTATGCTAGAAGAAGCTAAAGAGTTGGTAGCAAATCCTAAAATAATAATACCGGAATCTGTAATTGTTTCTATAAGTGCTGACGAGCCCGGGAGAATCACTTCTGCTAATTCAATACAGGAAAATGAAGCAATATTCGACATAGCTCCTGCTTCCTTTGTTGATTTGGAGCCAATCATTATGAATGCTGGAACCATTTTATGGAATGGACCACTAGGGTTTTTTGAAAAAGAGAATTTTTTTGCTGGCACAGCCATGATCGCTGAGATGATTATTTCTTCAAAAGGCTTTTCAGTTGCTGGAGGAGGAGATACTATCTCTGCTGCTGAAAAAGCAGGGGTGCTAGACAGCCTTGACTATGTTTCAACTGCAGGTGGGGCGTTCTTAGAATTCATGGAAGGAAAAAAATTACCTGCACTAGAAGCTTTGATAGATAAAGTTAATTGAATTTATTTGTGGAGAGAAAATATGAATTTTAATAGTTTAAATGAAATAGCAAGTTATATAGTTTCAGACGGAAAAGGAATATTGGCTGCCGACGAGAGTAATCCAACTTGTACAAAGCGCTTTGATTCGATTGGTGTTGAGTCTACAGAAGAAAATAGAAGAGATTATAGAGAATTGCTTTTTAGAGCTGAGGGCATGAAAGGGAATATAGGAGGAGTTATTCTCTTTGATGAAACAATTCGTCAGAAGGCGGCCGATGGCACTTCATTGGTGGACATCATCAATGTACAGGGCGCTTTGCCTGGTATAAAGGTTGATAAGGGACTAAGCCCAATAGGCGATTCAGAAGAAAGCCTTACGCAGGGTTTAGACGGTTTAGATGAAAGACTAAAAGAATATTTTGAACTAGGTGCAAAGTTCACTAAATGGAGAGCTGTAATAAATATCGGTGAAGGAATGCCCTCCTCCGAGGCTATTTCTGCAAATATGGAAGCTTTAGCTGATTACGCAAAAATTGTTCAAAACAATAATATGGTTCCTATGGTAGAGCCAGAAGTTTTAATGGATGGAGCTCACTCAATTGATGATTGTTATGATGCAACCTCTCGTTGCTTGGAGTCTCTATTTTCTAACCTAACCGATAGGGGTGTTGATATAACTGGGACAATTCTTAAACCTAATATGGTTACATCGGGATCAAAAGCCTCTAATCAAGCAAGTATCGAAGAAGTAGCTCAAAGAACTGTAGATTGTTTAAAGGCAAATGTACCGGAGAGCTTACCAGGAATTACTTTCTTATCTGGAGGTCAATCTGATGTAGATGCTACTGCCCATCTTGATGCTATGAATAAG
This sequence comes from uncultured SAR86 cluster bacterium, assembly GCA_902559365.1. GTDB lineage: Bacteria > Pseudomonadota > Gammaproteobacteria > Magnimaribacterales > Magnimaribacteraceae > Magnimaribacter. Next base: position 125,935 of record CACEHP010000001.1, read on the forward strand.
ATAGGGGGGTTTAATTGGAAGTTAAGTTTCTCTTATGGAAGGGCTTTACAGCAACCTGCTCTAAAGGCATGGATGGGTCAAAGTGAGAATGGCTCATTGGCACAAGAAGCCCTCTCTCACAGGGCCTTGATGAATAAATTAGCTTCCGAAGGAAAGTGGGATAAGTCTTTAGAAAATTAACCTGATTGAAATTACTTGTACAAAGAGTTTCCAAAGCTTCTGTAGAAGTAGAGGAAGAAGTAATTGGTTCGATTGGACAAGGAGTTCTGGTATTCGTAGGCTTTGATAAAGAGGATAATCTAGATACTTTAACTTCGCTTTCTGAAAAGTTACTAAATTATAAAATCTTCAATGATTCAAATCACAAGGTAGCTCTTAGCCTTATTGAAACTCAAAATGATATTTTAATTGTTCCACAAGTGACCCTTTCTGTTGGAACAAAAAAAGGAACCAAACCAAGTTTTTCACATGCAGCTGATCCCGAAACAGGCCATGAGTTATTTACAGACTTTAAAGGACTGTTGGAAAGCAAGTTTAAAAGAGTCGAATCGGGAAATTTTGGAGCGGAGATGTCAGTAAGCCTTGTTAATGAGGGCCCCATTACTTTCTGGTTTGAGCTATAACTTTTCTTCTGTCTTCTTAACAAATAAGTTGGCCATTACAATACCCAATTCAAATAATATCCAAGCAGGTATGGCTAGTAATGACTGCGAAATAACATCAGGAGGAGTTACAAGCATACCAACTGTGAAACAGCCAATGATTACGTAAGGTCTTTTGCTTCTTAAGCTTTCTGAGCTGCTGATTCCGCTCCAAATTAGTAGAAATATAAATACAGGTATTTCAAAAGCAATAGAGAAAGCAAACATCATGCTCAACACAAAGTCTAGGTAACGGCTTATGTCTGTCATAATCAGGATTCCATCAGGCGCTGCTGCAGTGAAAAAACTAAACACTAATGGCAATACTAAAAAGTATGTGAAGAGAACGCCCAAATAGAATAATATCAAGCTGGAAAGCATCAATAAAAAGCTAAGACTTTTTTCATTTTCATACATTCCAGGGGCTATAAACTTCCAAATCTGATTCAATAAGAAAGGCATTGATAGAAGAAGTGATACATAAAAAGTCAACTTTAGTGGAGTTAAGAAGGGAGAGGCAACTTCTGTAGCTATCATTGATGAGTCATCGGGTAAAAAACTAAGTAGAGGCTCTGACAACATTAGATAAATATCATTTGAGAAATAAACCAAAGCCAAAAAGCAAGTAAGAATTACAACCAAAGATTTAAGTATTCTAGATCTTAGTTCTTGTAAATGCCCTAAGAATGAGCTCTTCTCCATAGCAGTCAATTTTTATCTTTTTCGATATCTTCAAGAATTTCTTCATTTCTTGAATCTTGATAGGCTTCATTGAGATCAAAAGCTTTATTGATTTCTGCTTTCGCGTTAGATGCTTGTCTCTTAAACCAGTAAATGGTTTTAGCACCAGATCTTACTGCACTAGGAAGCCTTTCCGGTCCGAGGACCAAAAGAGAAATAACAGCAATTAGAAGGAGTTCAAGTAATCCTATATCGAACATAAGACTTTACTTATCTTTGTCTTCCTCATCCATGGTCTTTCTAAAGCTTTTAATGGTATTTGCTAAGTCAGAGCCTAGACTTTTAATTCTCTTAGTCCCTCCAAATACTAAAAGTATGACAATTAAGAGTATTAAAATTTGCCAAATACCTATTCCACCTATTCCCATTCTATTTCTCCTCTTCTGAAGCACTTCTTGAAGCTTTTTCTATATGACCTGACGTGCCAAATCTAGATTCAAGCTCCGCAATTATCTCTTCTAAATTTATGTTCTCATTGCTTAAAAGAATAAACGTATGAAACCACAAATCCGCAGCCTCATGTATAACTTTTTCTTTCTTTGTTGTTGATGTGTCTGATGTTGCCTCCAATAGTTCAAGAGTTTCTTCTAGCACTTTTTCGTTTATTTTTTTTGATCCAGCTTCAAATAAAGATTTCGCATAGGAATCCTGGCTATTAGAACCTTTTCTCTCCTCAATTAAATCAAAGAGTTTTTGGAGGAAGTCTTCTTTCATATGATCAAGTGATTATAAGAAAAAGTATCAAGATTATGAAAACTATCAGGAGAAAGTTATTAAATCGACTTTGTTGATAGATTTTACTCATTAGCTGTTTATGTCTTTCCTCATTGGCGCTTTGATAATCTTCCAACTTAGATACTTGCTCTAGAGCCGTATCGGCTATTTCTGGAAATTTCCTAGCTTTTTCTAACCAACTTAGGGAGTTCTTCTTTGCCCACTCAGCTAGCTTTTTTGGATTATATCTTTCAGAGATCCAATTCTTTAGGAAAGGGTTCGCAATAGACCAGAAATCCAGAGCTGGATACAGTTGTTTGCCTAATCCTTCAATGTTAACTAGAGTCTTCTGAAGAAGCATCAAAGAAGGCTGCATCCTCAAATCAAACCTTCTTGCTGACTCAAATATAAATAAAAGCATCTCACCAAAGTTTATTTTTTCCATAGGCTGATCAAAGATTGGTTCACATGCAGCTCTTATGGTGTTTTCTAGATCATTCAGTCGTGTTTCCGGATTGACCCATTTAGATTCAATTAAAATATTTGCAACTTCCCTGAAATCCCTGCCGATAACAGCTACTAGCATTCGTCCTATTTGATATTGCTCCTCTTCACTTAGTGATCCAACTATTGCGTAATCTACTGCTACATAAGCAGGATCTATAGGGTTTTTGGCATCGATAAAAATGTTTCCGGGATGCATGTCCGCATGAAAAAAATTATCAATAAATACCTGCTTAAGAAATATCTCTACACCCCTTTCAGCAACTAGTTTTAAATCGACTCCAAGATCATTTAAGGTGTCTAAACGATCGACCGGTATACCTTCGATCATTTCCATAACCAACAAGCTTTCTGAACAATAATCTAGATAAACATCGGGTACGTACAAAAGCTCATTGCCTTCAAAGTTTCTTCTTGTTTGTTTGATGTTCGAAGCTTCAAGTCTCATATCTAGCTCTGATAGGATCACTGCCTCATATTCTGAGACCAGTCTAGATAATTGAAGCCGCTTGGCGTCCTCAAATTTTTTTTCAGCAAAATTTGCAATTCTCCTCATCAAAGAAATGTCACTTAGAATTGTATTTTTAATACCTGGTCTTACTACCTTTATGACCACATCTTTATGATCTTCTTTCAGTTTTGCAGAATAAACCTGTGCGATAGATGCTGCAGCAAGAGGTGAAGGATTAAAATCCTGAAAAACTGAGTTAATATTAGTGCCTAACTCTCTTTCAATTATTGCAATAGCATCCTTTTCTGAAAAATGTGGCAAGTCATCTTGAAGGGACTTAAGGCTTTTAGCTATTTCATTTGGAACAACATCAGGTCTCGTAGACAGTAACTGTCCAAATTTTATAAAAATTGGTCCTAGTTCTTCTAAAGCTACTCTGAGTCTTTCGCCTGACGGTTCCCTGGCTGAATAAATTTGCCAGGGTGAGATTAACAGTAAAAAACTAATCAATTTTGGTTTATCAAACTCATCAAGCTCTTTATCAATGCGGGCTTTCAGCAAAGTATGTAAGATTTTTGTGAGTCTTAGGGCATCTTTAAACATCAATCATTCCCTTTTGCCCTGAATGAATAGCAACAACTCCGTTAGTAAGGTTTTCATACTTACACTTAGTAAAGCCGCTATCTTCAAGCATCTCTTTTAACTCTTCTTGAGTTGGGTGCATTCTTATAGATTCAGCTAAATACCTATAGCTCTCCTCAGTTTGTGCAATGAATTCACCAATCTTAGGAATAACTTCAAAAGAAAAGAGATCATATATTTCTCTAAAAACTTCATTTTGAGGCCTGGAGAACTCCAAAATGATCAACTTTCCTCCAGGTTTCAACGCTTTATTTATAGACTCAAGAGCTTTTTCCTTGTGAGTAACATTCCTAAGCCCAAAGGCTATAGTAATCAAGTCGAAAGTATTGTCCCGAAAGGGCAGAAATTGAGCATCTATTTGTGCTGTTTGTATATTCTCTATTCCTTCATTTATCAAACGATTTCTTCCCTCATTGAGCATCGAAGCGTTTATATCGCTGAGTATAAGCATGCCTTTTTCGGGAGATACTTTATCTCTCATCAGTTTAACCATGTCGCCTGTACCTCCTGCGAGATCCAGAACTTTAAAGTTTTCTTTTATGCCTGAAGTTTCTATTGTTACTTTTTTCCATAATCTATGAATACCAAATGACATTAAGTCATTCATAAGGTCATAATTTTCCGATACAGTATCGAAGACATTTCCTACAAGGTTGGCCTTTTCGTCTGAGTCAACTTCTTTGAAACCAAAGCTGGTCTTATTTTTATTGTCTTTTTTCATAAAAATGATGGAGCATTCTATATCAAGCCAACCTAATTAACCTTTCTGTTTACTAAAATCCTATCTATAGACTTCAGGTAAATGTCCAGACTTCTATTAAAGCCTTTTATTTGGCTATCATCACTTGATTTAAAAACAAAACTAATAATATCAATAGCCAAGTTTTCATTTTGTTCAACTTTTGCTCTAAACGTATCACTTCCAAGAGTATCAAACGCATTTAAATAAATTGTCATCTCTTTTTCATAATCAGGAGAATTACTATTCCTTAACAGACGAATGAATTCATTAATCCAAAGCTGTTGTAAATCTGACCATTCTTGTCTAATTTCTTGATGTTTGCTTAATCTTAGTTTGAGTTCATCTATCTGATCTTTTCTCAAGTTAATTCCAATACGATCAAATCCAGATATGTAGTTATCCAGAATTCTCTCTTTGTATTCCTTCTTATCTTTTGTTCTTTCTTTTTCTCTTTCATCTCTAATTTCTTCGAAATGTTGAGCAATTTCATTTATCTGCCTTTCACTAAGACCTCTTGAAAAATTGATAATGGGTTTTTCGAAGTATTGATTAATTCTTTTAAAAAGCGCCTCACCTTCTACATAAGCCAATTTAATTTCTTTTTCTGGGTTTTCTATGTCTATGGTTTTCAGGTTGTTCAAGAGAAGCCTGACCTTTTCAAGTTCGTTGATACTAAACCAGTCCAAAAACTCTTCAGATACGCGATCAATCTCTTGATTTTGTGTTTTAGTGAAGTCAGCGAACTCTTTGAAATAGTCAGCTATGTAACCATCAAGTCTTTCATACACCCATGATCCAGCTAATGAACAGGAACTCAGAGCGAGAACCATGAGAGATGATAGGCAAAATTTAGAAATTTTTTTAAGCATTACTAGGGGTTATTGTAATTTGCAGTTAGAATTCTGTCCGCAAATGTCAGATACAAAAAAATATCCTACCTTAGTTTGGTTAGATTTAGAAATGACCGGACTCGAACCAGACTCTGAGAGAATAATAGAAATCGCCACTGCCGTTACTAGTCATGACCTCTCTGAAATAATTGAGGGACCTAATTTGGTCATTCAACAGCCACAAGAGTTTATAAGTAATATGGATGAGTGGAATACCAATCAACATACTAAATCTGGATTAGTGGAAAGTCTTAAGGTCACTAATATAACTATCGATGAAGCCCAAAAACAAACACTTGATTTCTTATCCCAGCACACTGAGAAAGGACGGTCACCTCTATGCGGTAATTCCATCTCACACGATAGGCGTTTTTTAAGAAGGTACATGCCGGAATTAGATAGCTTTTTCCACTATAGAAATGTTGATGTAAGTTCCATAAAAGAATTAATAAAACGCTGGAATCCTGAGTTACTTGACGGGTTTAGAAAAAGCGGCGGGCATAGGGCTATGGAAGATGTTCTCGAATCTATAGAAGAGCTTAAATTCTATAGAGATAAATTCTTTATCTAGTCATTTTTTTTCCGAAGGACCTTCAAACATTGTGTTAGCTATTGGCATAACTTTCGCTGATTCACTAGAGGTAATTTTTGCCGTCCCCTTTTTATCAACTTCATCGATTCTCATTATGCAACTCACAGGTATGTAACTCCTTTGAACTCCTTTGAATTCATTCTTAAGTTTTTCTTCGCTTGTATCGACAACTATTTTTGAGTTTTGATCAAATATATATTCTTCTACTTCAATGAAGCCATACATGTCGCTTTGGTATATTGCCTCGGCGTATATTTCGTAAACTTCACCTAGTTGAACAAATACAACTTTGTAGATTCCTTTTTTTGCCATTACAATTCCTGCCTTTTTTAAAAATTTAAACTATAGTTCTCAAAAGATAACTTATATATATGGCCAAGAAGCTTTTTATCAAGACCCACGGATGTCAGATGAATGAGTACGATTCTGCTAGGATGCAAGACTTGCTCAATGACAGCCACGGTTTTGAAACTACTGATAAAGAAGAGGAAGCAGATCTAATTTTGCTGAATACCTGCTCCATTCGAGAAAAAGCCCAAGAAAAAGTTTTTCACCAATTAGGAAGATGGAAGAAGCTTAAAGAAAAAAATCCTAATTTAAAAATTGGTGTTGGTGGTTGTGTCGCGAGCCAGGAAGGGGAAAATATAATAAAAAGGGCACCTCAAGTGGATTTAGTATTTGGACCTCAAACAATTCATAGAGTGCCGAAGCTGTATCAAAATATTGCACAAGAGGAACTTAGTCCCGTTGATATAACTTTTCCTAAAACCGAAAAGTTTGAACATTTACCTCAACAGGAGAGTGAGGGTCCAACAGCTTTTGTCTCGATAATGGAGGGTTGTAATAAGTATTGCTCTTTTTGTGTAGTTCCACACACTAGAGGTCATGAAATAAGTCGCCCTCTTGAGGATATTTTGAAAGAAATAAAAGGACTATCTTCCCAAGGAGTCAAAGAAATTAATTTATTAGGTCAGAATGTGAATTCCTACAGAGACTCCAAACTAAAAACTAAAGGACTTGGACTGTCCAACCTCATAAGAGCTACAGCCGAGATTGATGGCATAGAGAGAATTCAATTTACTACTTCTCACCCTTTTGAGTTTGGTCAGGATCTCATAGACATCTATAACGAAGTTCCTGAATTGATAAGCTATGTTCACTTGCCAGTTCAAAGTGGCTCTAACTCTATACTGAAACAGATGAGAAGAAGGCATACTAGAGAAGAGTATTTCGAAATTATTGAAAAACTAAAATCAGCTCGTGAGGGTATTAGTATTTCTTCTGATTTTATTGTTGGATTTCCGGGTGAAACTGAGAAAGATTTTCTGGACACTTTAGACCTTGTAGATCGGGTTGGATATGATGAGTCTTTCAGTTTCATTTATAGTCCAAGACCTAATACAACTGCCAAAGATCTAGATGACGATGTCCCTTTAGAAGAAAAGAAAGAGAGACTATCCACTTTACAGCACAAATTAGAAAATTCTGCTTTAAGCATAAGCAGAAGAATGGTTGGTGAAGTTAGAAAATGCCTTGTTACTGGCGTTTCTAAGAAGAATCCAGGAGAATTCCAGGCACGTACAGAGAATAATAAAGTAGTAATCTTTTCCTGCTCAGATTTATCAAACATTGGTAAGATAATAGATATTGAAATTGTTGAAGCAAAAAACAAATCTCTAAGAGGTGTAGCTGTCTAGGCCGTATTGTCATTTAATGAAATTCCAACTTGAACCTGTTGACCACGACAAAATCAGCGATTTATGTGGTCCTACTAACTCTATACTTAAACAAATTGAAGAAGAGTTAGGAATAAAAATTTTGAATAGAGGTCCCAGCTTTAAGATAAATGGAGAATCTAATAATGCTCAGATCGCTAAGGATATCATCCTTAGGATTTATGAAGATTTAGATAAAAACAAAACAATAAGCTCAAAAGAAGTTCACTTGTATTTAAGGAAAGGTATGAATGATTTAAATAACATAAAAAAGGATAGCTCTAGCAAACAAGTCATTAAGACGCCTAATTTGATAGTTACCGCTAATCATGGAAGCCAAGATCATTATGTTGATACCATCAAGAAGAAGGTACTCACATTTGGTATAGGGCCTGCAGGAACTGGAAAGACATTTTTGGCAGTTGCCCTTGCTGTAGAGCAATTCTCAAGAGGCGAAGTTGAAAAAATCCTACTAGTCAGACCTGCAGTTGAAGCAGGTGAAAAGCTTGGCTTTTTGCCAGGTGACTTGAGTCAGAAGGTCGATCCGTATTTAAGGCCGCTTTATGATGCCCTCTTCCAAATGCTTGGTTACAAGGAAACTAATCAACTTATAGAAAGAAATATAATTGAAGTTGTACCCTTAGCTTTCATGAGAGGAAGAACTTTAAATAATTCTTTTATCATTCTTGATGAAAGTCAAAACGCTACTGTTGAACAAATGAAGATGTTCTTAACTAGATTCGGTTTTGGCTCGAAAGTAGTTATTACAGGTGATATAACTCAGATAGATTTGCCTAAAAATACTCTTTCAGGTCTTGTTCACTCTCTAGAGGTTTTAAAATCTGTAGAAGATATCGGATTGGTTGAGTTTGATACAAAAGATGTTGTTCGACATGGTTTGGTTCAGAAGATAGTAGAAGCTTACGCAAAATTTGTTAATTAAGTGTCGGTTACCAAATCTCAAATATTTATATCTGGAAATCTCGAAGGACTGAGCTGCACTGAGACAAGTGTATCTGATTTAATAAAAGCACTTCTTCAAGTAAAACCAGATTTAAAGAAAATTTTTAAAGATAGAACAGTGAATCTGTCTTTTATCTCAAAAAAAGCAATTAAAGAATTAAACTCAGAGTTTCTTAAGAAAGATAGGCCTACTAATGTATTATCTTTCCCTTCTACAGGACTGAGCTTCAGTGACGAAATTCTTGGTGATATAGCAATTTGTCCTGAAATAATAAAAAAAGAAGCTACAATACAAAATAAAGAAGAACAAGACCATTTGTCCCATTTAATTATTCATTCCCTACTTCATTTAGCAGGTTATGATCATCAAGAAGCTGATTCTGCAAAGCAAATGGAGTCCCTAGAAGTAAAAGCACTAAAAAAATTAGGTATTGCGAACCCTTACTGAAACAAATTAATATGTGCATGTGTTTATGAAGTGAGGCGTTAATGAACGACGAGCCCCCAAGTATATCTGCTGAGTCTAGTCGACTTAGCTTTAGGAAAAGAATAAAGGACAGAATCAAAGAAATTTATCAAAATTTCTCCTATAAACCCCAAAATAAACAAGAGCTCGCTGGATCTATAAGGGATTCTAGTGAGAGAGGTGTTTTAGAAAAAGGAACACTCAACATGATCGAGGGAGCATTAAAAGTTTCTACAGATCAGGTACGAGATGTAATGATTCCTAGACCACAGGTTGTATTTATAGAAAAAGACGAGAAGCCAGAAGACTTTTTGCCTAGAGTAATTAAGTCAGGCCATTCAAGATTTCCTGTTTTAAACACTGAAAATGACAAAATTGAAGGTATTTTGTTAGCAAAAGAGTTATTACCCTTCATTTCTGCTGAAAACCTAAGTGAATTTGAGCTAAGTAAGCTCATCCGGCCGGCGAAATTAGTTCCAGAGAGTAAAAAACTTAATATTCTACTGGATGAATTAAAGGCAAGCAGAAATCATATGGCCATAGTTTTAGACGAATATGGAGATATTACAGGGATTGTGACGATTGAGGATGTTCTAGAAGAGATAGTTGGTGAAATTGAAGATGAGCACGATAAAGATACTGGCACTCTGATAAAAAAAATAGCAGAAGACGAATATTTGGTTTCTGCCCTTACTCCTATAGATGTCTTCAACGAGAATTTTGAATCCACTTTGAGTGATAAAGATTTTGATACATTAGGTGGGATAGTTATGCATCACTTTGCTCGTTTTCCAAAGCCCAATGATGCTATCAATATCGAAGGTTGGCGTTTCGTCATTAATTCTCTGGAGAGAAGACGAATCAAGAGAATTAAAGTCTCTAAAATTAGCTAAATTAGCTTTCTTAAAACATTCTCAAACTTTAATATAAGTAAGATGTTCAAGAAGCAGTTTCTTGCCCTTACATGCGGATTGATTTTCTCTTTTGGCTTTGCGCCTTTCGACTTCTGGTTTCTATCCATTTTATCCATTGCAGTGCTTTATAAAGTAGTAAAAGATTTGTCCTACAAGGAAACGTTTTGGACAGGATATTGTTTTGGATTTGGAATGTGGTTAACCGGAATTTCCTGGTTGTATGTAAGCATTCACTATCATGGAAATATAAGTGTAATTGGATCTGCAGTATTGATTATAATTTTCATTGCTGTCTTATCGATATACTCAGGACTGTTATTTCTGTTAAATAATTATCTTGAAAAAAAAGGCCCCTCGAAACTTACATATCTTTCTTTGCCTATATCTTGGGTCTCAATAGAATTAATAAGATCTTATTTATTTACAGGCTTCCCGTGGCTTATTTCAGGCACTATGCTTGCTGATACTTTAATTGATGGATACACCCCAATTATAGGAGCCCAAGGTAATACTTTTTTATTGATCTTAATAGGCCTTTTGATTTACGAAATATATGAAAGAATTTATCAAAATAGACCTGCCCTATTCCCATTTGCCCTTTTGCTTTTGGTTTTAATTCCTTCTAATTTATTAAAAAATATAGAGTGGACTGATCCTGATGCAAAAGTGAGAGTTTCTCTTTATCAACCCAATCTAACTTTGGAAGATAAATGGAGTCAATTTGGAATAATAAAGACTCAAGGAATGATAGAAAGAGCTATCGAAAATGCTGCAAAAGGAGAATTAATAATTTTTCCCGAAACAGCCCTAATACTCTCTGAGAAGGACAATAAAAGCTTTACGGAGATGTTAAATTTTAAGAGCAAGGAAAAGAATCTAACTCTATTGACAGGAATAATAGAAAGAGAGACCAATTTCAAGATTAGAAATAGACTCCAGTCATTTGGTGAAATAGAAGGTTTGTACGATAAGGTAAAGCTTGTCCCTTTTGGAGAATTTATACCCTTAGAGCGTTATTTAGGCAAATTATTAGATATTATTGGCTTAAATCTAACTAATACTATACCTGGAGAAGATATTAATTTGTTAAGCAGCACTAAATTGAGGATTTCACCAAGTATTTGTTATGAAATCGCATTCGACAATATAGTTAGGAAAACAGCATATAGCAGTAATATTCTAATAACAGTAAGTAATGATACGTGGTTTGGAAGATCGATTGGACCTGCACAACATCTCGAAATAGCACAAAATAGGGCCCTTGAACATAAAAAACCACTGTTACGATCTACAAATAGCGGAATTAGTGCAGTTGTTTCGAAAGACGGCCAAGTAATTGAAAAACAAGGTTATTTTGAGGAAAAGGATATAAAAACTAATATAGTGCTATATTCCGGTCATACAATCTACTCAAGATACGGAAATTTTCCTATAATCTTATTAATTATCTTCTATATGGGATTTATATTAATTCAATCACTTTTGAAAGTTAAATAACTAATAAAAGAACAAATGTTGCAAAATAATTCAAAGAGTATAATAAAAATAACTTTTATTTTGCTATTAATAAGCTCATGTTCTAGTATTGTACTTAACGATAATATGAATAAAAACAATATTTTAGAAGATATAAAGTCTGTAGATTCAAATTATGAGAGCATAAATACCTTACTTTATGTTGATATAGAGTCTCAATCCCTATTGCATATTAAAAAAGGTACAGTTTTAAAAGTCTATAATATCTCTTCCTCAGTTTATGGTACAGGTAGTAAAGAAAATAGTTTAAAGACGCCTCTTGGAAAGCACGAGATTTACAAGAAATTAGGCTCTAATTTACCTACAAATGCCATTTTAAAGGGACGTGTATGGAATGGTGCTATAGCTGACATTATTAAAGAGCCCATAGATACTGACTTCGACCATGTTACTTCTAGAATTATGTGGCTAGATGGATTAGAGGAAGGTTTAAATAAAGGAAAAGGCATTGATTCTAGGAAGAGGTTTATCTATATACATGGTACAGCTGAAGAAGGCTTAATAGGAAAACCTGCTTCAGATGGCTGTATTAGGATGTATAATAACGACGTCATCGAGCTTTTTGATCTAGTAGATGAAAAAGCACAAGTCTGGATTTATTAAATTTTATTATGAAAAAGTTATTTTTATTTTCTTTTATTTTCTTTGGATCTTATACATATGCTTGTCCTGAAGTTTTAGATCACGAAGTAAGATTATTAGACTCCTCTGAAACTCAAAACTTATGTGAATACAAGAATAAAGTTGTCTTAGCAGTAAATGTAGCCAGCAGGTGCGGTTTCACTTATCAGTATGAAGCTTTACAAAACCTATACTCAAAATACGGCAAAGAAGATTTTGTTATTTTGGGATTTCCTTCTAGAGATTTTATGTATCAAGAATATAGCGATGAATCTAAAGTAAAAGAATTTTGTAGTACCGAATATGGAGTAACATTTCCTATGTTTGCTACTACTCCTGTAAAAGGAAAAAAAGCAAATTCTTTCTATAAAACTTTAACTGAAATCTCTGGACAAAGGCCTGGATGGAACTTTCATAAGTATCTTATTTCGAAAGAGGGCAAAGTTCAGAGTTTTGATACAAACGTAGAACCAGATAGCGAAGAATTGATTTCAAATATAGCTAAACTTTTATAATAAAAGTAAGTACTTACTTTTATTCAATTTATTATAACTACTGGATTATTTCTATAGTGTTAGCTTTTGCGCAGATGATAGTATCTGCCTTTCTGTTTGCAAAAATTCCATTCTCCACCACGCCAGGTATATTGTTGATCTTAGCTTCTAATTCATAGGGCACTTCAATGGGGAGGTTGTGAATATCAATTATTTGGTTACCGTTATCTGTTATAAATCCATTTCTATAAATAGGCTTTCCCCCCATCTTCATTAGTTCTCTAGAGACAGCACTTCTGGCCAACTCAATCACCTCTATAGGGAGAGGAAATTCACCTAGAAGTCCTACGTGTTTTGATTCGTCAACAATACAAATAAATTGATCAGAAGAATAGGCAAGAATCTTTTCTCTTGTAAGAGCTCCACCCCCACCTTTTATTAGCTCTTTTCTATCATTGAATTCATCTGCTCCGTCTATATAAAAATCTATTGCGTGAACTTCATTAAGCGAGAACTTATCATATGAATTATCAATTAGATCTTCTGAGGCATTAGAACTGCAAACCACACCTTTGATTTGAATTTTGGCTTCATTCAGTTCTTGTATAAAAAAATTTGTAGTAGATCCTGTACCAATTCCAATTACCGAGTCTTTCCTTAGCTTTGGTTCAATTAGATTAAAAGCTTCTTTGGCAGAATTTTCCTTTTTTAAGTCTTGGTTCATGTTACTTTAGATTTAATGAATATTATCACTCACTAAGTATAATAGCTCGATTTTACAGTTGTTATTTAGGCAATATCGATGATTTCTTCTAAAAATAAGAGATATATAAAGCAAATTGAGTCTTCAAGTGTATATGAAGTTGCACATGTAACGCCTGTAACGAAAGCAAATCAGCTTTCAAAAGCTCTTAAGAATGATGTATTGCTGAAAAGAGAAGATCTGCAACCAGTTTTCTCTTTCAAAATAAGAGGGGCCTATAACAAACTCTCTAAACTAAAGAAAAAAGGAATCGAAGGGCCTGTAATTGCTGCTTCTGCAGGTAATCATGCTCAAGGGGTGGCTTTTGGAGCTAAAAGTTTAGGAATGCAGTCTTACATAGTCATGCCAATTACTACTCCTCCTATAAAAGTTAATTCTGTAAAGAATTATGGAGGCAAAATAATATTACACGGCGATAACTTTGATGAAGCTTACGCACATGCTAATAAGTTAGCACAGAAAAAAGGATATACTTTTATCCATCCTTACGATGACAAAGATGTGATTGCAGGGCAGGGCACAGTAGGCAAAGAATTAATTGAGCAAGTAAAAGAAGGCATAGACGCAATTTTTGTTCCGGTTGGGGGAGGAGGCCTGTTGGCAGGACTAGGTACTTATGTAAAAGCATTAAGCCCAAAAACTAGAATTATTGGTGTCGAGCCAGAAGATGCTGCATGTCTAAAACTAGCTTTAGATAATAACAAGCGTCTGTCTCTAAAGGAAGTTGGCCTATTTGCTGATGGAGTTGCCGTCAAACAGATAGGTAAAGAGACTTACTCCCTCATTAAAGAATGGATAGATGATGTTGTTACAGTTTCTGTGGATGAGATGTGCGCCTCTGTACAAGATACATTTCAAGAAACGAGGATAATTTCTGAACCCGCAGGAGCTTTAGCCTTAGCAGGCTTAAAAAAATACACTCTATCTAGAGGCTTGAAGAATAAAAAACTTGTGGCTATTAATTCAGGGGCAAACCTAAATTTTGATCGACTCGGACATATCGTTGAAAGAGTTCAGTTAGGTGAAAGTAAAGAAGCATTGCTTAGTGTAAAAATACCAGAGGTAAAAGGAAGTTTTAGAAAATTTTGTAATTTCCTTGGTAAGAGAAGTATCTCTGAATTCAATTACAGAGCTGAAGAAAGTGAAGAGGCTAATATATTCGTCGCTTGCAGGTTTAATGCGAAAGAGGGCAAGAATAAATTATTAAAACATTTAAGAGCTAAAGGGTTTTCACCCAAGGATCTCTCTGAAAATGAGGTTGCTAAATTACATATTAAACATATGGTTGGGGGGAGAGCACCTACATCAGTAGTTGAAAGAGGTGAGTTTATTTTTAGAGTTGAATTTCCAGAGAGACCAGGTGCGCTAGTAGATTTTCTTGATAAATTAAGTGACAGGTTCAATATCACACTCTTTCATTACAGAAACCAAGGTTCTGCATTTGGAAGAGTATTAGTAGGGTTTGAATCAAAAGAAAAAAATTATCCGCAATTAATAAAATATCTAAATAAAACAGGCTTTAGGTTTTGGGATGAGACACAAAATTCTGCTTATAAAGCTTTCTTAAAGTAACTCACTTTAAAATTTATATAATTTTTTATCTGTTAGGCAAGCATCTGCAGCCACGTCATGTGTATCAGGTAAACAATCACTAATTTTTTGAAATTCATGAGCAATGATGATTAATTCGGGTTTAGAAGAAGAAAATTCTAAAGAATGATCATAGTATCCTTGCCCCATACCTATCCGGTGACCGGCAAGATCAAAACATACGCAAGGCAGGAAAATCAGATTCAATTTTTCCAGTTCAATTTCTTGATTTCCTAAAGGTTCTGCAATTCCTAGGTTATTTTCTACTGTGTTCTTAACACCTTCATATTTAATGAAGCTTAGTACCTTAGAATTTTTTTTCATTTTAGGTAAATAAACATCAGAACCAATATCTAAAAGTAAATCTAGCAGACCTTGGGTTCTCATTTCTTTACCTATAGAAGAATAGCAGGCAATACTTTTGTGCTTAACTATTTCTAAATTCTCTTCCACTTTAGATAAAAAGTTTTTTTCAGACGCCAAGAGTTGTTCATTAGAAATATCATTTCTAATTTGAATGTACTTTTTTCTGAGTTCGGATTTATTACTCATTAGAGGTGTTTCCCAGAATACCGTTGTTCATTACTGCCCTGAACCGTGAAGTTCAAGGCGGTGACCCTGTCAATCTATCAGGCTTCCCAATAAATGAGTATGCACAACAAAGACCTTTCAGAGTCTCCTATTATTTTTTTATCGGCTCGAGAGTAGTAATAACTATCGAATAAACCAGGAAACTTTAAAAATTATAACCTAGTTATTAAGCTTTAAAAGATAAACTTTTAAGCTGTTTTTGTACCTCAAGAGTAAGGTTTTCTAGTCCTTTATTGACAGATTTATCCTTACTAACATCAGATAAGTTTTTTAGGTATTCATTACTAATATTCAATGCAGTAATAATTGCAGCCCTTTTCTCGTCTAATCCAGAAGCTTCTTTAACCTCACTCAATCTCTCATCTAAGAAATTAGCTGCTTTCTTTAATTCTTCTGATTCTTCTGGAGGACAGGCTATCTTATAACTTGCTCCTAAAATTTTAACTGTAGTTGTTTCTTTGCTCACTAGCTTTTATAGGACTTAATTATTTTTGAAATACCTTCTTTAGCTAAATCAAGATTCTGAGTAAGTTGATTATTTTCTTTCGACAACAGAATATTTTTCTTTGAAAGATGATCATTCACTTCTTTAAGTTGTTGACTGAGCTTTATTAGCTCTTTCACTTCTTTCTCTAAATTCTCTAACTTATTTTCTGCCATTTTCACTTTTAAGTTTAACTTTGAACTTAAATTCTTGCTACCATGTTTCCATAAAAAACACTTATATTTAGATTAAACAATGAAAAATAATTTCTCTGAAAGAAGATTAAAGTTATCCTCTAAAGTTTTAGAGGATTCAGCGATAATCGTTGCCTCTGCTCTTGTCAAAGCCAGAATATCAGATACTGACTATGCTTATCGGCAAGATAGCAATTTTTACTACTTATCAGGATACGAAGAACCAGATTCACTTTTATTGATAAGACCTAACAGCGATAAAGAAAAATTTATTATTTTTTGTAGAGACAGAGATCCACTTAGAGAGCAATGGGATGGCTTTAGGACTGGTCAGGAAGGTGCAGTTCAGCAATATGGTGCCGACAATGCTTATAGTATAAATTCTCTTGATCAAATGATGCCTGACCTCCTAGCAGGGGTTAAAAATATTTATTTTTCAATGAGTGCACCTTGTGGAGTAGATATAAAAATTTCTCATTGGATGGAAGATATTCGTAAAAATACTAGAGCAGGTGCAGAGTCGCCCAATAATTTGCTTTCTTTAGATTCAATCTTGCATGAGATGCGACTTATTAAAGAAGACCATGAGATGAATCTTATGAAAAAAGCTGCTGACATTACTACTGAAGCACATATAAGAGCAATGCAGGCTGTTACTCCTGGTATGTATGAATATCAGCTAGAAGCTGAATATCTTTATGCGTTCAATAAGAATGGAGCCAGATCACCTGCTTACAATTCTATAGTCGGTGGAGGCAATAATTCCTGCATACTTCACTATGTTGAGAATAATGATGAATTGAAAGATGGAGATTTAGTGCTTGTAGATGCTGGATGCGAGTATCAATATTATGCATCTGATGTGACAAGAACTTTTCCTGTTAATGGTAAATTTTCACCTGAACAGAAAGAAATATACTCCATAGTTTTAGAAGCTCACAGACAATCTATGGAACAAGCCAAACCTGGTAACAAATGGAATTTAATGCATGAAAAATCTGTTGAAGTAATTGTTGAAGGCCTTCTGGATTTGGGTTTACTTCAAGGAACAAAGGAGCAGGTCATAGAAAAGGGGGATTACTCTAAATTTTATATGCATAGGATTGGACACTGGTTGGGTATGGATGTTCATGACGTTGGAGGATATAAACAAGACGGAGATTGGAGAAAGCTTGAAAAAGGGATGGTCATGACCGTTGAGCCAGGTATTTATATATTAGATTCATTAGAGGATGTTGATGACAAATGGAAGGGTATTGGCGTGAGGATTGAAGACGATATTGTTATAACAGACTCTGGTTTCGAAGTTTTGACTCCTGATGTTCCAAGAACTATAGAAGAAGTAGAACATACCGTTCAAGGCTAAGTGGACTTTCAAGTATCAATCGTAGGGGGCGGTGTAGCGGGTGCTTTATTAGCTCTTTCTCTGGGAAAATCAGGAATAAGCACTTGCCTTATAGATAGAGGTAAGCCCTCAGTAAAGTTAACTAAACCTCTTGTAGGAAGAACCACCTCATTAAACCTTTTTTCGATAGAGACTTTGAAAGAAGCGGGCATTTGGGAAGATATCTATCCTCAAGCTAGAGTCTTTGATGAAATTTTTGTTTGGGATGCAGAAGGATCTTCTTCAGTTCAATTCAATGCTTTTGAGATAGAGAAGAAGGAATTAGGTGTAATAGTTCATAATAATATTATCTTGCAGGCTATCTTTAATTCTCTTCAAAACCTTACAGAGGTGACTCTTATGGAAGAAGAGTCTTTAGCAAAAATTTTCGAAGATCAAAATACTATCGATCTAACTACAGAGTCGGGAAAAAGAATTTCCTCTGAAATTTTAATCGGAGCTGACGGTTCACTCTCCAGAGTAAGAGATTTATCGAAAATACCAATTCGAAAGTGGAGTTATGATCAGTTGGCTATTGTCTCCTCAGTAAAGACGACAAAGCCTATAGGTAGTACAGCTTTTCAAATCTTCACTGATACTGGTCCTATTGCCTTTTTGCCATTAGTTGAAGGAACAAACCATGCTTCTTTAATTTGGTCCACTGATAAATCCTATGGAGAGAAACTCCTCAAACTTGATAAAGAAGCATTATCGAAAGAGTTAAGGTTGAAATCAGAAGAAAGGTTTGGAGAAATTGATTTCTGTGAAGATATAAATTCTTTTCCGCTACATCAACTTCATGCCAAGAAGTTTTACAAGCAGCGCACCATTTTAGTGGGAGACTCAGCTCATACAATTCATCCTTTAGCAGGGCAGGGATTAAATCTAGGTATAGCTGATGTCAGAGAACTATCTCACCTTCTTGCCTCCTTAAATAGATACGGGAAGAGTTTGTTTGATAAGGAGGTGATTCAGGCTTACTCTAAAAAGAGAGAACCGGAGAGCTACAAAATGATAGCTTTAATGGAAGCCTTTAAAAGAGGATTCGGCTCAGAAAGTCTTTTGATTCGCTTTGGGCGTAATTTTGCCTTTGATTTTGCGAATCGTGCGACACCGATTAAGCGTCGTTTGATAAAAGAAGCTGCAGGAATTATTTAATTTTTGCTTCGGTATAAATGACGTGTTTTCTTATGACAGGGTCAAATTTTTTTATTTCCATTTTATCTGGCATAGCAGATTTATTTTTATCTGTTGTATAAAAGTGTCCAGTTCCAGCAGAAGATACTAATCTAATTTTCTCTCTCATATCTTTTCTCCTCTTGACCTAAGATCAGCAAGCACCTTATCTATTCCGTTCTTATCAATAGTTCTCATTCCATTTGCAGATACAGTTAAGCTAACGTATCTGTTTTCAGATTCTACCCAAAACCTATGTTTATGAAGATTTGGTTGGAAAGTCCTCTTATTCCTATTCTTGGCATGAGAAACATTATTCCCTGCTTGAGGCTTTTTCCCAGTTACTTGGCATACTTTAGACATAATTTATTAAATATTTCTTTGTAGAGCCGCGTTTTATACCAGAAGCATTGACAGCAAGCAAGAATAAGCCGCTATAATCTCGACCTTAAGGAAACAAAATTTGAAATCTTTAGCTAACAAAAATATTTTACTCGGAGTAACAGGTGGTATAGCTGCCTACAAATCGGCTGAAATTGTAAGGCATTTAAAAAAGTCTGGTGCTTCTGTGCGAGTAGTTATGACTAGGTCTGCTGAAGAATTCATTACTCCACTCACCTTACAGGCTTTGTCTGGCAATAGAGTTTCTACTGAACTACTTGATGCTGAAGCAGAAGCGGCAATGGGCCATATTGAGTTAGCAAAATGGGCTGATGGGATTCTAATTGCACCAGCTACAGCTAATACAATTGCTAGACTTTCATCTGGAAGAGGTGATGATTTGCTTTCCACTGTAACTCTTGCATTTGATGGACCTATCTCAGTTGCTCCAGCTATGAATCAAGCTATGTGGAGAGATGAAAGGACACAAGAAAATTTAAAAAAACTAATAGATCAAGATTTTGGTATCTGTGGACCGGGATCAGGAGAGCAGGCTTGTGGTGATGTAGGTCTTGGAAGGATGCTAGAACCCTTAGATATATTAGATATGTTTTCGCTCTCTTTTAATGAGGGAACATTATCGGGAAAAAAAATTCTTATAACTGCTGGCCCCACTCAAGAGCCAATAGATCCAGTTAGATTTATAACCAATAGGAGCTCTGGAAAAATGGGTTACAGCCTAGTTGAGGCAGCACTAGAGTCAGGTGCAAATGTTACCCTCATCAGTGGACCAGTTAATATAGAACCTCCTTCAAGTTGTAATTTTGTATCTATAAAAACTGCTAAAGAAATGTACGATGCAGTGATGCATCATATCTCTGGAATGGATGTATACATTGGCACGGCCGCCGTCTCAGACTATAGTCCGGCTAAGGCTAGTGACTCTAAAATTAAAAAAGATGGAAGTAATTCTCCTATGGTTCTAGAGCTAAAAGAAAATCAAGATATTTTGAAGTCAGTTAGTGAACTAGAACAGAGGCCATACGTAGTGGGCTTTGCTGCCGAAACCAATGACTTGATCAAAAATGCGGAAAAGAAATTATCTAATAAAAATCTTGATTTAATTATCGCTAATGATGTTTCGAATAAAGAAATAGGATTTGATTCTGATGACAACGAAGTTACCCTCATCACTGAAAAAGAAAAATATCTTATTGAAAGACAAAATAAAAGGAAGGTTTCAAAAAAAATAATAGATTTCATATCGGGGAGGATCAATGATCAAAATAACTAAACCAGAGAAGGTAGGATTTTCAACAGAAAAATTAGAACACATAGGAGAGTCTATGCGTTCTCTAATAGATGCTAAAAAAATACCAGGAACCGTTACCTTGGTAGCTAGAAGAGGAGAGGTTGTGCATTTTGAAGCTAACGGCATGAGAGACTTAGAGAAAGGCTTAGCGATGGAGACAGATACAATTCATAGAATTTATTCTCAATCTAAGCCTGTAACTGGTGCAGCTTTGATGATGCTTTTTGAGGAAGGCAAATTTCTAATGACAGATCCAATCTCTAAATATTTCCCTGAGTTTGCGGAGATGAAAGTTTATACAGGCGGAGATGGAGAAAACATGACGACTGAGGCGGCTTCTTCTCCAATTACAATTCAGCAACTCGCAACACACACTTCAGGGTTGTCCTATTCCTTTATGCCAGGACCTATAGGTTCTATGTATGTTTCTGAAGAGGTTGAAAGAGGGTTGGGTAACGTTCCAAGCGCCGGAGGAGAATTTTTTACTGCTGGTACAAAACCACCTTTTAACAGCTTAAGAGAATGGACTAAAGCACTGGCCGAAATTCCTCTTGTTGCACAACCCGGAACTATATGGAATTACAGTGTAGGTATGGATGTAATGGGAGCATTGATAGAAGAGCTCTCCGGCATGTCTTTTGGAGAATTTTTGGAGGAGAGAATCTTTGGTCCTTTAGGTATGGAAGATACTGGTTTTACCGTACCAGATAACAAACTAGACAGATTCTCTGCTAATTACGGTCCTTTGCCAGGAAATATGATGTTAATGGACGATCCTGAAAAGTCTGGTTACAGAACACCACCTCAGCTGGAATCAGGCGGAGGAGGTTTGGTAAGTACCGTTGGAGATTACCTTAAATTTGCTCAAATGTTATTGAATAAGGGTGAATATGAAGGAAAAAGGTATTTAGGCAAAAAGACAGTTGAATTCATGACGTCAAATCATATGGGGTCCGAGAGTGCTGATGAAGGCTTAACCAACTTATTCAATATGCTGGGCAGTGGATATAGAGTTAGAGGTATGGGTTTTGGTGTCACGGGCTCAGTAGTTGTAAATCCTGCTTTGTCTGGTCTACCAGTTTCTGAAGGAGTTTATAGCTGGGGCGGTGCAGCAAGCACACATTTTTGGATAGACCATAAAGAAGATCTCATAGGCATTGTTCATACACAATTATTGCCTGACGGAACGTATCCCGTTAGGGAGCTTATGCAATTAGCTACATATCAGGCGATAATTGAATAAAAAAAAGACGCGTAAAGCGTCTTTTTTTATCTTTAAACAATTTTTATTTTTCTTCAGAAGAGTCCTCTGAATCAACTGTTTCCTCAGGCGATGCCTCCTCAGTCGTTTCTTCGACTACTGGTTCTTCAACCGCAACCTCTTCTGCTGCTGATTCTTCGGCAGATTCATGAACCGCTGGTTCTTCTTCTGCAGCCATTTCGGCTTCCGGTGTTGATTTAGTTTTACTACCAAAACGTTTTCTGAACTTATCTACCCTACCACCTGTATCAACAAGCTTCTGTTTACCTGTATAGAAGGGGTGTGAGGCAGAAGAGATATCAAGAACACAATAAGGGTAAGTTTTTCCATCTTCCCATTCCTTTGTCTCATCTGTTTTCAGAGTGGAACGTACGATGAAATAGTAGTCCATGCTTTTGTCATGAAATAGAACTTCTCTGTATTCTGGATGGATGTCTTTTTGCATTTGATAGTCTTGTATTTAAAAATATGGAGGGGCACTATACCAGACAGACAAAACATGGCAAATGCAAAATTTCAATTAGAATACTCGATACTTTATTTATGAATTCAGATTTAGTAGAAGTTTTAGTTCCGATTCCTTTGATGGAGAGATTCTCCTACTTACCACCTAAGAATAAAGGTTTTCCTCTAAAAAAAGGATCTAGAGTTTTAGTGCCTTTTGGGAAAAGACAGCTAGTTGGAGTTATATGGGGTTTTGGCAAACAGGAAGTATCAGACAAAAGAAAGTACAAGCATATTACTGAAGTTTTAGATCAATCTCCTCTATTGGATGTTACTTCACTTAGTCTTGCTGAATGGTCTTCTCGTTATTATCATTATCCACTCGGAGAGATTATTCAGTATTTTTTTCCACCTTCGCTCAGAAAAGGTAAAGAAGCTAAGTTTAGAGAAAGTAAGTATTTAGAATTAACTTCTAAGGGATCTTTTATATCTGTTGACGATTTAGCACGTGCACCAAGCCAACAAAAACTAATAACTCTTTTAAAAGAAAAAAAGGAAATATCTCTTAAATCAACCCAGGCCTTTGGCATAAGTTCCACAGCAATAAATGCGCTATTAGAAAAGGGTTTCATTTCAAGATTTTCCAGAGAATTATCCCCATACAAGAAACTAGAGAATAAAAAATTAAAATCTTCGAAGATACTCAATTCTGAGCAAAATAAAGCCGTTGAGGCTATAAAAAAAATACAAGGCAAAAATAAAACTTTTTTACTAGATGGCATAACTGGTAGCGGTAAGACTGAAGTCTATCTTCAAGCAATACAGGACATTATCAATCAAGGCAAACAAGCCTTAATCCTCATTCCTGAGATAGGACTTGCTCCTCAAGCAGAGGAGAGGTTTAGAGAATATTTCGGAGATAGAGTGATGTCTTTCCACTCAGCTAAAAATGAACGTGAAAAAGTTGATGCTTGGTTAGGAGCATCCAGAGGCTTAGTTGATATCATCATTGGAACACGCTCTAGTGTATTTTTACCCATGAAAAATTTGGGAATAATTGTTGTAGATGAAGAGCATGATCTGTCATTTAAACAAATGGATAAATTTCGCTATTCTGCTAGAGATATGGCTCTATACAGAGCAAAGTTACAAAAAATACCAGTAGTTTTAGCTTCTGCCACCCCATCTTTGGAAACTCTAAGGAATGCTCATGAAGATAAATACGAAGTATTAAAATTGAATGAGAGGGCTACAGGGGCAAGCTTACCCACTTTTCAAGCAGTTGATTTGAGAGGCAAAGAGCTAAGTGAAGGCTTAAGCAAAGAGCTACTAGAGGCAACCCACTCAGAACTAGATAAAGGTAATCAAGTCTTAATTTTTCTTAACAGAAGAGGATATGCTCCATCAATGATATGTAAAGTTTGCGGTTGGATATCAAATTGTTCCAGATGTGATGCGTTAATGACGGTTCATAAAAACCCATTAAGGCTTCATTGCCATCATTGTGAGGCACAGAAATCTTATCCAAAAAAATGCGAGTCTTGTGATTCAGATGATTTTTTAACATATGGTTTTGGTACAGAGAGAATTGAAGAATTTTTACAGAATAATTTTCCAAAAGTTAAAACTCTTAGAATTGATAGCGATTCAACACGAAAAAAGGAAACTTTGAATGAATATTTTGATGAAATTAGACAAGGAAAGCCCATGATTCTTCTTGGAACTCAGCTCCTTGCCAAGGGTCATCATTTCCCAAATGTCACTCTCGTAGGTATTGTTGATGCAGACTCAGGCCTTTTTAGTGCAGATTTCAGAGGAAGTGAGAGAGTTGCACAGCTCATGACACAAGTTTCTGGAAGAGCGGGCAGGGATAAAAAGCAAGGTCGAGTCATTTTGCAATCTTATTGCACTGACCATCCGCAAATCGAAGAGATAATATCTGGCAGTTACGAAAGATTTGCACAAAAACTATTAGAGGAAAGAAAAATATCGAATATCCCACCTTTTTCATTTCAGGCGAAGATTTTTGCTGAATCTCCTAAAAGTTTAGTGAGCAGAGACTTTATCTTAAACTTGCTAAATAGATCGAGGATTGATGAAAAGACAAGAAAGAATGTGCGGCTAGTAGGACCATTGCCTTCCATAATGGAAAAAAAGTCTGGAGTTTATAGATGGGAGTTAAGTATTTTTTCTAAAAGCAGGTCTAACTTGCACAAATTTTTAGATGTTATGCAGTCAAGGCTTTATGATCCGAAATTATCCAAACAAGTTCGATGGTCTATTGATGTAGATCCACTCTCTTCATTCTAGATCTAAGCCTGTTAATTTAGCGCTTATTTCCCATAGCTGATTAGCTTGTTCAGAACTATTCGCCGCTTTAGAAACTTTTTCTATTTTACAGTCTACGAAATATTCCCCAGAAACATCTTTTACCTCAGAAGAACTGCACAAGTAGATTGAAGTTTCTGCACCTTTATCAGTCTTTCTGGCAAATGGTTTAGCTAAAAACATTAGAAAGTTCCAAAATCCTTTGTTGTTTGAGCCAATGCCAGTGCTTACGAATCCTGGGTGTAGGCAATTAACTGTTACATCAAAATCCGAGAGCTTCTTAGCCAGTGACTTCGTAAAGAGGATATTAGCTAATTTCGATTGTCCATAAACTTGCATAGGCTTGAAAGTTTCTTCTGACTGTAAATCCTCAAAATTCATATCCTTTACAAATTGATGAGCCCCAGAAGCTACATTTATCACTCGAGAATCTTTTGTTTGTTTCAGTTTCTCTGCAAGCAGTATAGAAAAAGTATAGTAAGCAAGATGATTAACTGAAAAAACCTCTTCGAATCCGTCGACGGTCTCATTTCTCTCTCTATTCATTATTCCTGCATTATTCAAAAGAATATCTAATGGCTTATTCAGGGCAAGGAATTCGTTTGCTGCCTTCTTTACTTCAGCTTGAGAAGACAAATCAGCAATGATCATAGTTGCTTCTCTACCTGAATCATTTTGCAACTCCTGCTTCAATCGATTGCCTTTTTCTTCATTTCTCGCAATAAATATAATCTCTGCTCCCATCTTGTTTAATTCTTTCGCCGATTCTTCGCCTATTCCACTTGTTGCTCCTGTAATCAAACAGACTTTATTTGCTAGGTTCTCATTCATATTTATTGCCTTTAATTGAGGTAAGTATTAGATTTAGACTATGAGTCTATACGATAAATATGTTCTCCCCAAATTTCTAAATTGTGCTTGTGGATCTAAGCCTGTGGCACGACAGAGAGAGAAAGTAGTACCCCTGGCTGAAGGAAAAGTTCTAGAGGTAGGTATCGGATCTGGATTGAATTTACCCTTTTATGATAAATCAAAAATTGATGAACTATGGGGTCTAGATCCATCTGAAGAATTAAGTGAAATGGCTAGGAAAGTTGCAGACAGTGAACAGATGGAAGTTAACTTCATATCATCTGGCGCTGAAGAAATTTCCCTTCCTGATGATCATTTCGATTCAGTATTGGTTACTTACACTATGTGCACTATCCCAGAAGTGATAAGAGCCAATGGAGAAATAAGAAGAGTATTAAAGAATGGTGGCAAGATGATATTTTGTGAGCACGGTGAAGCACCAGATGAAAATATAAGAAAATGGCAAAAGAGAATTAATCCGATTTGGGGAAAATTTGCGGGGGGCTGCAATATCAATAGAAAAATTCCTTCATTAATCGAAGATTCTGGCTTTGATATTATCGAATTGGAAGAAATGTATCTTCCCAGTACACCCAAAATAGCTGGTTACAATTACTGGGGATATGCAATAGCAAAATAATGAAATTTAGGTGGATCCTTCTAATTCTATTCTTATTGATTTTTACTTTTCAGTCTAAAAATATCCTAACTTTTGTGGGTGTTGAGTTAGGGGTCTATTTTGGGTTTAAGGAACTAGACAAAAATTCCAGTGGATTTATCGAGAGAGAAGAATGGTCTGAAGGAATGTTCTCGTTGTTAGACTTCGATAGAGATAATTTAGCCAGTAAGGAAGAGTTTAGAGAATTTATTAAAGAGTTTTCAAAAGAATTTTCTTGGGAAAATGACCTCAATAACAAATATATATTCCCTAGTCAGTTGAAAAAAGGATCTTTTCAAAGTGCCTTAATGAACACGTCTATAGGTTATTATATTTATATTCCTGATGCCTATCAGGAGCAACCAGATAAAAGATTCAGGACTGTATATTATCTTCATGGAGGCAGGCCGGGGAATGAAGCCAGAGAAGCTTTTATAGCTCACTACGTTCATGAAGTTTTTAAAAATTCTTCTATAGATCCTGCAATTTACATATTTGTTAACGGAGGAGAACTCAGTCATTACAATTCTGATGAATTAGATTCATATGGAGAAGATATCTTTATAAAAGAACTAATTCCTCACATAGATAAGGTTTATAGAACTATCGCTAAAAGGCAAGGACGTGGTTTAGAGGGATTTTCTCAAGGCGGAAGGGCAGCAACACGTTATATGTTTAAGTACCCTGATCTCTTCAGAACAGTTTCAGCTGGAGGAGGTTCTTACACAATTGAAAGGCTTATAAAGGAGAGCGAGGGATTTGAAGATGATCCACGAGACGATAAAGAGAATATCTTTTATGTAGGTTTAGGTAATGATGCTTGGTCTTTAGCAGAGCAACACAAATCTTCTCAAAATGTTACTCCAAGATTAATGTTATGGTCTGGAAAGGAGGATATGAACTACATGAGTATTGAGGAATATCACTCTTTTTTAGAAACATTAAAAATAGAACATGAGTTCTTGTCCATAGAAGATGTTGATCATAATTCTTCGATCTTTTATGAAAAAGCGGGAGCGAGTTTAGTCAAATTTCACCTAGGAGAGGCCGAATATGCTAACTAGATTTTTCTTTACTTTATTTTTGGTCTTTACATCTTGTTTGATTTCTGAAGAAAGAACCATAATGCATGAAGGGATTGAAAGAGAATTCCTTGTTCACATACCGGATAATCTTACTAAAGATTCACCGATTGTATTTGTTATTCATGGATTCACGGGATCTGCTAAACAGATCATGGAATATTCTGGCATGAATGCAGTCGCCGATCGAGAGGGATTTATGGTTATTTACCCCCAAGGAACAAAGGACAGTGAAGGCAATACTTTCTTTAACGTGGGTTATGAATTTCATAAAGATTCAACAATTGATGATGTATCTTTTATTAGAGATCTTTTTGTATCACTATCTGAAGAATATGGTCTTAAAAGGAAACAAGGTTTTGCAACTGGAATGTCTAACGGAGGAGATATGAGCTATCTACTGGCTTGCACTTCTGCTGATATATTCAGAGCCGTTGCTCCTGTAGCAGGATCTCTTATGGCAAAGACTAAAGAGATATGTAATACACAATCCATAGTTCCGATTTTTGAAATCCACGGAACCGGGGATCAAATTACATTATTTGATGGAGATATGGAAAATAAAGGAGGTTGGGGAGCCTATTACGATTTGCCATCTACAATAAACTTTTTTGCCGATGCTTATAATTTAGACAAGAGGTCTACAAAGATAATAGCTAAAAAAGGAGAAGGGTCTGAATATGATATATATCTGCAACGTCACTGGTCGCAAAATTCCGATGATGAGGTATGGATGTATGAAATAGTCGAAGGTAGGCATGTTTGGCCAGGATTTAAAATACATTGGTGGGAAAGTCCTATCTTTTGGTATTACTTTGGGTCCGGTAATGAAGATATTAATGCTTCTGAAGAGATATGGAGATTTTTTAAAAGATATCTATAAACGTATTATTCTTCTTCCCAACTAAACTTAGGCAAAGAATGTACTGCTTCAGAAAGTTTGGTTGCCCACGTATCTGACAGCTTCTTGAAATAGGGAGATTTAAGTTTGTACCTACCTTGATAATCTAGATGCATTTGATCTTTTTTATACACCACAAAGTCTATCGGGGGCCCTACAGTAAGATCACTTCTCATTGTGGAATCTAAAGAAAGCAATGCAACACGTGCAGAGTCTCCAATTGGTGTATCTTCGTTTATCATCCTATCAAGGATAGGTTTTCCATACTTAGTTTCCCCGATTTGGAGGTAAGGCCTTTCTTGAGATACGTATATGAAGTTACCCTCCGGATATATAAGTAATAAATTTGGTTCTTGATTTTTTATTTGACCGCCTAGAATAAAATAAGAACCCATTAAGGATGTTTGATTTTGTACATCAAGAGCTTGATTTGAGCTCTCAGCACTAAGTTTACCGATATAACTTGCTGCCTGTTCAAGATCTTCGCAAAGATTTAGACTCATTTCAGGATCATTTGCCGAAATGTCCTTTTCGAGCTGATGATAAACGGCCTGAGAAGTTGCTAAGTTTCCTGCAGTTAGAAGAACAAATGCTCTATCACCTACATTGAATGTAAACATCTTTGAATAGGTGCTTACATTATCTAGCCCGGCGTTCGTCCTAGAGTCAGAGGCAAAAACTAACCCTTCCTTAACTTTTATAGCAAGACAATAAGACATTTTTTTCCTTATACATGCAATTTACATGCCATTTATAACATAAAAATTATTTTAAACCCTCTTGTAAGCCCTTGTATCCATTTGTTTTTTTTAAATTGTACAAGAATGATCAAAACAGAATAGTATACTTAGCACTTAAATAGTGCAGTATAGACTTAAATAGACGCAAATGAATTGGCATGAATATTGCATCGATATTTATGTGGCTATTTCTATAAATGACTATCAAACTTCACCTTTTTTTGATGAATATTTAAATTCTGCCAAAAGCTTTCGGCCACACACAAAAAAAATAGGTCAGTACCTTACATCTTTAAAGAATAAAGACCTTAATGAAATAAATAATGCAACTGAGTCTGCTATCAAGTCTATGGGTATATCTTTTAGGGTTTACTCAGAGGAGTTCATTGAGGGACAGGATAGATCATGGCCCTTAGACTTTATTCCAAGAATAATCAGAAAAAAGGAATGGGATAAAGTTGAAAAGGGCCTTAAACAAAGAGTAAAGGCTTTGAACTTATTCATTCAAGATTGCTATAACGAACAGAAATTTTTGAAAGACTCTGATATGGAAGAGTCTTTGATCTTGGATTCTCCTGCTTTTAAAGAATATTGCATTGGAATGAAGTTGAAGCATAACTCATGGGCTGGTATTTGTGGTTCTGACTTAATTAAAGACAAAGATGGAATTTTTTATGTACTAGAAGATAACCTTAGGGTTCCTTCTGGAGTGAGTTATATGCTTGAAAATAGAACGGTAATGAAAAGGGTATTTCCAGAACTTTTTCAACATTATGGAGTTATGCCTGTCAGTGCTTATCCCGATAGGCTATATGAAATGTTAGTTTCAATGAGTCATACAAGAAGTAAACAACCAGAAATTGTGCTTCTAACTCCTGGCATCTATAACTCAGCCTATTTTGAACATTCTTATTTAGCAAAACAGATGGGAATCGATATAGTTCAGGGTGAGGACCTTGTAGTTCTAAAAGATAAATGCGTATATAAAAAAACAATTGAGGGCTTGATTAGGGTTGATGTCATTTATAGACGGATAGATGATGACTTTCTTGATCCATCTGCAGGCAATAAAGATTCTATGCTGGGTGTTGAAGGGTTAATTGACTCCTGGAGAAATAAAAAAGTATCTATCATAAATGCCCCTGGTTGCGGTATAGCTGATGACAAAGCTGTTTACGCTTATGTTCCGGATATGATCAGGTACTTTCTTAAAGAAGAGCCTCTACTCAACAATCTACCAACTTTACTTATGACTAATAAGGAAAATCAATCAATAGTAAGCAAGAAATTCAAAGAGTTTGTGATTAAGCCAGTTGCAGAGTCAGGCGGATATGGAATTGTTATTGGGAAAAGTGCATCAACTGAAGTTAAAGAAAAAACAATTAAGCAAATAAAAAAAGATCCAAGAAATTTTATAGCTCAACCATTAGCACTTTTATCTACTTCACCAACTTATGATAAGGGTTTAGTTGAACCTAGGCATCTAGACTTGAGACCTTTCATTCTTTCTGGAGCCAGCACTTACGTAACTGTGGGCGGACTTACCAGGGTTGCGTTAAAAAAAGGATCTACTGTCGTCAATTCCTCTCAAGGTGGAGGAAGTAAGGATACTTGGATTGTTGAAAAGTAGTCATGTTAAGTAGAGACGCAGAACATTTATATTGGTTATCGCGGTATGTTGAAAGGGTCGAGAATACTGCAAGATTAGTAAATGTAAATTCAGAGCTCATGCTAGATTTTCCCGGAGATAAATCTTTAGGTTGGCAATCAATTATAGGTGCTCTTGATAACCTTGATATTTACTCCAGAAGGTACATAACATTTAAAGAGGCAAACGTAATAAATTTCATAGCTTTTGAACAAGCTAATCCAAGTTCAATTAATAACTGTCTTATAAAAGCAGCTTATAACATAAAAGAAACGAGAGACTATTTACCAGCCTCATCTATTGAACAGATTCACAACCTATTAAATCAGTTCAAGAATATTAAAGATAAGAAAAAGAAACTTTCCTCAGTAGACCTACATAGATTAACTGAAGGTTCGCAAAGATTTTTTGGAATAATTAATGATAACTTCTCTACTGGTTACCCCTTTGAATTTATTCGTATGGGGAGATTTATGGAAAGAGCTGACATGATTTCTAGAATATTAGATACCCTTTGTTTATCTGCGAGACTTAATCAAACACATGATTTCGAAACTTTAGAATGGGCAAGTATGTTAAGAAATCTTTCAGCGCAAGAGGCATATAGAGAGGAGTCAAAAGGAGAAATTGAAAGAGGTAGTGTTTTAAAATTCCTCATTCAGAACAAGGGCTTTCCAAGATCAATTACCACTTGTTTAGGTCAAATAGAAAACTGTGTTTCATTACTTCCAAATAATAAATTAATGCAAAATGAAATTATAAAAACTTTGAATAAAAGTTTTGTAAAAAATATAGAAAGATATGATGACTCTCAACTCCATAATTTTTTACAGGATCTGCAAATTCGCCTCTGTAATTTAGACCAAAGAATACATAGAAGCTGGTTTTTTTTACACCACTGACCTATAGCTAGTTTGTTAGCGACACTAAAACTTCTCTATCCTTGTTACCTGAAAAGGGTTTTCTTCCATGCATTACCCTATAGTTATCAATCAATAAGATATCACGATCCTGCCATGATCTGAGAAGTGTTAATGATTGAGCTAATTCACTTATGAGCTCAATACAAGATTGTTTTATTTCTTCACCACTGCCAAATCTGACAGGCGCGATTTGATTCTCTGAATTTTTCTTCCATCCCAAAGAGGCTGCAATCACCTGATTAAAAAAGGATTTCTTTCCATTACCAAGTTCCTTTATGGCTTTGAGAGTTTTTGTTGTTACAGATAAATTATCACCCTCAATCCAATTCCAAGAATAACCCAGTTTTGATAACTTTGCTTCAGCACCATTTTTTGAACTCACTCCAAGAGTTTTCTGCCAGCTTCTACCTTGACCTGATATCAATTCATCTCCACTAGACATTATGGAGTTATAAATGACTCCAAATTTTTCAAAACTTTCTACAAGAGTTTTATCAGCCCTTAATAATGCCTCGTATAGTTGATCAGATCGACATAAAGGAGTCTCTCCACCAGTTTCTGAAGCAGATTTACAAAAAAAGAAAATATTCTTTGGGTAGCTGGGAGTTTGTGCCATTTCATGGTGAAGGAAAATCTCAACTTCCCTTGGGGCCTCATTGGCAGTAAATACTTTGTTAGTTTTATTGATTCTGACTGCATTAGAGAGAGATTCTTCGTAAGTAAAAGTATTGTAATTGAAAGTCGATACAAATTGATCAAAGTCTTCCGCAGTCTCTGTAGGAAGATCTTTGAAAAGAATGGCACCGTGCTCTTCAAGTTTAAGTTCAATGGATTTTTTATTTTCTTTTAGCCAATCGTGAGTTGCAGTGATATCTGTTAAACCCGAGTCATTTTCTAAAATTTGTAAGAAAGTATGATCAGTCATAAATTGGAAAGAAAGTATTAAAGGCGTCTTCACAAAAAATGCCTGGGTCGTTATATCGTTTATCTATATTGAGAGATGACACCTTATCTAAAATTGATTGATCAAGCTCAATCTTTGACGCGTCTAGGTTTTCTTTCATTCTCTTTTCATTAGTACTCTTGACAACAATTGATGTTCCTCTGTTTAAGGCCCAACTGAGGATTAATTGAGCTGGAGATATATTAAGATCTTTTGCTTTTGCTTTTATAGTTTCATCTCTCAGAAGTGATTCTGTCTCTTCGGCGCCGCCTATCTCCTCATAGGAAATTGACCCTAAAGGTGAAAAAGCAGTAACTTCTAGGTCATAGTGTTTTGCTAAACGTATAAGTTTTTCTTGTGTAAGATGAGGATGCGCTTCAATTTGAAGCATGTCAGGCCTGATCTCGCAGTAATTCATAAGATCGTGAAGCAAACCTGAAGAGTAATTACATATTCCAAGATATTTCGCTCTTTCCTCTTGCTTGAGTAATTCCATTGCATGCCATGTATCAGAAAGTGGAACCTTAGAAGGAAGCATCTTAGGATCGGCACTATCTGGATCATTAAACCATTCCGGTGGATACCTTGTTTCAAAAGGAACAAATTCCAATGATATTGGAAAATGGATCATATACAAATCAACATAATCAAGTTGCAGATCTTCTAATGTTCTATCTAAAGCAGAACTGACATGTTCGGGATGATGATAAGTGTTCCACAATTTAGAAGTTATCCAAAGGTCCTCTCTTTTACATAATCCACGATCCAAAGCAGTCTTGATGCCTTCTCCTACTTCCTTCTCATTTCCATAGTCTGAAGCTGAATCAAAATGCCTATATCCAATTTCTATCGCTTTGCAAACAGTATCTGCACATACATTTTGCGGAACTTTCCAAAGGCCAAAGCCAACTTTTGGCATTTCTTTTATCGATTTAAATTTCATATTATTTTTTTAAAAATTCTTTTAAGTAAATAGGCTCCCCTGTGGTAATTGATTCTTGTGCTGCTAAGCCTAGTATGACTGAGTCAAGCCCGCTTTGACTATCTACTAATGGTTTATTTTTTGATTTAATACAATTTATCAACTCTAGATGTTCTATAAAACTTGCACCATGATGGAATCCAGTTTCTTTCACTCTTGGGTCTTGACTCACTTCTACAGTTTTGAAGGAATATTCTTTTCTATTAGTTAATAAAAGTTCTTTTCCCGGTATGTAGGTTTCTAATTTACCTTGATCCCCTGTCAAAACTATTTCTTGCTCATATTTGCCTCCCTCAGCAAACATACATAAATCCAGCATTGCTCTTTGGCCTCCTTCATAGTCGATTAGCACAAAAGAATTATCAATTATGTCAGGCTTCTTACCGCCGTATTCTTCATCTAAATGATTAACATCTTGGTTACCAGAAGCATATATTTTTGAAGGTTTGCTAGGGACTAATAAATTCATTAGATCGAAAAAATGGCAGCACTTTTCAACCAAAGTTCCCCCAGTATTTACATTAAATCTATTCCAATCATCTACTTTTTCTAGAAATGGAAACCTATGCTCTCTTATTGAAAGCATCTTAATGTTTCCTACTTCAGAGACATGACTTATCAGAGATTGGATAGGAGCCATAAATCTATACTCAAGGCCAATCCATACTAAGCCCTTATGCTTTTTACTCTTTTCAAGTACTTCTAATCCATCTGCTAAGTTAGTACACATGGGCTTTTCAAGTAAAACATGTTTATCTGTATCGAAGATATCTCTCATGACGTCAATATGTGTGAAGTTGGGACTTGCCACTACTACTACATCAATATCCTCACGTTTTAGTAGCTCTTTATAATCGCTATATTGCTGGGGTTTGAATGAGTCCCCACAAGCATTCATGCCCCACTTTCTAGAATTTTCATTAGGATCGGCAATCGCAGCGATATTTACATCTGATATCTTTTTTAGATTGCGTATGTGCTCACAACCCATCATACCGGTTCCTATAATTCCGTAATTTAGCAACATAATGATTCGATTTCTCTAAACTTTTTACTCTTTGCTCTCTATACTGAGAGAGTCCTCAACCATAACAGTAAATAATATATATTTCTTTAAAAAATATTGAGCAAATTAGAAAAATTTGAAGTTGATTGCTTGGTTATAGGGGGAGGTGTGTCCGGTATAGCTATTGCTAGAGAACTTTGTACAAGATATGAAAATGTATTTCTAATAGAAAGAAATAATCAGATAGCTCAGGAGACCTCTAGTCGTAATTCAGAAGTTATACATGCCGGCATGTATTATGAACAGGATTCATTGAAATCTAAGCTATGTTTAAAAGGTAAAGAACTTCTTTATGATTATTTAAAAGAGAGAAGGATTGAATTTAATCGTTGTGGTAAATACATCTTGTCTTCAGATGATCAAGAGTCAGAAACCTTAAATGATATCTATGAAAACGGACTTGCTTGCGGAGTCAATGACTTAGTATATGACAGCTCTCTTAATACAAAATACCCTTTCCTTGATTTTAAAGAAGCAATATTCTCTCCATCAACTGGAATCTTTGATAGCCATTCATTTATTCATTCTTTGGGTAGAGATTTTCAAAGCTCAGGTGGAAATATTATTCTAGGTAACGAGACACTTGGCATTAATGAATCAAGTGAAGGCTTTGAAGTGCTGGTAGAGGATAAAAAAAGCAGAAATCAATTTGTAGTTATTAGCAAAGTCTTGATTAACTCAGCAGGGCTTAATGCAGCGCCTATTGCAAATCTTATAAATGAACAAAATATCTATAAAGAAGAATTTGTAAAGGGTGAGTACTATATCTATCAAGGTAAAGAGAATTTAGAGAATCTTATCTATCCAACTCCAACCGAAAATAGTTTAGGCCTCCACGCAACAATAGATTTAGGAAAGGGCATTAGGTTTGGACCTTCTGCATATGTAGTTGATGAAATTGACTATAGCCTGTCTTTAGATCAAAAATTGATTTTTTTAGAAGCCGTTCGATCTTATTGGCCTGGAATAAAAGAAGAAGATCTTACTCCTGGTTACTCTGGTATAAGGCCAAAACTTAAAGGAATAAATGACTTTGTAATAGATTCTGGCACAGTAAGTAATAATCAGTTTGTGAATGTCTTAGGTTATGCCTCTCCAGGCTTAACCTCTTCACTGGCATTGGCAATTGAGGTCTCAGAGAGAATTACCTCTTGATTGAATTTTATTTATTTCAATCTATCTCAGTCCAGAGCCTATTTTAATATTAGACCAAACCACTTCATCTTGCTCAGCATCTATAAATTCATATCTAGCGGTATTCTTTTTTACAGTCATCCTTAAATAGCCAGGAGTTTCTATATTGAATTTTCCTAAATCTGTCTCCTGCGGTGAGCCTCCAGGTAAAGCTCCTGTTGCACTTATGAGTTGACGAGTTTTTTTATGATCTCCTTCGTCTGCCAAGACATGATTGTGTCCAGTGATGTATATATCAAAAGTTCCAAATACATAGTTCTCCAAAAAAATTGCTAACTGTGGATTGGCTCTGTCTCTATCACCTGAACTGAATAGTGGATGATGCGCTACAGCTATGGAGAAATTGCATTGATCTTGCAATCTCTCTACTTCTTCTTTTAACCATCTGATCTGGCTTCCTCTTTTATAAAAATAATACAACTTATCAAAAATGGTTGTATCTAAAGCAAAGAAACATAATTCTCCAAATCTCTTAGTATAGAAATTACTAGGATGAAAAATTGATGGATAATTTTTTGCAACTTCAAAGTAAACGCTCGGATCACCCTTATAGTCATGGTTTCCCACAGTTAAATAAAAGGGAATTTCAGTCTCAAGAAATGGCTTAAACGGTTTTAAGAAACTTTCTTGTAGTTCTGGATCATCCATAGATTGGACGCCAAGCTGTGTAATATCTCCTAGATGCCAAACCAGAGAACAATCAGAATTTGCTAGTGAATTAACTACCATTGCTTGTGTAGGATTAACTTCGCCAGCATCACCTACAAAACAATATATGGATGATTCGTCAGAAACTATGGGCCTAACGGTAATTATTAAAAGGAGAAGTATAAGTGCTTTTACATATTTCGTTTTCATGAAATTGATAATTCTCTTTTGTTATTTTGATCCACATTCTTGTAAGAAATTTGAACATGAAAGTCAGGTGAGGGAAGGGTGGCTTTTCCATTTTTAGGCCATTCGAAGATCGAAACAGATTTTAACTCACTTAAGTATTCATCTATGCCAATTTCTTCTAGCTCTATCGCTTCAGAAATTCTATATAAGTCAAAGTGAAAGACTCTAAAACTTTTAGTTTCATGTATCTCTACAAGATTATATGTAGGACTTTTGACCAATTCGTCATAATTAAAACCTTTCAGAATTCCTTTGGTAAAGGTTGTTTTTCCAGCTCCAAGCTCTCCTTCCAAGAATATGATGATTGATCTATCAGATTGAATGCTCAAAATTTCTTGGGCCAGCTCTTCTCCAGCCGCCATAGTCTCATTCTCATTCGAGGTGACTATAACTTTAGTCATATTTTAGTAAGTACCTTAGTTCTTCTATTACATCACTGGATGTAAGTCCTGCTTCACCAAGCTCTAATGAGGACTGATCGGCGGCCTTAGCATGCAAATCTACTCCTGCTTCAGCTGCCTCTTTTATTGTTAAGCCTTGAGCTAATAAGCCTGCAATAACTCCAGTCAAAACATCACCCATTCCACCACTGGCCATTCCTGGGTTACCAGAGTCGCATATTCCCCATTTTTGCTTTCCACCACTTTTGTGACAAATAATTGTTCCAGAACCCTTCAATACAACAGTGGCATTAAACTTACTCTGAATTTTTGCAGCTGCACTAAATCTATCTGATTCGATAACACCTACACTAGTATTCAGCAATCTAGCAGCTTCACCTGGATGAGGAGTGAGTATAAGTTTTTTTGGTAAATTACTTGAGAGTTTCAGCTTAGCTAGAAGATTGAGGGCATCAGCATCCATAATTACTGGCACATCTCTTATTTCGGCCTCCCAAAAAACTCGCTGTATCATTTGCTCAGCCCAAGCGGATTGGCCTAACCCTGGACCTATTGCAATAACATTTGGTTTCGTTAAAAACTCCTCCAAATCTTGACCTGAATTAACTCCTTTAGCCATTACCTCAGGGCAAGATACTAAGCTTGCAGTGACGTGCTCTGGTCTAGTAACTAGACTAGTCAAGCCTGCCCCAGAGTGAACGGCAGCCTTTGAAGCCAGCAATCCTGCTCCTCCCATTCCTCTGTCACCTCCTATGACAAGGACGTGTCCAAAATCTCCTTTGTGAGCATCTTGCTCTCGATAAACAACCTCGCTAATCGCTTTTTCGTAATCAACAATACAACTCGAAGAGGCTACCTTAGAAAATATCCTTTTTGGAATTTCTAAATCAGAATAAATCACTTCGCCAGAGACTTTCTTTCCAGTAGAAGTAAAACATCCTCTTTTTTGAGCTACGAAAGTGGCAGTTATATCTGCGTAAACGCAAATATCATTAATACCTCCTGTATCTGGATTAACGCCAGATGGAATATCTAGAGATACAACTGGTGACTTCAAACCCAGCTTATTTAAAGCCAATATAGAATCTTTTATATTTTTCCTTAAGTTACCTATAAGCCCTGTTCCAATTAACGCATCTACTATCACTGCTTTATCGGAGACTTTTAATTTTGCTACTGACTTAGTGGTAATAGTTTTTACTTTTGAGTCTTGCATCTCTTTGAATGCCTTATTAGATACGCTTTTAAGCTCCTTAGCGGAACTGCTCATGACCACAGTAACATCCAGACCAAATTCCTTAGCATAACTTCCCAAAAGAAAACCATCTCCAGAGTTTTTTCCTTTTGAGCAAAAAATAATTAATTCCTCAACTGGACTAAACTCTCTTAGGATTACATCTAACGAAAATTCTGCAGCCATTTGCATAAGTGAATATCCAGAGATTTCCTTTTCTTTGATAGCAAGGTTATCTATTTTTCTTGTTTCACTGGCGGTATATAGTTTCATTTCAAGATACGAGTTTATGTATGAAAATTATATCTCTAGGATAGACTCTCTACTAATTTAAAAATGAATTATTTAGATATAAAAAATATTGAACATGATTTAGCGGGTCAAATTAAGACTTGGGCTAAAGAGTTTGGTTTTAGTTCAGTAGGTATAACTGATATCAATCTTTCTGATGATCAGAGATATTTAGATAAATGGCTTGAAAATGGCTATCAAGGTGAAATGAAATATCTACAGAGGAATAATTCTAAAAGAGAATTCCCTAACCAATTACATCAAGGCACTAAGAGAATTATATCTGTAACGATGAATTACCTTCCTGAAAACTATAATGGAAAAGAACTTTTGGAGAAGGCAGACAAGGCATTTATATCTGGTTATGCAAGGGGACGAGATTATCATAAGTTGATGCGATCAAGGTTGAAGCAATTTGCAAAAAAAATTCAAGATCACTCTCCTAATTCCAACAGAGTATTCGTAGACAGCGCACCCGTTTTAGAGAAGGCAATTGCTCAAAAGGCTGGTCTTGGTTGGATTGGAAAGAATACACTACTATTAAACAAGAGTTCTGGATCTTATTTTTTTCTTGGTGAAATCTATACTGATCTAGACTTACCCATAGATAATCCAAGTCCTAAAAGCCATTGCGGAACCTGCACGTCTTGTATAGACATATGCCCAACAGAGGCATTTGTTGGACCAAACGAATTAGATGCCAGGAAATGTATTTCCTATTTAACTATTGAGTATAAAGGCTCTATACCAGAAGAGCTCAGAAGAATGATGGGAAATAGAATATTTGGTTGTGATGACTGCCAAATATTCTGTCCTTGGAATAAATTTACTCACTATACCGACGAAAAAGACTTTCTGCCTAGACACAAACTAGATGACATAGATCTCTGTGAATTATTCCTGTGGACTGAAGAAGACTTTCTAAAAAAGACAGAAGGATCTCCTATCAGAAGGGCTGGTTATGAGTGTTGGTTACGAAATATAGCCATAGCATTAGGTAATGCAAATTTTTCAGAAGTCATAATTAAAAATTTGAATACTAGAAAAGACTTTCCTTCAGCGATTGTGAAAGAGCATGTAAACTGGGCGATAAAAGAACAAGAAAGGAAATCTTATGAGTGATATTGAAATAAAGTTAGAACCACAAGATGAATACAATCATGAACCTGATGAGGCCTCTAATTACAACGAAAGTATGTACTTCAATGTCTTTGATCATAACAAACAGATGGGAGGTTGGTTTAGATTGGGTAATAGACCAAATGAAGGATATGCTGAGATGACATG
Organism: uncultured SAR86 cluster bacterium; assembly: GCA_902559365.1. Classification (GTDB taxonomy): domain Bacteria; phylum Pseudomonadota; class Gammaproteobacteria; order Magnimaribacterales; family Magnimaribacteraceae; genus Magnimaribacter. The sequence goes on from CACEHP010000001.1 coordinate 165,568, forward strand.
TTGCATCTATCTTCCTGATGGAAGAATAGGTTTTATGTTTGGAAGGCCAGAAATATCAACAAATGATGTTTTTGATGCAGGCGGAATGAAATTCGAAGTCATAGAGCCCTTTAAGTCTTTGAGGGTTCAATATAAAGGGAAGATATTGTTATTGGAAAACCCTAAAGACATGTTGAATCCTAGTAAGGCTTTTAAAGAAAACCCAAGAGTAGAATGTGAAGCAGATATCAATATAAGTGGCATTTCTCCCATGTTTGGAGGCCAGGCAGTAAGAACAGACGGGAAGCCCTTAGAGAGAGACCCAGAAAAGAGTTTTTCTAAAGCTCATTACGAACAACATACGGCGGGTAAAGGAACTATTAAGATCGATGGTGAAGAATGGTCTGTTGATGGACTTGGTCTAAGAGACAAAAGCTGGGGTCCAAGATACTGGCAGGCTATAGAGTGGTATAGATGGCTCACAATTAACATTAATGACGAAATAGGATTTATGTTTAGTATTGTGCATCAAAGTGAAGATTCTGAAAGGCGAGGAGGGATCGTGCTTAAAGAAGGAAAGTACGAAACCATTAAGGATTGCAAGATTGAAACCCAATATGATGATGATCACTTCCAAAAAACTTTTACTGCATGGGCCAAAACAGATGAAGATGAATACGAAGTAAAAGGAAGGGTCCTATCTTTGATTCCTTTGAGAAACAGGAGAAATACTCCTGAAGGTGAAAGCTTA
>CACEHP010000002.1:0-133599 GCA_902559365.1 uncultured SAR86 cluster bacterium
AAACTCGCTCGTTTATATCTTTATTAAAAAAGAAATTACTATGCGAAAAATGAAACTTATTTACAACACTATATAAATCGCTCGCCACAAACACATCACTATTGTTCTTTTTATGCGAAAAGACGCCAATTTGATGACTATAGTCATTTGAATAAGGAAAGGGCGTATCAAAATCTACAATCGAAAGGAATCCACCAGGTTTTACTAATCTGTCAGCCTCACTAATACAACGGAGATAAAATTCTCTATCAACTAAGTAGAGAAAAAAACCTAAATGAACAAAATCAAATTTTTCTTTAAATGGTAATTCGTCACCAAATCCCACCTTTGCTTGCAGAGATGGAAACTGGTTATCGATATAAGTCACTGCCTCAGAGCTTGGCTCAACTCCATATCCATTTGCCATCAAACCTGTAGACATTTGATTTAGTCGATGTCCACTACCACAACCAATTTCTAAAATATTAGATAATTCGCTTTTGAATGGTTCTAACCAATCAATCAGCGTATCAATAACTTTATCATGTGGTTCTTGTTCTAAGCTTTTTAGATTCCGTCTAAACCATTCATTTGCTTCACCGTCTTCAAAAAGCTTTTTATTTTTTCCCATTAGAATTTACGTAAAAATTTAAATATCTATCTTAACATCCTTATTTATCATGTAGCTATTTATGCAATACAGTAGCAACAGAACTTTACAAGTTTGTTTACAAAAGAAAGGGAAGAATGGGTGTTTACAAGTAGTTTACAAGTGAAGAAACAGCGTAGGAATAAGGGTTTGAGCCTATGTAACTATTCCCACTCAATAGTAGCTGGTGGTTTACTAGAAATATCGTAAGTTACCCGAGATACTTCGGGAATTTCATTGATGATTCTATTAGAAACTTTTTCTAAGAAAGTATGAGGGAGTTTAGCTGATTTAGCAGTCATAAAATCTATAGTTTCAACTGCTCTTAGAGCAATGACATATTCATAACGCCTTGCATCCCCTACTACTCCAACGGATTTGACCGGTAAAAATACTGCAAAAGCTTGACTTACTTTCTCGTAGTAACCACCTTTAACCAACTCACTAATAAAAATGTCATCAGCTAATTGAAGGGTTTGAATATAAGGTCTTTTGATTTCACCAAGAATTCGGACACCCAAACCTGGACCTGGAAAAGGGTGCCTAAATAGTATCTCTTTTGGTAAACCAAGCTCTAAACCAATTTTTCTTACTTCATCTTTAAAAAGGTCCTTTAAGGGCTCTATCACAGGGAGATTAAGATAGCTCGGCAGCCCTCCAACATTATGATGAGATTTTATGACATGCGCTGATCCATTCTTCGTGCCAGCGGATTCAATAACATCAGGATAAATTGTCCCTTGTGCTAACCATTGAATCTTTTTGTTTCTTTTTGCTTCTTTCAGGAAGACATCTATGAAAGTTTTACCGATAGCTTTTCGTTTCAGTTCTGGATCTTTTTTTCCTTTCAAATCCCTTAAGAATTGATTACCCGCATTAGCTCTTTTTACTTTGATTCCGAACTTACCTTTGAAAGTTTCCATAACTTGGTTGCCTTCATTGAGCCTAAGAAGTCCATTGTCTACAAAGATACAGGTTAACTGATTGCCTATTGCTTTTGAGAGTAATGCTGCAACAACAGCAGAATCCACGCCTCCTGATAAACCTAATAATACTTCTTGATCACCTACCTGCTCTCTTATTTCACTTACCGCTCGATCAATTATATTTTTAGAATTCCACAAACCTTTGCACCCTGATATATCTCTAACAAAGTTTTTCAATATCTTCTTGCCTTGAGGTGTGTGCGTTACTTCAGGATGAAACTGGAGACCGAATATCTTTTTTGATGGATGATGAAAGGCTGCTATAGGACTGTTGTTGGTTGTTGCGCAAACCTTGAAATCTTTAGGAAGTTTAGAAACATGGTCTCCATGGCTCATCCAAACACTAATTTTGTTATTGTTTATCCCTTTAAAAAGTCCAGACCCTTTATTTTTCAACAATAGATCAGCATGTCCAAATTCTCGTTTATCCGCCAATTCAACTTTTCCTTTGAGTTGCTTGGCTATGGATTGCATGCCATAGCAAATACCAAGAAGTGGGATGCCTAAATCAAATACTTTGTCCGGTATTTTAGGAGAACCTTTTTGCTTTACGGTTTCTGGACCTCCAGACAGGATGATGCCTTTGGCGTTAAAGTCTTTAATAGATTTAAGAGAAGCACGATGGTTGTATATCTCGCAATAAACACCCAATTCTCTTACTCTTCTGGCAATGAGTTGCGTGTACTGTGAACCGAAGTCAATTATTAAAATCTTATCGGCAAGGATATTCTTTGCCATAGGATTTAGCTCATTCTGTAGTTAGGTGCCTCTTTGGTGACGCTTACATCATGAACGTGACTTTCATTAACACCCGCAGAAGTAATTTGAACAAATTTAGGTTTTGTTCTCATAGTCGCAATGTCATGTGAACCTGTATATCCCATGCTTTGTCTAAGGCCCCCTATCATTTGATGAATAACAGCCTGTAACCAACCTTTATATGGCACTCTTCCTTCAATTCCCTCAGGTACTAATTTTTCGGTAGCCTCAGCACTATCTTGGAAATAACGATCGGAAGAACCTTGTTCTCCGGACATAGCTCCTATAGAGCCCATACCTCTATAAGATTTATAACTCCTACCTTGATACAACTCTAATTCTCCTGGCGCTTCTTCTGTTCCTGCAAGAACACTTCCTAACATGACTGTATGTCCTCCGGCAGCTATAGCCTTAGCTATATCTCCTGAAAATCTAATTCCGCCATCTGCAATGACAGGTATATCTTTCTTTATTAAAGCTTCGGTTACTTCTGCAACTGCAGTAATTTGAGGAACTCCCACACCTGTAACAATTCTTGTTGTACAAATTGATCCAGGGCCAATACCTACTTTTACAGCATCTGCTCCTGCTTGCACTAAAGCTAGAGCACCCTCTCCTGTAGCGACATTTCCGCCAATTATTTGTATATCTTTAAAATTGGATTTCACTGCCTTGATTTGATTTAAGACCCCTTCGGAGTGTCCATGAGCACTATCTGCTACCAGCACATCGACTCCTGCATCAATTAAGGCCTGACATCTATCTAAAGTATCTGCCTTTGTTCCTATAGCGGCACCAGCCAAAAGTCTTCCTTCTTCATCACGAGCTGCATTCGGAAAGTCGAGAGACTTGTTTATATCTTTCAGGGTAACTAGTCCAGTTAATTTAAAGGAATCGTCTATAAGGAGAATTTTTTCAATTCTATTTTCTTGGAGCAACTTTTTAATAACATCAGGACTCTCGCCTTCTTTAGCTGTCACTAATTTGTCTTTCGGAGTCATAATGTCTGAAACTTTTGCAGATAGATTTTCTTGATATCTAAAATCTCTACTGGTCACTATGCCAACCAATGCTCCATTATCTACAACCGGCATACCTGAAATATTAAGCTCTTTAGTTAGCTGTACAAGTTCACCAACTTCATTATCAGATCTTATAGTGATAGGGTCTCTGACAATACCGCTTTCATATTTCTTAACTTTTCTTACTTCAGCAGCCTGAGCTTCTATGGATAGATTTTTATGAATAATCCCAATTCCGCCCAATTCGCTTAAAGCTATTCCCATGCGGGATTCAGTAACGGTATCCATTGCAGCTGAAAGCAAAGGAATATTAAGATCTAAGTTCTGAGTTAAACGAGTTTTTAAATCAACGTCTTTAGGAAGAATGTCTGAATGATCAGGCACCAAAAGGACGTCATCAAAGGTAAGTGCTTGGTCTACGATACGTAACATCTTTAAATTATACAGAACCTGATTAATTTTTCACCTAGTACCATTTATTGAAGATACTTGATGTATAGTACGCAAAAAAGGAGAAATATGATTTCTGAACAACAAAAGCCAGTCGATTCAGGATTTGGAGCTAAAACAGAGCCGAGTGAAGTACTAGATGGAATAGATTTAAATGGAAAAGTAGCCCTAGTTACGGGTGGATATTCTGGTATAGGTCTTGAAACCGCAAGAGGCCTAAAAGATGCAGGAGCAAGAGTTATTGTTCCAGCCAGAAGAACAGATGTAGCTAAATCAGAGCTTTCTGGAGTAGTTGATGAAGAGGATATCTTGGAAATGGACCTAGCCGATCCTGTATCAGTAAATCGTTTTGTCAGTGACTTTCAAAATTTAGAAACTTCCTTAGATATCTTAATCAACAATGCAGCAGTAATGGCATGTCCTCAAATGCCCACAAAAGAAGGGTGGGATTTGCAATTTGCAGTCAATCATATAGGTCACTTTATTCTTACAAAGGGGTTACTACCTTTAATGGCTAAATCATCAGAAGCAAGGATTGTTACCCTCTCCTCAACTGGTCATAAACTATCTGGAATCCAATGGGAAGATGTTCATTTTGAGGAGTCTTATGATAAATGGAAAGCTTACGGGCAATCCAAAACTGCGGCTAGCTTATTAGCTGTAGAAATTAGTAACAAGATGAAAAATGAAGGCATAAAAACTTATTCCGTGCATCCTGGTGGAATATTTACCCCTCTGCAAAGGCATTTAGAAAAAGAAGAGATGATTGCTTTAGGTTGGTTGGGAGAAGACGGTGAACTTTCAGAAATGGCTGCAGCTAACTTTAAGTCAACCACTCAAGGGGCAGCCACTAGTCTTTGGTGCGCAACTAGCCCAATGCTAAATGATGTAAGTGGGGTATATTGCGAAAATTGTGATGTAGCTGCAAGGCAAGAAGACGGGCCTATGGCTAGATATATAGGAGTTGCTGACTGGGCAGTAGATACTGACGAAGCATCAAAACTGTGGGAGTTAACTGAACACACTCTAGCCTCTTTGAGTTAAAATAGATTAAATCTCAAATAAACCTTTAATGAACACTTTCTTAGGATGGCGTATGGTGGCTATAGCTATAGCCATTGACTTCTTTGCGGTTGGTTTTGCTTTTCAGTCTTATCCAGTCATTCAACTACATCTTGAAGAAGAGCTAAATCTATCTAGATTTGTAACTACATTGAGTATCCCGATATTCATGATGTGTTCTGCGATATTTTTTCCCATAGTGGGAAGGCTTCTCGATCGATATTCAGTAAAGAAAATAATTGTATGGGGCGGGTTTATATATTCAATCAGCCTAATGAGCCTCTATCTCACGGTAAATTACATAACTTTTATTATTATTTATGGTCTTCCGATTGCTTTAGGGGCAACCCTAATGGGCAACCTTGCAACCTCCAAGTTAGTTTCTTCATGGTTTGAGAAACAGGCGGGTAGAGCACTAGGTATAGCTGCTGTTGGTGTTTCATTCGCAGGTTTCATTTTTCCTAACTTAACTCAATACTTTTTAATGGATGTCTTGCTCCTTGAATGGAGAGAGGTTTACCTTGTCTTTGGTTTGTTTTTATTAGTTATCATAACCCCACTTATTTTTTTACTAGTCATAGATAAACCTGAAGATGTAGGACAAGAAGTTGATGGAGGTTTAGAGTTAGAAGGGATAATACCAGATGATAATCATGGTATTGAATGGGAAATTAGAGATCTTTTAAAAGATAGAAATTTCTGGATCCTAACTGTTGTATTCTCTATGCAGTTTTCCTCAATGATGGCCATTCTTGCACACCTTACATTTTATGCTGCTGAGAGAGGTTGGGCTGATCAAGCAGCTTTCATATTTGGAATGTATGCAATACCTGCTATGTTAAGCAAAGTAGTGTTCGGGTGGTTGGTTGAAAAAAAGCTTGATCCTAGAATGGCTGTTACTATCTCCCTGGCATTGCAAGCATTAGGCTTATTATTAATAACAGTTACCCAAACGCCCACACAATTAGCCTTAGTAATAGCCTTATTTGGATTTGGTGGAGGGGCCGGTTTACCGATGAGTAATATTCTTTTCAGAAATACCTTTACTCCAAAAAGTTTTGGTACTTCCAGGGGCCTTTCTCAACCGTTTATATTTTTATTTCAAGCAATTGGTACGCCTGGAGTTGCCCTTCTCTTTCAACATTACGGCAGTTATGACAATGCTTTCTTGATGCTTACTATCATGGTGGTGATAGCCATATTTGTAATATGGTTAATGAAAAAACCTCAGGATGACTTGTTAAGTAGTTCTTGAATAAGATTATCTAGATTCTCTATAAATGGTAATGGCTGATCTAACATCAGATGATGTTGAGCATCCTTGAGGCCTAAAATTGGTGAACCCTCAGGTAGAAGATCTGCCATACCTTTTACTCCGGATCTAGCATTAAATTCAACAGTATGTTCGCCATAATAAAAGCCAACGGGACACTGAAGTTCAGATAAGATCTTGGAATGATCTGATCCTATAACTAAGCCATCGTATGCTGAAGGATCAAAGGTCCATGCCCATCCTTCTTCAGTTTCTCTAATAGAGTGATCTGCAATGTAATCAACTAAAAATTGATTAACACAAGACTGAGGGGGCATTAATCTAAATCTCTTAATAAGTTCATCTCTTTCTTTGACAATTCTTGGTGGTCTCGCAGGAGTTCGATCTTCATACCATTCATGATGTTCTTCAGGTGTGTAGACTACAAAATCTACCAGTAATAATCCGGCCATCTCGCTACTGTGTTTGGAAGCTGTGATTAAAGAAACCATTCCACCAAAACTATGACCTACTATTACAGGATTCTCCATTCCTGCATCATTAACAACTCCCCAGACATCATCGACAAAAGTATCTCTGGTATAAAAAGATCTCCAATCGCTTCCACCCATTCCGGAGAAGCTCATTACTACAAAATGATATTTATCAGACAGCATGGCTCCAATAAATTTAAACCAATGAGCATGGGCATTGGTGCCATGCAACATAATTACACTTTGATTTTCTGGATTGCCCCATTCCATATATTCAATGCAAGCTCCATTGACCTCAACGAACTTACTTTTATGTTCTGTGTTTAAGGCTTTATCAAACCAATCGGGATTAGTTGTAATGAGTTCCATCTTCTAATTTAAAAAGCGACGATATTAGATGATTCTATAGATTAATTGAACCTTTAATTTAGGTATTTAAAGCATCAGTTTTGGCTGCTGCAATAAAATCATTTTTATGCAGACCGCCAATCTTATGAGTCCACCACGTCACTTCAACCTTACCCCATTCTAAGAGAATTGCAGGATGATGATCCTCTTCTTCTGCCAAGGCGGCTACTTTTTTAGTGAATTCTAGGGATTTTGCATAATCTTGAAACTTAAATACTTTATTTAGCATTAAAACTGAGTCTTTAGTGATAGGCTGCCAATCAGGAATCTCTTTTAAGAGATCGGGTAGTTCATCATCTGTAACTCGAGGCGCATCAGCTCTGCAAGCAACACACTTTTGCTTTAGTAAGTCTTCCATAACTATTTACTGATTCCTCCTTTGGTTAATTTAGAGGGATTTAATAACTTTTTGAGCTGTGCTTCAGTCAAATCAGTTTCCTCGCTAGCAACTTCAATAATAGGCTTACCTAACTTATATGCTTTTTTCGCAATCTCAGCTGCTTTTTCATATCCGATAATCGGATTGAGTGCGGTCACTAGAATAGGATTTCTCGACAAGGATGTTTCGAGATTTTTTTTGTTAACCTTAAAAGTCTTTATAGCTTTAGTTGCCAGTACATTCATGGCTCCAGATAAGAGATTAATACTCTTAAGTAAGTTATAGGCGATAACAGGAAGCATGACATTTAATTGAAAATTTCCTGCTTGAGCAGCAACTGTTATAGAAACATCATTTCCAATGACATCAGCAGAGGCCATTGTCACTGCCTCTGGTATGACAGGATTTACTTTACCCGGCATGATACTACTTCCTGGTTGCAAGGCTTGTAATTCAATTTCAGATAAACCTGCTAATGGTCCACTATTCATCCACCTCAAATCATTTGAAATCTTCATTAAAATAACAGCAAGATTCTTTAACTCTCCAGAGAGTTGCACAGAACTATCTTGAGCGCTTAGCTCATGGAAAAAATTTGAGCTTGGAACATACTTACAGTTACTTCCGGATAACTTTGTTAACTCTTGTGCAAAAAATCTTAGCAAACTGCTTATGAGCGTTTATGCCACTTCCAACAGCAGTTCCTCCTTGTGGCATTTCTAAAAATCTCTCTTCAATAACTCCTAGCATTTTACGTGATGTATTTAACTGGCTTGACCAAGCTTTAAGTTCATCAGAGAAGTCGACTGGCATGGCATCCATAAGATGTGTTCTTCCTGTTTTTGAAATGCCTGAAACAGACTCAGCTTTCTTATCGATTTCATTTATCAATTTATCTAAAGCTGGATAAAGCTTTTTAGTTAGATCCATATGAGCAGAAACTTTGATCGCCGTTGGGATTACGTCGTTGCTGCTTTGACTCATATTCACGTCATCGTTTGCTCCAATATCTAATTTAGAGTTTTTTGATGCTAGATTTGCAATAACTTCATTAGCATTCATATTAGAGCTAGTTCCAGAGCCTGTCTGAAAAACATCTATAGGGAATTCATGATGATGCTTTTCTTGCCATACCTCCTTAGATGCTCTTGATATAGCCCTAGCTTTATTAGCAGGTAGTAATTTTAATTTTGAGTTGGCTCTTGCGGCAGCATCTTTAATCAATCCAAGTGAACTGACAAAAGATTTGGTAAAGGGAAAATCCATTTTTATTCCGCTAATAGGAAAGTTGTCTACTGCTCTTTGTGTTTGAGCTCCCCAAAGTGCTTTCTTAGGCACCTTAACCTCGCCTAAGCTATCTTTTTCAATTCTATAATTTTTTGTTGCCATTAATTTTCTTTTGTATTTTTGTACTACGGGATATATTTTAGCAAATATGCTAGATTAATAATCTGAATTTAATTTATCACCTTTATTGGAGAGAGAATGATGGATATAGATGTTACAAAAGGAAAAACAGAGCCGAGAAGTAAAGGCAATTTAAATCCTCCTGAATTTAATTCTATTGATGAAGAAAGAAGACATGGTTTAGAAAGATTAGCCAGTGCCTTTCGTATGTTTGCTCACTTTGGTTTTGATGAGGGTCTCGCTGGACATATAACCCTGAGAGATCCGGAACACAAAGATCATTTTTGGGTTAATCCATTTGGTGTCCACTTTGGACAAATGAAGGTTTCGGATTTACTTTTGGTAAGTCACGATGGAGATATCGTTATTGGAGATAGGCCAGTAAATAATGCAGCTTTTGCAATTCACTCAAGATTGCATATGAACCATCCAGACTTAAATGCTGCAGCTCATTCCCATTCTATGTACGGAAAAACTTTCTCTACTATGGGTAGATTATTAGAGCCCATAACTCAAGATTCGTGCGCCTTCTTTGACAATCATGTTCTATTTGATGACTTTACTGGTGTAGTCCTTGAGACAAGTGAAGGAGATAGAATTGCTGAAGCACTAGGTGACAAAAAGGCAGCAATTTTGAAAAACCACGGTCTATTAACTACCGGAAAAACTGTCGATGAAGCGGCATGGGGCTTCTTGTCTATGGACAGATGCTGTCAATCTCAATTGATGGCTGAAACTGTCGGTCAAATGCAAAGAATACCGGATGATGTAGCTGAAGTAACAAGAGGCCAAGTTGGCTCCCCTTTTGGGATGTGGGCAAGTTACCAGCCTATATATGACCTAATGGTAGAGAAAGACGATAGCTTTTTAAATTAGGCTTTCTTTAAAGCTTCTTTCATTTTGTCATCGTAGCCTTCTACGAAACCCCAGTTAGACATATAGTCTATAAATTTTGGGGAAAGGCCCTCATTGGTAAGATAATCTGCAGTTACAGGAACTGTGGGAGGAATGAATTCAGGGTTCTCTTCATAAAGCTTAGGGAAATTATGGTTAAGTATGGCTGCCCTTCCTAACATTACCCAATCAATGTTTTCTTCCATAGCTTTAGTTGCATCTTGAGGTGTTCTTATATTCCCTGCCACTCCAAGTCGAGTGTTGCCCTTTTGAAGTTCAGAGAAATGTTGTATCAGAGTTTTCCCTTTAAAATCTTCTTCTTGAGGTTCTTTAAAACAATCCCATAAAGACATGTCTAAAAAATCTAGTTTGTTAGACACCATGAGTTGCTCGGCAAGTAGTTTGGACTCACCAAGTTTGATACCAAATCTTTCAGATGAGAGTCTGACACCTAACATAAAGTCCTTTGAGCACTCAGATCTAATGCCGTCAATTATTTCATTGAGTAAACGCGATCTTCCTTCTAAATCTCCACCATATTCATCATCCCTGAGGTTAACTTCATCACTTAAAAATTGACATAAGATATATCCATGAGCACCATGGAGTTCGACCCCATGAAAACCAGCTTTTTCTGATCTTACAGCGCCCGAAATAAAATCATCTCTAAGCATTTTTACTTCATCTAGAGATAACGCTCTAGCAGAAAATTCTTCATTAGCAGATGGACATACCGGATCTTCTCCGATGATTTCCTTGGGAGAGCGCATACCAGCATGATGTAGTTGAACGATGGAGATACTATCCAAACTATTTATTCTATTTGCTAACCTAGTTAATCCCTCAAGATGATCATCTGAAAAAACTCCCATTTGTCCAGGAAAGCCTTTTCCAATTGCCTGAACATGTGAAGCACAAGTCATTGTTAAGCCAAAGCCCCCTTCGGCTCTCTTGGTAAGCCAATGAAATTCTTCCTCTGACATAATTCCATCTTCATGACTTTGTGAATTAGTTAATGGAGCTAACATGAACCTATTCTTCATGTCAGGACCTCGAGTAAAATCTAATGGGGAAAGTAATTTACTCACTTAACTTTTCCTCCACCTGCCACAAATTATCTTTACCAAAATACATTTCATCACCCACAAAAAAGGTTGGTATTCCAAAAACGCCTCTTTCTGCTGCTGCTTCGGTATTAGAAATGAGCTTTGCTTTAACGTCAGGATCTTGCATTTGTTCCATAAGCTTTTCGGCATCTAGGCCAGACTCTTCAAATGCCGCTTTGATTACTTCAGGATCATCCATTTTTTTTGGCTCTTCCCACATATGAACCAAAACTTTATCTATATAATCTTCAAGATAACCATCCATATCTGCTGCAACTGCTCCTCTAATAATCTGCAAACTAATTACAGGAAAATGTGGATTCATCTGAAACTTTTGTAAGCCGTGTCTCTCTATAAAGCGTTGCATCTCTATATTTTGATATTCATTCTTATTTTTGACTCCAAAAAACTGCTCCATAGGAGGTTTATTGTTTGTTAACTTAAAAATCCCTCCCAACAGTACAGGGATATAATTGACACTAGCGCCTGTTCTTTCTTTAATTGATTGCATTACCTTATGGCTTAAATAAGCATTAGGACTGGCAAAATCAAAATAAAAATCTACTTCTTTAGACATAACCTCTCTCCTTTAGTTGTCTTGACTATCTGAATCTTCATCATCAGATTCAATCATAGCAAGAATTTCTGAATAATCACGATCAGCGCATTCACCTTTCATGAATTGATTAAATTTACTCACTGAAACTCCATTACCATCTCCGTAAGATAGTCCGAATAAAGTTTCACATTTCTGTTTGTTATCAAGCCTTGAATCATTAGCTATTCTGTTGAGCAGATAATCTTGGGTATACTCAATATCAGACATATACACGCCCTTATCATTTTCAGAATCTAGAACTAAGTATTTATCACCATCTTGATTAGACCAGGAAGTCCATAAAGGTAAATCACCTTCTCTACCGCGACCCGGATTGCCTGTATAAGCAAATTCTGCCCAATAGGACTGAATTTGGTCTGATAATTTTTTTCCAGCCGGGTATGCATCATCCCCGAATAGAAAATTTTTGACTATAAAGCTATCAAAAGAGCCAAAAACAAAAAGTATCTCTAGGGCGTGAGCTGCTCCTATCAACTTTGATAAATCCATATCATTAATTGTGCTTAACTCATCCCAATCGAAACGGTAGGCATAAGTATCTGCATGACCAGACTGAATTAGCTTTCTGGCAGGTGTATCAACTGCTCTTTGTTTCCAAAAAGAGGATCCGTAGAAACTTATAGCATCATAATAGTCTGGATCTATTATCTCTAATGGCATCTCATCAACACCAACAGTTTTATATAAACCAGAGGCAGGTCCCCACTTCACAAAATTTCTATTTAAAGCATTAAAGAATTTATTTTCATCTTTATTTGTCCCTGAAATAATGGGGACTCTTGTAAGGCTTGAGTTGTTGAAAGATTCCTCTATACCTCCCTTCAAAATGACATGACCATCAGGAAAAACTCTTGTCATTCCTCCTCTTTTAGGTCTTGCGTTATAAGAAGATTCCAGCAGAACGCTAGGGTCTTGTTTATATAAAACTGACCTAATCTCATCTTCACTCATTTGATTTTGCACTTTCTTGGCCTCTTCAAGATCAAGTGCAGAATTATTGGCCACTAAAATATGATTAAAAACTTCAAGACCGCTTCTAGAAGGAGCTATACCACTTTCAGGAAGATAACTTTCAGCTGCCTCAATTGAAGAAGAGGACATTATTCCACTCTGTACTATAACCTTATGATATAAACCTTCCGCTAAAGGAGAAGCAAATATAGCTGCAGCATTATGACCCCCTGCCGATTCTCCAAATACTGTTATATTTCCTGGATCACCTCCAAAAGATTGGATATTTTTATTAATCCACTCCAAGGCCTTGATAGTATCAAGAGTTCCATAATTACCCGAAATGTCTGACTTTGTTGAACTAGATGTCTCTAGGGCGGGATGTCTAAACCATCCCAATGGACCCATCCTATATTGAATAGTTACAACTATGACTTTGTGCTTAGCCACCAAGAGACTTGGATCGTATACATGTGCACTACCTGTAGTATTACCCCCTCCATGAATCCACATCATTACGGGTAATTTATCTTGACTACCTTTTACTTGGTCTTGAGTTAACTGCGGAGTCCAAATATTTAGATACAAACAATCTTCACTTCCACTCCATTGATCTTCGGTATCACCCTGGATTCTACTTGACCCTTGAAAACAAGCAGATTTAAATTCTAGAGCTTCATAAGTTCCTTCCCATGCAGTTGCATCTAGAGGAGCTTTCCATCTCAAATCACCAACTGGAGGTTGAGCAAAAGGAATACCTTTCCAAACAAAAGTATTGCTCTCTCCTTCCGTCCCAATTATAGAGCCCTCTTCGATCTCTCTTAAAGATTCTTGATTTACTGATTGTCCGCAACTCACAATCAAGAATAAAGAAAAGATAGAAATCGTATTTTTTATATTCATAATTCTTACCAATTTTCAGACCAAGGTCTTAAATCTATTTCAAAGGACCAAGTGCTTTTCTTTTGTTTATGAAGCATTAAAAAATTTTCTGCAATGCTATCAATATCTAATTTACCGTCTTCTCCCTTGCTGTTTGCAAAATCTGGAAATCTAAGATTCACCTTATCGCCATCTATAATTCCGTCAACAATGACATGAGCGACGTGTATACCTTGGGGACCAAACTCTTTTGATAGCCCTTGAGCTAATGATCTTTCAGCACTTTTTGCTGCTGCAAAAGCTGTGAACGGAGGTCTAGATCTAATGGAAGCTGTGGCTCCAGTAAAAAGCAATGAACCGCCACTCTTCAGAAGCCTTGGGATTGCTTGTTGGGAAACTAAAAAAGCCCCTTTTGCACACACATCCCATAAGTCTTGAAAAAAATCTAGATCCATTTCAAGAAAAGGTTTAGCGTTATTATTACCTGCGTTATAAATAACTGATTTTAGGAGCGTATCTGATTTATCTAATACTTTAAATATTTCTTTTACATCTTCAGGACTGGTTACATCGGCTACCAATCCTTCAATAGAACCGTTAGAGGTGGTTATGGCTTTTAGAGCTTCCATATTCTCTTGACTTCTACCACAACCAAAAACTTTATAGCCTTCTTCAGCAAATTTTTTGCATAAGGCAACTCCTAGGCCTTGCTCAGGGCCAACTCCCAAAACTAAAACAGAATTATCCATTGTTGTGAGATGATTATATGCAACTCCTCAATCTTTATAAGCATAAATGCAACTAAATACTTCTCCGTTTTAAGGCTTGCATGAACAACAGTTGTTACGTAAATTAATGCAATAATAAGGAATAAAGAAGGAGATTAAGAAATGCAAATATCACCCATACCCACTCTATCAGAAGAGATTAATGATATTCGTCTTAGAACTGCAGATATTGTTGCAAATAGAATCATTCCTAATGAAGCAACTATTTACGCTGGCGGCGATAAATCAAAGAAACTGAGGAAAGAAATCAATGAAGAAGTAAAAAAACAAGGTTTATGGGCTCCTCACCTGCCATCTGAATATGGCGGAATGGATAATGGATTTTTAGAGTTAGCTTATATGAATGAGATACTAGCTTGGTCTCCTTTAGGCAATAGACTTTTTGGAGTAATAGCCCCTAATTCAGGTAATCAAAAAATTCTCGTCAAATACGGAACAGATGAACAAAAGAAAAAATGGCTTATACCTTTAATTAATCAAGAGATGGAATCAGGTTTTTCTATGACCGAACCGGATTCTGCAGGATCAGATCCAAGATCTTTAAAAACCACAGCTGTAAGAGAAGGAGACGAGTGGGTAATAAATGGACATAAGATCATGACTTCGAATGGTAATAGAGCTGATTTCTTAGTGGTCATGTGTAAAACAGAAGACGATAGTGATGACGGTGGTGCAAATTCTAAAATGACTCAGATCATTGTACCTACTGACACTCCTGGCTTAACTAAAGTTAGATCGGTGCCGATTTGGGGTCATACTGGTGGAGATCATATGGAAATCAAATACGAAAATGTTCGAGTTCCTGTAGAGAATGCTCTAGGAGCAAGAGGTTCAGGTCACCAAGCTGCACAAGATAGACTTGGGGCTGGAAGAGTCTACCACTGCATGAATACTATTGGTCAAATGTGGAGAGCTTTTGACATTATGGTTAAATATTCCACAGAAAGAGAAGTTCATGGAGGAAAACTCGAAACTAAACAGTTTATTCAAGGATTTATTGCGGACTCTTACATGGACATTCAAGCATCAAGATTAATGACAATTCATTGTTCTGAGATCATGGATAAAGAAGGTGATGCTCGAGTAGATATATCAGCTATAAAAGTATTTGTTCCGGCAGCCGGAACCAGGGTAGTTGATAGAGCCATCCAAATTCATGGTTGGAGAGGTGTGTCGAGCGATACGCCACTCGCAGGTATGTATCAAGGGTTTAGAACATTGAGGCTCGCAGACGGACCAGACGAAGTTCACAGAATACTAATTGCTAAGGAAATCTTGAATAGATATCACGACGGATTGTCTTGGGACTTTGGGGTGTAGGTTTAGCTTCGAGGAACTAATCTAACTGTTGAAGTAGCACTAGCTACAAGAGCACCTTCTTGATAAAGCTTACTCGTCATAAAAGCAGTACTTTTTCCTAGCTGCAAGACTTCAGCTATACAATTGAGTTTTCCTTGACGTGTAGGAGCAAGGAAGCTGACATTTATATCTAATGTCATAGGGACTATCTTAAAATCAAACAAACCCATTAATAAATGTGCCATCGGTGCATCTAACATTCCTGTTACAAATCCTCCCTGCACTACTTGACCATCTGAATGAGTAAAATCGTGGATGGCTTCAAATTCCATTTCTATTTCGGGTGGTTCGGAACTAAAGCTCGTAACTTTTGCCCCCAGAGTTTCTGTGCAAGGAGCTGAGTCAGATTGAAGTGCATTTAAGATCTTTAAGTCATCCATAACTGAAGTAAGTTTAACTTAAGAAGATATAGGGTGGTAGATGAAACTTTTTGCTGCGCCCAACCAAAAATTAATTTTAAAGCCCCACCTACCATAGAATGCAGGATACAGCTTAAATTCAGCTAGTGCAGCTTAAATGGGTGACAACTGCATCCTGCTTATGAACTGAGTGAGTTACCTTGGAGAGGTTATTTCTGGGGAGAATTAAACGTCTCTCAGTTACAAAATAATATCTAGAGGGCTTACCTTGGAGAGGTTTTTTTCTGGGGAGAATTAAACGCCTCTTGATATTGATGCCAATTATATATAACTATAAATATTTTGTATAGTACTATTGTAAAAAAATTTAAGGTATTTATTCTCTCTTTTTTCAGCCTCTTCTACCTTAGTCCTTTTTAGAAAATTGGGCTAATATAAAAGGAGATATGAGGAGTAAATTTTGAATCCAATTTTGGAGCTATGGGGAGCAGGCACGGCTAGAACTCTAAGACCGATTTGGATGGCCGAAGAATTAGGACTACCCTACGAGTTATACCCTATTGGACCCAGAACAGGAGAAACTCAAACAGAAGACTATACCTCTCTTAATCCTAAACAAAAAATTCCTCTTCTACGTTATGGCAATTTCCTCCTATCGGAGAGTCTATCTATATGCAGATATCTGCAAGAGATTAGCAATTCGAAATTGCCGTTTGCTCCAGAAGACAAAGAACTTAAAGCTATGGAAGATCAATGGTGTAATTTTATATATGGAGAGCTGGATGAAACATCATTATATGTAATGAGAAGACACTATGACCTTAAGGATGTATATGGTGATGCTCCTGAGGTTGTGCAAAGTTGTAGAGAGTACTTCAACAGAAACTTAAAAGTCATAGAAGATACTCTTAGTAAGCAGGAAGCAATATGTGGTTCTGATTTTAGCTTAGCAGATATTATTCTTGTCACCTGTCTTGATTGGGCTCTTGCATACAAATTTGAGCTACCTATTAATACTTCCGAGTATCATAATAAAATGATAAAAAGAGAGGCTTATAAAAAAGCAGTACAAATAAACTACAAATAAAGAATGGGACCACTTGAAGGCGTAAAAATATTAGATCTCACCAGCATGATATCAGGACCGATGGGAGCTATGATTCTAGCTGATCAAGGAGCAGAGGTTATTAAAGTAGAGCCAATAGCAGGAGAGCAGCTCAGACATATGGCGTCACCCCATAATGGCGTAAATGCACCTTTCTATTCATGCAATAGAGGTAAAAAATCTCTAGCTATTGATCTTAAATCTGAAGAAGGGAAAGAAATATTACTTAAACTTGTTAAAGAATCAGATGTCTTTATGCAGAACTTCAGACCCGGGACGATAGACCGCATGGGGTTCGGATACGAAACGCTAAAAAAAATTAATTCCAATCTTATATATTTATCGATTAGTGGTTTTGGTAATAAAGGGCCATATGCTAATTCAAGAGTTTATGATCCTGTTATCCAAGCTTTATCTGGTGCTACAGATATTCAAGCAGATAGAGAGTCAGGCACTCCTAAGATGTTCAGAATAGTCGTTGCAGATAAAGTAACTTCCTTAACTGCTGCTCAAGCAGTTTCTTCGGCGCTCTATGCAAGGGAAAAAAATAGTTCGGGTCAACACATCAGGCTATCTATGTTAGATTCAGTCATAGCTTTCTTCTGGCCTGAAGGAATGACGGGACTAGTATTTAAAGATAACGAATTCGATGTTAGAAAACTACAAGGTTCACAAGATCTAATTTATAAGGCTAAAGACCGTTATATAACCGCAGGAGCAGTATCAGATGCTGAATGGATTGGAATGTGCAATGCATTGAATATGCAAGATTTACTAGAAGATGAGCGATTTGCAACATCAGCTGCCAGAGTTATCAATGCTCAAGAAAGAAAGGAGATAACAGGTAAGGAAATAGCTAAATGGCATAGCGAAGAAATTCTTGAGAGGTTTCAAATAGAAGGAGTGCCTAGTGCTCCTCTTCTAGATAGGATGGAATTAATGGATCATGAACAAATTATTGCTAATCAAACAATTCTTAGGGATATGTACGAAGGATTCGGAGAAGTGAGACAAGCCAGGCCAGCGGCTACATTTGAAAAAACACCAAGCCAAATCATTAGACCTGCGCCTAAATTAGGGGAACATGGAAAAGAGATATTAGATAACCTTGATATCGGTCGAGAAGAGCAAAAGAGATTATCAAAGGAAGGGAAAGTAATTATTCTGGAGTGACAAACCAAAAGCTGGTCGGGACGGCTGGATTTGAACCAGCGACCACCACACCCCCAGTGTGGTGCGCTACCAGACTGCGCCACGCCCCGATTATTAAATTTTACTCAAGAGTGCTTCAAGATCATCTATTACATTTTTAAGCTTGTTGTCTTGAGGTTTTTCTCTAAGGTTGGATTGTAAATTTTTTTTTGCTCCAGCAATTGTCATACCTTCCTCATAAAGCAAGGATTGTATTGTCTTAACGAGCTGAATATCTTCAGCTTGATAGTATCTTCTATTGCCCTTCCTTGTTATTGGTTTTAAATCTTTAAATTCTTTCTCCCAAAATCTCAAAGTATGAGATTTAACGTTACAGAGTTCTGAAACTTCACTTATAGAGTAATATTTTTTGTTTTGAATTATTTGGCTATCCATCAAATGAAGCTATTTTTTTTCTTAATTTGTTTCCTGCTCTAAAGGTTACAACTCTTCTAGCACTAATTGTAACGTCCTCACCTGTTTTAGGATTTCTTCCAGGTCTTGCTTTTTTGTCTAAGAGTTCAAAATTTCCAAAACCAGAAAGTTTTACCTCTTCGTTGTTAATCAAAGCAGTTTTTATTTCATTGAAGAAATCTTCAACTAAAACCTTGCATTCACTCTTATTTAGGCCTAAGTCTTTATGAAGGTGCTCTATTATGTCAGCCTTAGTAACAGTCTTGCTCATTCAAACTCTCAGTTCTCCGTCTAATTGATTTTTTACTGAGTTTACAATCTTTGTAACAGCATCATCAATATCAGAATCTTTTAATGTATCATTTAAAGATTGCCAAGTAACTGAAATAGCAAGGCTCTTCTTATCTTCATCAATGCCCTGTCCTTCGTAAACATCAAATATCTGAATCTCTTTAAATGATTCTCCTGCATTAGACTTTATTACTTCTTCAATGTCACCAGCATTAACTGTCTTATTAACTATAAAAGCGAGATCTCTTGAGCTTGTGGGATACTTTGAAAATTGCTTGTAAGTTTTTGTACTTTCAAAGCTAAGATTCTCGATTTCAAGAGAAAAAATAAAGAGGTCTTTCTTTAGACCCAGGCTATCCAGGTGTGAGGGATGTAATGAACCTATAAATCCAATCACCTTGTTTTTATGTTTGATATTACTCGACATACCAGGATGTAAAAAATCCAAATTATTTTCTTCAAAACTAAATGCACCTTCAGCTTTTGATAGTAAATCTTGGACAACTCCTTTGAGGTCATAGAATGAAATATCTTGTGATTTGCCCTTCCAAGTTGATTCAGAGATTTTGCCACTCATTAATCCGGCAATTATTTTCTTCTCTGAGACTTTTTTAGAATTTTTAACGATGAAGATATTTCCCGCTTCAAATAATTTTTGGTTTTCTTGACCGTGATTTAAGTTATGTAAATAAGTATTCACAAGTCCCGAGACAAGACTTGTTCTCATTATCGTCATATTCTGAGATATAGGATTTTCAACTTTTAAAGTCCCTTCTCCCTGACCAAATAAAAGATGGTCTTGTTCGCTAATAAATGAGTAACTAATAATTTCGTTGAATCCTTTTGAGACTAAGGTTTGACTTAAATGATTAGCATTATCTAACTTGGCTTTTTTATAAACAGGTGCTAAAGACTGTAAAGGTAGGGAATCATAGCCTTCTAATCTAGCCAACTCTTCAACTAAATCTGCTTCAATTTTTATATCGTAGCGCCAAGATGGAGAAACTACGGATACTGAATTTTTCTTAGAGCTCTTAGGATCAAGGCCTAAACCCTTTAAATAACGAATTGCTGATTTCTTCGAAATATTTGTTCCAAGTATTTTATTTGATCTTTCTAGAACTAGACTTATTTCCTTATGTTTAGGAAATTGATTTTTCAAGCTTGAAGAAGCTACAGAGCTAAAATCTCCACCTACGGTTTCTTTTAACAGGGCGCTAGCTCTTTCGAGAGCAAGTTCTTGAATTTTAAAATCGACACCTCTTTCAAATCTAAGTGAAGCATCTGTCTGAAAACCATAACGTCTGGCCTTACCTCTAATAGAAGAAGGTTTAAAGTAGGCGCTCTCGAGAAAAATTGACTTAGTAGAATTAGAAACAGCAGTCTCTTTTCCACCCATAATACCTGCAAAAGCAACTGCACCCTTATCATCGGAAATAACGAGACAATCACTATCAAGCTCTACCTGTTGATCATCAAGCAAAGTTATTTGCTCTTTATTCTGAGCAGTTCTAACAGAAATGTTTCCATTCAGTGTATCTCTATCAAAAGCATGAAGAGGTTGTCCTAGTTCAAGCAAAATATAATTAGTTATATCTACAACAGGATCTATAAGCTTTTGATCGCTTAACTTTAATCTTTCGGCAATTAATGGTTGTGTTTTAGAATCGATAGAAATATTTTTAAGAGTTCTGCCAAAATAGGAGGGTCCTTCAGGACAAACTTTTATTTTTATACTATCTTTAAAAGTGTCATGAACTTTGGGTATTTCAGGCAAGTGTAATTTTAAATTATTAATAACGGCTAATTCTCTTGCAACTCCCAAAACACTGAAACAATCTCCTCTATTAGGGGTTATGTCTAGCTTAATTATGGAGTCTTTTCCAGTAATCTTGGAATTGATGTTTTCAAACCCATCTACTTCAAGGCCGGCCATAGTTAATTGGGCACAGATATCTTCAGTAGATAAATCGATATCAATAAAATCTTTGAGCCAATTCTTACTAAATTGCATATTAAAATTGGTCTAGGAAACGTATATCATTCTCAAAAAAGGCCCTTAGATCAGGTATGTCATACTTCAGCATAGCCATCCTCTCAACACCCAATCCGAAAGCAAAGCCGGTATATTTATTTGTATCGACTCCTACTCCTTCAAGGACATTAGGATGAACCATGCCGCATCCCAGAACTTCAAGCCAATTCTTATTCCAACGTATATCTGCTTCAGCAGAAGGTTCGGTGAATGGGAAATAAGAAGGTCTAAATCTCAATTCAACCTCTTCACCAAAAAAGTCTTCTAAAAAATCATTCAGCAATCCCTTCAACTGAGAGAAAGAAGCATCTTCTTCTACAACCAATCCTTCGATTTGATGAAACATAGGGGTATGAGTTAAATCAGAATCTTTTCTATAAACTTTACCCGGGCAAATTATTCTGTGAGGAGCTTCGCTCTTCTCCATTGTTCTAATTTGAACTGGTGAAGTATGAGTTCTTAATAATCCTGAGTTATTCAAGTAAAAAGTATCATGCATGTCCTTAGCTGGATGATCTTCAGGGACATTTAAGGCTTCAAAATTGTAATAATCAATTTCTGCTTCTGGACCGGCCTCAATATCGAAACCCATCCTTTCAAAAAAACTACAAATATCTTGTATTGTTCTTGAAACAGGATGCAGAGAACCTTTTTTTGATTGAAGTCCTGGGAGACTTATATCTACCTTCTCTTTTGCTAACTTTTCTTGGTTAGCTGCCTTAGTCAAGGAAGAAGTAAGTTCAAGGTAATCAGCTTCAATGTCAGATTTTAAAATATTTAGAAGCTTTCCAGCCTCCTTCCGTGTCTCAGGTTCCATCGAACCTAATGATTTTAAAAGTAGATTAACTTCGCCTTTTTTTCCTAAAAAAGATCGATAGAGGTCATCTAATTCCGACTGCAGAGTAGCTTGCTCAAATTGACTCTTAGATAGAGATTTTAAGTCAGAGATTGTTTGTTTGAGAGCTTCTAAGTTCATGATCTAACTATACTTTAGATCATTATACCCACAATATACGGATGCAAATTAAAGGAAATAAAAATTAAGCAGCTAGCTGAGACTTGGCTTGTTCAGCAATCATTGAGAATGCTTCCTTATCATTCACAGCAAGACTAGCAAGAACTTTCCTATCTAAGTCTATGTTTGCTTTCTTTAGTCCGGCTATTAGCTGACTATAAGTAAGGCCATTATCTCTGGCTGCAGCATTTATCCTGACAATCCACAAAGAACGGAAGACTCTCTTCTTAACTCTTCTGTCTCTGTAAGCATACTGTCCAGCTCGCATAACGGCTTGTTTTGCGACTTTGTAAGTCCTACTTCTTGCACCTCTGAAACCCTTAGCTTGTTTAAGTACTTTCTTATGCCTAGCTTTAGCTTGAACGCCTCTTTTTACTCTTGCCATTTCTTTCTCTTATGTTTTTATTTTTAACATCTTATCTACTAGCACTTGATCCCCTTTAGCTATCTCAGTGGTGCCTCTAAGTTGTCTTTTTCTTTTAGTTTTCATTTTAGTGAGGATATGGCTTTTATTGGCTTTTTTCCTCTTTAGACCAGAGCCTGTGCTTTTGAATCTTTTACTTGCTCCGCTATGTACTTTTAATTTACTCATAATTAGTTCTTCTTATTTGGTGCCATCATCATAACAAGTTGCCTTCCTTCTAATGTTGGAAATTGTTCAACACTTGCCATGCTTTCTAAGTCAGATTCAACTCTCTTCAATAGTTCCATACCAATCTGTTGATGAGCCATTTCTCTTCCTCTAAACCTTAATGTAATCTTTGCTTTGTCTCCGTTTTCTATAAAACTCTTTATCTTGTTTACTTTAATCTCGTAATCATTTTTCTCAGTAACAGGTCTAAACTTAATCTCTTTAATTTGTTGTCTCTTTTGTTTTTTCTTTGAGGCTGCTTTTTGTTTCTTGGCATCAAAAATATGTTTACCGTGGTTTAATAATCTACAAACTAATGGGTCACCTTCTTTTGCCATCTGAACTAGATCTAAATTTGCTTCTTCAGCTTTAGATAATGCTTCAGAAAGACTTAAAATTCCTAACTGTTCACCTGACTCACTAATGAGTCTTACTTGGTCTGCTCTTATTTCACCGTTTATCGGCAAGCGTTTTTCAGACTTCTTAAAAGATTTTCTCTGAGCTATGTGATTCTCCTATTAACTATTTTTTTTCATCCACTACATTCTGAAGCTTTTGGATGAAGTCATCTACTGACATCTCTCCAAGATCTTCTCCTCCTCTAGCCCTAACTGATATGGTGTTATTTTCCATTTCTCTGTTTCCTGCTATCAAAAGAAAAGGTGTCTTCTGTAAAGAGTGGTCGCGAATTTTATAAGTGATCTTCTCTTTCCTCAAGTCTGAATGAGCTCTAAATCCACTTTTTTTCAATAAATCGGCTATTTTTTGACAATATTCAGCCTGTTTATCGGTAATATTAAGAATTTCTGCTTGAATTGGAGATAACCAAGCAGGTAACGCACCACCATAATGCTCAATTAAAACTCCTAAGAATCTCTCGAAAGATCCTAATACAGCTCGATGAATCATAACTGGATGATATCGCTCGCTATCAGGACCAACAAACTTAGCATCTAATCTTTCAGGCAGAATAAAATCTGCTTGAAAAGTACCACATTGCCATTCCCTTCCTAGGGCATCTATAAGAACAAAGTCTAATTTAGGACCATAGAAGGCTCCATCCCCTTCCACCACTTCATAAGGAAGTTTTAAATTCTTAATGGCATTTTCAAGAGCTAATTCTGCCTTATCCCAAATTTCATCTGTGCCTGCTCTCACTTCTGGTCTAGTAGAAAGCTTGATTTCAAAAGCCTCAAAACCCAATTGAGCGTAAATATCTGATAAAAGCTCTATAAAGTTCTTAGTCTCATCTTGAATTTGATCTTCGGTACAGAAGATGTGTCCATCATCCTGCGTAAATCCTCTTACTCTCATCAATCCATGCAAAGTTCCCGAAGCTTCATATCTATGACAAGAGCCAAACTCAGAAAACCGGATGGGAAGATCTTTGTAAGACCTCAGACCTTGATTAAATACCTGGACATGACATGGACAATTCATAGGCTTGAGGGCATTTGTTCTTTTTTCGTTGGCATGTTCTTCATCTATCTCGGTAATGAACATGTTTTCTCGATACTTATCCCAATGGCCGGAAGCTTCCCACAATTTTCTATCTACGATTTGTGGTGTATTAATTTCTTGATAGTCGAATTCATCTTGTTTTTCTTTAATAAAGTTTTTAAGAACTGAGTAAATAGACCACCCTTTAGGATGCCAGAAAACCATTCCAGGAGCTTCTTCTTGGAAGTGAAATAGATCAAGTTGTCTACCAAGTTTGCGATGATCTCTTTTTTCAGCCTCTTCTTGCTGCAATATATAATTATCTAAATCCTTTGAATCTGGCCAGGCAGTACCGTATATCCTCTGAAGCATTTCGTTTTTTGAATCTCCTTTCCAGTATGCTCCCGAAGTTTTAGTAAGCTTAAAAGCTTTCAGATGTCTCATGTTGGTAACATGAGGTCCACGACACATGTCTATGTATTCTTTATGATGATATAAAGCTATTACCTCTCCATCGGGTATTTCTTCTGCAAGATGAACCTTATAAGGCTCATTTCTTTTTTGAAAAGTATCAATAGCCTGATTTCTTGAAACTACCTCGCGCACTACGTCATACTTAGTTTTGGCAAGTTGCTTCATTCTTTTTTCGATGGCTTCTAAATCTTCATTTGTAAGATTTTTATCGAGCTTTATGTCGTAATAAAATCCATCTTTTATTACAGGACCTATAGCCATCTGTGCATTTGGGTATATTTGTTTAAGAGCATGGGCAAAAAGATGCGCGCAAGAGTGTCTTACAATCTCAATTCCCTCATCATCCTGAATAGTAACTATCTCAAGATCACAATCTTCTTGGATAATATCCGAGGCGTCTACCAACAACCCGTTTACTTTTCCCGCAACGGTTGCCTTTGCTAAGCCTGGGCCAATATCTTTAGCGATATCGTCGATACTTAATGGATTATCAAATTTTCTTTTGGAATTATCGGGAAGAGTAATAGTGGGCATAATCAGTGGTGTCCCATACTAAAGGGCACTTGTTAAATAAAAGACTATTATAGTGGAGATTTGTAATCAAGGCGACAAAAGCACTCTCTTCCATTCAGAGTTTTCTTTTTTATAAAGCTCTCTTTTATGTAATCTATTCTTTTGATCTATCCAGAATTCTATAGATTCTGGAACTACCATGAATCCTCCCCATCTTTTTGGCCTTACTATTTCTTTATCTAGATGTTCAATTTCAAAACTTTTGGATTGTTCCACCAGTGCCTCGTAGGAATCTAATTCTTGACTCTGTAAAGAAACAGAAGCAGATATTTGAGACCCTCTGGGTCTTGAAGAAAAGTACTCATCATTTTCTTCATTGCTAACCATTTTGCACTTTCCTTCTATTCTTATTTGTTTATTGGTCTTAGCCCACCAAAAGGTGAGCGCGATAAATGGAAATTCTAGAATTTGTTTTCCTTTATTGCCCTCATAGTCAGTGAAGAATACAAGCCCTTCAGATGATATTCTCTTGAGTAAGACCATTCTAGAGGTGGGCTTCCCCTCTGAATTAACTGAAGAGAGGTTCATGGCATGAGGCAAAGCAACTGAGTCAGTCTCTGCTTCCTGAATCCATTCATGAACTTTAGAAATAGGTTCTGAAAGAGAGCCAGTGACTTCGTAAAATTTCATTTAGTTTTTACTAGAAACCCAGTAATCTAGACTTAGATACTTACCTCCACCAAAACATAACAAAGATAAAAGCATCAAACTGTATATAGCAGCAAACTCTATGCCATTTGCTTCATGGGGCCAGCCATTTTGATAGTGAACTAAATATCCAGCAAAAAACATTACAATTAAGAGCGGTATTGTTGCCCATCTGACAAATAACCCGACTAGTAGAAGAACAGCACCACCAGCCTCAGTTAATATGACCAACCAAGTAAAGATATCTGGTAACGGAACACCTAAAGTGCCCAGATAGCCTGAAAACTTATCAAAAGAATCAATCTTTCCAACTCCTGCGTACCAAAGAACATAAAAAAGGTACAGCCTTAGAAACAGTAAAGGTACAAAATCTACTCTTTCAAAACTTTTCAATGAGTTGTGTATTTTGAGTATAAATTTCATTTTAGATTTTTTTAATAATTACACTTCCTACAGAGTATCCGGCCCCAAAAGAACTTATAACTCCAATTTGATCTTTCAAAAAATCATTTTTATGTTGGTGAAAAGCAATAATAGAACCTGCAGAACTAGTATTTGCGTAATTATCTAAGATTATTGGCATCTCCCCTTCCTCGGGATCTCTTCCTAATAACCTCTTAGCAATAAGTTTGTTCATATTTAGGTTAGCTTGATGTAACCATAATCTCTTTACTTTGTTTATATCAATTTTGAGCTCGCTAAGATGTTTTTCTATATGATCTTGAACCATTGGTACCACCTCTTTAAATACACTACGGCCCTTTTGAATAAATAGTTTATCAGGTGAATCGGGGTCAGAATCCTCAGGAGCATTCAAAAAACCAAAATTATTTCTAATATTATTAGAGAACTTTGTTTGTAATTTAGTGCCTAAAATTCTAAAAGCCTGTTCAGAATGGCTATCCCTTTCAAGAATAATAGCTGTACAAGCGTCTCCAAAAATAAAGTGTGCATCTCTATCCTTAAAATTCAAATGGCCTGAGCAAATTTCTGGATTTACCACCA
The DNA here is from genome assembly GCA_902559365.1 of uncultured SAR86 cluster bacterium. Classification (GTDB taxonomy): domain Bacteria; phylum Pseudomonadota; class Gammaproteobacteria; order Magnimaribacterales; family Magnimaribacteraceae; genus Magnimaribacter. Next base: position 26,628 of record CACEHP010000002.1, read on the forward strand.
AGACTCTATCAGCTACCCCTGATTGGATATCATTATAAGCGTTTTGAATAGCGAAAGTTGCAGAGGAACAAGCAACATTCATATCATAAGCATAACCATTTATTCCAAGTTCCTCTTGTATTTCTATTGCGACTGCAGGGTAAGCTCTCTGTAAGTTAGCACAACCACAAATAACAGCATCTAAATCAGATGTATCAATTTCAGCCTGACTTATCGCTTCTTTAGAAGCTTTTATAGCCATTTCAGCAAGTATGGATATCTGAGAATTAGATCTTTCATCTAATTTAGGCCTCATTCTATTGATATCTAGTATTCCTTTTTTGTCTTGTACAAACCTTTGTTCAATTCCAGAAGCTTTTTTTATAAATTCTGAACTAGAAGGTACTAAAGCCTCTAAATCACCTGCAGATATAAGCTCTTTATTGTCTTCATTAAACTTTGCAACATAGTCATTGAAACTAAGCACTAATTCTTCATTAGTTATATATTCTGAAGGTGTAAATAGACCTGTACCTGAAATTACTACTGACATGTATCTAAATAATAAGACAAATTAAATCTTAAATCCCATTTTATTTTTTTATTTGTTTTTCTATTTCCTCAAATGCAGATTGTATTTCAATAAATTTATCTTTGGCCTTTTCTAAAAGCTCTTCAGGTAAACCCTTAGAAAGCAAGGTATCTGGATGAAATTCTTTTCTTTTTCTTTGATAAGCAGTTTTTATCTCTTTATAAGACATATCTTTTGTTACTCCTAAAACGGCATATGCATCTGAAATATCTGCTCCAAACTTTCTTTTGTTTAGGTTAAACAAATCAGGGTCTAGTCCAAAAATGGGTATTGCTTCACTAAGGATCGCCTCTTCTGAAGGATCTAGATGTCCATCTGCCATAGATAACTCAAATAGTAATTCGTAAAACATAACTAATGCAGATTGATTGTTTGACAAAAGTGATGAAAGTTGGGAAGCGTAGTCCCTGAATGAGTTGTTATCATCTTTTGCATGGTTAAATACCTGAATGGCAAAAGCTCTTTGGTCAGGTGGAAATTTAAATCTTTCTTTAATGAAGTGATCAACTTTATCAACTTCCTCTCTTGTTACTTTCCCATCTGCTTTAGCAATTTTTGCAAAACAGGCGAATAATGCAGTAAAAAAAGCTGCCTGATTCTTTTGATTAATACTTGGCCTAGCTTGTTCTTTATCCCCGAGCTTGGAACCGATTATAGCTCCTAAGATTCCACCTATTGGCCCGCCAATGGTAAAACCTATCATACCGCCGATGCCTGCTTTCCAAAAACTCATATCTTACCTATTGTAATTCACCTAAATATATATAAAACTAGAATTATAAATTAAGGGGAAAAAATGAGTTTACCTGTTGTTGACTATCTAAAACTTCCAGAAGGAGAAGATCCTTATTTGGAAGGACACAAATGTAAAGAATGTGGTTCTATTTTTTTAGGTGAAAGAAATGTCTGCTCAAGTTGTTTTGCTAGAGGTTCAATTGAACCAGTCAAACTAAACAACAAAGGTAAATTATATTCTTACTCTATAGTCTTCAGATCGTTTCCTGGCATAGAAGTCCCCTATATATCTGCAATAGTGGATTTAGATGGTGGAGGGACAGTTAAAGGTAATCTAATAGATTGCGAACCTGATCCTGAAAAAATATCTTTTGATATGCCTGTTGAAGTTGTTTTTGATGACGCTTTGGGTAGAAAAGATAAAGATGGAAATAGTTATATTAGTTATTTCTTTAAACCAATTTCTTAAGGGAGAAAATTATGAGTGATGTTTATGTATTAGGGGTTGATATGATCAAGTTTGGAAGATTTCCAGACAGAACAGTACCAGATCTTGGTGCAGAAGCTGCGTTATTAGCTTTAGATGATGCTGGGCTCAATATAGGCAATATGGAAGCCTTTTATTGCGGAAATCTTGGACAAGCAAACGCCATGGTTGGTCAAAGAATACTTCAAGAAATCGGTCAGACTGGTATTCCGGTTGTTAATTGCTCCAATGCTTGCGCAACAGGCGCTACTGCGTTCAGAGAAGCATGGACTTCAATTAAAGCTGGCCTATATGATGTTGTATTGGCAGTAGGAGTGGAACAGATGGGTACAGGTTTACTGGGAGGAGCCGGTGGAGGAGCTGGTATACCTAAAGAGGGCCTTTTAGGATCGGGAACTATGCCTGCAGTATTTGCTGAAGCTGGCATGGAACATGCAAGACAATATGGGACTACTTTTGAACAATTTGCAAAAATATCTGTGAAAAATCATCACCATTCAACTATGAATCCAAAAGCGAGATATCAAATTGAAACTCCCTTAGATGAAGTGATGAATGCAGAAATGATATCTTATCCAAATACTAAGTTAATGTGCTCTGTAAATGTTGATGGGGCTGCTGCTGCAGTATTAGTATCTGAAAAGAAAGCAAAAGAACTAGGAATGCAAAGAGCCGTTAGGATAAAAGCTTCAGTAATGACAAGCGATCCTTACCAAGAAAGAGACTTAGTTATGCCAGATGTTAATTCTTGCACAAGAAAAGCTGCAGCGGAGGCCTACGAAATGGCTGGCCTTGATTCTAAAGATATTGATTTAGTTGAGCTGCATGATTGTTTTGCTACAGCTGAAATGTTGCACTACGAAAATTTGGGCCTATGTGGAGATGGTGAGGCTGGCAGGATGATAGATGAGGGAGAAGTTGAACTTGGGGGTAGAATTCCTGTTAATGTTTCAGGTGGTTTGCTTTCTAAAGGCCATCCACTTGGAGCTACAGGAATAGCAAATATATATGAAGTTTGCACTCACCTTAGAGGTGAAGCGGGAGAAAGACAAGTAGAAGATGCAAAAATAGGAATGACTCATGTTATCGGACTAGGCAGTGCTTGCGGTATTCACATACTAGAGAAAGTTTAATTTATTATGTTGGTTGGAGTTGTTAGTGACACTCATAACAACTTAAAAAATATAGACCAAATAATATCTCTATTCAACAAAGAAGAAGTGGATCTAGTCATTCACACAGGTGATATAACAAACACTGTTGCTTTAGAAAGATTTGCAAAGCTTAATTGCGAGTTTATAGGAGTCTATGGCAATAATGACAGATGTGAATTAGGCCTTGAAGAAGTTGCTAAGAAAAATAAATTTATAATTAAAGAGCCACCTTTACTTTGTCATATAGGGAATAAAAAGATTGTTATCTTTCATGAACCTGATTCTATTGGCGAGTATATTCAAGAGAATTTAGATGTAGACATTATAGTTCATGGTCATACGCATCGGTTCAGACATGAAATTATAGATGGAACAATCCTATTTAATCCTGGTGAATCAGCAGGTATTCTTAAAGGTAAAAATGCTGTGGGACTAATTGAGCTCGAAAATCTTGATATTAAAAGAATCTTTTTCTGATCGAAAGAATCATCATCAAAGCAAAAATACTAATTGGGATTATTAAAAAAAGAGGCCGTATAGCTCTCGTAGAAAATTCCCTTTCAAATAACATATCAAAAAGGAAAGTAAAAACTGAAGGAGAATATTCGTAAAAACTTGTATATATATGAGAAGGTGTTAAAAACAAAATCAATGTAAATATAAAAATTCTCCAGTAATATTTTTTTTTGTATAAAGCAAGCAAATGGCTAAATAAGAATACAGTTAATATGTATAAGAACGTGAACATATTTACTTTAATAAGCTGTAAAGCTCTTCTTCGATCAAAGACTTTCTCCACATAGTTAGTTCATTACATGCTTGAGTAATACCCTTACTGTAAACAAGTCTAAGAAATTCTTTTTGATTTTTTTTTGAGAAGAATAAAGTAGCATTAATTTTTTCATGATCTGCGATTTGAGAAATAATACTATTAAAATTTTTTAGTAGCTCTGTTTCCTCACCTTTAGAAAGACCAATACGAACACTTTCAAATTGGTCATTCGGAAGAAATATTTTTCGAGTGATGAACTCTAACTCTTCTCTTTGCCATTGCAATTTATTAGAAGCTAATAAGGCTTTGTTTTGCTCTAAAAATAACTCTATAAGAAATTCTACATCCGAAGCGGCGTAATGTAGTTGAGAATCTGTAAGTGGTCTCCTTTTCCAATTAGATCGGGTTTCTCCTTTATCTAACTTAATACCTAATTTTTCTTCTACTAAACCTTGGTAACTAATTGAGTAATGATTATTTAAGAAAGCTTCAGCTAATTGAGTATCAAAAATATTTATCATTATTTTTCCTGTCCAGGAGTAAACAGCCTCGATATCTTCCTTACAAGAATGGAATATCTTGATTACTGAATCTGAAAAAAGAAAACTACAATGATCTTTGGGGTCATCTATAAGGATTGTATCTACTATGTATATCTCTTCATTATCATTTATTTGCAGAAGAGCTAGTTTCATATTATTTTTATTTGTTCTGACAAATTCTGAATCGACACCTACATGAGATTTCTCTAGAAGTTCTTGATTTAAAAAATCTAAATCTTCTAAAGTTTGTATAAGATTAAAAGTCATTATCTTTTTTGTTTTTTGAAGTACCGAGAGGGTACTTAATCAATAGGAAGTAAAAAAGCCAAACAGTTAGAAAACCATAAAATTGTTCTCCTTCTGGTATATCACTTTCTTTTGCATAAATACCAAAGCTAACAGATAAAAAAGAAATTATAAGAAAAACTAATAAAACTTTAAATTTACCCAAACCGGCATCCAAAAGCATGTGATGAATGTGAGTTCTATCGCTATGAAACATTGATTTCTTATTCCACAACCTCGTTAAAAAAGTACTCAAAGCATCAATCAATGGTAAAAGAATAAACCACAGTGCTGTTACAGGCTGAAAAATTTTATCTTCCCCTTGAGAGAGAATAACTAAAACCCAGGCTGTCATGAAGCCTATCCACATTGATCCAGAATCGCCTAAAAATATTTTCCATCTTTTTCCTAAAAGTCCTAAATTAAATAACAAAAAGATTAAAAATAAAGAAGAAATAAAATATAAATGTGGATTAATCAAATAGGCGATAGCAGAAATAGTAATGAAGGAAACAACTCCCACCAAACCATCCATACCATCGATCATATTGAAGGCATTACAGACCCCTACCACCATAAATATAGTGACGGGTATTCCGAACTCACTTAGGTACAGGTCCCCAAAACCTAATAAATTTCCCAAACTTACAAGGTGAATATCTGTCAATATTATAACTAGCCAGCTAGTTAATATTTGTACAATAAGCCTTGCAGAAAATGGTAATGGTTTTATGTCATCATATAAACCTAGTAGAAGGATGATAGGAGAAATAGAAAAGACTTTGATTAAGGGGATTATATATGAGGAATTTTCTTGATTACTGTCTATAGAAAATATAAATATAAGAGTTGCTATGAATAAAGCCATTCCTCCACCCAATGCAACTTCTCCTTCATGAATTTTCCTGATGCCATCAGGCCTATCTACAAATCCAATTTTCTTAAAAAGAGATGCAACACAAAAAAAGATGGTTATCGTAAGTAAAAATAAACAGGAATAAGTTACAAACATATTAGAGTTTTAAACTTTCCGGTAAACTAGGCAAATCCTTAAGAACAGTTTCAAAAATTTTACTATTTGGAAAAATAATAACCCATGCTGTTACTAAAATTATTTTGAAGTAAAGCAATAGGTTTTGGTTTTTTACAAACCAACTCTCAAGCTCAGCCTTATAAGGAGTAATATTTTCTATATAAAAAAGTTCAGGGTCTTTTATGCCATCCAAAAGCCTTTCTTCATCTCTGAATATTATTGAGCCTACACCAGTTAATCCTGGTTTTACTGTGTTTATAATTCTTTGTGCGCTCTCAGGATAATGTGCGTAAGTATTAGGCACCATAGGTCTTGGGCCTACGATACTCATATCTCCTCTTATTATGTTCAATATCTGAGGTAATTCATTAATTTTTGTCTTACGTAATAATCTTCCTAAAGGAAGAACCCTTGGATCATTCTTGATAGTTATCTCACCAGTGCCAATGTTTGCACTATTTTTAACCATTGTTGCAAACTTTATTAAACCAAAGGTTTGACCATTTCTTCCAACTCTCTTTTGTAAGTAAAAAATCTCACCTTCGCCTGTAAACTTCAAAGCAAAAGCAACTAGAATAAGTAACGGACTTAGGAGAACTAGGGCTATACCTGATAAAAGAATGTCGAATAATCTTTGCACTTCAAAATAAAATTAGGAGGTTTGACTAAATCCTTCCTGTTCTTTGAAACCGTCTTGTTTTGCTCTAGAATTTTCAGAAAAATATTTCTTATACCAGGTTACCGTATAATTTAATCCATCTTTCCAATCCACTTCTGGATTATAGCCCAACAATCTTTGTGCCTTAGTTATGTCTGGACATCTTCTACTGACAGATCCCGGGTAAGTAGGTGCTTGCACATATTCGCCACTATATTCCATTAAATCTCCTACAGCTCTAATTAAATTTTCAATAGAAATTTCTTGAGAACTGCCAATATGAAAGATTTCACCCGCCCCTTTATCTGACTCCATTGCAAGAACGCTACCCTGAACCGTATCATCAATATAAGAAAAGGCTCTGGTTTGATCATGGCCATACATGCGAAAAGGCGATTCATTTTTCATAAATCTCTCTACAAGGTGCGGTATTACATGCTTGAAACCCATATCTGGACCAAAAGCATTATGATATCTAACAATTGTTGCATCAAACTTATTCTTTTTAGCGTAGTTAAGGAAAGCTGATTCACCTAGGATTTTTGTTATAGCGTACGTAAACCTAGAATCTGAAATATCTTCTATGCACAATGGAACCAATTCATTAGTTGGGATCTTAAAATCCATAACTTCAGTAGTTCCAGAATAGGTCTCGCTTGTGGAAGAGAATAAAACTCTTTTTACTGATGAAGCTTTGAGCCATTCTAGACAATTAAATATCAAGGAAGTATTTACTCTTATTACTTCATCTGGATGATCAAGTGTATTGTTGACTCCAACTACTGAAGCCAACATATAAACATGATCAAAGTCATCTGGAAGTTTTTTGTAGGATGCAGCAGAAGTAAAATCATCTTGTATAAAATTTATTTTATCGATCTCGATGTCAGAAAAGTACTCAGAAGCCTCTCTTGTAAAACTGTAATCAGCTAAAGTCAATTCGACCTCACGATTTCTTATAAGAAATTTAGCGATGTTCATGCCAACGAAACCACCTCCGCCTAAAATTAATACTTTTCTCTTCATTGATTATTAGTTTTGTTTAAAAATTATTTAAAGGTTTAATGGTTTTTCTTAGTAAGATCATAAATCGCCTCTTCCGAGAACAGATATAGTGTGCTTAATTTTTAATCTAGATATTTGTTCATCAGTCAATAAACCGACAGTATCATATATATATGTTGGTTCAATCTCTAAAAGTTTTCTTATAAATTCTTCAGACCTATATTGACTATGTCCTGTTGAAATAATTAATAAATCTTGTCTGGCCATAAGTAATTCATCGCAATTTGTTTCAATATTACATTTATTTTCTTCCCAAAAAGCCACGAAAGGGTCATGCAGACTAACCGAGGCCCCAACTTCAATTACTTTATCAAATAGAGTTTTTACTGGAGTAAACCTAGTGTCCCCTACATCTCCACGATAAGACACTCCTAAGAACATGACCTGTTTATCTTTTAGATCTCCAAATACTTCTATCAGCCTATTGAAAGCAAAAATAGGCATTTGATCATTTACTGATACGCTATTAATACTCATTGACAAATCAGCTTCAGACCCAAAAATGTCTTTTCTAGACCAACTTGCCAACAAGGGATCTTTTGTTAAGCAATATCCACCAACTCCTATTCCTGGATACATTAAATTAGAATGTGTACTTCTGACCCTGATGGCATCAACCAAGGAATAAAGGTCTACTCCTGCTTCTTCAGCAAATCTTGACCATTCAACAACAAAAGATATATTCATAGCTCTATAAGCATTCTCCAAAACTTTGGCCATTTCTGTAGCATTTGTGTCCTTTAATCTAGTTAACTCACACTTACTCGTATCAATGATAGTTGCTAAGAAACCTTCAATCGCTTCAGCGCTTTCTTGGCTGCATCCAGAGTATACTCTTGGAAATTCAATAATTGAGTTAATATAATTAGGACCAGGCATTACTCTCTCATAGGAATGCCCTAATCTATAGAGATCCAAGCTCAATCCTCTCTTAGTAAGTTCATTCTCTACTATTGGCTTCACTATTCTCTCGCATGTTCCTGGAGGAACAGTAGTCTCAACTAAAATTAAAGCAGTTTCTTTACAATGCACTCCTATAGACTTAATTGCTGATTTGAATGCGCCAAGATCTACATCAAATTCTTTCAAAGTGGCATCGTCATTAGATTCCTTTTGTACATCTAAGTTTATGTCTACTATAACTACATCTGCATATTGGTAAGCGATAGGATCATAAGTAGCGAGGAAATTACCCTTCCGTATAGAATTTTCAAAGAATTCTTTAATCTTAGGGTCATCAGCTACTAAAGGAAAAAGACCAGCATTAATCGACTCAATTTTCCAAAAAGAATTCTCAGTTGCCAGATCAACTCCTATAACAGCATAATCCTCTTTTTCTGAGTTAGCACAAACTAGTGCCATTACGGCTCCTACAAAACCTAGACCTTGGACAGCAATTACCTTTTTATCCTTATTTTTCGATAAAAATTTTTTTATAGAATCAGAGTCATCTAAATTATGTGGGATTTGGTAAGTTTTCTGATTCAGAGGGTTAATAGAAATTGGCATATAAAATTCCTAATTTTTGTTTTTTAAACTATTAAGGGTATTCATATATAAAGACGTCTAAATTAATTGAATCACACATTAGATTTAATATATAGATTAAAAATTAATAATTAATAAAATTATCGTCCTAATATAAAGGCTTAATGATAGAATTTCTTTTAGTAGATTATTATAAATCTGGAATCTTTAAACTTTTTTTGACTGCACAAAATCACTCTAAGTTATTTTGTCTAGAAGAATTAAATATTCTTCTTCCAAAATAGGTGTTTTAATTTTTAAAATGAAGGTATAAACCGATTTATCAACTAAAAACATGTTAAATGATCATCTCCTACCTAAAGAACCTAAGATATGTATTGTAGGTTTAGGTTACGTAGGCCTACCTCTAGCTATCGAATTTAGCAAAAATTTTAAAACTATAGGTTTTGACATTAGCATAAAAAGAATTAATGAACTAAAAGCAGGTAAAGATATAACTTTAGAAGTTGAAACAGAATATTTAGAAGAACTTGATCAATTACTTTTTACAAGTGATATAGAAGATATCCAGTCCTCAGATATATTCATAGTAACAGTGCCAACTCCTGTAGATGAAAATAAAAAGCCCGATCTTATTCCTTTAGTTGAAGCCAGTAAGCTGATAGGAAAAGTTCTAAAACCAAATAATCTTGTCATCTATGAATCAACTGTTTTTCCTGGAGCAACAGAAGAGATCTGTGCACCCATTTTAAGTGAAATCTCCAACTTAAATTTAAACAAAGATTTCTTTCTAGGATATAGCCCTGAACGTATAAATCCAGGTGATAAACAACATACAATAACAAATATTACGAAAGTAACATCTGGATCAACACAAGAAGTAGCTGAATACGTAGATTCTCTTTATCAAACAATCATTTCTGCTGGTACTTTTAAGGCATCAAGCATAAAAGTGGCTGAGGCAGCTAAGGTGATAGAAAATACGCAAAGGGACATAAATATTGCATTAATAAATGAGTTATCAATTATATTCGATAAGCTCAATATAGACTCTTTGGAGGTGTTAGAAGCTGCAAGTACTAAATGGAACTTTCTACCATTTAGACCTGGTCTAGTTGGAGGCCACTGCATTGGTGTTGATCCTTACTACTTAACTTATAAAGCTCAAGAAGCGGGATATAGTCCAGAAGTTATTCTTGCTGGTCGTCGTATCAATGACAATATGGGGCATTTTATAAGCAATCAAGTTGTAAAGTTGATGAAGGTAAAAGAGATCGAAATTCAGAACTCCCGTATATTGGTTTTAGGATTGGCTTTCAAAGAGAATTGTCCTGATATACGCAATACACGTGTAATAGATATCGTTAACGAACTCAAAAAACACAATATGAATATTGATATTTATGATCCATGGGTCGAAAAAAAATATGCCAATAAAGAATTTGATATTGAAATTATTCAAGAGCTTAAAGAAGATACCTATGATGCTATTGTAGTGGCTGTAGCTCATGATAAATTCAAGGAGATAGGCGCAAAAAAAATTAAAGAACTAGGTAAAAAGAATTGTATCATTTATGACGTAAAAGGGATTTTACCTAAAGAGGAAATAGATGGTCGTCTATAATTTGTAAAAATAATTTGGAATTACATTAATTATGAAAGTCCTTGTAACAGGATCAGCTGGATTTATTGGTTCTACACTAACAAAGAAACTCCTTGAGCGAGGTGATGAAGTTGTGGGTATAGACAATCTTAATGATTACTATGATGTAGATCTTAAAAAAGCACGTCTGAATTTATTTTCTGATCACGAAAACTTCACAAATATTGAAACTAGTCTAGAAAATAGGGATGCCATTTCTGAGGTATTTGAAACATATAAACCAAATCGTGTTGTGAATCTAGCTGCTCAAGCTGGGGTGAGGTATTCTTTAGAAAATCCGCAAGCTTATGTCGATAGTAATATAGTTGGCTTTCTTAATATACTTGAGGGCTGTAGACATAATAATGTTGAACATTTGGTCTTTGCCTCTAGTAGTTCTGTATACGGTTCAAATACAAATTATCCATTTTCTATACACGATAATGTAGATCATCCTGTCAGCCTTTATGCAGCATCAAAAAAATCTAATGAGCTAATGGCCCATACCTATAGTCATTTGTTTGATTTACCTACTACAGGATTAAGGTTCTTCACTGTCTATGGACCATGGGGTCGTCCTGATATGGCTTTATTTTTATTTACAAAATCTATTCTTGCTGGAGATCCTATTGATGTTAATAATTACGGTGATCATAAACGCGATTTCACCTATATAGATGATATTATCGAGGGAATTATTAGAACACTAGATAACGTAGCAAGACCTAATCCAGATTGGACTGGTAATCAACCTGATCCCGGTACAAGCAACGCACCATGGAGAGTTTACAATATAGGAAATAATAGTCCTTGTACGCTAATGCGTTTTATTGAAATTCTTGAAGATTGCTTGGGTAAGAAAGCTATTAAGAATATGCTTCCTTTACAACCAGGTGATGTGCCTTATACCTATGCAGATACTGATGATTTGATGAATGATGTTGGCTATAAGCCAGACACAAAATTAGAGGAAGGTATCGCAAAATTTGTTGAATGGTATAAGGATTATTACCAAATTATTTAGCTAACTCATTTAATGGTTTTGATTTTTTGGAAACTAATTCGGTAATTTTTTTAATTTGCAAATCTATTATTTTTGACTCATCATAATATTTTAATGCCTTAATCCTTCCCGCCTGACCTAATTTTCTTGTCCATTCTGGATTAGTTTTCATCTCTAATATTGCATCAGACAATTTTTTAAAATCTCCAACGGGAACTAACAACCCAGTTTTATTCATCTCCACTTCTTCACGAGAACCTCGGATATTAGTAGCAATTACTGGTTTCTCCATCATCATTGCTTCAATAATAGTTCTTGGCATTCCTTCACGCCAAGATGGAAGACAAAAAACATCCATAATTGAAATAAGTTCTGGAATATCCGTCCTTAGTCCAGTTAATATCAAATTTTCTCCTAATTCCTTCTTATAAAATTGTAACTTCTCATCGACACTCTCAGCGTGGTCTGAAACTAATCTATCTCCAATAAGAATAAAATACAGATCAGGATTTTCTTGATTTAGAGATTCAGCTGCTTCCAAAAACTCTACGATTCCTTTCTCTTTTACTAACCTACTTATCATTCCAACCACAAAACTATTATTTGGGATTTTGAAAGTTTCTCTTAGCTTGTCTTGATTTCCGTATCTATGTGGATTGAAACGTTCAACATCAACTCCATTACCAATAGCCATAACCTTTTTTTCATTTATGATTCCTCTACTAATTGCGGTATCGCAATCTTCTGAGCTCTGAGTAAAAATAAAATCAGTAATTTTTCCAAAAATTTTTTCAACTAATATAAATATACTTTTTTTGTAACTAGGCATTTCGTCATGAAAGTAAAAACCATGAGCTGTATAAATAATTAAAGGAATACCGGCCATCCAAGCAGCTAATCTACCTACTAAAGATGCAACTGGTGTATGTACATGGATTACATCAAACTTTTCCTTTCGAAAAAGCATATAAAGTTTTAAAAGTGAAACAACATGCTTTAATGGATTTACGCTTCTAGCTATATCAACAGTGAAGATATCGTAACCTTGTTCTTTTAGTTCTGGTACAAATTCTCCATCCGAACATACTGAGCAAACACTCCAACCCTCCTTTAGCATTCCGTCTACTAAAGGAATAATAAATTTCTTTAAAGTAAAATCTATGGCGCATAATTGACAAATCTTCATTTGTTTTCTTCTAACCATGCTTGAAACATAAGAACGTCCCATAAATGATGTTGCCAATCACGTTTACCAGTTTTATGTTCTTCCCATTTTTTTGATATCTCTTTAGCATTGAAAAACCCCTCTCTTTTCAACCGTAAAGGGTCTAAGAGTTCCTCAGCCCATTCAATCAATGGGCCTCTCAACCAAGTATTTATGGGAACCCCAAAACCCATTTTAGGTCTTTCTACTAGCTCTTCAGGTACATGTTTATATAGAAGTTTCCGCAAAATCTGTTTACCTATACCATGATTTATTTTCATACTTAGAGGCAAACTCCATGCAAATTCAACTACCCGATGATCTAATAAAGGAACTCTCGTCTCAAGACTAACTGCCATAGCTGCCCTGTCAACTTTAGTTAATATGTCATCAGAAAGATATGTAACGGCATCCAAGAACATCATTCTTTGTTCTGTTTCTGATAAGTTAGGCAAGATTAAAGGATCCGATAGTAAGGTTTTCGGCTCCTTGGCTCCTATAACGACTGATTCAGGATTGTTCCAATGAGAAACTAAGTTTCTGTACATAGCTTCAGGGTTCTCGGAGACAATTACATTAGCTAGTTTATGCATCTTGTCACCAGGTTGCGAAGTTCTAAAACGCGATGGCAGCAATGGCGAACAAATTGCAAAGAATTTATTCCATGATGAAGGAGATAGAGAGGTGATTGCATACAAAATTAAGCTTCTTGAAATTTGGGGAAGAAAAGATGTCTTTTCCCAAATAGATTTAACCCAAACATGCCTGTTATACCCACCGAAAAGTTCATCACCACCATCTCCAGATAATGAAACATCAACATAATCTTTTGCCAGTTGGGCAACAAGGTAAGTTGGTATTTGGGAAGAATCTGCAAAGGGTTCATCAAACATTATCGGTAGTTTAGGTATTACATCTAAGGCTTTTGATGAATTAATATATAACTCTGTATGCTCGGTACCTAAATATTCTGCTACTAGTTTTGCTTGTTTTGCTTCATCAAATTCCTTTTCATTAAAACCAATTGAAAAAGTCTTAATCCTCTCTGAAGATAGCGCCTGCATAATAGCCACAACAGTTGATGAGTCAATACCTCCAGATAAAAATGCACCAAGTGGAACATCAGATATCATCTGATCAGATATAGATTTACTTAATACGGTTTCTAGACTTGATAGAGCATCCTTTTCGCTACCAATAAAAGGATTGTCTATAGCTGATTGAACAGTTGACTTAAAACTCCAATATTTTTCCTCTTTAGTTTTTTTAGTTTTAAGATCTAAGCACAGAATTGATCCTGGTGAGAGCTTGAATATATCTTGATAAATTGAATAAGGTGCAGAAATTGAATTATGGCGCATAAGTAGAGTTAAAGAATCTCTATTTATTAGATTGAGGAATTTAGGATGAGCTTTTAAAGCTTTTAGTTCAGAGCCAAATAAAAAAGAGTTATTTTGCCAACCGTAATAAACAGGTTTCTCACCCATCCTATCTCTAGCAAGAAATAACTTACTGTCTTGTAAGTCTAATAAAGCAAGTCCAAACATTCCGACAGTTTCTTGAAGGGTCTTTTTAACACCCCAAACGGAAAATGCGGCTAGTAAGGTTTCAGTATCGGAATGCCCTCTCCACAATTCTCTGTAGCCTGAAGAGACTAATTCTTTTCTTAACTTTAAATGATTATAGATTTCTCCATTAAATACAATGACATAACGACCACAATGAGAAGTCATAGGTTGATTACCTGCTTGAGAGAGATCTAAGATTGATAATCTTGCATGGCCTAAGGTAACACCTAAACCTTCATGTGACCAAACTGCTGAATGATCTGGCCCTCGATGATGCAAACTCTGAACCATCTGTTTACAGATTAATTCAGAGTTATAGTCATGTGTATCAACAAACCCGGTAATACCACACATTTAAAATTTGTTAATTATAGATTAAAAAGAGAATTTGTTATATTTCGACACCTTTTCTAATATCTTACTATATTTCCTGCCCAGGATAAGCCCACGCCAAAACCCAATATAAGAGCAGTTTTTAATTCGCCGTTTTGATTATTTTTCGATTTCTCTTTTTTTAAACCAATAGGAATAGTTGATGAAACTGTATTACCATAGTGTTCATAAGACCTATGCATCTTATCTTCAGGTATCTTAAGTTTTTTTTGTAGAGTATCTAATATGAACTTATTTGCTTGATGAAAAATTACTGTATCTATTTCCTCTAAATGCTTTTGTTCTTTTTCTAAAATTTCATTAAAAACCCTAGGCACTGCACTGAGAGTGAAGGTAAAAATTTCTCTTCCATTCATAAACAAATTTGATTGATTCCTGATATTGTTACTCTCATCTTCTTCTTCTAGATAAGATTCATCAGAAATTGGATTTCTTGCTCCGCCATGAGGAACAATCAAATGCTTAGCGCCTTTACCATTTGTTCCATAAATGGGATTACTTATTAGATTTTCTTCACTATGATCAGTAGCGGAAATTAATATAGATGCACCTGCGTCTCCAAAAAGAGTCCTGACGCTTTTGTCTCTTTCATTGATATATTTAGAATATGTATCTGCAGTTAGAATCAAAACATTAGATGCCTGTTCAGTCTCAATTAGCCCTTTGGCAAGGCCTAGAGAATAAACAAATCCTGAACAGCCTTGATTGACATCAATTGCTCCAGTATTTTGTTTAAGTCCTAATCTTTCTTGTATGATGCAAGCAGAAGTCGGCAAAAAATAGTCAGCTGATTGTGTGCATAGGATTATGTAATCAATGGTTTCAGTTAAAGAGGGGTTTTTTTGTAGAAGTTTCTTACCAGCTTCTGTGGCCAAGTCAGCTGCTGTTTGATCTTTATCGACAATGAAACGATTGCTGATTCCAGTTTTTTCATAAATTTTATTAACTTTCCATTCAGGATTTACTTTGGACAAATCTTCATTTGTTAGCTTGTTTTCGGGTACGAAATACTCTATTTCGTTTATATATGCTTTAGTAGTCATTTCTTTCTCAATAAGAATTATAATTTTTTCGGTAATTCAGCCATGTAAACATCTGTACTCCACAAGAGCCAACCATATTTTTCTTCATAGTCAATCAGTCCTTTTACCTTGAGATCAGATAGCAAATCCAGGTGTTCGTTCATCTCATCAGGCAGTCTCCATTTTTTATGTCCAATTTGTGAAACCTTTTGAAAAGTTGAATTAGCAAACTCTAAAACTTTACTAGTGTCGGATAGAGACAAAACAGGGAAAAAGAACTTTCCTCCCTTATCTAAATGGAAAGGTGCTTTTGAAATAGCTTCAATTACAAGATCGGTTCCGTCTTTACCTGATTTGCAAGATGTTCTTTTAAACCATGGCGATATTTCGGCTATTTCTTCAGCAATACCTGAAATATCGTCAACTATATAATCAAATGATTCTCCTTCCCAAGGATCGAAAATACTTCCCGGACGAGAGATTACTGAGATGCCTAAATCTTTGGCATTTTCTTCTATTAATCTTGTTGCATCATCACTTAAATCTGATGCATAAATAGAACCATGAGTTTTGCCCAAGAGATGAAGTGCAAAGCCCACAACACCTGAACCACAACCCAGATCTAATAGCTTTCCTGGGGAATGTATATTAGAAGATACAGCTTTTATAATTTCATCACTAGTGCCTGTGGGATAAAATACACTGTCATGTAATTTAATTTCAAAACTTAAGTCTTTATTTACATTACAAGTATATTTATCCATGATTATTTAGTTTATTGTTAAAGTGAAGCACCACCATCAATTGTTATTGAGGACCCATTTAGAAAAGGTGAATCGACTATAAACTTCACCGCACTAACTATGTTCTCAACTTCACCTATTTTTTTAGAGGGAACTTGGTTGATCATTTCTTTTTTTACTTTTTTATTTAAGCTTTGAAACATCCCTGTATTAAAAGCACCCAAAACTAAACAATTAGAGGTTATGTTAAATTTTGCATACTCCTTAGCTATGACCTTGGACATTCCTAATAAGCCATGTTTGGTTGTTGAATATGACAAAGAGCCAGTGGCAACCCTTATTGACGAAAAGTGAATTAATCTTCCCCATTTTTGTCTTACCATCAAAGGAATTAAAGCTTTCGAGAGTAGGAAATTAGTTGTTAGATTTAACTCTAGAACATTCTCCCATTTTTGTAGAGTATGGTTGATCATTAAACTGTCTTCAGAAGTACCTGCAGCATTGATTACAGTAACATTTTGCAAACTTGCCTTATTCTTTTCAATAAATAAATTTATCTCTTCTTCATTACTGAGATCTAATTTTTGCAATGTTACTTTTTTAGGAAGATCTAAGTCAGGCTTCGTATTATTATATATACCAATAACATCATCGAGCCTGGATAAACCGCTCAACATTTCTTTACCAATTCCGCCTGAAGCGCCTGTCAAAATAATCATATATAAACTTTTAAAACATTATATCTGACCTAAGATTAATCCCTTATAAGACAATCAAAACTTTTTTGATTCCAATGTAACGCAAACATTGAAATCTTCTAAAGTGAAAATCTTTGAATAAACTTTAGTATTGTTTACATTAACTTCGTAAATGTTATTTGAGAGTGGTGATATTTTTACAATATCAATTCCAGAAAAAAATCTTTGAAAATTGAATTGTTGCGAATCCAATTTTATTTTTACCAGAGTCTCTAAAATCATAATTATCTTTAGTTCAGATAAGTAAAGGTTCGGGAAAAAACCTCTAACCTTGATTGAAAGAGATTTAGATAATCTGCGTCCTTTCTTTTCTATATCTAGACCCATAATTTTTTGATCAGGAGATAATAATACCGCTGAGTAACTACCTGAATGAGAGAAACAATAATTAAATTTATTGTAAATCCCTAGTTTTTTCGAAAGTTTAACTAAATGGAACCGTGAGTTAACATATCTGGGATTCTTTCTATTAGCTCCTCTGAATCTAGTTAAAAAAACGTAACAATACCTAGTTAAAAAAGTAAGAATATTATTATTTCTCTTGAAAATAGAAAGGTAACTATTTGTAGCTTTGTAGATTCCTATATTTAAGAGCAGTGTCAATTCTAATTATTAGCTAGAAGAGCATAAATCTCAGATGGTGATGAACAACTTGCTAATTCATCGGCATCAAGTTGAAGTGCATATTGATTATCAATCTCAGAAATAACAGATAATAAGGCAATAGAATCCCAATTCTCTTCTGGGTTTAGTTCTAGATCTTCTACCAAACTAATGTCGTCTAACTCTAATGCTTCGGCTATTAAAGCCTTAAATTTTTCATCCATAATGATCCTTTTTTTATTACTATACTATCAGATCATAATAAAAAATCATTTTGCTTTTTGACTACTAACATAGATTGAGAAGCTTTTAAGGCCACTTCCTCGCATAGTTTTTTGAATAAATCCTTTGTTAAAGGTGAAGTTATAAAGTTATGAGGATGTATCCAAAAATGAGCGATCCCATTATTTCTTATTGAATGGTTAATGATATTCTTATATCTGAATAAAGAAAGAGAGGAAGGTATTAGCCTTCTAAAACCATGGCGCCAATTAATAAATATACCTCCAGGAATCTTAACAGGAGACGATTTCTGCATTTGTTGAGATTTTTTTAGAATAGACATTTCATCGATAAAAGTTTTTGCATATCTTGGGAGAAATAAATTAGTGGTATTATTGGGAATATCACGAAAGCCTAAAATGCCATATTCTTTAAGTAAATGATCGTGGTTTATGATATTTCTAGGGTAGATCATCGTAGAGCACTCTATTGTATTTCTCTCTGCCCAACCTGAGATTAACTCAAGCTCTAGCTTGGCTGTTTCTTCGTCCAAGGTATTGAACGGAACATGAGTATATCCATGTGTTGCGATTTCATGATTTTTATGAGCTTTAACCATAGAAAATAGATTAGGTTCAAACCAACCTTCCTCTTCACCTAAAATTCTACTTTTGGATAAATTTAGCCATTGAGTGTGTGCTTTAGTATTAATTTTAGGAAGAATATTGTCTAAGAAAAATTCTTTTCTTTCTGTTAATGCACCCACAAAAGCAAAAGTAGCATCGATCTTATTCTCTTCAAGAGTTTCTAATATGAACTTGTAGGCATTTAATAGATTATCTTGATTCAAGCTAAAATCCCAATCAGTCTCAATATCAGCCATACCCCATTTGCCTTCACAATCGAAGGAAAAACAAACCGTTCCTCTTTTCATGCTTTATCAGGTTCCTTTAGGAAGTTGTATCCATCAAATCCTATATCAGAGCAAAAAGTTGGTACAACTGGTATGAAATCTGTATCTTTTGTACTTGAATAAACGAAAGAAATTGGTTCTTCTTTGTAAATTTTGTAATCTAGACCTTTGGGAGGTGCAGTTTCAAAGCTTGTAAATAAAATTACAGGGATCCCCATCTTAGACGTTATCTCTTCAATAAACTTTACTATGTCTTTAAATGCTGATGCATTATTTGAGTGGGTATAGAACAATCTAACATAAGGTAAAAAACCTCTCTTACCTATGACAAAGAGAATTGTATTCTCACCTTCTGAATCCGTAACATAAAATGTGAGGGGTGCATTTTTACTAGAAAATCTCCATTTTAAGTAATTTGAAAACAAATCTATCGAGTGATATTTTCTTAATGCTCTAGAAATTAGATCACTATTTTCTTCTTTATTATGCCCAAATAACAATTCTTTTTCATTGGCATATTCTTGAAAATTAAGTACGTCTCTAACCTTTGAGGTAGTAAAGAAACTTTTTGGAAATTGAAATTTCCTATACCAATGTGAACTAAATGACTTAGACCCCAGTCTACTATAAGCCCTAGATATCCTTCCTATAGCACCAGGTAAAACTGCAAATTCATCACTCTTGAGTCCGTTCTGTATAAGATTTAAACCCGCCCCTTTATAATTATCATCAACCATAAGATCATGTAAAACAGTGACTAGTTTGTAATCATTATTTACCAATATCGGAGCTTGGAAGTTATGCATAATTCCTATTACTTGACCATCAATCAGCGCAACTAAGAAGGTATTATTCGTTTCTTCATAAAGCCATTCGATGTAAGATTGATTGATCTGATAATTGTTAGCTCCAAAATTCTTTTGGCAGAAGGAGCGGTATGATGGATAGAGGTGAGGTTCATACATTCTATACTCAACCTTATGAACTAATCGTCTAATATTCATTTATAATTTAAGTTATTAATAATTTCTATTTTCTAAATTTCTTAAAAAATTGAATCAAATACCTTATCCCAGTTCCTCAAAACCGTTTCCTCGCTATAATTTTCATCAGCTACCCTCTTACCTGCAATTGCTGAATACTCTCTGTCTTCTTGACTTGTGATATATTTATTTAACAAATTGAACCAATCATTATTGTCATTGCATGTCATTTTCAGACCAGCCCTTTGCATAGCTCTTTCATAGGCTGGTGTTGCAGAAGTAATCACGGGAACACCCATTCGCCAAAATAATAGAAGCTTATTTTCAGGCTTTCCTCTAACTAAAGGGTTAGAAAGGTCAATAGGAATAATTGCAAGATCACAAGAAGAGATTATCTGAGAACACATAAATTCATTCCACTCATATAAATAAACACGTTTACATAACCCTTCAAGCCTATCTTTAGTGTAAGTCTTTCCAAATTTTCCTGAATATTTTAAGTAACTCAAGTCAGTTACAAAGTGGAGAGCTATCTCATATTTTTCCTCTATTTGGGCGAATACTGGTTTTAAAGAATCGAAAGAATAGATATTATCAGCTATACCTTCCCAGACAATATTAAAAACATTACTAGCTTCGTAATCTGTTTTAATCTTATTTTGTAGAGAGCTATGAACATCTAAGATTTCATGAACATTTTTACAAAAAGGTCTTATGTCTTCTGCCTGTTCTTTGGTCGAGCATATTACTGCATCTGCACGAATGCACATTTCCTCAATTGCTTTCCATTGATTGATTTTTAAATATTTACTTTTACCGGCAACATATTTCGCTATTCCTCTTAATCTGCCTTTAATCTCATTTCGTGGAATAGATAGATAAGAATCAATTAAGTCGTATACTACTTTAGCACCGCCTAAATCATACTTATGCCAGACACTTAGGTCGGCACTCTGACTAAGGATAACTAGGTCGTAATCCTTGGAAGGATCTGCTATTTCAAACTTTAAATTTCTTTTGTTTGCATAATAAACAAATCTGCGTTTATCTCCAGGTTGTTGGAAGTTATTGCTATAAGGCAGGTAACCAATGTTTAATTTTTTTAAATCCATGAAAGTAAATTTAAATAATTAGTTTTTAATAAACCAATCTATTGTATTTTTAAGACCTCTGTCTAGGTTATAAGAAGGTTCCCAGCCTATACTTCTTATTTTATTTGTATCAGCTACTATGATAGGTGCATCTTTATTGCCTATAGATCTATTATCAATTTCTAAATAGCCAAACTTTTGCATCAGCTTCTCAACTTTTCTGACCAGATCTTTGAGCATGATACCCTGACCAGAACCTATATTAATAGGCCCTTCAATATCACTCTCAATTAGCGAAACAAAAGCTGAAGCAACGTCATTAACATGGAGGTAATCTCTAATTAGTTCTCCATTATTACAAATTATATTTTTATTATTTATTAATGATGTAACTACAGATGCTATTAACCTATCAGGATTTTCAAAAGGACCATAAAGAGAAAAAATTCTTCCCCAAGAGCAAGAAATCTCATTTGAAGAGGCGAAAGAAGATAGAATCATCTGCAAAGAGTGTTTACATATTCCATAAACGGTTTGTGGTGCCAATGGTGTTTCACCTTCTATATACCTTTCAGAATTCCAATCATATTCTGCACAAGTCCCTGCTACTACTACTTTTTTACCACCAGAGAGTGCAAACTCTTCAAAAAGGGTCAAGCTTGATTTTAACCACTGGTAATTTTTCTTGGAAGTCCAGAATTTTCCATGCTCAGCATACCAGGCTAAATGCAATAGATGAGACGGTTTAACTCTTTTGAATAAATCCTTAACTTGTTTGTCATCTAGTAAATTGACTTTATGCCAATAGAAGTCTTTTTCTAGATTGGATTTTGAAGAGATTGCATGAACCTCATAACCCATTTCTTTTAATTGTATGCAGCACTGGCGACCTATGAATCCATTAGCTCCGGTTACTAATACTTTCATTCAACTATCTTAAGTTCGGGGACGGCTGTTATGAACTGAGCTCCCCAATCTCGAGCATAACTATATTCTTTAAGAACTTCTTCTGAGATGTTCCAAGGAAGGATTATTATGTAATCAGGCTTTTTATCTCTTAATACTTCAGGATGTAATATTGGTATGTGGCTACCAGGCATATATTTTCCTTGTTTAGAAGGAGCAGAATCACAAACATAAGGTAATAGGTCTATCTTGATTCCAGCAAAATTAAGTATTGTGTTACCTTTTGCAGCCGCTCCATATGCAGCTACTGAATTTCCAGAATTTTTTTTCTCAATTAAGAAAGATAATAAATTATTCTTTACTTTCTCCGCACGAGCTTGAAATTCACTATAAATATTCAAGTCAAGTAGACCATTTTTTTCTTCTATATTTAAAATCTTCCTAACTTCCTCTGTATTTTGTCTATTGCTTTTCTCATGACACCCATAAATTCGAAGGCTTCCACCGTGCGTATCAAGTTCTTCTACATCCCAAATTCTTAGGCCCGCCATATTAAATATAGTATTTACTGTAGTAAGCGAAAGATAGGAAAAATGCTCATGATATGCTGTGTCGAACTGTGCAAATTTAATAAGTTTTTGAATGTGAGGAAACTCTAAAGTTATGACTCCCTCTGGTTTAAGTAATTCTTTTAAACCTTTAGTAAAATCATTTATATCTGGCACATGAGCATAGACGTTATTTCCTATAATTAGGTCTGCTTGTTTATCTTCTTTTGCTAATTTTTGTGCACATTGATAGCCAAAAAACTCTCTCAAAACAGGAATTCCAAGAGCTTCAGCTGCCCTAGCAGTACTCTCAGTAGGCTCAATACCTAGGCAAGGAATGTCTTTGTTTACAAAGTTTTTTAATAGATATCCATCATTAGAGGCGACTTCAACTACGTAACTTTTATCATTTAATGAAAATTTCTTCTGGGCTAATTCAAAATAAGCTTGAGCATGATTAAGCCAACTCTTAGATACAGATGAAAAATAAGCATAATCATTACTGAATAGCTCGTCAGCTTTATTATAATCTTCAGTTTGTACTAGCCAACACTTCTCACAGACAAGTAATTTAAGAGGAAAATTTAGTTCTGGCGTGTTTAAATCACTCTCTGTCAGGTACGCATTAGATGGAGGAGCAAAACCGAGGTCTAAAAATATATGCTCGAGAGAATTGTTGCAATGTCTACATTTCATAAAATTAGTCCTGAGAATTGTTTGGTAAGGAAGGGGAAATTCTTGTCGCGTTCAGAAATATCATGAATGGGTAAAGGCCAAGAAATAGCCAAACTAGGATCATTAAAAGCCAATCCACTCTCGGAATCCGGTTTATAGTATTCAGTATGCAGATAAAGGAGTTGACTGCTATCTTCCATTGTCTGGAAGCCATGAGCAAAACCTTCTGGAATGATAATCATTCGAGCGTTGTCCTCTGAAAGCTCTTCAGCATGCCATTGCAAGAAAGTATCAGAATCCCTTCTAATATCCACAACTACATCCCAAACTTTACCCTTTATACATCTAACTAATTTCATCTCACTGTGAGGTGGATGCTGAAAATGCAAACCCCGTATAGAGCCGCATTTTTCTGTAAGAGAAAAGTTAATCTGCAAAATCTCACGATCCTTTATGGCAGGTGCCAAAATTTCGTGACAAAATAACCTACCAAAAGAGCCTCTGTTATCTGATATAAGGTTAACATCTGCGACATAAAGGTCTTCAAATTTTGTTTTAAAAAGATTCAAGTTTGCTCCATTTTAAACCTAGATCTTGGGCTTTTTTTACGTACGCATCAAGTTGAGAGGTGCTTAACAAGGTATTCTTATCAAAGAAAGCTTTATACCATTCAGCAGTTTCTCTAATACTTTCTTCTATGGTCCATACCGGCTTCCATTCTAATTTTTTATGTGCTTCAGAACTATCTAAGTGAAGTAGGTTAGCTTCATGAAGTTGCGATGTTTGAGAGACATCCCAATTTAATTCTGGCAAAACTTCTTTCATAGAAAATAAAACCTCTTCAACAGTTCTATTTCCATCAACATCTGGACCGAAATTCCAAGCTTTTGCAAAGTCTTTATTGCCCTCAAGTAATTTTTGACCCAAAACAAGATAACCTGATAAAGACTCTAATACATGTTGCCATGGTCTGGTTGCATTAGGTGAGCGTATTTCTAGGGTTTTCTTTTCGTTTATAGCTCTTATTAGATCAGGGATTAACCTATCCTCAGACCAATCACCACCTCCGATAACATTTCCTGCTCGAACCGTTGAAACTAGAGGAGAATCGGATTTATTAAAATATGATTTACGGTAACTAGAGACTAATAATTCTGTAGCTGCTTTAGAAGAACTGTAAGGATCGTGACCACCTAATCGATCTGTTTCCTTATAGCCTGCTGATCTTTCTTGATTTTCGTAACATTTATCCGTGGTGATAATAATAATTGCCTTAATATTTGGATCTTCTCGACAAGCTTCCAAAACATTAGCAGTACCGATAACATTCGTTGACCAGGTCTCTAATGGGTCTAAATACGAGCGTCTTACTAGAGGTTGAGCGGCAAGATGGAAAAGAATTTGGGGCTTAGTATGATTAATGAACTCTTTAACACCTTCTAAATTACGAATATCAATTTTTTCTTCAAATATATTAAGATTTAATAATTCCCAATGAGAAGGATTGTAAATTGGCTCAACGGACAATCCTGCAACCTCTGCTCCAAGCTTATTTAACCAGAGAGTAAGCCAGCTACCTTTAAACCCTGTATGGCCAGTTAGGACGACCGATTTATCTTGATAAATATTATTAAACAATTTTAGTTCCAAGTCTTCCAAGGCGCACTACCTGAATGCCAAAGTTCTTCAAGTAAATTTTTTTCACGTAATGTATCCATCGGCTGCCAGAAACCGTTATGTTTATATGCAGCTAATTGACCTTCTTTTGCCAGAGTCTCAAGAGGGAAATCCTCCCAACTAACTTCATCACCTTTAATTAAATTTATGCATTCAGGAGACAAAATAAAGAATCCTCCATTGATTAAACCACCCTCTCCTTTTGGTTTCTCCGAGAAGCCTAGAACATTATTATTTTCAATCTTTAAGGCACCAAAACGACCAGGCGGTTGAACAGCTGTTACAGTAGCCAATAATCCTTTTGATTTATGAAATTTAATGGATTCAGAGATATTTACATCACTTAATCCGTCGCCGTATGTAAAGCAAAAAGCTGATTCATTCTTAACATAATCAAAGACTCTTTTTAGCCTTCCTCCAGTCATTGTTTTATCGCCAGTATCAACCAAAGTTACTTTCCATGGCTCCGCGTTTCTTTTATGGACAAGCATTCTATTATCTTCAAGCTCGAAAGTTACATCAGAGGTATGCAAAAAGTAGTTAGCAAAATACTCTTTAATTACATAACCCTTATAACCACAACAAATGATAAATTCATTAACGCCATGATAAGAATACATTTTTAGTATATGCCATAGAATTGGTTTTCCACCTATCTCAATCATAGGTTTAGGTTTTAAATATGTTTCCTCAGAGATTCGAGTTCCCAAACCACCAGCAAGTATTACTGCTTTCATTATTTTCTCTCCAATTTACAACTAAATATGCCAACCCAACAGAGTAATTAGTAAACTTTATATTAACTTAACAATATTCTACCAACCTAATCATATTAAATAACTCTTAGCTAAGTTAAAAAAACTTGTAAGCAAGCGGCATTACTCTTTTTATTGTTTTTGAAAAACTCTATTGTGCCCTACAGAAAGGACTTCTTTGAATAAATCTCTATCAATTTCATCAGTCAATCTCGAAGGACCAGGATGTCCTTTTGATGAATAAGCTGGAGGTTTGAAGCCATTATAAAATGCGGAGTCGTCCATAACGATAATCCCTTCTGGAGAGAGTGCTTTGCTGCATGCTTCAAAGTCGCTTTTTACTACTTCATAATCATGAGAACCATCTATATAAATTAAGTCCCATTCGCGAGATTTAATTACTTCTATCATTTCCTCATCGGTTGATAATCCTTTATGTAAACTAGGAATCTTAAGAGAGAAATATTTAAAATTATCTAAAACATCTTCATAGTAATTAATATTAGAGATATAGCTAGAGACTTCATCACCAACTGAAGTGAATGGACTAATTCCATGAATTTCGCATTCCAAATCAATTTCTTTGGCAATTAATGTCCAAAGAGATATTACTTGACCTCGGTAAACTCCGATTTCAATCATATTTTTAGGCCGATATTCTCTTATTAATTCATACCACATGGCATGAAATGCGTCTTCTCCAAACCCTCTTTGGTTTTTCTTAAAATACTCTCTATGCTCTATTAGAGAAGAAGGTAATTTATGCCAAAAAGTATGATGAAAGAACATATACTGTTTCTCAAGAGACGGAAAATGGGACATAACTGATTTAAGAGGAATTGTTTCAGCCAATTCTTCTTGATATTTTTTACTGAGATAGTGAGTGAGGCCAGCAAAAATCCTTTTCACTTTGATTAGTAAGATTTTTAATGTTCTGGTTATCATAGATTACTCCAATAAATCAGTAGCAGTTTAGTTTTAATAGTTTTTTATTCAATTTAAAAAAAATAACTGTATAAAATTTTATACACAACCTTATTTTTTAAAAGGATACAAGACCAACCATTTGTATAACATAAAATAAGCAATTAGAGTTTCGCCTAAAGCCTGAGAAGATCTGTTAAAAAAAGAAAATGCTAGTCTTGTAATAGGTTCGATTATTATAGTCACTAATAAGATGAGGGTTACCTCGATTAAATTGAGGTGTTTAAAAATATATTGAATACGACTTCTTAATGAATAAAATAATCTTCTAGCTTTTACCTGCCTAGAGACACCTCCTCCAAAATGAAATGCTTTTGCATTAGCCAAATAAACACTTGACCAGCCTAGATTTTTCGCACGTTTTGAAAAATCAACTTCTTCAAAGTAAACAAAAAATCTTTCATCGAAGCCAGAGAGTTTATTATATAAATTGTTTCTTACAAAAAAAAATGCTCCCATTATCTGATCTACTTTTTGCGTAGATGAATGATCCCACTCACTCATCGGATCTCCAAGATGAGGGATAAGCTTCGTTAAGCCAATAGCATGACTTAGCAAGCCTTTGAGAGAAGGAAACCGACTATTACTCCTAGCTATGTTTCCATCCCCATCTTCAAGCTGAACTCCACAAATGCCAACATTGGAATTTTCGATATCATTCATAAAGTTTAGAACTATTTCTAGAGTATCTTTGTATAGCCTTGCATCAGGGTTAAGAAAAAGTATATATTTGCTCTTACAGTGTTTAGCGCCTAAGTTACAGGCCCTACCAAAGCCTATATTTTCTTCCAATTGGATTAAATCAACATCGTTAGATCGTATTAAAAAATTTACTGAATCATCACTTGAGCAATTATCAACAACAACAACTCTAGAAACAAAAGGTTTTCCATAGACATTTATTGATTCTATGCAATCTGATAATAGCTTACCTGCGTTCCAGTTTACAATCACAATATCAATACTCACTGTATTTTTCCTATGAGTGTTATAACAATTTAACTTTCCCTGAATTGAAAGTCATTATGATAGTTTTAGACGACATTAAATATAGATATAAGTTCTTGTGAAATAAGAATTAAGTTATAGGCAAGTATATAGCTGAAACAAATTGTAGTGCCTATTTTGACCAATGAAAGTCCCCGGTCCCCCAAAAATAAAATACCAAAAATTCCCAACTGAGATAATTCTCTGACTCTATGTGCAACTATAGGATTATCAAGGAATGCAATATAAGTTACCGTACCTGCCATCACAATTAGTGCTCCTCTTTTCTGACCTTCACTTAATGTTTTCCAAAAAATACCGCAAATAATAGAGATGAATAATTGCATAATAAAAAAAGAATTCACTAAACTTACATTTCCTAATCCATCGCTTAACCATACTGTGGCAACTCCCAGAATTGCATATGAAGATACGAGAATATCAAATATAAATCCCAACAGGATGATACCAATCAAAGGAATAAATGGCATGCGAACAAAATAGAGTATGGCTAGAATAATCCCTGAATAGTGAAAGGTCATAGCTAAAATAGTAAGGTACAAATAAGTATACTTAGATCGAGGATTTATAAAAATAGCATATAAAATTATGCACGCTGTCAAAGCAGCTCTCAGCTGATTTGCATCTAAAATATGGGCAAATACAAGCACGTAAAGTACATAGGCTATTAGTCCATGATTCAAATATTTATTGAATAAGTAAAACTTAGCTGATAAAGCAATTAAACCGGTCAAATAAATCGTAGTATAAGCAGAAAAAAGATTTGCAAGACTCCATAATATAAAAAGAGATCCTGGCTCCAATCTCCTTTGTGTAAATGTCTCAAAGTATGACCACTCTCTTGAAAATTCCCAAATAATTATGTAATTTTCTACGTCATTAGCTACTGTTATTATTAGACCATATAAGATTAAAAAACTTAGGGATAAGACTGAAGCACTGGTGATAAAATTACCTAATCTTTTTTTTGAAATCTTAATGTTGAGGAAACGTTCTGAGGCTTGGTAAGACATTTACTAGTATGGTTTAATCAAAATTAAAATGTGCTTAAAAAGATAAATCAAATCTTTTGAAAAACTAAAGACATCATATTTTCAAAAAAAGGTGGACTTATTTGATCGAGATTTGAATTTTCTATTTTTTTGTAAATATTGATAATATCGGCTTTAGGATCTGCATAAGGTGTATTTAAATATTGAGATTCTTTCCAAACTAGTTTCAAACCAAATTTGTTACATAAGATTTCTAGATTGTTAGGTGAAAAGTGCCATAAATGTTGAACAGGGTGAAATAAAGTCCAATTTTCTCTATATAAATCTGCCAGTAAACTTTCTCCATTGGGAGTTGCACAAATATAAAAGAATCCATCGGATTTAAGCAATTTACTAACATGATTCAGCACTTCGACAGGATTACCTACGTGCTCTATAACACCCCTCATAGAGATAACTTCAAAGCTTTTTTCATCAAAATGAGCCTTCTCTATTGAGGTTTGATAAATATTCTTACCAAATTCAGGAAAATTTTCCTGAGCAAATTTAACCGCCGAAGGATCCAGTTCGGTTCCATATCTATCAAATTTATTTCCTAGCTCGGATAGGAAAAAACCACCATTACATCCTACATCCAAAAGTTTTCCTGCAGAAATAAAACGGCTTAAAACATTGGCATCTAATTTATATTGATCAGATCTTAATTTCATTTTCTCTAAATTATTGATCCTTCTCTTACCAATATAGTTCGAATAATAGTCTGTTAAACCTTCTTCGGATAACTGAGGATTCATAAAGACTAGAGCGCAATTATCACATTTAAGTGCTTGGGTTGAGCCACACTCGGCCCATAATATAAATTCTTTTGCACCACATACTGGACAAATTTCTATGTTGACTAACTCATGATCTGAGAATAAATCAGATAGATCTTCCCCTCTAAAATTATCTTTTCTTGGCATAAAAGTTCCTCAAATGGTTTGATAAAATCATAAAAAAATTTAAGTCCTTATCCTTTAATTGCATACCACCTTTCAAAATCCCCAGGTTTACTCTCTGACATCTTTAAAGTTACTTGCTTGTCTTGGAAAAATTCATCTGTTGCTAGCCTCGCTCCAGGAAACTTTAGAGAATAGTACTCATCTAAATGTATAAAACCACCTTGACTGATAAGTGGCCAACAAAATTCAAAAGTATCGATATAACTTTGATATAAATCACAGTCAACAACTAGTGCCATAATCTTATCTATTCCTGAACTACTTTTCATTGTTTCGCTAAAAATGCCGTCTATAAGGACTACATTGTCCAGATCAGCTAATTCTATTTTCTTCCTTAACAACTCTAGGCTTGTATCTGAAAATGATCCGGATGATGAAATCTCTTTATCCAAGTTCTTAGGAGTTAAAGCCTTTTTCCATTTTAGATTCTTCCTCACCGCAGAAATATGATCCTCATCAATAATTCCTTCACTAGCCATTTTTTCGTAATATGAAATATCATCTTTTGGATGATAAACTGGAGGAAAACCTGCAAAACTGTCAAATCCATAGACTTTTTTCTTGGAACCTAACTCTTTTAAATACATAGCAATTGCTATAAGTGAGTTTCCTCTAAAAACTCCTGCTTCGACTATATCGCCATCTATCTTGTCATGATTTTCTTTTATGAATCTGAAAAGAGAATCAAACCTTCCAGATTTGTAATAGTTGTATATGCCCAAAACATTAAATTCCCAATCTTGTTTAATTGTAATCATAGTGCAGGTATCTCCATTTATTTATAAAGTTGTTCAGAAATAGTATGTGTTTGTATTCAACCTCTACTGAAGAAGCCTTTTAATAGTGTCGCAGCATGAGAATAAGCAATTTCTTGAGCTTCTCGCGTCATTCCTCCTATATGTTGCGTAAGAATAACTTGATCGCTTTTTTTCGCAAATTTTAATAACGGGCTATCCAAACGGTTTCGTTGTTCATCAGCTATTACATCCGTTGCTATATTGGCATTAGGATTAAAAGATAAGAAGTTTACTAAATCATTTTCTTTGATGATATCTCCCCGAGACGTATTAACAATCAATACATCTTCTTTCATTTTGCTAAATAAATTTTCATTAAGCATATTTTCGGTCTCATCCGTTACATGCACGTGAAGGGAGATAACATTAGACTGCTCAAGAAGAACATCTAAACTTTTAACTTGTTCAATTTTACTGTCCTTTATGCTTTTATAAGGATCATATACCAAAACTCTGGCACCAAAAGCTTTACAGTATTTTGTATACATTTGACCCAATCTACCATATCCAACAACCCCCACAGTAAGACAATTAATTTGACGACCTATATAATTCATGTAATTCCATTCACCATCTAAAGCTTCGTTATGGCTTTTAACTATATTTCTTAACGAAGTCATAGTCAGGGCAAAAGCAAGCTCGGCTGTGGAGCTTATACGGTTAATTATATGTCTTTCCTCAGTTAGAGATATTATGGGTAAATTTTTTTTTGCAGCGAATTCTTTGTCTATATGATTGGTTCCTGTAGATGCTGTACATATAACTTTTAAACTTTTTCCTTTCACGAGCAAATCTGATCCCAAGAAAACCTTAGATTTATTTGGATTAGTGAAAATTGAATCATAACCCTCTATAACACTTGAGACTTCACCTTGAGAAGGATCTTCAAGATAGGTAACCTCAGCAAAAGACTCCAAAATCTCATTGACGCCCTTTATATGATCTACAGGAGTTATTACTAATACTCTAGGTTTCATAGAGTTAAGGTTTTTTTATCATCATTTGCTCGCAAATCATGAAATCAATTTCGGTATCTACATTTATGGCTCTTTCTGTGGGCAAGATATAGGGGCGGCTATTAGGGCCTCCGTAGCGTAAGTTTGAATCCATTAAGTAATTTCTTTTCATACAGTATATCGACCCACTCCTTATATAAGCTTTAGGACGTAAGTCCTGTCTTCTGGCTTCATTGGGTTCAGGTATGAAATCCATGATTTTATCATCCACTATCATTTTAATTCTTGCAGGATGATGATCTTCTAATTCATGCATCGCAATAACAGAGTCGGCATCTGTCTCAATGAGTTTTTCTATACTTTTATCTATATCTAAAGAAATTTTAAGAGGATTCGTACACATCAATTCTACAATATAGTCATACTTAATTAATCTTTTCTTTTCCATGAAGGATACAGCGTGTTGAAGAGCTGATACAGAGCTGGCTGTGTCAGAAGCCAAATTTTTAGGCCTCAAAAAAGGAACTGTAGCTCCTAAAGATTGAGCAATGCTAGATATTTCTTCATTATCAGTAGAAACAATATAATCATTTATGAATTTGGACTTTAATGCCTCATCAATAGTATATTGAATCAATGGTTTACCATTGAGGTCTCGAATATTTTTTTTCTTAACGCCTTTCGAACCACCTCTTGCAAGTGTGATTCCTAGAATATTCAAATTATCCAATTCCCTTCCAAGTATTACCATTTGCAGTGTAATGATGGTCTACTTCCATTGCAGGATCATAGAGTATCTTATGAGAATTAGAAATCATATCGGCAACCCAATACCTATCTTCTTTTCCTACTAAGTTCTCATCAAATTTATTTGTAATTAAAGTCTCCTTTTTAAAGAAGGACAACGCATTATGAAAAAAATACCTTCCTTCCATCTCTGAATACATATCTACAACTTCTTCATTCCCAAAATGATTCCAAAGATATCTTTTGGTAATCTTTTTACCCTCGTATATAGGAACTTGATTACCAAATATTGCACTATAGCTCTCCAAGTCTTTTATATGCTTACTGAAATTAAACTTTTTTAAGATACAGTGGCTAGAAATAATTAGAATATTTTCATGTTGAGCCTCTTTAACTCCGAGATTTAAAGAACGTCCTGGAGAATAATTTTCAATATTTAATATCCTAAGATTAGTATAATTATCCCCTTGTGATGCTTCAGAATCTTGCTGAAATAGTCTTGCTATCTCAAGGGTTCTATCAGTTGAGTTATTATCAATGATAATAATTTCAGGCCTATCTAGATGGTCAATAACAGACTGGATGCTATGGCCTATCCACCTATCTTCATCTTTTGCCCTTATTACTACCGTAACTTTATTATCATTATTACTCATAATCATGAGGCTCCCATCTACCTCTATAATTTTCTACAGTATCTAATTCTATATCTTGATACCCCTTACCAAGATCCGTTAAGGCCTCGACAGACTCTTGGATATTGTCAACCATTATTTTAAATTCATCAGGTTCCAGAGCATTAGCATTATCTCTTCCCGGCAAGTTATTGTCAGTTGTAAAATGTTTTTCTATTACAGTTGCTCCGTATAAAACAGATAATGCAGGTATAACTGTACTTTTAGTATGATCGCTAAATCCAAAGTTCTTAGAGAGAGTTGAAAGCCATTTAATCCTGGGTAAATTTATTTTATCGTTAGGGCAAGGATAAGATGAAACACAATGCATCAGATTGAAGTCTGCAGTTCCTTTTTTTAGTATTTTAACTGACTTAATAACCTCTTCCTCAGTTGAAGCTCCTGCAGAAAAGTAAATTTTGGAGAAATTCTTACTACAAAATTCAATTAATTTTAAATTTGTTGTTTCATGAGAGGGTATCTTTATAGAGGTCTGGCCTAGATCAGAGATTAATTTTGCTCCAATTGTCCCAAAAACACTTATGAGAAATTCACAATTATATTTTGAAGAAAGTTCAATAAGACTCAGTATCTTTTCATTATCTAATGCAGCTTTGTTATAAATCTCTCTTCTTCCATCTTGGTCCCACGATCCAGACTTCAGATATTCAGGATTCCAATATTGAAATTTTACAACGTTAGCACCTGCATTAGAGGCAGCTTCAATCATGTCTTCAGCGAGAATTGAATCTCCCATATGATTCCAGCCTATTTCGGCGATTATCTTCATCGGTTATATTTAATTTTATTGTTAATTTTAACTCATATTAAGTTTTGATTTGAAAAAACTCTTTTATAGTTTCAAAGCTTGATATGTTTGCTGTAAGAATAGAATGATTTTTAAAATAAATCTCGGGAATATCGAGATTAACATTAAAGTAAATTTATTAAGAGGGCTATGAAAGGATAATTCATCTCCATATTTCTTATATAAGTTATAGTTATATGCATCAAAAATCCGAGCTTTTAGCAAAGCCTTGAAACCAAAAATATTTGATCTTAGAGAATGCTCTATAATAACCTTTTCTTTTACGCTGTCTCTGTAAGAGCTTGGTAAATTTCTAATCGCATTGCTCCAATCATCAATAAATATAGAAAACATAGTTTTGACCCAATATCCTTTTTTTGGAGCAGAATTTATAACTTTTCTATTGAGCCAGTAAAATGAACAATCTTTGGATAGATATTTAAACATCAACGAAAGCTGAGGAAAGTTTTTAAATAATTCTGGTTTGACTTGCCCTATTGTTGATATTACCTTTTTAGAATATATGGTTGCACCCGTTAAAGTTAAATGCCATCCAAATTTATCTAGAACAGTATTATGGTCAGTATAAAAACCACTTTTTTCATCTAAGCTTCTATTAGCTGCATTTACAGAAATTATTTCCGGTTTGTGAGTATCAATTAGATCGAGTACTTCTTTTATCCCGTTAGGCTCTATCGAAAAAGAATCTCCAAGAAGCCATACGTGATCTGCTTCAGGAAGTTGCACAACATAAAAGCTATTCTTATCGTGCCCTAAGTCAGTCCTATTCTTAAAGTAAAATATAAACTTATATTGCTTATTGAGTTTATTGACTATTTGTTCGGTAAGATTATCAGAACTATTGTCAGAAATGAAAAGTGGTATGGAATGTTCTTCGAGCTGAGGAATAATTGAGAGAATATTCTCCAAAAGTATTTCTGCTCTCTCGAAGGTAGGTATAGCGATGGCCAATTTTGTACTTTGCATTGATCAATATTTTTTATGAAAGTCAGTATGTTTTTAGTTTTGAGTCGAGAAGGTAAAAGCTTATAACGTAAATCATAAACTAAATATTAATAAATGTTTTGTTGTGAAACTCTTTTAATTCATCCGGAATAGTTAGACTTAACTGTATCCCTTCGTTAATCCGTTTGGCTAATAAACCACCTTCATCATCAAAAAAAGCCAATTGAGATCTCCTAAGAACATTAAACCATTCAGTCTGTTTTGGGGTAAATCCTTCAATATCTTCTTTGGATATTACCACAACAAAAGGTATTTCTTGCTCTATGCAGTGATGTATTAGAGAAGAACCGCTTTCATCAAAGATTACCAGATCGCCTTGTTGTATTAAACTTTCTCCATTTCCATTTAGACTCTCTAGAATAGTGCCTCTCATTCCATTGTATTGATCGGACTTCAGGTGACCAGGATATGGCATACTATAAAAACAGGAATTGATACAACTAAGCTCGTTAGCAATGTACTCAATAGCCATATTATTAAAAGCTTGCTTTATTTGGACGGGCCAAATGAAGTAGTGATAGATGGTTAATTTGCAATGCTCAACCCATATTACCCTATCTACCTTGTAATTTTCATTACCCTTATCTTTTCGTAATTTATATCTATGCTGTCTCTCGTTCTTTCCAGGAGAAAGACCCCAACCAATAAACTGATCACTAATACTCTCCTCGAACAGTCTTCCATACTGAGGCTCAAAGGAATGGTACGAACCTCCATGTTGAAGTCCAGTAATATTTATAGGCCTATTTTTAAGAAGAATTCTCTCAAAACCGGAAAATTCCATAAAGGTCCAGGGTGCACATTCAACATTGAGCACTCTATTTGAATCAATTTTTTCCTGATCTTCATAAAAAATACTAGGTAAGGCTAACTCTAAACACTTTTTAATATCTCTCTGGTCATATTGATCAAAATAATCTCCAAAACAGGTCAAGATTTTTTCTATCAGTAAAGCTTTTCTTTCTTTTCTAATTGAGGTAGGTATGTTAACGATAACGAATTTAGAAAATCGCCATCTCAATTTACTCCATAATGAGTATATTTTAGAGCCAGGGAGTAAAGCTTTGTGTAAAAATCTATTTAGTAGTTTGTACAATAATTTATTTTTAGGAAAGTTTGCTACATTATCTAAATTAAAACCATACTCATAGTACCAAGAAAATCTAATTGGGCAGCCAAAGTTACTTTCACTAAATTGCTTTATACCTTCAAATCCATAACATTCATGAATACTTCTAAAAAAATATAACCAAGCATTAAGTAAATTTATTATCTTTAGAGAATTTGCAAAACCAAAATAAAATTTCTCAAAGTCATTCTTAGATTCAACGAATCTTTGATTATGCAAAAGAAATTGTTTCTCAGGATTTAGCCCTTCTAAATCCTTTAGGGTTTGTGAGTGCAGCATTAAAGATTGAGTTTTTTTAATAAAACTAGCTAGAAGAATCTTTTACTAACATCCTAACAACTTGA
The DNA here is from genome assembly GCA_902559365.1 of uncultured SAR86 cluster bacterium. GTDB lineage: Bacteria > Pseudomonadota > Gammaproteobacteria > Magnimaribacterales > Magnimaribacteraceae > Magnimaribacter. Next base: position 62,590 of record CACEHP010000002.1, read on the forward strand.
AAAGATTCAGCCGCATGCATGCCTGCAGAAGAACCACGTAATTTTGCTAAAGATTCAACTGATTCTAATGAACGGCTATGAGGAAAATCTCTCATTTCTTTTTCGTATATTTTTAGAGCATCGATTTTCTGCTCTAAAAAACCAGTTATTTCGATAAACTTATTAGGAATAAAGCTATTTTTCTCAGAGGGTGAAGCCCAATCTGTACTAGAAAGAATCTCAAAACAGTATATCTCATTTACAAAATTCATAGGAACTGGTCTGCACGCAGTCAAAACAGCTTCATGAGTAATTCTATGATCTATATTAAGATCACCGTAGTGATGGGTATAAATAACAGATGGTTGAATTTCATCGATTATTTTTTCAAGTTTTTGAACAATTTCGAGTAAAGCATATGTATCCATTTTATTATCTTGAAAATTTAAAAAAATAGGAGCTTGAGCTCCAAGAAGTTCACAGCTGGCATATGCAGCTTTATTTCTCTTTTTTAAATTATTCTTTGTATGTTCCTCTCTTGAAGTTTCCCCATCGGACATAAAAGCTACTGAAACTTCATCTCCTTCTTTTGCATGACGTGCGATAGTTCCGCCACAACCTAAAACTTCATCGTCTGGATGGGAAGCCACTACTAAAACTTTTTTCATAAAATTAAGTCCCAGCTCAAAGGTGTTCCAAATTCAATATCTTTACTTGCTTTTTTTCCAAGAACTTCATCGATAAGCTTTGGATGTAATCCAAAGCCTGGTCTAATCCGACGAACATTTTCTTTTGTCAGCAATTCTCCAGCTTTTATATCTTTTACAACATAAATTGATCTTCTAAATTTTAAGTTTTCTTCTTCAACAGGTTTGCGTTCATAACCTGCTCTACCTAGAGATTGCCAAACTTTTTTTGTTTCTTTACATAAATTCTTCAACTCTTCGGGTTCTAAAGAAAACTCACTATCGGGCCCTTTATCCTTTCTGCTAATAGTAATGTGTTTCTCTATAACTCTTGCACCGAGTGCTATTGCGGCTAAAGAAACAGTGGTGCCAAGCGTATGATCCGAAAGTCCTGGAACAACGTTATAACGTTTAGCTAAATCTGGGATAGTTAATAGATTACTTTGGTCGGCTGGAGTTGGATATCCGCTGATACAGTGTAATAGAATAATCTGATCACAACCATTATCTTCGGCTGTGGTCACAGCTTCGGTAATTTCATTTATATCAGCCATACCTGTTGAAATAATCATGGGTTTGCCGGTTTGGGCTACGTATTTTATAAGGGGTAGGTCTATAGCCTCAAAAGAAGCTATCTTATAAGCAGGGGCATTCAGGTCTTCCAATAGATCCACTGCCGTTTCATCAAAAGGAGTACTGAAACATGTAATGTTATTTTTTTTTGCATGGGAAAATATCTCTTTATGCCATTCAAATGGTGTTTGAGCCCATTCATACAATTTATAAAGATTGTATCCATCCCAAAGCCCACCATTAATTTGAAAATCATCTTTATCGCAATTGATAGTCATTGTATCTGCAGAATAAGTCTGGAGTTTTATTGCATCTGCACCCATTGCTTTAGCAACGTTAATAGTTTCTAACGCTCGATTAATATCTCCATTATGGTTTGCTGAGAGTTCAGCTATTATATATGGAGGCTCATCGAGACCTATTTTTCTTCCGTCAATTTTTATCATTCTCAACTATTTGTTCTGTGATTGTTACATGACACTCTAAAGTATTGCCATTATTTTTCGCATTTGTAAATTCAAGCCTAAAATTTTCGTAATTTATATAAGCATGAGGGTATGATTTTGCATCGAGCATACGAATATGGTCATACAAAGACTTAATGTCGCATACAGAAGGAAATATACTTTGTTCAGGTGATCTTCTTTCAAAATGCACGACTTCGCCTTTTTGCTCAGTAGGAACTATATTGTTTTCAATTATTCTTGATATCAAAACATAGACAAGATCAGATGCATTCTCATAAATCTCTTGTGCACTTCCTGCTAGAGATAAATCAACCTTTCCGTAAACTGGGCCAGCATCTAATTCTTCTGACATTTTCAAAGCCGTTAATTTTGTTGCTGTCTTGCCTCTGACAATAAGATTTTGAAGTGGAGTTCCACCGCGACCGAACGGTACATCAGTCATATGAAAACATACACATTCAAAGTTACTTGTTATATCACTGGGAACGATCCAAGACCAATGAGGGAAAAAAATATATCTAGGCTTGATCAGATTGATAGCCTCTAAAGTTAATTTCTCTGGAGAATTAATTAGATACCAATTCCCTTTAAGGTTAGATGTATTCTTCTCAAATGCAACTTCATTCCAATCTTTTGTTGCTGCAACAATATAGTTATTCCTATTCATAAAATCTAATGACTATTCCTTATATAAAAACCATATTCTTCATTTTTAGTATAGCCGCATTTAGTAAATAAATTGATTGACGCTATATTTTCTTCTGATATTTCGGCCCTTAACTCACTATTGATAAAAAAAGTATTAGCATAATTAAGTGCAATCTCTCCAATACCTCTTCTGTAGTAATCGGGCGATAAGTAGATAGATACTAAATAGAAATCAGGATTTCCCTGATTGTGATTCAATCTCAAAACTGCAGCTGGTTGATTTTCATAATCAATTATATATAAGAAGGTTGCCAGCTCACTTAAAGTCTTTTCCATCCATTCAATATGCTCTTTATATGTAGGAATTTCCTTATTTTTAAAAAATTTTCTTGTATTGGTATTGGTTTGCCATTCATACATAATATCAGCATCATTTTTGTTTGCGTTTCTGATTGTAACTGATCCACCATCCCTAGCTATTGCACAATTGATAATTGACGTAACTAATTTCGTACCTTGACCTGAAACCAAGTTAAATGCGTTTCTGGACATGTCTAACATTGCGGAAATGTCATTACTTAAATCATGACATTCTTTTATGATATCTTGTTTAATATCTTTAATTCTCCGAGCAGAGCAAGCTCTCTCAAGCTCGCTAATAACCTTCTCTTGATTATCAGCTACTTTAATTAATAAGGAAGGTAAACCCAAACAACAACGCTCCCAAGAACTTGAACCACCAGCTCCAATGGCTAAATCCGCACAAACCATAAGTTCTGACATATTCTTCGAGTCTTGTATGACATTTATAGCAAGTTTATGGTTATTGGAAATATGATGGATTTCATTAAGTTGATCTTTATTGTTTCCAACAACAACATCAATAATAGGGTCCTTATTCCATTTAACTTCTTCTAAAGCTTTCAATATTTTCTGTGTGTAATTATATGGGTCCATACCCCCCACAGATATAAGAATACGATTAAGTTGAGAATATTCATCTCTTTTTTTTATAGCTTTCAACCTCATGGCAAAGAACTCATCTCTCAGTAGAGCGTAATCAGAACCCAACAATAATTTACAGTTATTGGGTACTAGATATTCGTAATCATCTTTGTTTCGACCATGGGTTTGATCGAGTAGAATATCGCACGAAAGTTTTCTGTCAGCTAAATCATCTATAACCATTAAGTACTTAGCCTTTTCCCTCAATGCTTCATGCCATCTGTAATCAATTGCATAATGGTCTACAATCAAGAAATCAATTTTTGAATTAAGAATATCTATTGTTTCCTCTGCATCCTTTTTCCATGAGGTTCCAAGCCAATGAGCATGAGGTGGATCGTAAGCTTCAATATTAAATTGATTTTTATCTTCAGGTAACGTAGTCACCAAAAAACCTTCTTTTCGAATATAATCATGCATACTTCCATTAGCCTCACGGCAAATAAATGAAATTTTGACATTATTCTTATCTAGAGCTTTTGCTAACGTCAGGCAACGCATTACATGTCCAGTGCCTATCTTCGACGATGCGTCTACACGAAAAGCAATTTCCATATTATTAATTCAAACGCTTAAAACCTGAATGACAGACAGGTCCATTTAGTAGGCTATAAACATCTCTTCCTTCTTCACAATCTTTTATTAATTCAAATATGGGTTCTAATGTTTCAAAATAACTATCTACAATGTCTTCAGTGTGAGCAATGCTTACATATACGCTGTTAGATGCTAGGAAGCCTTTATTAAGCATCTCTTGGCAAATTAATGTTTTGTAAGCCAAGTTTTTTTCACTTGTGAAACTAAAACCAGTTAAAGCTGGCAAACCCCAAGTAAGCAGTTCCAATTCATAATTCTCAGCTAATTTTTTCCATCTATTAGTAATGGACACCCCCATCTTTGTTATCTTTTTCCAAGATTCCTCTCTTTCCATGACTTCGAGTGTTTTTAAAGCTGCAGTTGGGCCAATTCTTTCAGTCCAAAATGTACTACTGATAAAAGTAGATTGGGCAGCTTGCATTATTTCTTTTCTTCCTCCGCAAGCTGAGATTGCATAACCATTACCTAAAGCTTTTGCAAAAAGGGAAATATCGGGCTCCACTCCGTATTTGATGGATAGGCCGCCAAAAGTTTCTCTGAAACCAGAAGTACATTCATCAAAGATAAGTACAATTCCCTGAGCGTCAGCGAGTGACCTGACCTTTTGTAAAAATTTATTTTCAGGTTCAAGATTCCTAGAAACCTCCATCTTAATTGCAGCTATCTGATTTGGATTATTTGTAATAATTGATTCAAGTTCTTCGATATTGTTATAACTAAAAGGTAGGGTAGTTCCGTTCAATGACGCAGGAACGCCTTTTGGTTCTAAGCCCGGTAATAGATGGCTATCTAAGCCACTTTCTATTGATAGATTGGTAGCTAAATACCAATCGTGCCAACCGTGATAACCACAAATTGCTACCTTGTCCCTACCTGTGACCGCTCTAGCTATACGAATTGCGATTGAATTTATTTCACCACCTGCTCTGGCAAAGCGAACCATATCAATCCAAGGATGCATTTCCACTAATTTATCGGCAAGCAATACTTCTTCAGGACAGTTCAAAGTTGACATATTTCCTTTTTGTACAGTTTGGTTAACAGCCTCGTCTACTTCTGGATGACCGTATCCAAGTATATTCGTACCTATTCCCATAATAGACATATCTGTATACTCATTATTATCTAAATCCCAAACACTGCATCCTTTACTTTTACTAAAGTATGCAGGCCATTGATCGGGTAAAAACATTTCGGGTCTTTTAGATAGAAGCATATTTCCTCCTGGAATAATTTGCTTAGCTCTCGTCCATAGTTTCTGACCTTTACTCATATATAGTCCTTCGTTACGTATTTTATTTTTATTGTGCATAAATAGATGCGGTTTAGTTTCATGAAGATCAAGAACTTCCTTCCAAGAAAATAATATGTTGGGGAAAAAATTTTCAAAAATGTTTCTAACTACTTGTAAATCATCAAATTCATCTACCGTCCATCTTAGACCAGAAAAATCTTTATCATTTTCTAAATTACCTATCTTGAAATGCTGGTTATTTTTAATATAAGGTGTGACGTGTTCTCTATCGAAATCACTCGTAGCCTTATTTTGGGCATTATGAAGTGCTTTATAAGACATAACTTCTACATCTAACCCATCAGGGTAGGACGGAGGAAGTGTATTACTTAAATAATCAAGATTTTGAGACTTGAAAGACTTAATACATTCATCTACAACTTTGGCATCTATTAGAGGACAATCGCCAGTAATCCTCACGATATTATCAGCAGCACAAGATTGAGCAGCTTTGAAGAATCTATCCAGAACATTATTTTCACTACCCCTGAAACACTTAAAACCAAGTCTATTCACTGTTAGTTCTAGAATATCATTCTCATAATTATCTGAAGTAGCTACAATAATTTGGTCAATTTCCTTTGACTGAGATAATCTTGAAAGCAATAACTCAATTAAAGGTTTTCCAACAATTTCTTTGAGTACTTTCTTGGGTAGTCTTGAAGAACCCATTCTGGCCTGAATGACTGCAACTGTTTTCATATTTTATTCCAACGAGAGGGGTTGATTAAGTCTTCATTCTCTGAACTTATATCAGGAAAATCAGACTTTAATTCGGTTTTAACTGCAGAAATTATTTCACTTAGATGATTGTTACTATCTGCTCCGACGAGGATCTTATCTATCTCCGGAAAAGAAAGAGGAAAATTTAATGAGGCTTCCAATGATGAAAGATTATTATTTAAAAGCCAAGTGTGCCAAGCATGCCATAAATCGGTCCAACGAGAAAATTCTTTCGGAATTCTGCTGTATGGCATTAATAAAAGTCCTTGCAAAAAAGTTGAGCGTGTATGTATTTCAATTTCTTTATCCTTTAAGCGCTTAAGCCAGCCTGAAGAGGATAACCGTCTATCAATAAGATTAAAAGGCGCCTGAATAAGATCAAATTTAAATCTAGGAACAATATTCTCTAATTCATTGGGTGAATAGACAGAAATGCCTAATTTTGTAATTTTTCCACTTTCTTTAAGTAATTGAAGTGATCGATAAATTCTTTTTCCTATTGGTTCTAATAACTGACCAGGCCTATGCAGTAACAAACTATAAATTTTTTTTTCCCCTAAGAGATTTGAAGATTTTGTGAATTGATCATTAATCCATCTATCTATATCGTTACAAGATTTGGGTATCTCTGGAATTTTAGTTACTAGCTTAAAATCTTTCACACCAATTTCACCAAGACTTTTCTCACTCTCTCCATAACTAACGGCCGTATCAAGAGTTAAAATGCTATTTTTTTTAGCAGTAGTTAACATCTTGCTAGCTTCAAAAATTGAAACTTTTCCTGTTAAATTAGCCACACCATAGGGCAAACCAAACTGAACTGTGCCTAATGCTAATCTAGATGTTTTGCGAGATGAGAGCTTCATAAATCTTAATCTTAAATTAAGTTGTAACTTGTTTTCTTACATTTTGAAAACAATCAAGGAATATCTTAAGTTAATAAAATTTCTTTCAGATCGTTTATAACTTTATCTTGTTGATTTTTTGTTAACAGAGGATAGAGCGGTAAACTTATGGCATTTGAATAATAGAGTTCTGCTTCTGGAAATTGACCTTTCTTAAAGCCCATTTTTTCATAATAAGGATGGGTATGAACTGGAATGTAATGCAAGCTTACTCCTATATCTCGAGCGCGAAGAGCTTGAAATACCTCCTCATGTGTTAAATTAATTTCTTCTAAGATCAACCTAATCACATATAGATGAAAACCAGAATAGGAATCAGGATGTTGCCAAGGCAAAGTTATGGGTAAGTTAACTAATTTACTATTATAGCGGTTTGCAATTTCATGACGTGAGCTTACGTTATTGTCTAGGTGCTCCATTTGACTTATTCCAAGTGCTGCTTGAAGATCAGTCATCCTATAATTATAACCAAGTTCAACTTGCTCATAATACCAAGGTGCTGTTGAAGGGTTTTCCATATATGACAGATCTCTTGTGATACCGTGAGTCCTAAATAAATCCATTTTTTTTGCTAGATCTAGGCGATTAGTTGTTGCTAGACCTCCTTCAGCTGTTGTAATTATCTTTACAGGGTGAAAGCTAAAAACAGTTATATCTGAATACTCGCAATTACCAATTGGGGAGCCTTTATATTTTCCTCCTATTGCATGTGAAGCATCTTCGATTATGTTAAAACCATATTTCTTACTTAAAAGACTTATACTTTTCATATCGCACGGTTGTCCAGATAAATGAACCGGTACGACAACCTTTGGTAATTTGTTATTTTTTTTTGCTTCAATCAGTTTTATCTCTAGGGCTTTTGGGCATAAGTTAAATGTAACTGGATCAATATCTACAAAATCAACTTTAGCCCCACAATATAAACCACAATTTGCTGAAGCAACGAAAGTATTGGGGGAAGTCCAGAGCCAATCTCCTTTTCCCAAGCCCAAGGACAGACATGCAATGTGTAATGCGCTAGTTGCACTATTTACTGCCACCGCATATTCTGACTCAACTTTTTTTGATACTATCTCCTCAAACATTGGAACTTTAGGTCCCTGAGTGAGAAAATCCGAATTCAACACCTCTACTACAGCATCAATGTCCTGTTGCTTGATATCTTGACGACCATAATTAATCATTAGCTTACCAGGTGAAGTTAGAATCTATGTGTTTCTTAATATTTTCTCTAATAGAGTCGACAGTTTCCCATTGAGTATTATTTCCAGAGTTATAACTAAAACCAAAAGGGACTTTCTCTGCTTTATAATGTTCTATGAATTCATCTTCTTTATAAGCAAATGATATAGAGGGTAAAATTACATAGTACTTACCAAGGTCAATGGTATGCAAAGAATCAGTATCAGTTATCATTTCTTCATGCAACTTTTCACCTGGACGTATTCCAACGACTTTTAGTTTAATATTTGGATCTACGGCTTCAGCAACGTCCAGAATTTTGTAAGATGGGATCTTAGGAACAAATATTTCTCCTCCTAAATGATTTTCCAAAGCAAAAATAACCATATCCACTCCGTCTTGAAGTGAGATATTAAAACGTGTCATTTCACGATGAGTAATAGGCAGTTCTCCATCTAGTCTTTTATTCATAAAAAAAGGTATAACTGATCCTCTGGACCCCATGACATTTCCATATCTTACAATGCTAAATCTAATGTCTTTCGATCCTTTGATATTATTTGCGGCTGAAAATAATTTATCAGATACCAATTTAGTGGCGCCATATAAGTTTATGGGAGCGCATGCTTTATCAGTTGATAAAGCAACTATATTTTTTACTCCGCATTCTAAAGAGGCATTTATCACATTTTCTGCGCCCTGAATATTTGTTTTTATGCATTCTGTTGGATTATATTCAGCTGTATCAACTTGCTTAATTGCGGCGGCATGAATTAATACGTCCACACCCTCACATGCTTGAATAAGTCTATTGGAATCTCGGACATCTCCTATAAAGAACCTCAACTGAGGAAAATCTTTTTCGGGGTACTTTTGTTTTAATTCAAACTGCTTTAATTCATCTCGTGAAAAAATTATTAATTTCTTAACCTTGGGGAAGCGCTCTAATATTGTCGCAATGAATTGTTTACCGAATGAACCTGTTCCGCCAGTAATTAAAACTGATTTATTATTTAACATTTTTTTCTACCTTATTGTTTATAAATCTATTACCTCTTTAAGCCTTATTGTTGTCTAAGTGTATTAAAATTACGTATTTTTGATAATTCTTCTAGATATGATTTGCTACTCATTTCTATGAGACTCTTGAAGCTATCTGAATCGGCAATATCCAGTATTTCTGTTAACTCTTTTGAATATAAAAAGTTATAAAGCGGATCATGTGCAGCCAAACCGCTACATATAAGCTGTTCCTGTTCTTTATCAATTGACATAGAAGGGTAATAAGAAGCATACATTTTTTTATCTAAATAAAAATCAAAACCTTCAATTACACAATTGAAAGTACCATATTGCAAAACTAAGTTATATAGAAGCCTTCCGAGAGCCATAGGGGAGGCTATAGTATCTCCTATAGGAAACTTAGCCCTTTCAAATGGTATGTCAATTGGAGAAGTCCTACAGCTGACAATAATTTGAGAATACTTTTCAGTGATACTCTTTTTTAGGAAATTATCTCGCAATATTTTTGTTCTGTAATATACGCCATTTAAAAATAAAATACTCTTTTTAAACTTAGATAAATCGTAATCAATAGGTTTTAAGAAAACTATTATGTGATCTTCATATATTTCATTTGGCAGTGAAACGGCATTAGGACCATATATATAAAATTTTAATTCAGAGTGTCTTTTTGCTAACTTCTTATCAATCACTAAATCACAAGACTTGTGCTCGAAAGTGTGAAAACCATGTCGAGATAATAAAGATAAATAATTCCTTGCTGACCACCTGGAGAGGCCGCTTGTTGAAAATTTTAGTATGTACTCTCCCCATTGATTCTTCTTATAAACAGCTTCTGTCATTTGGTTATTCGATAAATGTAGAAGATATTCAATATTAAATTTGTTGATAGCAAGAATATATTCAATATAAGTCTTAGAATCTTTGTTGTTATAAAAATTAAAAGATTTTAATAAAAGTCCTAACAATTTGGCTGCAATATAAAACCCGAAAATTCTTGTTAAGTAACGAATAAATAACCTAGTTAATTTTATGTGTAGGCTGAGGTTATTAATTCGCGGAGAAGTCTCATATATTTCAAAAAATCGGGTACGGTTACTTACATATTCTTCCGTTCTTGATAAATTAAAAATATTCATTCTAGTTTAAGCTCAATTAACAGAATTTTATCGGTATAAAAATAGAAAACTAAATAGTATTAGTTTGTAATCCTCTGAAGCTTGGACTTAATTTCAATAATTCATCATAAGTACCTTGAGCAACTATAGAGCCTTGATTTAATTCAATTATGATATCGCATTCTTTTATAGTGCTTAATCTGTGAGCAATAAAGAATGTTGTAAAGTTGTATTCAAGTTTATTTATACTTCTCATTACCATTTCTTCTGTTGAGTTATCCAGCGCACTTGTGGCTTCATCAAAAACAAGAATATTTGCTTCCTTATAAAGAGATCTTGCTATACCTATCCTTTGTCTTTGCCCACCAGACAAACGAACCCCTCTCTCACCTACCATCGTTTGGAATCCTTCCTTACTAGCTTCTATAAATTCCAATATCTGGGCAACTTTTGCAGATCTTTTAACTCTTGCAAAGTCTATTTCCTCTAAGGGCACTCCAAAAGCGATATTCTCAGCTATAGTTGCGTCTGTTAAAAATATAGATTGAGGTACATGGGCTATATTAGCCTGCCATTGACGTAAATTTTTGGGCATTAACTTTTTATCATCCACTAAAATCTCACCTTCAGTAGGCTCGATAAGACCCATTAATATATCTAGTAGAGTACTTTTACCGCTTCCAGTTAATCCCACAATACCTACGCTAGAGCCTTTTGGAATGTTCAAATTAATTTTTGATAAAATTAATGGCGTCTCACTAGAGTAGGAGAAACTTAGATTATTGAACTTAATACTTTCTTCAAAATTTGTAAGTTCAGAGTTTTCAGCTTTTACAATTTTAGGTAAGGGTTGCTCTAATAATTCTAATACGTCCTTGAGAGATTCGTGATTACCTGTGACAGTAGACCAAGCACTGTAAAGTTGTTGGAGAGCAGGAAGAAGCCTCTGAGCTCCGAAAGCCATTAAACCCAATACAGGCAAAGAAGCATTAACTCCTCCGGGCTGAAGGCTTAAAAAATAGGCCAAAGCCACTAGGAAGACTATACCCAGTGCTTCAATTGCAAAACGCGGACTTCCAATAACAAAAACATTATTAGCTTGCGCACGTCTTAGAGGATAATCCGCCCCTTTATATACATTACTATAAATTTGCTGAGAACCATCTAAGAGAACATCTCTTATTCCACCTAATCCTTCTTGTAACGCTTTAACTACCCTTGTCTGCTCTAGGGCAACTCGTTGACTATTTTGAATCAAGCGAACCCTAACAAAAAGTGTGATAATTATATAAAGACCTCCAAATCCAACCAAAGAGACTGAAGCTATTAGTGGATCCACTACAAACAAGGTAGAGACTACTCCAATTAGTAATAGAGCAGAGCTTAACAAAGCCATTATTGGTAGGAGTACCATACTTACTACATTATTAACTTTTCCAGTAATACCGCTAATGATGACAGAGCTATTTCGAGCTAAATGCACCTTATAAGGTTGATACAAAGTACGATTGTAAACTTCAAAACTAAGATCAGTTCCAATTGCACCGGCAAAACGGGAACTAATCCATAAGACAATAATCCTCATACAGCCTGCTGCTAAAGCAGTAAATATAAATATCAACGTTAATGGAAAAACTAGTTCTTCTGGAGAATTAATCTTGAAGAGATCATTAATGGGTTGAACATAGGGATGATTAAATACCGTATACGGATCAACTAATATGGCAATAAAAGGTAAAACAGCGCCTAAACTAATAACTTCCGAAAGTGCGCTAGCAAACATTAAAAATAGAACTATTACAAATTGACGTCTTCTTCTGAGATTAACTTTAAGCCAGAGTCTGGGTAAAAATTCTGAAAGTCCGCTCTTGTCGTCCATATTACTAATTTTTTATATACCGCTCATCAATTTTATTAGGATTATCTTCTAATGCTTCTTTCTATTAAAAATATTACAGACAATCAAACTCTAATCCTTTCCGAACCTATCGCGTGAGTAGACTTTGTGTGACACATCTTCAATATCTTCAGTGAGACGATTAGCCACAATTACATCACTTATTTTTTTAAAGGTTTCAAGATCTTGGATAACTCTGGAATTAAAAAATTCTTCTGCCTGAAGAACAGGTTCAAAAACAATAACCTCAATTCCCTTTGCTTTGATTCGTTTCATAATTCCTTGTATAGCACTAGAGCGTATATTGTCTGAGTCTTGCTTCATGATTAATCGATGTATTCCAACTATTTTAGGCTTTAATCTAATAATATCATCTGCTATGAAGTCTTTCCTTGTGGTATTAGACTGCACAATTGCATTAATTAAATTCTGCGGAACATCCTTATAGTTTGCCAGTAACTGTTTGGTATCTTTTGGAAGACAATATCCGCCGTAACCGAAACTAGGATTGTTGTAGTGATTTCCAATCCGAGAATCTAAACAAACTCCAGTTATAACATCTTCAGAATTTAAATCATGGCTTTGGCAATATGTATCTAATTCATTAAAGTATGCTACTCGCATTGCTAAATAAGTGTTTGAAAAGAGCTTGATAGCTTCTGCTTCAGCACTTTCAGTCAATAAAACTGGTATATCTCTATCTTGTTTTGCCGCCCCCTCTAACAATAGCTTTGAGAATGAATTAGATAATTCATAATCTCCTCCCACAACAATCCTGGAGGGGTAAAGGCTATCATGTAGAGCTTTTCCTTCTCTCAAAAACTCGGGTGAAAAAATTATATTCGAATTGCCAAATTTATTTCTTAAGTAATCCGTATGCCCTACTGGAATGGTGGACTTGATGGCAATAACTATATCAGGTTCTATGCTTAGAGCATCTTCTATAACAGCCTCAACTGATTCTGTATTAAATGAATTATTAACCTCATCATAATCTGTTGGAGTAGCAATAATTACTAGTTTAGAGTCTTTATATGCTTGAATTTTGTCTAAAGTTGCTTCTAAATTGAGGTCTTTTTTGGCTAAAAATCTTTCTATTTCTTCATCTTGAATTGGTGATTGTCTTTGCTGAATAAGCCTTACACGATCAGCATTTATATCTAATAAAGTTACATGGTTCTTTTGAGCTAGTAAAATTCCAATAGAAAGACCTACATAACCTGACCCAACTACTGTGATTTTATTTTTTTCTTTAATTTCCATTTTGTACTCTTCTACACCAATCCTGGTTATCTATAAACCATTGAACTGTTTTTCTTAATCCAGTCTCAAAGGATTCAGAGGGAATCCAATTGAGTTCTTTTTTAATTTTTGAAGAATCAATAGCATACCTCAAATCATGCCCAGCTCTATCTGGTACAAAAGTAATTAAATCTTTAAAATTATCTATGGACTTGGGCTTTTCTGGACACATGTCTTCCAATAAAGAACAGATTGCGTTTACTACATCTATGTTCCTTTTTTCATTGAAGCCTCCAATGTTATAAGTTTCATTAGCCGTTCCAGAAGTGGCCACCAAAACAAGTGCTTCAGCATGATCTTCTACATATAACCAATCACGAATTTGACTTCCATTACCGTAAATTGGAATACTCTTACCTTGAAGAGCATTAAGGATTGTTAAGGGTATCAATTTTTCTGGAAAATGAAATGGTCCATAATTATTAGAGCAATTAGTAATTAAACTTGGCAGTCCATAAGTTCTTGACCACGCTCTTACGAGATGGTCAGAGCTAGCTTTAGATGCTGAATATGGTGAACTAGGAGAATATGCCGTTGTCTCTTTAAAAAGAGGCAGATTTCTGACTTTTTCTTTATTTAGATATTTAGAATCATCTGGATGAGGTAAATCTCCGTACACTTCATCTGTAGAGATGTGATGAAAACGAAATTCTGACATACCTTTTTCAGATAAATTCATCCAGTGCTTCAAAGAGGCTTGTAGAAGGTTATAAGTGCCAAAAATGTTTGTTTGAATAAACTTATCTGGTCCATCAATACTTCTATCAACATGAGATTCTGCGGCCAGATGCATGATCAAGTCAGGTTTGTGCTCAAGAAAAACTCTCTCAATTTCCTGTGAGTTACATATATCAACTTTCTCAAAAATATATCGTTTATTTTCACTTATAGAAATTAGAGAATCTAAATTTCCTGCATAAGTCAATTTATCTAAATTGATTACAGTGTATTCAGTCTCATTAATCAGATGCCTAATAACTGCAGAACCTATAAACCCTGCCCCACCTGTAACTAGAATAGTTTTCATAATCCTTTGACATCCAGCTTCTTCAGACATTCTTGAAGGCTATCTTTCCAATATGGGATACTCAAATTAAATTTTGCTTTAATTTTATTATTGCTGAGCACGCTATATGTAGGTCTCATTGCGGCAGTCGGATAGTCTTTAGTTTCAATCGGAATTGCATAACAATCAATTCCTGTTAATTCAAAAATAGCTTTTGCAAAGTCATGCCAGCTAACATGTCCATCATTGCAAAAATGATAAATACGCGTTTTAAATTCAAGGTCTTTAAAAAAATTACTTTGAATTATTTTCATTATTGTCTTTGCCAGATCTCTAGCATAAGTAGGTGAGCCAACTTGATCACATACAATATTAATATCTTTCTGCATCTTACCAAGTCGCATCATTGTCTTAAGAAAGTTATTTCCATATTCAGAATATAACCAGCTTGTCCTAATAATAATCCCACCTGTAGTAAGAAACTCGGTGACTGCTTTTTCGCCCAGTAGCTTAGTCTTACCGTAAACACCTTGAGGCTTTACTTTATCTGACTCTAAATAGGGATCTGACTTTGTACCATCAAAAACATAATCAGTTGATATATGAATAAGTTTGCTACGATTCTTTTTTGTTATTAGAGCAAGATTCTTAACCGCAACATGATTGATCTTATTAGCTAATTCTTTTTCAGATTCTGCTTTATCTACTGATGTATATGCTGCGCAATTAATTATTACCTCAAACCTTCTATTCTTAAAAAAATTTGAGATGGATAATTCATCTTCTAAATCTAGATTATTGCGATTCACAAATTCAAATCTGTAATCATCATAATATTGCGCAATAGACTCCAGAGATTTGCCAAGTTGACCATCTCCGATAACTAAGATGGAATCTAGTTTACTCATAATAATTGGTTTGGTATTCGAAATAGCTATCTAATTCTCCAAGCTTTGGATGATTTGCATCTCTATCAGATAATCTAATTTTTTTTGGATCAATTTTCCAATCAATAGACAAATCCTTATCGTCAAAGGCCAGACCTAGTTCATTTTTAGGTGAATAATAGCTATCCACTTTGTACGAAAAGATCGCAGTCTCACTTAGTACAACAAATCCATGTGCAAACCCTCGGGGGATAAACATTTGTCTTTTATTTTTATCAGACAACTCAACGGCTACATGGCTTCCAAAGCTTGGACTTTCCTTTCTAATGTCTACTGCCACATCCAAGACCTTGCCTTCAATTACTCTAACAAGTTTACCTTGAGAAAAAGGGGGTATCTGAAAATGAAGCCCTCGAAGAACTCCGTAAGAAGACTTTGATTCATTATCTTGAATAAAGCTTACCTTAAATCCAAGAATTTCACTGAATTTATCTTCTCTGTAAGTTTCTGAAAAGTAACCTCTATGATCTCCATGGATTTCTGGCTCTATCACTATAATCTCTGGTATTTTTTGGGGTATAAATTCCATTTCTATAACCCATCCTCAGCACACTTAAGTAAATACTTTCCATATTGATTCTTTTTTAAAGGCTGAGCTAGTTCGATGAGTTGATTTCTAGAGATATAACCTTTCTGAAATGCTATTTCTTCAATACAGGCTATTTTTAACCCTTGACGTTTTTCAATAATTTCGATGAATTGAGAAGCTTCAACTAAACTTTGATGCGTTCCAGTGTCAAGCCATGCAAAACCTCTGCCCATTAACTCAACTTTGAGTCGTTTTTGTAATAAGTAAGCCTGATTAATTGATGTGATTTCAAGTTCACCTCGCTCAGAAGGGACTATTTCTTTAGCCTTTTGAATTACATCATTAGGATAAAAATATAATCCGGTGACTGCATAATTACTTTTAGGTGATGAAGGTTTTTCTTCAATGCTAACTATATTGTTACTTGAATCAAATTCAGCAACGCCATAATTCTTAGGGTCGTTAACATGATAACCAAAAACTGTAGCTTTATCCTCCGTTTGAACATTAATAACTGCTTTAGTAAGAAGTGCATCCAAATCATGACCATAGTAAATGTTGTCCCCCAAAACAAGACAAACATCATCGCCTCCAATGAAATCCTCACCTAAAATAAAAGCTTGAGCAAGCCCATCTGGAGAAGGTTGTTTGACATAACTAAAGTTCATACCTATTTCAGAACCATCGCCTAATAATCTGCGAAAACTAGACTGTTCTTCCGGGGTAGTAATGATTAATATTTCTTGAATACCAGCCATCATCAAAACAGACAAAGGATAGTAAATCATAGGCTTGTCAAAAACAGGGACTAGTTGTTTAGAGATACCACGAGTAATTGGATATAAACGCGTACCACTTCCTCCAGCAAGAATAATTCCCTTCATAGGCTTTTGCATAAGATCATGTTTTCATCTGTGGTAATCAAATTAATTGTTATTTAGCACTGTAAAATGATGAGGAAAAACAGAAATAAAATTTTTAATAAATTATCCTATTAATTTTCTCGAAAAAAGAAATGTCTGACTAAAACTGTCATAACTCCTAAAAACCCTCCAATGATAGTTAAAACAATAACTATTACACTTCTGACAGGCTTAGATTTTTGATCTGGCACATAGGGAGGGTCTATAACAGATAAGCTATAGTCTTCGTTAACCTTCGCTAACATTTGAGTTTCTAATTGGGATTCTATGAGCCTGTTGATTGAGTCTTTTATTTCTAAATAAGAAGTTTCGCTAAGTTCTGATTTTAAAAATTCTAGGGCCTCATTTGCTTCTTTTAAATCTTTACCTCGAAGAATATTGTTTGTTTCATCGATTATTAATTGTAAGAATTCTGAAGCAAAAACAGGAGATATATGCTCAATTTGAATCTTGATAAAACCAGTTTCTTTATCTTGAGAAATAGTCAATAAACCGGTTGTGAAAGCACGATGAGCTTCTAAATAGGTTGGCACAACTTCTCCGTCCTCATTAGGTTCTCTTGTCCAGTTTTTAGTTTCCGAATCAAAAACTTCTTTATTGAAGACAATCTCCTTAGTTGATCTATTGTAGCTTTCAGCAGCCATAATAGAGGGTAATATATTGTCAAAACTAATTAAGTGTTTGGTAAAATTTCTAGACTGAATTAGCTCAATAATTTCCATAGCCTTAGTATCTCCAGAGCCTGGTAAACTGACACCAAGCATAGAAGACATTCCTCCGCTCAGCTGAGAAAGCATTCCTTCGCTTTGCACACTATCTCGAACAGACAATAATGCCTCGGATTTATAGTAATTTGTTAACTGTAGAGAATAAAAAATAGAACCAACAGCAAAGAGAGCTGTAATGAAGATTATAGTGAAAGCTCGTTTCCACAGAATATCAAAGAGCTGATTAAGATCAATTTCATCTTCAGAAACATCTTTTTCGTTATCTAAATCCTTTTCATCTGTTTTGATCATTGTTTGTCTATACGCTCCATTTCTTTTTTTAGTTTATCAAATTCCTCGGCTTTGCGTTTAAGAAATAAAACTGTGAGCTTACGCCTTTGTTCTATTCCTTTTGGTGTAATAACGTATAGATATCCGAGCTTATTATCTGAGGTCCTAAAATTATCAACTATCAAGGAACCTTTATCAATAAGAGATTTTACTAGGTAATTTATCTTGCCTAAGCTTACATCAAGCTCTTTAGCCATTTGGCGCTGAGTAACATTAGGATTATCTTCAATATTTCTAAATATTTCTAGATCAAGTTCAGATTCTTTATCTTTATATTTCATAGCTACCGCAGTAAATTATTTCCAATTCACTCAAGCAAAATATAGATGTTCATTTATTGAACATTTTTATTTTACATTAAGTTCAATATTTGAACAATATTGAATAAAGGCTATAGTTTAAAGTTTTTAATTACTTCTTTCTGACCCACACTTGAGTTGGGCATCTCTGTATTAACTTGGGTATTTAATAGATTTAGAAGTAGTCTCACTCTGTCATTGGCCTTTTTTTCTATAAAAATAGCTTCTAAGCCAGAGAAAGCTCCTTCCTTTATGAGGACTTTGTCTCCCTTCTGAAACTCCATAGTAGATATTTCTTGTTTGAATACTCCTTTACTATCTAACTTATTTTTAATGAGTTGGATAATGCTGTGTGGTACTGAAGTAAAGACATCTGAAAACTTAACAATCTTACTTACTCCGTAGCTGGAGTTGATTAGATTCCAATTATTTAAGGTTAAATCTATCTTAACAAAAAGATAGCGAGGGAAGAGTGGTTTTAAAGAGTCATTACTTTGCTTGCTGGAGGAAGATATTAAAGGTAAAAATGTTTCAAAACCCTGCTGTCTGATATTTTTATAAGCTTTAGCTTCCTCTTTCGCTTTTGTATAAACTAAAACCCAGATCACAGATTTTGTTTTATTGCTTTCTGGCTTCATATACTTAGTAACAATTTATACTATGGTGCCCGGGGCCGGACTCGAACCGGCACGAAGTTTCCTTCGAGGGATTTTAAGTCCCTTGTGTCTACCAATTCCACCACCCGGGCAGTCACGTATTATCATAATTATAATGAGGCTGAGGTCGGAATCGAACCGGCGTAGACGGATTTGCAATCCGCTGCATAACCACTTTGCTACTCAGCCTTTCGTGTATTCTAAATATCTAGAACTAATAGACCAGCTATTTCATTAAATTTCTATAAGTTTTTATATATCCATACATGCTCTGAATAGATACATAGGCAGCTAACCAAAATAAAAAAATAGTTAAAAAAAAGAAGGGAGTGCCGAAATTTGGTGAAATTATTAAAAAAGATAAAGCAAATATTTGAATTGTTGTCTTACTTTTGGCTAAAAGAGTAACCTTAACGAGGTTCTGTCCTTTTCTTTCTGCTAAAAACTGTCTAAAAGAAGAAATTACTATCTCTCTGAAGACTATGATTAAGGATGGTATTATCAATACAAGGTCGCTTGAATAAGAAATAAGATAAAAAAGTACAATAAGAATAAGTAGCTTATCTGCCACTAAGTCCAGCAGAGCCCCCAAACTACTTGTAGAGTTAGTCTTTCGCGCGATATATCCATCTAGATGATCAGTTAAACCCGCAATCACAAATAATGTAAGGGCTATCCAATTATGTGGATTTGGATCAGGAGACGCCAATAGAAGTACTGGGAATATTAGTAATATTCTTAAGATTGTTAAATAATTTGCTATATTCATTGAGTATGGATTTCCCTATATATTGATTCGGCAGTATGTTTACCTATTCCAGAAACTTCGCACAAATCATCAACACTTGCCCTTTTTATTTGCTCAAAAGAACCGAAGTATCTCAATAATTGTTTTTTTCTTATGTGCCCCACTCCTGAAAGGGTATCTAGAGATGACTTTATAGAATTTTTTCTCATTTTATTCTTTTGAATCGTTATTGCATATCTATGTGTTTCATCTCTTATTTCCTGAATAAATTGATGGAAAATAATAGACTGATCAATAGTAATACTCTCACCATTGGACAGATGAATATTATCGAAAGAAGCTTTTCTTCTTATACCTTTTGATATTGCCACGACATTAATATCCTTAATATTACATTCCTCAAATACTCTTAATGCTTGTTTTAAGTGAGTTTTTCCACCATCAATTATTATCAGACTTGGTAGTTCTCTCGAATCAATATCTGCAAACCTTCTTTTTATTAATTCGCACATTGATCCTATATCATTTCCCTGGTTAGGTTTGCTAATATTATATGACCTATATAGTTCATGGACCCTTCCTTTAGCTGAATATACAACACAACCAGCTACAGCATTGTTTGTTGCATGATGGCTAACATCGTAAGATTCAATAAGATCTATTTTATTTTTAAGATTTAGGCCTTCTTTTAATTTCTGAAATTTTATGTTCATGCCTTTGTCTGGCTTGTTTCTCTTTAACACATATTCAGTATTCGCCTTACATACATCCATTAGTCCTTTATCTTTTTTTCCCGGCCTGGTTATGATTGAGATTCTCTTTGAATACCTAGCTGATAAAGCTTCCTCTAGAAGATCTTTATGTTCTAATTTTTGATCAATCACAAGAAAGTTTGGACACTCGGCATCATTTAAATATTTCTGAGTGATGAAATTACTTAGAATATTTTTTTCTTCAAAACCTTCAATCTGTAAATAATTCTTATGTCCGGTTACCCAGCCTTGGCTGACGGAAGTTACACCAACTTTTGCTTTATATTTTGAGGAAGAAACATAAATAGCATCTCTACTATCATTAAAACCTGCTACGCTTTGTGATCTTTGAATATCCCTTAAAGCAGAAATTCTATCTCGGTATAGAGCTGCCTTTTCATAATCTTTATTTTGAGAAAATTTGTCCATAGTTATATAAAAATTATTTATAAGGTCTTCTGATTTTCCCTCTAATAGGAGTTCAGCGCTTTGTACTTCTTCTGAATAATCCTTTTGACTAATTAAGCCTATGCATGGAGCAGAACAACGACCTATTTCGTACTGAAGGCAGGGTCGACTTCTATTTTTAAAGTAATTATCTGAGCAGTTTCTTAATTTAAAGGTTTTTTGTATGAGCTTTAAAACATCTCTAACAGCGTAAGAATTAGGAAAAGGGCCAAAAAACTTTCCGTTTTCTAATTTTTTTCCTAAAAAAGATTTAGCAGCAGGATAGGTCTTTTTTGAATCAATTTTTATCCATGGA
This sequence comes from uncultured SAR86 cluster bacterium, assembly GCA_902559365.1. Lineage (GTDB taxonomy): Bacteria > Pseudomonadota > Gammaproteobacteria > Magnimaribacterales > Magnimaribacteraceae > Magnimaribacter. The sequence continues at coordinate 83,673 of CACEHP010000002.1, forward strand.
TATCCTTTATCATCCTTGAATTGAACATTAAATTTAGGTTTTAACTCTTTAATTAGATACTGTTCATGAAGAAGTGATTCTAACTCGGTATTAGTTAGGGCAAACTCAATGAATTTAGCTTGGGTTAGTAATTTTTCTATTTTTTTAGACCTAGAAGATTTTCTAAAATATGAAGCTACTCTCTTATTAAGAAGTTTTGCCTTTCCAATATAAAGAGGAGTGCCAGATGTATCTAAAAATTTATAAACACCAGGTGATTTTGGTATTTCTTTTATAAAATGCTTTATCTCTGCTTCTAAAACAGGAATGGAATAAGCTGATTCAGTGGAAATCTTTTCTTCCATACATATCTTCGAATCTAACAATATCATCTTCACCAAAATATGTTCCAGTTTGGATCTCAATAATTTCTAAAACTTCGTCTCCAAAGTTTTGAACTCTATGTTTTTCTTTCTTATCAATAACAACTGATTCGCCTGGATGTAGTTCTAATATTTGGTTATCGAGAGTCACTGTAGCAACACCTTGAGTTATATACCAAGTTTCACTTCTGTGTTCATGCATTTGCATGGAAAGCATGTGGTTAGGGTTAATTGAAAGGATCTTCACTTTCGAAAATTCTGTTTCTATAAGTACTTCAAAGAAACCCCAAGGTTTCTCAGTTCTTGGATAATTTCCCTCCGAGTATAGGGTTAGGCCATGTTCAGGGTTCTTTTGTAAATTACTTAAAGAATGCCATGACCCTAAGTCAGTCCATCCTACATCTAAGCTAGCTACGTAATTATCTATATTGGATTCAACAAAAGCTTTATCGAAAGAAATATTTTCAAGTTGGGAGAATTTTTCTCTATCAGGATAAAAATATAACTGATTTAGTTCTTCGTTTGTTAGCAGTGTCATAATTGATGAATACAAATCTGGACTTTTTTCTTTAATCGATTCGCTCAACCATTTGCCATCAAAACAAAATATTCCAGAGTTCCACAAGGTATCAGGTTGCTTGATCAGAAGTTTTGCTTTTTTCAGTGCTGGTTTCTCTATGAAAGATTTAACTTTTTTTAGGATATTGCTAGAGGGGATAGTAGATATATACCCATATTCGGTTGAAGGTGAATTTGGCGTCACTCCCAATAATATCAGACCATCTTTTTTAAATTGATTTTGAATGCTTGAAGAGGTTTCATAAAAAGATTTATTAAAGGGGATATAGTGATCTGAGGGCATAACCATATATCTTTCAGCTTCTTTTTTGCTAATTGCTGCAAGCACAGGCAAAGTTAAAGCAGCGAAAGTATTTTTTGATTCAGGTTCTAGAAAAACTGTTTCAACTTCCAGACCCGTTTTAGCTAAAGACTCTTCTACTAATTCTAAATATTCTTCTGATGTAACGACTATAGGTTTTTTGAAAATATCGCGGTTATTCACTCTTTGAAGAGTTAAGTCAAAAAGTGATAAGTCTCCGAATAAAGAAATAAATTGTTTAGGTCTTTTCTTTGTTGAAAGCGGCCACAATCTTTTACCTGAACCTCCTGCCAAAATAATAGGTCTAAACTTTTTAGAATTCATAGATAGATTATAAACTAGGACTTAGGAAGAACATTTGAAGAGAAATAATCCTTCAAGAAATCCTGATTGCTCTTAACGTTAGAAGCTAATTTCTTTCCTAACTGCACCCCCCATTGATCAAAAGGATTAATTCCCAATATCAGAGCTTCAATAAATATCTTGTGTTCATACAAAGCTAATAAAAATCCAAGGCTTTTAATGTCTAAACTATCTAACTGTATGATAGAACAAGGGTTGTTCCCTCTAACAGATTTAAAAGGGTTTGTTTTATCTTCGAGGCCATAGGTCATTGCCAAAACCTGTGATAAGAGCATTTCATGAGAATCTATATTGTCATTATGGCCATCATTTATTCCAATAAAATCACAAGTTGTTTCTGTTTTTCCTTGCATCAACCATTGAAATGTTGAGTGCTGATTCTCAATTCCATAGCCACCCCAGACTAAAGGAGAAGTTAAAAAAGGAGAAACATATGAGTCAAAATTAACAGACTTACCATTGCTTTCCATGGACAATTGAGCGAGGTATTTAGTCAAAGAACGTAACTTGAAATTATAAGTGAAGATCCCATGGTTATTAATATTTAGAGCATTTGTATTCCAAACACTCAGTAAGGCCATCATAACAGAGATATTTGAGCTCCATTGTTCTCGATGAGTATATTCATCGGCTAGACAAGCCCCTTCAAGAAATTCTAAGTAAGAATCATAGTTGGTATTCACAAAGGCAGGTAAACTAATCGAAGACCATATTGAAAATCTTCCACCTAAGGAATCCTGTAAAAGGAATTTATTTGTTTCCTTAATTCCGTGAGAAGTCATAGAAGATGAGTTCGCTGAGATACCATAAAGGTGGTTTTCCATAATAAGATCAGGGTTTTGAGCAAACCAAGACTTTACGAAATTCAGATTTTTTATAACTTCAGAAGTCTCAAATGACTTTGAAGAAGCTACTACTAAAGTCTCTTCCTGTCTGCAATGACGAAGAGTATCTTTTAATTCTTGTAAATCATAACTAGAACAAAAATGAACTTTGATAGGTCCATCTAAAGACTGAAATTCATAAAGCAATTCCGGACCCAATCTAGAGCCTCCGATACATATACAAATTAAATTTTTGAAAGAATGATCGGAACGAATTTGGCTTAGAAATGATTCAATCTTTTTTCTTTCGCTGACAATTAATTCAAAGCTATCAACGGGAGCTCTGTTTCTATAAAGAGTATGACTTACAGATCTATCTTCAGAAGGATTATTGATTTCTCCCTTAAATAATAAATTTAAGGACTCTTTAAGATTAATTAAATCAGGTATCTGTAAAAGATAATCCAAAACTTCATCATTGATTCTATGTTTAGAAAAATCGAAAGTTAACAGGTCGTTTTTAATATTATTCTCTTTAAAACCATTTTTTTTATTGAGTTTAGAGATGCTAACTTTTTTAATACCTTCACCAAGCTGCAAAAGTTTACTATATATATCTTTCCTTAGATCATTCATCTTTTTTTCTCCTCTTTCCAGAAAAGAAAAGTAGCTCCAAGAATATAGCAATCAATATTCCTATTAGGGTTGATAATAAAATGATCTGACCTAACCCAATATCTAGATCAAGAAAAAGCAAGTCTACCGAAACAATATTCTGATTAAGAGCTAAAACAGCATAAGAATATATAGCCAATATAATGATAGATATCAAAAGTAGGATAGTCGAAAGACCCATTTTATTCTTTAGTTAACCAACCTTTTTCTAACAAAGAATCCTCAATATATTGCAGCAAAGCATGCCCAGCAGTAATATGGCATTCCTGTATTCTTGCTGTGATTGTACTAGGAACAACGAAGGCCAAATCACAGTAAGAGAGAGCCTCCCCTCCTCCATTACCAAGGAAACCTATAGAGAAAATTTTTCTCTCTTTTGCTTCTTTAAGTGTTTCTATTATGTTTTTTGAATTACCAGAAGTTGTGATTGCTAACAAAGTATCACCTTTTGAAGACAGTGCAGAAAAAACCCTCTTAAAGATATCATCAGAACCATAATCATTTATACATGCAGTTAGCGTAGAAGTATCTTGTGCCAAGGCAAGTGCAGGAATACTTTGTCTATTAACATCGGATGTTAATCTTACTAGGAACTCTGCAGCTAAATGTTGAGCGTCAGCAGCTGATCCACCGTTGCCGCATAGAAGCAACTTACCTCCACTTGAGATTGAATCTGCAATAATATCTCCTGCCTCTAAAAGAACTTTGTAAGAACTGTCTTCAATTATCTGCCTCTTTACAGATATAGAATCTTCGAAAGTCTTTATTACCTTATCTCTAATATGCTCTGTCATTTATCCTTCTCTACTTCAGGATACTATACAACTTCTTCTTTTTATTTGTTTAAAGATTGCTTTAAATCTTTTGAAGCCCTGAAATATGGATGACTCTTGGCCTCTACAAGTACGGAGGTTCCCGTTTTAGGATTTCTAGATAGTCGTTCTTCTCTAGATCTAATTGAGAATGTACCGAAATTTCTAACCTCTACTCTATCTTTATTGGTAAGGGATTGCGTAATTAAGTTAAGAATAGAATTCACTGATTTCTCAATATCATCCTCAGAAAATGAATCAGATTTATGTGAAATATTGCTTATAAGCTGAGATTTATTCATCTTCTTTATCGGTATCTTGCATTTCTGCTTTGATTAGATCACCGATATTTGATTTCGTAGCTTCTTCTATTTCCTTGTTCTTAAGTGCATTGTCTTTCAGAGCACTCTTTTCTTCTTGCTTTTCTAAAGCTCTTAGTGACAAAATTATTTCTCGGTCTTTGCGATTAATGTTAGCAATGACGACTTCAATTTCAGCACCCTCTTCTAATGGTGTGTCAGACATAGAGTTGGTGTAGTCTTTCATTGGAAGATATCCTCTTACTTCATCGCTTAGCTCCAGATCCACCCTATCTTCAGTAGATCCAATGATAGTAGCTTTTACTCTAGAGCCTTTTTTATTGGACTCAACGTAGTCCCCAAAAGAATCAGATACAAGCTGCTTCATCCCTAGCGAAATTCTTTCTCTGTCAGCTTCAATTGATAGAACTAAAGCTTCAACCACATCTCCTTTGTTTAAAGATCTTACTGATTCTTCGCTTTCATCCCATGAAATATCAGAAAGGTGTACAAGTCCGTCTATGCCTCCTTGCAATTCAATAAATACGCCAAAGTCAGTGATAGATTTTATAGCTCCAGAGACTCTGTCTCCCTCTTTATGAGTATGTTCAAATACTTGCCAAGGGTTCTCTGTTAACTGTTTAAGTCCTAAGGAAATTCTTCTCTTTTCTTCATCTACTTCCAGAATCATTACTTCTACTTGATCTTTCAACTGAACTACTTTTGAAGGATGAATATTCTTATTTGTCCAGTCAATCTCAGATACATGGACTAAACCTTCAACTCCTTGTTCTATCTCAGCAAAGAAACCATAGTCAGTAAGATTTGTTACTGTTGCCATAACCGAGGTATTTAGAGGGAATTTAGATTCTATGCCCACCCAAGGATCATCTATTAATTGCTTGATGCCTAGAGAAACCTTTTTTTCTTCAGCATCGTACTTAATTATTTTTACATCAAGTTTCTCACCAATTTTAATTGCTTCAGAGGGATGATTAATTCTGCTCCAAGATATATCGGTTATATGCAGCAGACCATCTATTCCCCCTAGATCAACAAAAGCACCGTAGTCCGTTAAGTTCTTAACAACACCTTGTATAACTTGTCCTTCAGCTAGAGTTGAAAGTAACTTCTCCCTCTCTTCAGAGTTTACTTCTTGAAGTACTGCTTTTCTTGAAAGTACAACATTGTTTTTATCTTTGTCGAGTTTTATTACTTTGAACTCTTCGTAATTACCTACTAAATGCTCCAAATCTTTAGTAGGAATAACTTCAGCTAGAGAACCCGGAAGAAAGGCCTTGATGCCTTGAACATCTACAGTCATTCCACCTTTCACAGAACCAGTGATTAGCCCTTTGAGTATAGAATCTTGAGCGAGACAATCTTCGATTCTTTTCCATACCTCTTGCTTTATGGCCTTTTCTCTTGAAACACGAGTATTCCCATGACCATCTTCAATGGCCTCTAATGTAAGTTGAACTTCATCACCAACTTCTAATTCAAGTTCGCCTGATTCGTTATAAAACTCGGAAACAGGAACGACTGCTTCAGATTTCAACCCTACGTGCACCACTACGTGGTTATCTAAAATGTCTATAACAATACCAGTCACAAGACTGCCTTGTTTCATAATTACGGTGCTTAGATTTTCATCTAATAATTGTTCAAAGCTCGCTGCCATATTCTTTTTTATAGGTAAGTTTTAATTTCCTTTACCACTCCTTCAGGGTTTAAATTACTCGTATCAATTATCACAGAGTCTTCAGCGGGAATTAACGGAGAATGTTCTCTCTCAGTATCTTTTCTATCCCTCTCCTCTAACTCTTGCAAAAGGGAGCGCATGTTAACCTCCAAACCTTGTCTTTTCAACTGTGTTTGTCGTCTTTTGGCTCTTTCTTCTACTGAAGCAGTAAGGAAGATTTTGTGTTTTGCATCAGAAAATATTACTGTCCCCATATCTCTGCCATCGGCTATTAGACCTGGAGCTTGCATAAAGTCCCTCTGACAAGGCTTAATGAAGTCTCTAATTATTGGCTCTGCAGCTAGATTAGAGGTTAATTTGGCTATCTCTTCAGTCCTAACTAAGGATGTTATATCTTTATTTTCAAATATAACTTTCACAGGTTCACCAGGAATTCCAGGATCAAATGAAACATGAAATCTTTGCTCAATTTCTTCTTTTTTTTCTTTGAAATCACTAAGAGAAATTTTGTTCTCTTGCATGAAATAAGCCAAAGTTCTGTACAATGCCCCACTATCTAAAATATTCCAAGATAGTTCTAGGGCTAGCATCTGAGCAATTGTGCCCTTACCCGCACCACTAGGACCATCTATTGTTATAACGGGAATGTCTAAATCATTCATGATTGCTCGATTTCAATACCAATTTCTTTACAGGTATCAATAAAGTTAGGGTAAGAAGTATTTACATTCACGCAATCAAGCACTTTTACCTTGTTTTCAGATCTAAGAGAAGCAATCGCGCTTGCCATTGCTATCCTGTGATCTCCATAAGAACTGATATTTGTTGATTTTAATACCCCTTTAGGTCCCAGCCCATAAATTTTTATTCCGTCTTCTTCAAGATCATGCTTTATCCCAAATGACGACAATGCGTCGGCCATGGCTTGAAGGCGATCGCTCTCTTTAGTTCTTAGCTCCTTGGCATCTTTAACAATTGTTATACCGTCAGACAAAGCGGCAGCAATAAAAAAGACAGGCATCTCATCAATCATATTTGCCACTAAATTTTTATTTAAAATAATGCCTTTTAGATTTGAGCTCTTAACTAAAATATCTGCAGTGGGTTCTATTTTTTCAGTTTGATTTAAAAGTTGAATATTGGCACCCATATGCCTCAGAGCATGAAGGAGACCAATTCTTGTCTTATTGATACCAACATTCTTAATCAATAGTTCTGACTTGGGGCAAATCAAAGCTGCAAGTATAAAGAAGGATGCAGAGGAAAAATCACCACAAATATTTATATCAGTAGGATTGATGTAATCTATATTACGCAAGTTGATATGTTTTTTACCTTCGGAATTTTCTATCTCTAGCGGTATTCCAAAAGTTTCAAACATATTCTCTGTGTGATCTCTAGTGACTGCACTTTCTTCTATCTTAGTTACTCCTTCGGCATAGAGCGCCGAAAGCATAATACATGACTTAACTTGAGCACTAGCAACAGGGAGCGAGTAATTAATTGACTTAAGAGTGCCTGTTGGAGAAATATCTAAGGGTAATGTTCCATTTTTTGAAGTTATCTTTGCGCCCATAGCAGTCAAAGGCTCAACTATTCTTTGCATAGGCCTGGAAGACAAAGAGCTATCTCCGATCAAAGTCGATTGAAAGCTTTGTGCTGATAAGATGCCAGAACATAACCTTACAGAGGTTCCTGAATTACCAAAATCTAATGGTTTTTCTGGAGACTCTAGGCCCCTTAAACCCTTGCCTTCAATAGAATAGACACCTCTGTCATTAACTATGCTAATTCCCATATTGCGAAAAACCTCTATGGTTGCAAGGCAGTCTTCGCCCTCCAATAAACCTGAAATCTTGGATGTTCCTTCAGCTAAAGAGGATAAAATTATAGATCTGTGTGAAATAGATTTATCACCGGGAACTGTTATCTCACCCTTCAAACTCTGTCCGCTTGTTATTAATAAATCCATTTAATCATTCTCCAACGCGCTGTCCCTTAAAGTTTTAGTATCTTTGAGAAATTTCACTATGGCCTCATCATCTTGATGTTTAATTAGCTTCTTTAGTTCTTTTAAACTGAGTTCAAAATCCTCTATGGATTTTAAAATATTCTCATTATTAGATATGAAAATATCTTTCCACATTATAGGATCGCTTGACGCTATTCTTGTGTAGTCCTCTAGGCTTCCTCCGGAAAATTCAAAAGTCTTTTCGTGCAAATTACCAAACAGACTTTGCATTAGAGCAAAAGATATTACATGAGGAAGATGGCTAGTTTTTGCAAAAATAGCATCATGATCTTTGCTTGAAAGCATTTTAGTAGAAGATCCAAGCTCTTTCCAAAATTCAGCAACTCTATCTATATGATGATTTTCATTTGTTTCATGCGGGGAGATAACGGTGATTCTTTCAACAAATAAGGAATCTTTAGAATTTTCCAGTCCACTTCTTTCAGAGCCTGCAATTGGATGAGATAAGACAAAGCGATTTTTAATGCTTTCATATTCTGAAATTAACAGTTCATGGATTTGGGATTTAGTACTGAGGGTATCAGTAAAAACTGCTTGTTCAGAAGGTTGCAAAGATAGAACTGATTCCAAAGCCTCATTGAAAGATAAAACAGGTGTGCAAAATATGATTAAAATATCTTCAAGTCCCTCAAGTGAATTTATGCTGTCATTTTTTACTAGAGAGTTTGTATAGGCATTCTGTAAAATAGCCAAGTCTCTGTCTAATCCAAATACATCACCAGAATAAGAGATATCTTTTAATCTTTTGGCTATTGACCCTCCTATTAGTCCTAATCCCACGATCAGGATATTTTTAAAACCTTCTTTATTATTCATCTAGAGAAGAGTTGACTTAATCTTTTCTAAAAATGAAAGATTCTCTTCAGGTAAACCTACTGAAACTCTCAAATAATTTGGCATCTTATAAACCGCGAGTGATCTAACAATAACGCCTTCCTTTAAAAGCTTATTGAATGCCTCTCTAGAGTCTTGTTTACAGTCAAAAGATATAAAATTACCCCTACTAGGAAGACAGTCAAACCCGAGAGACTCTAATTCTTTAAATAGCAGTTCTTTTTGCTCTAAATTCAGCTGAAGGCATTTATCTATGAAATCTTGATCTTCCAGAGCTTTTTCAGCGGCAAATAAGGCTAATGAGTTGGCATTGAATGGCTGTCTAACCCTGTTTAAGTAGTCAGCGATCTCTGTTGAAGATACACAAAAACCTACTCGAAATCCTGCAAGCCCATAAGCTTTTGAAAAACTTCGACTCATAATTAAGTTAGGAAATCTATTTAAGACATCAAAATCTATATCCTTGGTTTCGAAAGAGGAATAGTCAAAATAAGCTTGATCAAGCAAGACAATTATGTGTTCTGGAACTTTCTCTAGAAAAGCAATAAGCTTGTTGTATTCTATGAAAGATCCAGTTGGATTATTAGGATTTGCTATGAAGATTAATTTAGTACTTTCTTCAATAGACTCAAGCATAAGATCAAGGTCATGAGAGAAGTTCTTAGCAGGAACTTCTATACCTTTTGCTCCTACAGCTTTAACCACCAAAGGGTATACGGCAAAAGCATGCTCAGAATAAATAGCGCTATCATTCTGGCCATTATGGCCATTAGGGCTCAAAAATATCCTAGCAACGAACTCAATAATATCGTTTGAGCCATTACCTATTGTTACTTGATTATCTTCAACATTGAACTTCCGAGCTATGGTTGACTTCAATCGGGTGGCATTTCCATCAGGGTATCTATGCGTCTCTTTCAGCACTGCTTCTATGGAATCTAATATTTTTGGACTAGGCCCCATGGGATTCTCGTTGCTGGCCAACTTAATTGCATTTTCAATGCCCAACTCTCTTTCCAGATCCTCGATTGGCTTACCTGGTTCATAAGGACTCAGGTCATCAATTCCTCTATTAACTAATTCTTTTATATCCATGCCTATCCTAAAGATCTAGGGTAAGACCCTAATATTTTTAATTCAATATCTTTACTTTCCAAGCTAGAGACTAAGCTTAGTATTTTTTTGTCTTCTAAGTGCCCTTCAAAATCTATAAAGAATGAGTATTGCCATTTATTAATTTTTGAAGGTCTATAAGTGAGATGTGATAAATTTATATCTAAAGCATTAAAGGGCTCTAATAAAGAATAAAGCGCTCCTTCCTCATTCTTTGTGGTTGCCATGATTGATGTTTTATCCGCATTAGTCTGGCCAGCATCAATTTTGCCTATTGTTATAAATCTTGTTGTATTACTGGAGTAATCTTCAATATTTCGATTTAAAATTTCCAATCCATATTTTGTTGCTGCTAGCTCGCCAGCGATCGCAATAATTGAGTTATCTTCTGTGACATTAGAAGCTGCCTGTGCATTACTGCTTACGCTAACCAACTTTACGCCAGGACAATAAGACTCCAACCACTGTTTACATTGTCCTAGAGTTTGCTCATGAGCATGGATCTCAAAACCCTCTTTAGGTAGAGGTTTGTTATGACCAAGTAGATTATGATGGATCTCCATTTCAATCTCGCCACAAATTTTTAAGTTAAACTCACTCAAGCAATCTAAGGTAGTGTTGACAGAACCTTCAGTCGAATTCTCTATTGGAACAATTCCATAATCAGAGGATCCACCTTCAACAGATTCAAAAATAGATCTAATGGTATCTTGTGGGGACTTATCTACTGATTTCCCAAATTGCCCTTCAAGAGCAGACTCTGAAAAAGTACCTTCTGGACCTAGATAAGATAATGTAAAAGTTGATTCCGTTGAGCGACAGCTTGAAATAATCTCATTAAAAATATTTCTAATTTGATCTTGTTCTAATGGACCTTGGTTCATCTCGGTCAATCTATTTAAAATAGAAGATTCTCTCGCAGGTTTGTATTTACTGCTATCTTGCTTGGCTTGACCGGCTTGTATAGCTAGCTTTGCTCTTTCACTTACAAGTGACAAAATTTGATTATCAATTGAATCAATTGAATCTCGAATATTTTTAAGGTCATCTTTTTTTGACATTACTCATCAAGAATTTTCTTTAGAAAATACTTCCATAAAGTCCACAAGGGCATCTACCCCTTCCTCTGGAAGACCGTTATATATGCTAGCCCTCATGCCTCCTACAGACCTATGACCCTTTAAAGCCAATAATCCAGCTTCTTTGGATTGTTCTAGAAATTTATCATTTAGATCTTCATTGGCTAATAAAAAAGGTACATTCATAATAGATCGATCTTCAGTATTTATATTGTTTCTATAAAAGTTAGAACCATCTATATAGCTGTACAATTTATCTGCTTTTCTGATATTGATCTTTGCAATTTCTTCAACTCCACCCAAAGATTTCAGCCACTTGAATACCTTACCTGCAACATACCAAGCAAAAGTTGGAGGCGTATTAGACATAGATTCACCTTCATGTATGAGGGTGTAATTCAAAAGATTTGGTGTTATGGGTTGAGAATTACCTAGTAAATCTTTTTTTATGATTACAAAGCCAAGACCAGAAGGGCCTATGTTTTTTTGTGCTCCACCATAAATCAAAGAAAATTTGCTCACATCGAGAGGCTCTGAAAGAATACCTGAAGAGTAATCTGCCACTATTGGCACTTCTGAATGTTCAATAGATCTCAAACATAAACCTCCAATGGTTTCGTTAGGAGTGTAATGTACATAGGAAGAATTCTCAGAGAGCTTCCAAGACTCTTGTTTTGGAAAAAATCTGAACTCTTCTTCCTCGGAAGAAGCTGCGATGTTGACATTGGTATATCTCTGAGCTTCCTTAATAGAGCGCTTGGCCCAGTGACCACTGTTAACATAATCTGCATTGCCATCCTGAGTAGCCAGATTTAGAGGAACCATAGCATTTTGCATCGTTGCTCCTCCGTGGGTAAACAAAACTGCGAAATCTTCTGAGATAGATAATAGATCCCTAAAATCCTGTTCTGCTTGTTTTGCAATCTCAATAAATTCTGGACTTCTATGGCTTATTTCCATCACAGAAAGACCCAGACCATTCCAGTCTAATAATTCATCTTGGACTTCTTTTAAAACAGCTTCAGGCATAGTCGCTGGACCAGCGCCAAAATTATACTTCCTTGGCATTATTCATCTCCTATGAATTCTTCGCTTATAGGAGCTATGCTAATCAGTTTTTCAGAACCTTTAAGCCTAATTACAGTTACTCCTTGTGTATTTCTTCCAATGATATTTACTTCAGCCACTCTTGTCCTAACCAACATACCTTTATCAGAAATAAGCATTAATTCATCATCATCTGAAACCTGAGCAGCGCCGATAAGTTGGCCATTCCTTTCAGAGATCTGCATAGCGATAACACCTTTGGCTCCTCGTCTAGTTTTCCTAAAATCTATAGATTTAGAACGTTTACCGTATCCATTTTCGCTTACAGTAAATATGCTCGCCTCTTCTTCAGGAATTATTAGAGAAATCACATGTTGATCTTTTTCAAGCTTTATACCTCTTACACCTTTAGCAGTTCTCCCCATAGACCTAACTTCAGTCTCTGAGAAATGTGCTGCCTTTCCGGCATTAGTAACTAGCATTACAAATTTACTTCCATCCGTTATGGTAGTTCCAACCAACTCATCGCCCTCTTCTAGAGTAATAGCTCTTTTTCCGCCTTTTCTTTGGTTTTGGAACTCAGTTAATACTGTCTTCTTAACTGTCCCAGCTCTGGTAGCCATGAGGATAAAATGTTTATCATCATATTCTTCAACGGGGACCATGCTAGTTATTCTTTCTCCTTCACTGAGTTGGATAAGATTAACAAGAGGACGTCCTTTAGCCGCCCTGCCTGCAGAAGGGATCTCATAAACTTTAAGCCAGTAGACTTGTCCTAAATTAGAGAAACATAGAAGAGTGGTATGTGTATTTGCAACTAAAAGTTGTTCCACAAAATCTTCATCTTTTACGGAAGCTGCAGTTTTACCAGTACCCCCTCTTCTTTGTGCTCTGTATTCTTCTAGAGGCTGAGTTTTTGCATAGCCTTCATGCGAGATTGTCACTACCCTATCTTCTGGAGTAATTAAATCTGCTTCAGTTAAATCTGCGGCAGAATCTTGTATCTCGGTTCTTCTATCATCTTTATATTTTTCTTGAACTTCTTTCAGTTCTTCTTTGACAACTTCAATCAACCGATCGGAATCTCCTAAAATTTCCAGTAGGTAGGTAATGTGATCTATTATTTCTTCATATTCTTTTATTAATTTATCCTGCTCGAGGCCAGTAAGTCTTTGTAACCTCATATCCAGAATTGCTTGAGCCTGTTGTTCAGATAATTGATATGTTTTTCCAATCAATCCGACAGATTTGTCATTGACATCGATCTTACAAGCATCGGGTCCTGCTTTTTCTAGCATTGCAATTATCTTTCCTGGCTTCCATTTTTTAGCCAAGAGTTTCTTTTTTGCCTCAGAGCCTTCTTTAGACTTCTTAATCAAATCTATCATTTCATCAATATTTGCAAGAGCAATAGTGAGACCTTCTAGGATGTGGCCTCTTTCTTTTGCCTTTCTTAAATCAAAAAAGGTTCTTCTAGAGACGACTTCTTTTCTATGATTAAAAAATACAGAGAGAATAGATTTAAGGTTTAATAATTTAGGCTCTCCATCTATTAAAGCTACATTATTAATTCCAAAGACAGTCTGCATTTGTGTTTGTGCATAAAGGTTATTGAGAACAACATCAGGAATTTGTCCTGACTTAAGTTCTATAACGACACGAACACCATCTTTGTCAGATTCATCTCTGATATCTCTAATTCCTTCTAACTTTTTATCTCTTGAAAGTTCAGCTATTTTTTCTATCAGCCTTGCTTTAACAACCTGATACGGCATCTCAGTAATGATAATTTTTGCTTTATCTTTTTCTTCGTCCTCAAATTCTGTTTTTGCTCTTATTTTTACTCTTCCCCTTCCTGTTTCATAAGCACTAACTATTCCAGCCCTTCCATTAATTATTGCTCCAGTTGGAAAATCGGGACCTGGTATATATTCCATTAGCTCTTGGACAGTAATTTCAGGGTTATCAATGAAGGCTAAACAAGCTGATAAAGATTCATTGAGATTATGCGGTGCCATATTTGTCGCCATTCCAACGGCTATTCCAGCTGAGCCATTGACGAGCATATTAGGAATTCGGGTAGGCAAAACTTCCGGCATCATTTCTGTACCATCGTAGTTTTCTACATAATTAACGGTTTCTTTTTCGAGATCGGCTAAAAGTTCTTGAGATATGCGAGCCATTCTGACTTCTGTATATCTTTGAGCAGCAGGACCATCACCATCCATGGATCCAAAATTGCCTTGTCCATCAACAAGTGGATATCTTAGAGACCACCATTGCGCCATTCTTACAATTGTTTCGTAGGCTGCGCTGTCTCCATGGGGATGATACTTACCTATTACGTCACCAACGATTCTAGCTGATTTCTTATGAGGCCTTCCAAAATCATTATTGAGTACATGCATTGCATAAAGAACTCTTCTATGCACTGGCTTTAAGCCGTCTCTTGCATCAGGTAAGGCTCTTCCTACGATTACGCTCATTGCATAATCTAAATAAGATTGTTTAAGCTCTTTTCCTATATCAACAGGTACTATTTCCTTAGCAGCAATTTCGCCCATAATTTATATCCAAAGTATTAATTTAATGAAGAAATCAGAAGAAAGTCTTCCATTTAAAAGGCAGGTTTTATGATGTCTTTTTTGAGGTATCAACTTAGGTCAATTTTATCATAATTGACCTCAAAAATCGTGTAAAAAAGCGGTTAAAAAAGGTAGATATTAGCCCTTAAATTCTGAAACTAAAGTAGATACAGTTTCTTTCGCATCGCCAAACAGCATTCTAGTGTTGGATTTGAAAAATAGAGGGTTTTGTATACCTGCAAAACCAGAAGCCATAGAACGTTTAAGCACAAAGACAGTTTTGGAATTATCAACTTCAATTATTGGCATTCCGTAAATTGGACTACCTTCATTTTCTTTAGCGTCTGGGTTAACTACGTCATTGGCACCAATCACCATACAAACATCAACGGTTTCCATTATTGGATTAACATCTTCTGGTTCCACTAATACGTCATAAGATACATTAGCTTCTGCTAACAAGACATTCATATGACCGGGCATTCTTCCAGCTACGGGATGTATGGCATACTTAACTTCTGCTCCATTTTCTTCCAATAATTCTCCTAACTCTCTTACAGCATGTTGAGCTTGAGCTACTGCCATACCATAACCAGGAACTATTAAGACGGAAGAAGCTGCTTCAAGAATCAAATAAGCATCTTCTGCTGAAATAGGCTTAACTTCTCCCTGTTCTTGTGAAGATTCATTAGACGAGTCTGGAGCTGCTCCAAAACCACTAAATAATACATTTGCTAAAGAGCGATTCATTGCCTTACACATGATATTAGTAAGAATTAAACCACTTGCGCCTACTAGAGCTCCTGCAACTATGAGAACATTGTTTAAAATAACAAATCCTGCTGCACACGCAGCTAGTCCTGAAAAACTATTCAGCAAAGCAATTACAACTGGCATATCTGCTCCGCCAATTGGAATTACAAATAAAATTCCCAATACAAAGGCTAATCCTATTAGCAGTATTAATGTTTGCTCAGAAGTAATAAACCCTTGATAGAAGAGCATATTTACACCAACTAGAAGTATAGCTATAAGGAGAAGGCTATTTACAAATTGCTGTCCCTTGTAAAGATAAGGTTTTCCAGAAATGACTTCGGATAGTTTTCCGTAAGCGATAATACTTCCAGTAAAGGTTACTCCTCCAATAAGAACAGTTAAGAAGATAGCACCAAGGAATGCTGGATTATTTAAGGTTCCAGATACATACTCTGCAGAACCTACTAAAAGGCTTGCAATACCTCCAAATCCGTTAAAAACTGCTACCATTTCTGGCATAGAAGTCATCTTTACCTTAGTAGCAGCAAAATAACCAACTACACTGCCTGCCACTAAAGCTCCAGCTATATATTTGTAATCAATAATATTTTGATCTAGTAACGTAATAAGGACAGCCAATAGCATTCCTGAAGAAGATAAAAAATTTCCGCGTCTAGCTGTATCAGGCGACCCTAACATCTTAAGGCCGACGATAAATAAAATAGAGGAAGCTATGTACGCTAAATTTACTAAAAGAGCTGTATCCATGATTATTTCTTCTTGAACATTCCAAGCATTCTATTGGTAACTAGGTAGCCACCCACTACGTTTATAGAAGCAAAAAACACGGCCGCTGTACCTAGTATGATTGTTAAAATATCAGATGATCCTGAAGATAATATTGCTCCCACTAAGGTTATACCAGATATGGCATTAGCACCGGACATTAGAGGAGTATGTAAGGTTGAAGGTACCTTAGTTATTAACTCTACCCCCAAGAAGATCGAGAGCACGAGAATGAATATTAATAGTATTATCTGACTTTCCATAACTTATTTATTTTACCGATTCATTGACCACACTTCCTTGGTGGGTAATTACACAACCTTTTAGTATTTCGTCTTCTAAATCAAAATTTATAACTTTATTTTCTTTATCCCAAAACTCTTCAATCATATTAAAGAGGTTTGAGCCGTAGACCTGAGAAGCATCCTTTGCTACTTCTCCAGGTAAATTAGACATTCCAATGATTGTAACTCCTTCATGAAAAATATATTCATCATTTTTAGAGCCCTCAACGTTACCCCCAGTTGAAACTGCCATGTCAACAATAACGCTTCCAGGTTGCATTGCTTCGACCATATCACTTGTAATTATTTTTGGAGCTGGCCTTCCGAAAACCTGGGCAGTTGTTATAACCACGTCTGACTGTGAGCAAACTTTCTTCATCCCTTCTTGTTGCATCTTTATTTGTTCTTCAGTGAGTTCTTTAGCATATCCCTGATCAGTTTCTTCAGTCTCACCAATATCGATCTTTACAAATTTAGCACCTAATGATTTGACTTGTTCTTCTACTACAGGTCTTGTATCAAAAGCTTCTACTCTAGCGCCTAATCTCTTGGCGGTTGCTATAGCCTGCAGTCCAGCAACACCAACACCAACTACAAATACTCTGGCAGGTGAGATAGTTCCTGCAGCTGTCATCATCATAGGAAATGATTTCGTTAGAGTTCTTGAGGCTTCGATAACTGCAGCATAACCTCCTAGGTTTGCTTGAGAGCTTAGCGCATCCATCTTTTGAGCTCTCGTTATTCTTGGAACAAGCTCCATACTAATAGAGCTCACTTCTGCAGAAGCTAACTCAGAAACAATTTGTTTCTCATTAAAAGGATCTAGGAAACTGATATAAATTGTGCCTTTTTTGAGCTCTTGAATTTCTTCTGTTGATGGCTTATTGATTTTACAAACTATGTCTGCAGATTTAAAACCATCTGATTTATTTGTGCATATAGAAGCACCTACCTCTTCATAGAGCGTATCGGATACGAAGACATTATCTCCCAATCCAGTTTCGATAGAGACTTCAATACCTAAATCGATAAATTTCTTAGCTACTTCAGGTAAAATAGTGGCACGAATTTCGTTTGCCTCTTCTTTAGGAAAGAATATTTGCATAATAATTTTTGACTTCGAAAGTTTGTCGATCAACAGTTTAAAGAAAAAAACATGCCATGAACATAGAAAATTTAGATCATGATGAAGTAAATAAATTTGATGAACTTGCCGCCAGGTGGTGGGATAAAGATGGAGAATTTAAGCCTCTTCATCAAATAAATCCATTAAGAGTTGGTTTCATTAAAGAGAGATCAGCACTAGAAGGAAAAAAAGTGTTAGATGTTGGTTGTGGTGGAGGTATTCTTTCTCAAGCTCTTGGAGAATTAGGGGCAGAAGTTATCGGTATTGACGCTTCAGAGAGAACAATAGGTGTAGCAAAGGCGCATTCAGAATTAATAAAGAGTGATGTTGAGTTTTTTCAACAGACAATAGAAGATTTTATTTCTTCTAATCCAAATAAAAAATTTGACGTAATCACGTGCTTAGAAATGCTAGAACATGTTCCCTCTCCCGGAGATATAATCAAAAGCTGTTCTAATCTCTTAAATGATAATGGAGATATTTTCTTTTCGACAATTAATAGAAATCCAAAATCTTATTTATTCGCTGTTATAGGTGCAGAATATGTTTTAAATCTTCTTCCAAAGGGTACACATGACTACGAGAAATTTATTAAACCCTCCGAGCTTGCAAAGTGGATAAGAGATGCAGGCCTAACTAGCAAAGAGACGATTGGTTTGAGCTATAACCCGATAACTGATAATTATTGGCTTGGTAAAGATATTCAAGTTAACTATATGGTTCACGCAAAAAAGGAAGTAGGTTGAAAGGTATTGAACTATTTGCTTTTGATCTAGATGGAACTCTTCTTGATACAGCTCCAGACTTTCTATATGCAGTGAATGTATTGAGGGAAAGGTATAATCTTGAAGAGGCTGATTCTGATCAGGTTAGGTCAAGAGTATCGCAAGGTGCAGCAAGCCTAGCCTCCTACGCTTTAGGGCTTGAATCAGAATCAGATGAAAAGATCGAGCTTCATAGACAAGAATTACTTGATATCTACGAAGATTGCTGCCTCAAAAATACCAGAGTATTCGATGGCATAGAGGAAGTTCTCGATAAACTCAATTCAACCAAAATCAAATGGGGAATTATTACCAATAAGCCTCGAAGATTTGCAGAAGTCATTGTTCAAGATAAATTAAATAAATTCAAAACTCCTTTTCTAATTTGTCCCGATGATGTTGGAGTTCGAAAGCCAGATCCAGATGGATTAAATCTTGCTCTAAAAGTATCTGAATCTAATCCTAAGAACAGCATTTATATTGGAGATCATAAAATAGATATAAAGGCTGGTGAACAAGCAAACATGATGACAGGTGCGGCAGCTTACGGCTATATACCTATGGAAGATGCTGCTGAAGAATGGGAAGCAGATTTCATCTTCTACCATCCTAGGGATATTAATAATCTGCTAGATCAGTGATTAAAGATTTAACTGAAGACAATTTACCCAAGAATCTTCTTGAAGGTAAGACAATTGTCATTTCTGGTGCAGGGTCAGGTATAGGAAGACAAGCTTCTAAGACCTTTTCCGATTACGGAGCTAATTTAATACTTCTTAGTAAAGATCAAGAAAAACTTGAATCTCTATATGACGAAATAAACTGTGATAACTCTAATAATGTACTAATACAACCAATAAATTTTGAAAATTCTTCGGAAAAAGATTACGAAGAAATTGTTCTCGCTATTAAAGAAGAATATTCAATTGTTGATGGTCTGCTTAACAATGCAGGAATTTTGGGAGAGAAAAAAGCCCTAGAGCAATATAGTTACGAAAGTTGGAAAAATGTTTTGAAAGTGAATCTAGATGCGAGTTTCTTGCTAACAAAAAACCTATTACCTCTAATAAAAAAATCTGATAACGGTTCCATTATCTTCACTTCATCGGGTGTGGGAAGAAAAGGAAGAGCATACTGGGGTGCATATTCAATAAGCAAGTTTGCTACTGAAGCCATGATGCAAATCTTATCGGAAGAGCTCCAAAACACTTCTTCCATCAGAGTTAACTGTATTAATCCAGGAGCTGTAAGAACTAAGATGCGTGAATCCGCATATCCTGCAGAAGACCCTAATAAAAATCCAACAGCAGAAATGATTATGAAACTTTATCTGTATTTGATGAGTGATATGAGTTTAGATATCAATGGTCAGTCACTTGATGCTCAAGAGCGCTGATTTCACTTTTTGATAACTCCTTAAAAGCGCCTTGCTTCAAGCTAGCCGGAAGAAACAAGCTGCCATATCTGACTCTTTTAAGACGAGAAATTTCTAATCCTTGACTCTCCCACAATCTTCTAACTTCTCTAGTGCGACCTTCCATAATGACCATTGCAAACCACTGATTGGTATTTCCTTTTCTTCCTCCCTGTACATCGGTAAATTTTGCGAAGCCATCTTCTAATTTAACTCCCTTCATCAGATTGTTTAGTATTTGATCTGTTACTTGACCATGAACCCTAGCAATATATTCTCTCTCTATATTTGACGATGGGTGCATCAACTGATTTGCAAGAGATCCATCATTTGTGAAAAGAATCAGTCCTGAGGTGTTAATGTCCAGTCTTCCTATAGAGACCCATCTGCCTGATTTTAATTTAGGAAGTGAATCAAATATTGTTTTTTTGTGGTCAGGATCATTTCTAGAAGAGATCTCTCCAACCTTTTTGTTGTACATCAAAATTCTTTTCTTAGAGGGATCTTTCTTGGATAGTCGAACAGTTCGGCCCTCAACTTCAAAAATATCATACTCAGAAACTAGTTGCCCTAGAGTAGCTAATTCCCCATTAACTTTAACTTTTCTTTGTTTGATTAAAGACTCGATGCCTCTCCTTGAGCCAATACCATGATCTGCAAGGATCTTATGGATCCTAGTTTTCAAAACCTAGTTTAATGTTTGAGTGTTCTCTTGAGAGCTTTCAGGCTCTTCAATAGGTAACTCAAGTTCAATTGATTTTAAATCTGGGAGCGATGGAAGTTCAGGCAATTCTCTTAAGTGCTGAAGACCAAAATAATCTAAAAATTCTTTTGTAGTAGCGTAGAGTGAAGGTCTACCCGGCACATCTCTTTGACCCACTATCTTTACCCACCCTCTTTCCATAAGACCCCGCATTAACTGTGTCCCAACTGTTACTCCTCTAATTTCTTCAATTTCTCCTCGAGTAATAGGTTGTTTATAGGCAATTAGAGAAAGGGTTTCTAAAGTAGCTTTTGAAAACTTTTGAGGCTTTTCTTCCCAAAGTTTTGCAACGAACTCAGATAAAGATTGTTTAACTTGTAAGCGATAACCGCTTGCAATTCTCTTCAATTCAATACCTCTATTTGTGCAATCTTCATCTATAGAGTTTAGAGCATTTCTTATTTCGTCTTTAGAAGGTTTCGGATCTTCAAAGACTTTCACCATATCATCAACACTTATTGGCCTGGAAGCTGATAAGAGTAATGCTTCCAGAATTTCACTAAGTTTATTTTCCATTAATGTACCTCTTCAATCCCCTTTATATGTATTGGTCCAAATTCTTCAGATTGCACAATCTCTATTAAAGAATCCTTTAATAACTCTAGTATGGCTAAGAATGTTACCACAACACCGATTTTGCCTTCTTTTGAATTAAATAAAGAGCTAAATTCAATGAAAGATTCTGTTTTCATTCGCTCTAAAATCTGACTCATTCTTTCTCGCGTAGATAGTTCTTCAAAATTAATTAAATGTGCTTGAGATTGTTCGGCACGCCTCATAACTTCCGCTAAAGCAATTGTTAACTCCTCTAATGGAACATCAATGAGAGGTGCTTCTGTCGAGAACTCTGGCAATTTAGCATTGGCTGCAAAAATTTCTCTATCCAGTCTAGGAATCTTATCAATTCTTTCAGCAGCTTCTTTGTATCTCTGATATTCTTGAAGTCGTTTAATGAGCTCTGCCCTTGGATCCTCCTCTTCAGCCTGTTCTTCGGGCCTTGGTAAAAGCATTCTAGATTTTAATTCTGCTAAATACGCAGCCATAACGAGGTAATCGCCAGCAAGCTCTACTTGCATAGCATCCATTAACTCAATGTAAGAGGTATATTGTTCTGTAATCTTGGCTACATTAATATCAAGAATATCGAGGTTCTGTTTTTTAATAAGATACAAAAGGAAGTCGAGAGGTCCAGCAAAACTATCCAATAAAATCTCCAATGCATTAGGAGGAACATAGAGATCTTCAGGAAGAACAGTTTCTTTGCCTTTTACAGTCGCTAAGAACATCTCCTCTTGACGAGGATGGATTGGTTTTTCCTCTGTTTTTAGAGGATCTGAGGTCTTTGAATCAACCATTTTTTCCAATACTTCTGTATTGGCTCTGTATTATAGCTATTTATGAAGAAATGAGGAAATAAGGCTTATTTCAAAAACTTATTTGTTATTGGATATCTTCTATCTTTACCAAATCCTCTAGAGGTAATTTTCACTCCAAGCGGAGCTTGACGCCTTTTATATTCACTTAAGTCGATTAACCTTATTACTCGATCAACCATACTTTTATCTATGCCTGACTCTTCTATTTCTACCTTACTCTTATCTTGCTCAACGTAAAGCTCTATTATTTTGTCTAAGATTGCATAATCAGGAAGGCTATCGCTATCTTGCTGATCGGGTGCCAACTCGGCGCTGGGAGGCCTGTCTATAATCCTATCAGGGATAACATGAGAAATAGTATTTCTGTATCTGGAAAGTTCATAAACGAGTGTTTTAGGAACATCTTTTAAAACTCCAAAACCTCCAGCAGTATCTCCATAGAGGGTAGAATAACCAACGGCTGTCTCACTTTTATTACCTGTAGTTAAAACTAACTCTCCAGATTTATTCGATAAGGCCATTAGTATCACACCTCTGCATCTTGATTGAAGATTCTCCTCAGTAATATCAGGCTCTAAGCCACTAAACTCATCTTCAAGGCTATCGGCGAATGATTCATATATATCTCCGATAGGAATAACGGAATGTTTAATACCTAGATTAACTGCTAACTTTTTGGAATCTTCGACACTCATGTCTGAAGTGAACTTAAATGGCAGCATAAAAGTTCTGACCTTTTCTGGTCCAATGGCATCGGCTGCAATCGCAGCTGTTAATGCTGAGTCTATACCTCCGGAAGAGCCAATCAATACACCAGGAAAATTATTCTTCTGTATATAGTCTTTTGCACCCAGGACCAAAGCTTTATAGACTTCCTCTAATTCTTTATCTTCTGGTATTTCCTCTCTCTTTTCACTTGATAATTTACCGTCTTGGTCAGAAGTAAAATTAACAATCTTATAATCCTCTTTAAATTTTTCTAATTGGAGTATCTGTTGTCCTTCTCCATCCATTGCCATTGAAGTACCATCAAAAACAAGTTCATCCTGACCTCCAACTTGATTGGCATAGACTATCGGCACAGAGTAATTAATTGCATGGCCTGATATCAAAACCTTCCTCTCTTTGATCTTATCTAAATGAAAAGGTGAGGCGTTAATATTGAGAATTAAATCTGTTTTCTTTTCGTGTAGCTGTTTTATGACATTTTCATGCCATATGTCTTCACAAACGGATAATCCAACTCTTAAACCATTAACTTCAAAAATTCCTGGGCCTTTTCCAGATTGGAAATATCTTTTTTCATCGAAAACTTCATAATTTGGTAATTCCTGTTTTTTATATTCTGTTATAACTGATTTATTTCTTAATACCCCAGCACAATTAAAAATTGAATCGCCTTCTTTTTTTGGATAACCAATAACAATAAAACTCTCAGGTTTAACTTCACAGAGTTTTTCAACTGCTTCATAAGATGCATCCAGCAGATCATCTCTTAGTATTAAGTCTTCAGGCGGATATCCAGTTATGAACATTTCAGTAAATAAGAATATATCTGGTGAAGACTGTTTTGATAATTTATCAATAGCATTAATAGCTAATTGCAAATTACCCTCAATATCTCCAACAATTGGATTTTCTTGAACTATTCCTATAGAGATTTTCTTTTTAGTCATGTAAGGAGACTTTTTAGATGAGAATTATATTAAATGTTTGAAAAGCAAATTAACTGGTCGTATATATTAACACTTTCATGCTTTAATCTGATCACAATATATGTAGAATGCACCTCCGGTAAATTTTTTGAGAATGCAAAAAACAAGCGATTTAAGAATATCAGGAAGGCAGGAAGTAATTTCTGCAAGCTCTCTCTTGGCTGAGCAACCAATATCAGAGGTTTCTTCTGAAACGGTTTTTAATGCCAGAAAAGAGTTTTCAGAAATTCTATATAAGAAAGACAATAGATTGGCTGTTGTAGTTGGACCCTGTTCGATACATGACACCAATGCAGCCATGGAGTATGCAAATCTCTTGTTGGAAGAAAAAAATAATCTTAAAGATGAGCTTCTCATCATTATGAGGGTATATTTCGAAAAGCCTAGAACCACAGTAGGATGGAAAGGCCTAATTAATGATCCGGATCTTGATAATTCTTTCAATATTGATAAAGGTCTATCTGTATCTAGACAGCTATTAAGAGATATAAATGACTTAGGTATGCCAGCAGGGACAGAATTCCTTGATGTAATTACACCTCAATATATTGCTGACCTAATCTCTTGGGGTGCAATAGGAGCTAGAACCACTGAGAGTCAGGTCCATAGAGAATTGGCTTCAGGTTCATCGTGTCCAATAGGCTTTAAAAATGCAACTAATGGAGGCATACAAGTAGCTGCAGATGCTATAGGTTCTGCCCTTCATCCTCATAAGTTTTTATCTGTAACAAAAGACGGAAGAGCTGCAATTTTTTCTTCATCTGGTAATAAGGATTGTCACGTTATTTTAAGGGGTGGAAAAGAACCAAATTATTCAAACAAGCATATCAACGAAACTTCTGAGTTACTTAGATCTAACAATCTAGAAGATTCAATAATGATTGACATGAGCCATGGAAATAGCAGTAAACAGCACAAGAAACAAATTGATGTTTGTACTGATATTGCTTCCCAAATTAAGTCTGGTGAAACAAGGATTACCGGAGTTATGATTGAAAGTAACCTTGAAGAAGGGAACCAAAAAGCCGACGATCTGGATAATCTAACATACGGTAAAAGTATTACTGATGCATGTATTAATTGGCAAGATACTAAAGACTGCCTCTATAGATTGGCTGAATCAGTAAGAGATAGAAATAAGTAACCCAAATTTCTTGTACTCATCTAGATCATAATCTAATCTAGAGAAACTTAATTTATGACTGATTCAAAGATATCCTTTTCAATTGAAATAGCCAATACCATAGGCCTAGAAGAAGCAATTCTCCTTGAATATTTAAAGGAAAATGAAGGCCTAGATAAAATATCTCTTAAACAAATAAACACTCACTTAGGGTTTTGGGACGAAAACAGAACATCAGATCTTTTGAACAAGCTCATTAAGAGAGGCTTGGTGATGGAATCTAACCTTGGAGGAACTATTTATTTTTCTTCTAGGAAACCAAATCAAATTTCAAAACCGATTATAGAAAATACTTGGATGCCAGAAAAAGAAGTGTTCGATCAGATAACTGAGTACGGCATACCTGAAGATTTTGCAAATTTACACATAGAAGATTTTAAAAAGCTAAACGAAGAAAGAAATCAAAAAGACAAAAATTGGGGGGTAAAATTTCTAAGGTTTGTGATAAAAAAATGGCGCCATCAAGAGGTTGAAGAGAATAAAAAAAAGAAGATGAAACCCATGGAAAAAACTTGGTTACCTGATGATGATGCTCTAGAAATACTAATTAAGTCTGGAATAAATGAAGATTTCATAGACAAAGAAATACCTGAATTTATTCTTTATTGGACCGAGCGGAAAGAAGAGTCTGATATCTGGAACAGTAAGTTTATAGCCCACATAAGAAGACAATGGGGAAGATTTAAAGAAGTAAAAGAAAATGATGACTTACCTTCTAAAATGACATCAGAATGGAGACCTAACGAAGACTTCTTTGATATTCTCGAGTTAACTGATATACCTAGAGAATTTGCAGAAAATACTAAACCTGAGTTTATTATGTACTGGAAAGAGACGGGGCAAAGTCTGAACTCTTGGAATAGTAAATTCCTCCAGCATGTGAAATATAACTGGGAAAAAACAAATAAGGGGCAAACGCCTCAATTATCAAATCAGATTGATAGAAGAATTGAATCAAGTTGGAAAATCGAAGAAAGCTCAGTAAAGAGAGCCACTCAACCTGATAATGAGATGATTCAAGAAAAATTCAAAAAACTGAAAGAAAAGCACCAAATCTAGTTTTAACTTAAGTATTTTAGTGTTATAGTTATGTATAACACCTAAATATTTCTATGAAAATTAAACAAACCTATAAAACTGCGGCAATTCTTGCGTCCTTTTTAGTTATCTGGATGGTCTCAGGCAGCATGATCGAAGAAGAAAACTTTGAAAAGAATACTTCCAAATTAGACACACTCTCGTCTGTAACAATTCTTAACAGTAAGGCCACAAATAAATCTAAAATTCTCAAATCAAGTGGATTTACTGAGGCTGATAAGTTTGTTCAAGTGAGAGCAGAAGTTAGCGGTAGATTAATAGCAAGACCAGCTCAACAAGGTGATTATGTCGAAGAAGGCGATTTAATTTGCCAACTTTATATAGCTGGTCGAGAGGCCTATCCTAAGATAGTAGCTCCCTTTTCAGGTTATCTCGAAACACTCAGAGTGGAAGAAGGTGATTTCCTTAACACCGGGGCAGTTTGTGCCGCTCTTATCGATCCTGATCCAATGCTATTGGTTGCAGACATTGCTGAAAAAGATATAGCTCAGGTAGAACTTGGATCTGAAGCTAGCGCAAAGCTAATTTCTGGAAGATATATATCAGGTGAAGTAACTTTTATAGCATCATCAGCAGACAAAAATACGAGAACCTTTAGAGTTGAGATCAGCGTAGATAATAAAGACAGAACTATCAGAGATGGTGTTTCAGCTGAAATATATATCAAAGGCAAACAGGAGGCCGCTCATAAAATATCGCCTGCTATTTTGTCTCTCAATGACCAAGGTAAGTTAGGAGTAAGAACAGTTACTGCTGATAACAGAGTTGAATTTAAAGAGATCAATATACTCGAAGACACTAATAGTGGCATGTGGGTATCTGGTCTCGGAGAAGAAGCAAGAATCATTACCTTGGGTCAGGAATACGTATTTCAAGGTCAGACCGTCAACGTTAAAGAAACTTTTTCCCCTGATGCATGAAAACTTTTATTACTGGAGCAATAAAGAAAAGTAGAACGTCTTTAAGTATCTTATTACTTTTAGCACTTTCAGGGATATTTGCACTTAACTACCTACCTAAAGCTACCGAGCCTCAAGTAAGCTTTCCAGGAGCGTACATTGGTGTCGGATTCGAAGGGGTTTCACCTGAAGACTCAGAGAGACTTTTAGCTAAACCGCTCGAAGATGCCCTAAGAACAATCTCAGGAGTTGTCGACATTAGATCTACTTCTGCAACAGGCTATGCTGCAGTAGTTGTAGAGTTTGATCAGGATGTCGATATAGATGATGCTTTATACGATGTGAGGGTAAAAGTTGATGAAGCTAGAGCAGAGTTACCTCAAGACGCAAGAGAGCCATCAATAAGAGAGTTCACATCAACTGATGATCCTATTTTGACAATAAGTGTTGCCAGTTCAGTGCTACCGCAAAGAGTACTAGTAAATTTAACTCAAGAGTTACAAGACTTGGTTGAAACACATCCAAACGTACTGGAAGCTGAACTGAATGGTGTACCTGAAGATTTAATCGAAGCAATAGTTGATAAAAGCAAATTAGAGTCCTATGGGATCTCTATGAATCAACTTTTTCAGGCGGTATCAAATAACAATAGAGTTATACCAGCGGGATACCAAGACACTGGAACAGGAAGATTTGCAGTTAATGTTCCAAGTGTATTTTCCAGTTTAGAAGACATAGAGACATTACCAATCAAAGTATCTGGTAATTCTGTTGTTACACTCAAAGATGTAGCTGATGTAAGTCTTACTTTTAAGGACAGAGGAGGATATTCCAGGATCAATGGTCAACAATCTTTGTCAATAGACATCAAAAAACGTATTGGCACTAATATCATAGATACAGTTACAGACATCAGACAAATGGTTGAGGAAAAAATTGAAAGTTTTCCCGAAGGTATAGATGTGAATTTTGTTCGTGATGACTCAGAGTTTGCCCTGCAGATGATTTCCGAATTACAAGGCAATGTACTTACTTCAATAGCATTAGTAATGATTGTCGTTTTGGCAGCGTTGGGTTTTAGGACTTCAATGCTGGTTGGTATGGCTATACCCTTTTCTTACCTCTTCGCACTTTTAGTACTTTTTGTCTTAGATAAAGAATTTAACTTCATGGTCATGTTTGGCATGCTCATATCAATGGGAATGACTATAGACGGTTCCATAGTTGTAACAGAGTATGCTGATAGAAAACTTGCTGAAGGCATGAATAGAATTGAAGCTTACACAGCAGCTGCAACTCGAATGTTCTGGCCAGTACTCTCTTCAACTACTACTACATTAATAGCCTTTACGCCTCTGATGTTCATGCCAGGATTCGGTGCTTTCATTAGGGATATGCCCATAACAGTCTTTTGTGTTCTTGTTGGATCACTTCTGTACTCTTTATTCTTTGCTCCAATCTTAGGAGCAATGTTTGGTGGACTTGCCAAGCAATCAGAAGAAGAAATTAATAATACAAGATTACTAGAGTCATCTGATCCACTAAACTTATCAGGTGCTTCGGGTATCTATGCCAGAAAAATTAATCGCTACCTAGATACACCTGGTCAAACTATTTCCATAATTCTGGGTGCCATTATCCTCTGTATTGGACTTTGGGTTCATCACGGCAAAGGAATAGTTTACTTTCCACAAGTAGCTCCTCAATTTGCAGATGTAGATATCTTAGCAAGAGGAAATCTATCGGTAGATGAAATAAGAGATATTGCTGTTGAAGCTGAACAAAAAATAATTGATGTCGAAGAAATAGAAAGATTATCTGTATGGTCAAATTCTGGAGGAAGCAGAGGCTTAGGTCGACGTTCGAGTTCTCCTGATAGAGTCGGAGGTATGTTCATAGATTTTTATGGAGAAGATGAAGCAGTATCTGATTTAAATGGTTTTGAGATCATGGAAGTTTTACGCGAAAGGCTTAAAGATACTCCAGGTTACATAGTTCAAGTTGAAGAAGAAAAAGGGGGACCTCCCATTGGCAAACCTCTTCAGCTAAATGTTAGTGGTGATAACGAGCAATTGCTTGTTGCTGCAATAGGTAAGATACGAACTCACCTTGAAAATATGGGTAGTTTTATCGATATTGAAGATACCACTGTAACAAGAGGTATCGAGTGGGAATTACAGATTAATAGAACCAAGGCTGCTCAATATGGTGCTGGGTTAAGTGATGTTGGTGCCTCAGTGCAAATGGTAACCAATGGTATAAAAGTCGGTGAGTACAGACCATTGAATCTAGATAGAGAAGTAGACATAAGAGTTAGATTCCCTAAATCAGAAAGGAATATTGATCAGTTAGGAAATCTAAATGTTCAAACAATGAAAGGTTTAGTACCTGTTAGCAGTTTTGTAGAAACAAACATTAAACCAGCCACCAAAAGCATATCAAGAAAAGATGGAAAAAGAGTTCACAGTATTTCCGCCAATACTGTAGAGGGTGCTATACCCTCTGTTCAAATAAAAAAAGTAAAAGATTGGCTTGCAACTCAAGATTTAGGCAGAGGGGTTTCTGTTGGGGATGATGGGTTTGATAAGTACAACAAAGAAGCTGCTGATTTTCTTGTTTTAGGGTTTATAGCCATGCTATTTGTTATGTTGATAGTTCTTGTAGCCCAGTTCAATAGCTTTTATCAAGCCAATATAGTTCTTTCGGCAATTCTTTTGTCTTTTGGAGGTGTTTTTGTTTCCCTTTTAATATTAGATAGATCTTTTAGTACTCTGCAAACTGGAATAAGTTGTGTGGCTCTAGCAGGTATTGTGGTCAATAACAATATTGTACTAATTGATACCTTTAATCTACTTAAAAGAAACAACCCAGGATCAACAACTAAGTCTTTAGCCTTAAGGAGCGCAATTTTGCGTTTAAGGCCAGTATTCTTAACCTCGTTTACAACGATTGCTGGCCTCATGCCAATTGCTATGGGTTACAGTATAGATCTCATAGATAGAACAATTAAATCAGGTTCTTACATTACAAGTTTCTGGGAACAGATGGCTGCTTCTCTAGTGGTAGGACTAACAGTTGCCACTATCCTGACTCTTGTTGTTACTCCTTGCGCTTTAGCTTTTTCTGACAGTGTCAGGTCTTTTCCTTCTAGACTTACGAAGCTGATTTCGAAACCATTTTCAGTTTTTGGATTGATTAGAAAACCAAACTAAGGAAGCAAGATTCTCCTGATTTTCTACTAATCTGCGTTATCATATTCGCTTAAATGGACTTGAATGAAGTCATGCATGAATTAAGGAATATCAATGACTAAAAAATTTTTTATATCTACACTTTTAACAGGTTTACTATCAGGCAATTTACTTTCCGAAAGTGTAGAAGAGATAATCGTATTAGAAAAAAAGCTATCTAGCTTAAATGGTTGGTCTAATAATCAATCTATAACTACTATCAGTGAAAAAGAACTAGAAGATCTTGATGCGCAACACCCTAAACAGATATTCAGAAGATCACCAGGTGTATGGATAAGCAGAGGGTCTGGACAGGAACATCTTACGGCTATGAGATCTCCTGTTTTGACTGGTCCAGGTGCTTGCGGTTCTTTTTTGATTCTTGAAGACGGACTTCCAGTGCGACCAACTGGTTTTTGTAATGTTAATGGATTGTTTGAAACCTCTTATGAAATTTCTTCAGGAGTTGAAACAATTACTGGTCCTGCAAGTGCCAGATATGGTGCAAATGCAATGCATGGAGTTATTAATATCCTGTCAAAACCAATAGATTCACTAAATAAGTTCTCTACAAATATAGGCCCTAATAATTATAAGAATTACAAGCTAAGGGCAGGAAACCAAGAAGACTGGAGTATTGATGGATTCTTCGCAAACAACGACGGATTCAGAGATCAATCTGGTTATGATCAACAAAAGATCAAGATCCAATCAAGATTTTCTCTGTCCTCTTGGAATGCCCTATTAAACGCGACATTAACTAATCTTAATCAAGAAACAGCGGGATATGTAAACGGACTTAACTCATATAAAGATGAAAGCTTTAGTAAACAAAATTTCAATCCTGAAGCATATAGAGATGCTAATTCTCAAAGAGTGTCTTTAAGGCTAACTAAAGAAAATGATAATAACTTAGATTCGATTACTCCTTATATCAGAAGCAATGACATGAAGTTTTTCCAACACTTCCTACCTGGGACTCCTCTTGAAGAAAATAATCACAAAAGTATTGGAATTGTCTTTCAAAGAATATCTGAATATCGAGACTTTAACCTTGTAAGAGGTCTTCAAATTGACATAGCAAAAGCCGAATTAACGGAAACACAGAAGGATGCACTGACTACTAGTTCAGCCTTTAACAATGCAACTAGACCTAAAGGTAAACACTACGACTATGAAGTTGATTCTGTTGTCTATGCCCTCTTCGCTGGCGTAGAAGATTACAGGATTAATGGAGATTTAAATTTCTTTGCCGATGCAAGAGCTGAGTTTATTGAATATGACTACTCTAACAGGATGATCAGTGGTAACACCAGAGAGGATGGATCCAAATGTGGGTTTGGAGGGTGTTATTACAATAGACCGTCTGATAGATCGGATGATTTTAATGAGATCAGTGCAAGATTCGGTGTATCAACCACCTTTGAAGAGCTTAATTATTTTGCTCAAATCAGCCTTGGTTTTAGACCTCCTCAAATAAATGAAGCTTACAGACTTCAAAAGAAACAAAATGTCACTGACCTAGATTCTGAAACTCTAACTATGATTGAAATAGGCAGCAGATTTGACAGAGATACAGTTAACGGAAGCGTTAGCCTCTATAAAAGTAAGAAAAAGAATTCTATCTTTAGGGATGCTGAAAATTTCATCGTTGATAATGGAAAAACTGACCATGAAGGAATTGAACTAAGCCTAAATTGGCTAATTAGTTCAAATAATACAGTAAGCTCAAATATAACTTATGGCGATCATAGATACGACTTTGAAACCGACACTTCAATGAGAGAAAAAATAAGAATCGGAAATAAGATAGATACTTCTCCTAAACTCATGGCAAACCTTATATGGGATCTTAACCTACGAAATGATAGCTCTATATCTTTTGAGATTGAACATATGAGCTCTTACTATACTGATGCTGCTAATCTCCACGAGTACGATGGCCATACGCTTTATCATGCAAGATTTAATAAAAATTTATCCACTTCTATGAAAGGTTTTGTAAGAGTAGACAATATATTTGATAAAGCTTATGCAGAACGAGCTGATTTTAATGCTTTTGGTGGAGATAGATATTTTCCTGGGCTACCCAGAGAATTTTATGTCGGTATAGAATATACTTTCTAGTTGTATATAAATGAATAAGAAAGTAGAAATAAATTTTGAAAAAGCTCTTGAGGAACTTGAGTCTATAGTTGAAGATTTAGAATCTGGAGATTTAAGTTTAGAAAATTCACTCAAATCTTTTGAAAAAGGAATAAAGTTGGCGAGACAATGCCAAGATAAATTATCTCAAGCTGAACTACAGGTCCAAAAATTGATTGAAGAAGATGGAGAACTCAAAACTACTCCATTGAAAGATGTCTGAATTTGAAAGCCTTCTGGGATCCTATCAAAAAAGAATCAACCAAACACTAGAAGGGTTACTTCCTTCTGATGATTCAATATTAAGTGAAGCCATGCGCTATTCAGTATTGAATGGCGGAAAGAGGCTAAGACCTATCTTGGTTTACTTATCAAGTGAGCTTGGTGGAGCGAACCGTGATTCTATAGATACATTAGCTGGCTCTATTGAACTTATTCACTGTTATTCACTTATTCATGATGATTTACCATCAATGGATGATGATGATTTAAGAAGAGGTAATCCAACTACACATAAAAAATATGATGAAGCCACTGCTATACTTGCTGGAGATGCTCTTCAGCCATTAGCCTTTGAATTAATATCTAATCTAGATACTTCAGATTCCAATAAAATTACTATAGTGAATTGCCTAGCCAATGCGTGCGGTTATTTAGGTATGGTAGGTGGTCAAATAAAAGATATTCATTCTAAAGAGATAAATACAGTCCATGACCTAGATATAATGCACTCGCAAAAGACGGGTAGATTGATCCAAGCCTCCCTAGAAACCTCCGGAATTTTATCAGAGCTTGATCAAAAAGATATTAAAGTACT
The DNA here is from genome assembly GCA_902559365.1 of uncultured SAR86 cluster bacterium. Classification (GTDB taxonomy): domain Bacteria; phylum Pseudomonadota; class Gammaproteobacteria; order Magnimaribacterales; family Magnimaribacteraceae; genus Magnimaribacter. The sequence continues at coordinate 116,636 of CACEHP010000002.1, forward strand.
TAGTAAATATGGCGAAAAAATAGGGTTAGCGTTTCAAATTCAAGACGATATTATCGATATAGAATCACCCTCTTCAATTAGTGGCAAAGATCAAGGCTCTGACATCAATAAGGATAAAATTACCTATCCGTCTATTGTAGGACTAGAAGGTTCAAGGACTAGAGCTAGAGAACTTGCATCTGAAGCTAAAGAAATACTTCATCTTTCACAAAAAAATACCGATAATCTTCATAAACTAGCTGATTATATTGTTCAAAGAAAAACCTAAACTGTGAAAATCTTCGATTCTATTCCTATTGATGAGCCATCTACTGAGCTACTTCAAGATATAAATTCTCCAGAAGATCTTAGAAAACTTAATCAATCTCAAATTCCAAAATTAGCAGATGAGCTGAGGGAATTTCTTCTCTACACAGTAGGAAAAACCGGAGGACATTTTGGTGCCGGACTTGGTGTAATTGAATTAACTTTAGCTCTTCATTATAAATTTGATACTCCAACAGACCGAATAGTCTGGGACGTAGGACATCAAACATATCCCCATAAAATTTTGACTGGTAGAAAAGATGCAATGCAAAGCATGAGACAAAGTAATGGACTTGCCCCCTTTCCAGTTAGATCAGAGAGTCAATATGACACTTTTGGAGTTGGACACTCCAGCACGTCTATTAGCGCTGCTCTGGGAATGATCACAGCAGCTGAAAAAAAACAAGAAGATAGATATGTTACAGCTGTCATAGGTGACGGGGCAATGACTGCAGGAATGGCCTATGAAGCTCTTGCGCATGCAGGATCAATTGATAAGAATCTTTTAGTTATCTTGAATGATAATCAGATGTCTATTTCCGAAAATATTGGTGGTCTTAGAAATTACCTTGCTCGAATTTGGGCAAGCAAGACTTACAATAGGATTAGAGAGAGCGGGAAAAGCGTACTTACGTATTTGCCAGGAGCAAAAGAGTTTGTACGAAAAGCAGAAATTCATGCAAAAGGTATGGTGGCTCCAGGGTCATTATTTGAAGAATTAGGTTTTGAATACTTTGGTCCTGTAGATGGTCATGATACTAATAACCTAATCAATATCTTGGAAAATATAAAACTTATCCATGGCCCTAAGTTTCTTCATGTAATCACTACTAAAGGAAAGGGATTCGCTCCTGCTGAAGAGGATCCTGTAGGTTTTCATGCAATTAATAAAATAAAACAAGAAGACCTACCTTCTCATAATAAAACAAAGCCCAAGACTCCCTCTTTCTCAGAGATATTTGGTAACTGGCTATCTTATAAAGCCTCTAAAGACGAAAGATTGGTTGCTATTACACCGGCCATGGGAGAAGGGTCAGGCATGATAGAGTTTTCAAAAGAATTTCCTGATCGTTATTACGATGTAGCTATTGCTGAGCAACATAGTGTAAGTTTTGCTGCAGGATTAGCCTGTGAAGGTATGAAGCCTGTCGTTGCAATCTATAGTACTTTTTTACAAAGAGCCTATGATCAACTAATACATGATGTAGCACTTCAGGAGCTTGATGTTCTTTTTGCATTAGATAGAGCAGGATTGGTTGGTTTAGATGGAGCAACACATCAAGGTGCATTCGATTTATCGTTTATTAGGTGCATTCCAAATATGATAATTATGGCTCCTTCAGATGAAGATATTGCCTGGAAGATGCTAAATACTGGATTTGAACACGAAGGTCCTGTCGCGATAAGGTACCCCAGAGGCACGGGTAGAGGTATGCCTGTAAAAAGAACTGAAGATAAAATTGCCATTGGAAAGAGTCGTAATATCTTAGATTCCAATGAAAATGAAATTATTATTTTATCATTTGGAAGTCTATTGGAATCAGCAATTCATGCAGGAGAGAAATTAAATGCCAGAGTCGTGGATATGCAATTTGTAAAACCAATTGATCATGAATTGATCCAAGATATAAGTGATAACTACAAATTGATAGTCACACTTGAAGACAATGTTGTAGCTGGAGGTGCTGGATCAGCCGTGAATGAATTACTTATAAAGCTAGATTCAAAAGCTAGAATATTAAATCTTGGGTTACCCGATGAATTTATCGAACACGGAGACCAAGAACAACAAAAGGTTTTAAATGGATTAGATGGTGAGGGTGTAGAGAAATCTATAAGACAAAAACTGAATCTAATCTGAGGGCCCAATCATGTGTCCCAACTTATCAGCCTTCACTTTTAAATAATCTTCATTGTGTTTGTTGGGCTCAATTTCAATCGAAACTCTCTCGGTTACTTTTATATCAACATCCTCTAACCCTTTTATCTTTCTGGGGTTATTTGTCATTAATCTTACAGAAGATATATTTACTGCAGACAATATTTCTTTACAGTAAGAATAATCTCTCTCGTCAGCAGCAAATCCTAGTGCCTCATTAGCCTCAACGGTATTCATCCCTTTATCTTGGAGTTCGTAAGCTCGTATCTTGTTCACAAGACCAATGCCTCTTCCCTCTTGAGCCATATAAATAATCATGCCAACACCCTCTTCAGATATTCTTTGGAGTGCCATGGCTAATTGGGATCCGCAGTCACACTTAAGACTGTATAACGTATCACCAGTTAGGCATTGAGAGTGTATGCGAAGAAGGGAATCATTTTGTAATTCTCCCATGTACAACAGCAAATGTTCTTCATTAAGTTTTTTGTCTTCGAAGGCTATTACCTGGAACTCGCCCCAATGGGTAGGTAGCTTAGCTTCTGCGATTTTTTGGATTGTCATGGTTTTAAGGTTGAGTATTCTACTTCAGAAATGAAAATTTCAAATTAAAAATATCGATAAAAAAGTAACCAAAGTAGCAGCTAAAAGACCAGCTAAAACATCATCAATCATTACATAAAATGCCCCAGTCTTATTATCAAGAAATTTAATTCCAAAAGGCTTCCAGATATCAAAGAGTCTAAAAGCGATAAAAGATAAGAGCAGCCATTTTAAAGAGTGGTCAATTAATGCAAGTGGAATACAAGCTATCCACATTCCGACAAACTCGTCCCAGACAAAACTACCAGGATCGTGATCTTCTCCAACTGTTCTGGGATAAATAAAAAGTCCAATGAAAAAGGAGATTACGATAAAAATGATGAAAAATATATGCTGTTTGAAAGTGCCTATATTGTCATAAAAAAGAAAATAATAGATTAACAAAGCTAAGAGGCTTCCTACAGTACCAGGTGCCACAGGTGATAAACCTGAACCAAATCCATTTGATAACCATGACAGTGGATTTTTTAAATTCATACTAAAAGTGCTTGTAACCTGAAACAGGATTCATAGGTTTCTGGTCTTTGTCATACAAAATCAATTCCTTCGAAGAAGTTATTCTACCTATCTCGGTCAGAGGAATATTTAAAGTCTTAGAAAGTTTAATTATTTGATTTAACTTATCTTCATCAGCAGTAAAGCATAATTCGTAATCATCTCCAGAATTAATTAATTCTAGAGTTTTATTATTCTTTGATGTTGGAATCTTTTCGAAATAAATCTCCGCTCCGACTCCACTAGAGTTACAAATCAATTCTAGATCTTGGATGAGACCATCTGAAATATCAATAGCAGCTGTAGCTAGGTCTATTAAGCCTAAACCAAGTTCAATGCGTGCTTTGGGATGTAAATAAGAATTAACATTTTTTTCTGATTTAGGATCATTCTGTAGTTCAATTAAACCCAAATAAGCATCACCTATTACTCCGCTAACAAAGATAAGTTGATCTGCTTTAGCTTTAGATCTTAAAAGGGTTTTTCCAGGATCTGCCTCTCCCATAACCTGAACAGAAATAGTAAGGGGGCCTTTTGTTGTATCACCTCCTATCAATGGAATCCTATATTCTTCTGAGAACTTCTTTAGGCCACTTGAATATCCTTTGAGCCAATCTTCATCTAATTCAGGTAATGTAAGAGCTATTGAATACCATTGAGGTCTTGCACCACATGCAGCTAAATCGCTTAAAGCGACCACACATGATCTGAAGGCTATATCCTCTGGAGTCATAGTTTCTAAAAAGTGTACACCCTCTATGGAGGTATCTATTGAATTGACTTGTTGAGTGTTGCTATTTGTAGAAACAAAAGAGGCATCGTCACCAATTGGGACTTTTACATTGTGCTCGGCCAGAAAGGCCGAGCCAATGTCAGAAAAGTATTTTTGAATTAATAAATGCTCGTCCAAGGTTACTCCTTAGACAATAGTTTACTAATCAGGGATAGACTCAAATAAGCCTGTAGCTCCCATTCCACCGCCAACACACATAGTGACTATTCCATACTTGCCACCTTTGCGTTTCAGTTCTCTTGCCAAGTGTCCCACTTGCCTAGAACCTGTCATACCAAATGGATGTCCTATAGCGATAGAGCCACCATTAACATTAAGTTTTTCTGTAGGTAGATTTAGCTGGTCTCTGATGTATACAACTTGGGAAGCAAATGCTTCGTTGAGTTCCCATAGGTCAATGTCATCAATTGTTAGTCCTGCAGAATCGAGTAGTTTGGGGATAGAGAATACTGGTCCTATTCCCATCTCGTCTGGTTGACAACCTACTGTAGTAAATCCTCTGAAATAAGCTAAAGGCTTAAGACCCAATTCATTGGCTTTTTCTTCACTCATGATTAATGTTACTGAAGCTCCATCAGATAACTGGGAAGAGTTACCAGCAGTTACAGATCCACTCTCAGGATTAAAAACAGGATTTAAACTCGAAAGGCCTTCAAGAGTTGTTTCTGGTCTATTGCAATCATCTCTATCAACAGTTACATCAACTTCTTTCTCTGCTCCAGTCTCTTTATTCTTGAGGATCATCTTAGTATCCATAGGAATAATTTCGTCATCGTATAGTCCAGCGTCTTGGGCTGCTGCACATCTTTGTTGACTCGATAGAGCATACTCATCTTGTGCTTCTCTAGAGACATTATATCGGTCTGCCACGGCTTCTGCTGTCGTGCCCATGGCGTGATAAATACCCGGAACTTCTTCAGCCAGTTTTTCGTTTACATACATATGCATATTACCCATGCCTTGAGTAGTGCTTATAGACTCTACTCCACCAGCTATTATGCAATCATAGAAACCGCTTTGAATTTGAGTTGCCGCCATAGCTATTGAATTTAAACCTGAAGAACAGTAACGATTGATAGTTACTCCACCAGTTTCAATAGGAAGGTTTGAAAGTACAGCAACGTTTCTAGCTATATTGTGACCTTGCGCTCCTTCTGGACTACCACAACCTAAAATGATGTCTTCAACCATAGAAGCTTCAACCTTAGGATTCCTTTCTAAAAGTGCATTTACAATATGAGCCGTCATATTGTCTGCACGAGTGTTGTTGAACCCACCACGAAAAGATTTCGCTAGTCCGGTTCTTACACTATCAACAATTACTGCATTACGCATATATTCTCCTTTTTATAAAATCGGGCGTCAGATGTTAGGTTACTGAAACCCAATAAGCAAGTTAAATTAAAGCCACAAAACTACATATTTGTGACAATTACCTTCTCTGAACCTACCGGTAAAATTACCAATGTTCCGTCATCAACAAGAGTCCACTCTTTACGCACTTCATCGACTCCCCTTATAAACATAATTTCTTGAATATAATTTCTTGGAGCAGGTGTTAGATGATAAAAAACTAATTTTTTAACATTAGCCTTATTAGCTATCTCCGCTGCCTCTACTAAAGTAGTGTGATAAGTGGTTATGTCATCCAATACTGTTGCTAGAAGATCCGTACCACGACTTCTTAGAGCCTCTTCCATAACAGCCAACATATGGTTAGCTTGAGCTTCGTGAAACAGGACATCAACATTCATTGAATTATCAATGACACTTTGGGTGTATGAAGTATCTCCCGTGATCACTAAAGATCTTCCTTTGTATTCAAATTTAAACCCTAAAGCAGGTTCTATTGGTTCATGCACAACTCTAAATGCTGTTATTTTCAATTCACCATTATCAAATATCACTGGGTTGTTGAGGTCTATTACACTTGTGTCAAAACCTGCGTATTCCAAAGGAGCTATTGCATCACCATGATGCTCATTACGAAATGCATAATCGTGTGCATAAGCCATCTCTATTCCTTGAGTGAACTGATCAACACCTTCTGGGCCATATACTTTTAACTTTGAGCTACGTTCACCTACTACCCAGGCGTTCTGATGAAGACCAGGCAAGTCAGCAATATGATCTGAATGTAAATGTGTAATTAAAACTGCCTTAATATCGCTAAAATCAATATTCCAACTTCTTAAATTTTGATTACTGCCATCACCTATATCTACTACAAATAGATCGTCTCCAGCAGCAACTAAAATACATGTCTCAGCCCTTCCTGGGCTTGGTAGAGGTGACCTTGAACCACAAACTGCAGCGCTTAAAGCATCCTCTTTAGGTAGATTATCACCAGCAGATCCGATGGCAGTAAATGCTGCCACCAATATTCTGTCTTGAACAGAAGGAACTTGAATAATTACCCAAGAAGCAACACCAAGAATTGATGATGCAATGACTATTCTTATTAAGATTTTCATAATTTTTATAATCCCAGGACGGCTTTTGCCATAATATTTCTTTGAATTTCATTGCTACCTCCATAAATAGTGGTAGCTCGCAGATTTTGATATTTACCTGCAACAGCTCGGTAATCTTCGTCTCCAATCGCAGGTTCATTTGTGCCGAGACTTGTATCTTGAAAAGCAATTCCGTAATAACCAATTACCTCAAGAGTTAATTCAGAAATTTCTTGCTCAAGATCAGTGACTAAAGTTTTCATCATAGAAGACTCTGGACCGGGGCTTTCGCCACCTCTAAGAGAGCTTAAAATTCTTAGTGAAGTGTATTGAATGGCTTTTGCTTTGATTTCTAGCTCATTCATTTTATTTGCATAAATACTGCTGAAATCATCTTGCTGAATTTGTGAAGATATTTTACTTACTAGTTTTTTTATAAATTTAATGTCAGATAAGCTTTTTGATCCTCCAACTCCACCACTCCTTTCAAACTCAAGTAAGTACTTAGCCACAGCCCAGCCTTCGTTCTCTTCACCAATTCTATCTTTGACATTTGCTATAGCATCAGTGAAAACCACTTGGTTAAAATCATGATCTTGAGCCATGGTTAGAATTGGCTCTACTTTAATGCCAGATTGATCCATATCTAACATTAAAAAAGTGATCCCTTCTTGTTTCTTTCCAGTATTGTCAGTTCTAACTAAACAAAATATCTTATTGGCAAGATGAGCATGAGTAGTCCAAATTTTGGTACCGTTGATAATGTACTTATCACCTTCTCTTACAGCTTTACATTGTAAACTTGCCAAGTCTGAACCTGCTCCTGGTTCACTATAGCCCTGACACCAATAATCATCTCCATTGATAATTCTTGGAATATAGTAATCTTTCTGTTCTTTGGTACCCTTTCCCAATAATAACGGCCCAATCATCGCTAAGCCCATTGGAATTAAATTTGGTGCTCCTGCATTTGCGCATTCTGAAGAGAAGATGTACTTCTGTGTTTCATTCCAGTCCGTTCCTCCGTACTCTTCTGGCCAAGAAGGAACCAGCCAACCTTTTTTAGCCAATTTGGCTTGCCACTCCATGGCAACTTCTTTCTCAGTGAATACAGCAGAGGTCCGCTTGGCTGCATTAACTAATTCTGGAGTAAGCTCTTTATCCAGAAATTCTTTTACTTCGTTTTGGAAAGCAATCTCTTCTTGAGAGAAATTAAGATTCATTCTTTATATATTAACTATTCTAGTGCCTATGTTGCCGCCGGCTAATAAGTCAACAAATCCCTGAGGTGCCTTTTCAAGACCATCTAGCTCATCTTTTAGAACCTTGAGTTGTCCACTATTGATCCATTCAAGTAAATTATCAGTGGCCTCGTCATACTTATCGGCATAATCAAATACTAAAAATCCTTGCATCCTAATACTTTTATTTACAAGCAAGCCCGGAATTCCCTTTGGTCCCGGTTCAGGAGTACTTGTATCGTACTGAGAAACGACTCCACAACAAGCTATGCGACCACCTGAATTTAATCTAAATAAGGCTGAGCCAAGAATCATTCCCCCTGTATTGTCGAAATAAACGTCAACTCCATCAGGGGTAGCATCCTTTAGATTCTGTCTAAAATTAGCATCTTTATAATTTACCGCTGCGTCAAAGCCCAAATCTTCTGTGAGTTTTTTACACTTTTCATCACTGCCGCAGACACCTACAACCCTGCAGCCTTTTATTTTCGCTATTTGCCCAACCATATGTCCTACAGACCCTGCCGCAGCTGAAATCATCACCGTCTCGCCTGCTTGTGGTTGGCCAACTTCTAATAAACCGAAGTATGCTGTTAACCCATTAATTCCAAGAGGTCCCAAGTAGAGAGAGGGATCGATTCCCTCCCTTAAAAGAGTTAACGATTCTTTCTTTTGAACCGAATATTCTTGCCAACCGGTCTGAGTAAGAACATTTCTGCCTACTGGATAATCTTGATCATTACTTTCAATAATTTCACCAATACCTGTGCAATTCATAACAATGCCTGTTGTAGGAGCACCAGCGTAACTTGCACTTCCTTGCAGCCCTGCCCTAGTTCCTGCAGTTATGGCAAAAGAGATGGTTTTAACTATGATTTCCTCCGAACTCGCTTTAGGCATTTCAGAGTCAACCAATTTATAATTATTTTCAACTAGCTTCCCTTCTGGAAGGCTATCTATTAAGACTTGTTTATTTTTCATTGTTAAATTTTAATTTAAAAGTGCGTCTCGGAAGAGGTTAATTTTAAGGTTCTTTGCTCCTGTTACTGAAAGTACAAGATTTTCTCTTAACTCTATCCAATATCCTGCAGAATTTACAGAAGTAAGAAGAATTTGTTGAGATTCTGAGAGGTTCTTTAACTCTGGGATCCATATATACAAAAGAGATTTTATATTTCTTTGGTTACGTTCGTAGTTCTTCTGTAGAGTGTTATATTTCCATTTATTTGCAAGCGTGGCTCTTAGAAATTGTAAGTTATTTTCGAAAAGTTCAGCTTCTAGTTCAATCAGTCCGTCAATTCGCTCTTCAAGGTTTCCTCGAGGATTTGCTGCTCTCTTTAGAGTTTCTTGCAATGTGGCACGGACTTTCTCATCCATCTTTGAAAAAAGGTTCTCCTTATCTTGTATCTGCCTAAATACTGTCCTAATACCTATTCCAGCTTCATCGGCAACTTGCTGAGCAGTAGGTTCCAGAATGCCTCTTTGGATAAGAGTCATCATGGCATCAACAATGATATTTTGGCTAGTTACGCTTCTTAATCTTCTTCCATCTTGTTTTGATCTCTCTTTGCGGTGCGGATTTTGCATTAGACAAATATAAACTAATGTCATAAGATGTGTCAATTGTATTAAGGGAGAATTATGGAAGTAAAAAATGCAGTAATGCCAAACGAAACTCAACTAAAAGAGTTCAATCAACAGGGAGAAGATAAACCTATTTTTATGGTCAATCTACTCAAATTTAAAGATAAAGCCCAATACCCGGACAAGAGAGAAACCGATTTAACAGGCAGGGAAGCTTACGCCATCTATGGAGAAGAAGTGGTAGAACATTTGGCAAGGGTTGGAGGTAAGCCTATCTTTGGAGGAAATGTAGAAAGGCTAATGCTGGGAGAGGTAGAAGACCTATGGGATCAAGTAGCAATAGCAATGTATCCATCAAGAAAAGCAATGCTAGAAATGATTTCAGACCCTGACTACATTAAAAGTGCACAGCACAGGGTTGCTGGCCTTGAAGGTCAGTTAAATATTGAAACCTCTGTTGAAGATATATTTCATAAATCTTAAAGAGATAAAGGATGAAAACTTTTAGCCGAATCTTTATCGCAATTACTATTGCGCTAATTGTTTTTGTAATTTACATAACTCGAGATGGAGATACTTATATTCCTTCGGGAGATGGTGAAGTTGTTTTGGACTCAGGTATCTATGAGGCATTTTCATTACCTGACTATGCAGCAGCTATGGTTAATTCCAACTATAAGAGTTACTTTATCGAAGTAGAGCCAGGCATAAAAGTTCATGTTCTCGAGGTGGGTGAAGGTTTCCCAGTTTTTTTGATGCACGGCAACCCAACTTCAGGTTTTCTCTATAGAAAGATAGTAGAAGGTTTACCTTTGGATAAAGTCAGAGTCATTATGCCAACCAGTCCTGGGCTTGGCTTCTCGTCTAAAATTCCTGCAAGCGAGCACAAACTAGAAAATCATATTCGATGGATCAATGCAGTCTTAAATAAACTAGAGTTGAAAGAATTAATATACGCAGGACAAGATTGGGGGGGACCTATTGGTATGGGTGCATTATCTCTTTCACCCGATCTTCTTAAAGGTGCAGTTGTTATGAATACTGGATTTAATGCACCAACTCTGAGCATTGACCTTTCGCCAGCACACGCAACTGTTAAAACTCCTATAGTAGGAGAACTGATCGTAGAGGTATTCTTCTCTATGTTTGATCAACTAGGAAATGTCCAAGGAGATCCAAAATCATGGACGCCTGAAGTAGCAGAGCTCTATGGTAAACCTCTGTACGACAATGGTAACGCCAAGGCACCATTGGCCATGATGAGAATGGTCACAGATGGTCCGAATCATCCAAGCACTCCCTCAATGATTAAAATAGAAAATTATGTCAAAACCCTAGATATACCTGTAGAAATAGTCTGGGGAATGAATGATCCAATTCTAGGAAAAGCACTTCCAAGAATGGAAGAAAATTTTCCAAAGGCGCCAGTAATACAAACCGATGCTGGTCATTTTTTACAAGAAGAGGTTCCAGCTAAAATAGCCGAAGCTCTTATTAGAGTCTTAAACCAAGTTAAGGGATAAAGCTATGTTACAAAAAGAAAGACTTACACTCATAGGTGCACCACCCTCTCCTTACACGAGGAAGATGATTGCACTTCTTCGTTACAGACACATACCCTATGAAATAATATGGGGTAATCCTGGAGAACTTTTAGCAGGTGAAGGGCCTTTGGCCGATCTAGATATTGAACCTCCTAAGCCTGTCCTCCTTCCAACTTTTCTCATGCGAGATGAAAGAGGGGAACTTAAAACCATTACTGATTCAACACCAATCATCAGAAGACTAGAAGACGAGTTTGAAGGTAGAAGTGTCATTCCAGAAGATCCAGCACTGTGTTTTTTAAATTATCTTTTGGAAGATTTTGGAGATGAATGGGTCACAAAATACATGTTCCATTATCGATGGCACTTTGAAGAAGATGCTGATAATGCTTCTTCAATACTCCCTTTAAATCATAAAGTAGATCTTCCTGATGAAGCTTGGGAGATCTTCAAAGAAGGTATTGGTTCAAGACAAATAGAAAGGCTTTGGGTGGTTGGATCAAATGATATTACAGCGCCAATCATAGAAAATAGTTATAAACGGTTCTTAGAAATCATGCAGACTCATCTAGCAAACTTACCTTTTCTTTTTGGATACAGGCCTAGCTCTGCAGATTTTGCAATATATGGACAACTTACTCAGTTAATTGGTTTGGATCCTACTTCGAGGGCCATCGCCCATAAAACTTCTCTTAGAACTGTTGCATGGATTAATGGCCTTGAGGATCTATCAGGAATAAACCCTGAAAAAAGTCCTTGGGTTAATCTGGAAGAATTACCCGAATCTATGAAATCTTTATTAAAGGAAATAGGTCATGTGTATGTTCCTGCCCTATTGGAAAATAATAAAGCTTTAGAAAATGGTGATGAAACTTGGGAAACAGAAATTGATGGGTCTACTTGGTCTCAAAAGACTTTTAATTATCAGGGCAAATGCCTCCAATGGATAAATCAAGAGTTTTATGCTTTAACTGACATGGATCAGAAAAGATTACTGGATCTTTTTGATGGAACAGGCTGTGAAAAATTATTGATGAAAGAAAAATAAAATGAAAATATTAAGAACACCAGATGAGAGTTTTGAGGGGATAACTGATTTTCCTTATCAGCCGAATTATACAAATATAAGAACCCGCGATGGTTCAGAACTGAGGATACATCATATTGATGAAGGACCTAGGGATGGACCTATTTTATTAGCAATGCACGGCCAACCAGTTTGGTGTTATCTTTATTCAAAGATGATACCTTTTTTGACTGATGCAGGTATAAGGGTGATTGCTCCAGATTTACCGGGTTATGGAAAATCTGATAAGCCCGCTTCAAGGGAAGACTATAGCTATCAAAATCAGGTGGATTGGATGGTTGACTGGTTAAATGCCAATGATTTTCAAAATATTACATTCTTTGGACAAGATTGGGGTGGTTTAATCGGATTAAGAATAGTTGCTAGAGAGCCTGATAGATTCTCAAAAGTCTCAATGGGTAATACCGGTCTTCCTTACAATCCTGAAGTGTCTGATGAGGTTATTGAAGAAATAAAAGCCTTCAGAGAAAGTAATATAAAACTTCATCCAATGTCGATGGCGAAACAGATAAGGCAAATGGATAGTGGAAAAACTCATCCAGGTCTTAAGTTCATGTACTGGCAGAAATTTTGTTGGGATACCGAAGACTTGCCTATAGGTTTTATTCAATCGATGCAGATGGATAAAAGATCTATGATTTCAACAATACTTAATTATATTTTTATCCTACTAGGAAAATATAGTGCTTCACCTTTTAAGTCCTATATTGCTAAAGCTTATGAGGCGCCCTTTCCAGATCCAACCTATAAAATGGGTCCGAGAGCTATGCCTAGTCACGTACCAACAGTTCCCGATCAATCTTTAGAAGAACAGAGAAAGGCAAGAGATTTTTTCTCTACATGGGATAAGCCTTTTCTCAGTGTTTTTGCAGGGGATGATCCAGTGACCAATGGTATTGAAAAAGATGTTTTAGAGATGTGCCCAAATGCAAAGAGTGCTCGCCATATTGGAGGTGGTCATTTTTATCAGTGGACAAGACCTAAAGAATTATCTGAATTATTAATTAATTTTATAAAGGAAAACTAATGAACAGAGTAACGGAACACACAGGATCAAAATATCCAATAATTCAAGCGCCCATGGGATGGATTGCAAGAAGCCAATTAGCTTCTGCAGTTTGTAATGCTGGTGGTTTTGGAGTTATAGAAACCTCTTCGGGCGAAGTAGACAACTGTAAGGCTGAAATAGAAAAAATGTCAGAACTTACTGATCAACCCTTTGGAGTAAATCTGCCGCTACTCTTCTTAAGAGATGAAAGTATGGTGGAGTTCTGTGTTCAACATGGCGTGAAATTTGTAACCACCTCAGCTGGAGATCCTTCTAAGTACATAGATATACTCAAGTATGCTGGAATTACTGTTTATCATGCTGTACCCAGTGTTGAAGGCGCAATTAAAGCTGCGGATTGCGGTGTAGATGGACTGGTTGTTGAAGGCACAGAAGGTGGTGGATTCAAAAGCCCCGAAGAAGTAGGTCTTTTTGTATTAATACAAGCAATTCGAAAACAAATAGACCTGCCAATTATTGCTGCGGGTGGAATCGCTGATGGTGCTGGCATGGCAGCAGCATTTGCGGTAGGTGCTGAAGGCATTCAAATGGGAACACGTTTTGTTTCAAGCAAAGAAAGTCCGGTACATGACAATTTTAAAAATTATATCTTTGACTCCCCGCTCAATGGGACTTGGATATTAAATAAAACATCTAAGCCCGTAATTAGAGCATTGAGAACTGACTTCACTAAAGAAATCTTGGATGCTGGAGAAATGGATATGACCGCAATGGGAAAAATACAGGATTTATACTTTGGTGGTGATATGAATGCAGCACCTGCACTTTCAGGTCAATCGGTTGGTCTGATAGATGGTATCAAATCTGCTGAAGAAATTATTCAAGACACCATAAAAGAATTTAATGAAGCATGTTCTAAGCTCGGAGCATTGAAGCTATAGATATGTTCAATTTTAATTTGCTGCCCTCCCCTGCAGATAATATTTACAGAGGTAATAAGATTGCTCTATGGTTTTTTATTGCCTTCGTCTGCCTGATGACATGGAGATCAATCATCCATATGTTCTTTGAAAAGTATGGCATGCACGAAATAGCAAACTTAGTAGTTCTATCCGGTGATCCAGATCCCATGCCGCTTATTTATATGTTTTTTTCTTTATGGGGTTTTGCTCAACTGATTTTTTGCGGAGTTTGTTGGATAGTTATATTTAGATACAAATCATTAATTCCTTTGATGTTGGTATTTTGGTTAATTGAATGGTCCGGAAGACTATTTTTATATCCACTTATAGGTAGAGCAACCGTAGACACTGGTATTTATTCAACCGGCAATACACCAGGAGTTGAAGGCGCTCCCTATGTCACCATCCTGTTGGTGATTTTTTTAATACTTTCATTAAGAGAAAAAAAGTAGGATAAATTATGAAACAATTACAAAGCTTAAAATCTGATCTTCATCAGTCACGAATTGTCTTGGAGCAACTAGGAGAAGATATTCAGGATGGTGAAGTTCTTCTACAAGTAGAGAAATTTTCTTTTACTGCCAACAATGTAACTTATGGAGTTGCGGGCGATAGCATAGGTTATTGGAATTTTTTTCCAGCTATCAATAACCCTGAAAACACATGGGGCTGTATACCGGTCTGGGGTTTTGCTGAAGTCATAATGTCGAATAATCCTGAAATAGAGCACGGTGAAAGAATATTTGGTTATTTTCCTCCTGCTAACTTTTTAATTGTTAATCCTATAAAAGTTTCTCCTGCGTCTTTTAGTGATGGTAAAGAGCATCGTAAAGAATTACCGCCTGTCTACAACAACTATGTAAGGCTTAATGCTGAAACAGGCTATGATCAATCAATGGATGATATAAGGGCATTACTGTTCCCCCTACATATCACTGCATTTTGTTTACGTGATGCTCTAGAAGAGCAATCCTATGATGGTGCATCTCAGGTTCTTATAGTAAGTGCTTCAAGTAAAACAGCCATAGGTCTTGCTCAAGGTTTAGCTGAAACTGAAGATTCACCAAAAATTGTTGGGTTAACCTCAAGCAATAACATTCAATTTGTTGAAAGCCTAGGGTGTTATGACCAAGTAATATCCTATGACGATTTAGGCAGCATAAATAATGTAACTTCAGTCATGGTCGATATGTCAGGTAACCAAGAAGTTTTGTCTGCAGTCCAAAATAAATTGAAAGAAGATTTACTGAAGTGTCTAACTGTCGGTATGACACATTGGGATAAGGGTGGGTCGGTGGATGAAGCACTTGCCCAAGCTGAGTTACAAGATAGAACAGAATTCTTTTTTGCGCCCGCTCATATACAAAAGCGAATAGGAGATTGGGGCCAAGAAGGATATGCGGAAAAAACGAATGCATTTATGGCTGAACGAGCAGAACAAAGTAATGATTGGATGCAAATCAAAAAGATTAAGGGATTAGATAATTTTTCTGAAACCTACAGAGAAGTGGTTGCAGGAAATATTAACCCTAATGAGGGAATCATAGTAGAAGTTTATGATGCGTAAAAAGCTGACTTACTTTTTACCAGTACTTTTAATTACTGGATTTTTAATCTGGGAATACAAGATAAATATTCTTATTTGGTCCATCCCAAAAATAGCCTATTTTACGATGCCTGTACAAGAAAATATCCCAACTTCTTGGTCTAAAGGTCCGGAAATTGCTTCACAGGATGATAGACCAAACATAATCTTAATTTTAGCCGATGATATGGGTTATAACGACATATCTGCGCATAATGGCGGGGCCGCAGATGGTTCTCTAAAGACTCCGCATATTGATTCTCTAGCAAATAGTGGAATTTTATTCTCAAGAGGTTATGCAGCAAATGCAACTTGCGCTCCTTCTAGAGCTTCAATAATGACTGGAAAATATCCAACAAGATTTGGGTACGAATTTACTCCTGTTCCTGCTACTGGCAGATTAATAATGCAATGGCTAGCGGACGAGGATGATGCAGAATTAAGGGCAAGGATTGACCGAGAAGTAGCAGCAAACATACCTCCTTACATGGAACAAGGGATGCCTACTGAACAAGTTACTGTTGCAGAAGTTTTAAGAGATGCAGGATATTACACTGCCCATATAGGAAAATGGCATCTTGGTAATGCCTATGGCATGGATCCTCTCAGTCAAGGCTTTCAAGACTCTTTACAAATGATTGGGCCACTGTATTTACCTGAAGATCATCCAGATGTTGTTAATGCTAAGTTTAATACAAGAATTGACAGGATGATTTGGGGCCTTGGGCAATATTCAGCTAACTTTAATGGGGGCGATCGATTCGCACCCGACAAATATCTAACAGATTACTATACTGATGAAGCATTAAAGGTAATTGAGAATAATAAAAATAGACCCTTTTTCTTATATTTAAGCCACTGGGCGATTCATAATCCACTACAGGCTTTGAGAAGCGATGTTGAGCAAATGAGTCATATGCATGGTCATAATCTTCAGGTTTATTCTGGAATGATAGCTGCTCTTGATAGAAGTGTAGGAAAGGTTGTACAGAAATTAAAAGATTTAGATATTTATGGAAAAACCTTAATTATTTTTACTAGTGATAATGGTGGAGCTAACTACATTGAATTGGATGATATAAACAAGCCCTACAGAGGTTGGAAAATCAGTTTTTTTGAGGGTGGAATCAGAGTTCCTTACATTGTTAGCTGGCCCGATCAAATCGATCCAGGACAAAATTCAGAGAACGCTGTTCATCATTTTGATATTTTACCTACCATCACTTCAGCTGCAGGAATCAAATCACCCATTGAGACAAGTTTAGATGGAGTAAATTTATTACCTTACATAAAGAAAGAAGTTGATACTCAACCGCATAAAACGCTATTTTGGAGATCCGGGAATCATCAATCGGTCCTCCACGAAGACTGGAAATATATAGTAAGTAGTAAAGAAAATTTCCGCTGGTTATTTGATACTTCA
>CACEHP010000003.1:0-90213 GCA_902559365.1 uncultured SAR86 cluster bacterium
AATGATGGACTGCAGTCAGTGCCCAATTCATGAAGATCGTAAGGAATTGTTTAATTATTACGTAGACAAACACAGCAAGACCTTAAGAGATAATGGAGTCGAACCAGCTTTGCTGATGACATGGGCTTACAAAGATGTCCCGGAGATGATTGATGGTCTCTCTTCAGCATACGTATCCGCAGGCAACAGAAATAAAGCTATGGTTTTTCCAGTTGGACTTGCCTTTAAATTGGCTCAAAAGGAGCTTCCTGATATAGATCTTTATACACCTGATAAGAGGCATCCTAGTAAGGCAGGTACCTATTTAATGGCAGCAGTTATCTATTCGTCTGTATATAATGTATCACCCGTTGGTAATTCTTATGATTATGGATTGAATCAACAAGAGCAGGAGAGGCTTCAAGCTGTTGCGTGGAAAGCTTTGAATAATTTCATCAAATAGGTACGGATTATGACTACACTTTTTAACTTCTTAAAAAAATATGCATTGGTTATTTTAATTGCTTTCTGCATTGGAGCGTTTGTTGGGTACAAAACATTGGAGCGTCTTGGAATTGCTGCTTTAATAAATAGTATACCCATCCCGGAAGGATCTATTGCGGACAAAGATGCTTTTGTGAAGACACTACCTGAGGGTTCAACGCTAGTTCAAAAAGCTCTATCACCTGTAGATAAAAAAGCTAAAAATATTATTTTGCTGATCGCTGATGGTATGAGTCTCAGCCAAGTGACTTCTTACAGGCTTCTTCAGGGAGGTCCTGATGCAAGACTTTCAATGGATAAATTTCCTATATCAGGAATTGTCTTAACTCACTCTGCAGATGCTATTGTCACCGACTCCGCATCTTCTGCGACTGCTTTTAGTACAGGACAAAAAACTAACAACGGTGCTTTAGGTCTGGATCAGAATAAAGAGGTGCTTGAAAACCTAACAGAAAAAATTCATGACTATGGATATGTTAGTTCCCTTATTTCTACTTCAGAAATTACTCACGCTACCCCGGCTGCTTTTGCTTCCCATGTAGATTTAAGATGGAAGACTGACGAAATAAGTAAGCAAATGATGGACTCTAATGTAATGACAATCTTAGGGGGCGGCAGACACTTCTTTATCACCGAAGAAATGGGCGGCAACAGAGAAGATGGATTAAATTTAATGGAGCAGATCAAAGGTTCTCATACCGTCCTTACCAAAAAAGAAGAATTAAGTACTTTTGATACTACTAATAAAGAAAAAGTCGTGGGTCTCTTTGCTGATGAACACTTAAGGGATATAGAAAGACCAGAAAATCACAGCTCGGAACCGACTACGAGTGAGATGCTAGATTTTGCTATCAACCGTTCTTTGGATTTCAATCAAAATGGCTGTAATGGATTTTTTATCATGGTTGAGGGATCTCAAGTTGACTGGGCAGGACACGCAAATAATGTTGACTACTTAGTTCAAGAAATGAAAGATTTTGATGATGCCGTAAGCATGGCTCATAAATTTGCTATGGAGAATGAAGATACGCTTGTCATTGTTACAGCCGATCACGAAACCGGTGGATTATTAATTGAGCCAGAGACTCCGACCAACTACACCTCTCCTGAAGTTAAATTCTCTTTTAATACAGGTATTGGTTATGGGTCACATACCGGAGTTCCTGTTCCGGTGTACGCTTACGGACCAGGTTCGGAAAATTTCACTGGTACTCTTGATAATACTGATATCTATTATGCCATGGTAGAAGCTCTTGATTTATCATCTCAGAGTGGGAGTTGTGTAAAGTAATTCCACTTACAGTATGTATTCAGTAATTCTATACAGTTTATTTATAGCCTTCTGGATAGCTATTATTTATGACTTCACTAGAAGACCCAAAGATCGAGATGATGACTCTTGGTCAGAATTCTTACCTCTTAGAAAGCTAGCCAGAGCTTATTGGGTGGTGTGGATTATTATTGTTATGTCATACACCTTCATCGTTAGCTTCTTATTAACCTAGATTAGAGATCTTAGACATTATTTCACCTGAGATAGGCTCTTCCATGAAGAAGCCTCTTCTAGTTGCTTGCTAAGTTCCAGCAAGAGTCGGTCCTCTCCAAGACGACTTGCAAATTGAATACCTATGGGCAAACCCTCACTGTCAGTAGAGCACGGTAAAGTTATTGCTGGTGCCCCTGAAATATTTTGATACTTCGTGAACGGTAGATATTCATTTATCCTTTGCCAGTGTGTTTCGCCATCAACCTCCGGTCCAAAAAAACCAATTTTTGGAGGCGTTGTTCCAAGTGTAGGGGTTATGAGGATATCAAATCCTTCCAATAATTTTTCATAATCCGAAGCAAACTTCCTAAGTCGTCTAAAGGCAATGGGCAATTTATGAATATTTTTCCAGTGATGTTTAACCAAAAATTGTGGCCATGTTTCTAATTGCGATGGATCAAATTTTGAACTGAATTCCTTTCCTCCTCCATAACGAAGATAAAAAGCTAAATGTGTCCATAACAACCAAAAATCTTGGTCAAATTTTTTATAAAAAGGATTAGAAATAATCTCTATATTATGACCGAGTGATTCGCACTTTCTAGCTGCATCATGAGTTGCTTCAACTAGAACATTATCACTCTGAATTCCATGACAATTCTCTGTAAGTACAGCAATTCGCAAGTCAGTTCTATAGGTTTCTGAGATTTCACCAATGGGAGGAAACTCTTTTGCAGGATTTTGCTTTTCAATTGAAGTATGAAAAGCCCATGTATCTCTTACCGAACGAGTAACAACACCATCATGCAAAATATTGGCTGGGAAGTAACCAGGAACTTCTTTGTCTTTAATTCGGCCCCTAGAAGCTTTAAGTCCCACGAGGCCACAACATGAAGCAGGAATCCTTATTGATCCTGCACCGTCATTTGCATGTGCTATTGGAATAACTCCTGCAGCTACTAAAGCAGAGCTACCTCCTGATGAGCCACCAGTAGAGTAGCCTGTATTCCAAGGATTACGTGTGGCACCAAAGCGCATGCTTTCAGTAGTTCCAGTCAAACCAAACTCTGGTGTAGTAGTTGTGCCAAGGTGATTGAGTCCAGTAGCAAGAACTTGTTGTGCTGTTTTAGAGTATTTAGTTGAGACATCACCCGGCAGAGTTCTACTACCAAGATATATAGGCAGTCCAGGAACCTGGTCTGTATCTTTTATAAAAGTAGGAACTCCGTGAAAGGCACCAGAAAAAGACTCTTTAGATCTTTCAAGTGCAGCATTAAAGTCCTCAACTGCAATTGCATTCAAGTGAGGATTAACCTGCTGAGCCCTCTGTATGGCATCTTGTGTAATTGTCTGGGGATTTAAGTCACCCTTTTTTATTTTTTCAGCTAAACCTACCGTGTCATCATTACCAAGTGAATCATCTCGAAAGGCGCTTATTTTGCTATGCGAATCCATTTTTTTATTCTCTACCTATTTACTTAACTCCACCTTACTTTGTAAAACCTGTATATTCAATGTTACTATCTGGAGTTGACTTCTGTGGGAGGAAATAATGAGTATGAGAGCTGAAAATAAAGTCCATGAAATGGGTAAAAATTCGCAAGCTGTAAGAGCAAAATTAATTGACAGAACACCAAAGAGTGGTGAAATGGCTCTTCGAGGTCATCCCTCTTTGGCAATGGAGGTAGTGCAAACTGTTGATATGCCCCATCAGCTTTATATTGATAAGGCAGAAGGTCCTTACTTAACAGATCTAGACGGAAATCAGTACATAGATCTAACGTGCGGTTTTGGTCCAAATGTAGTTGGCAATAGGTTTGAACCTGTAGAAAAGGCCTTGGCGGCTCAAATAAAAAAAGGCTGGCATTACGGTATCCCAGGTGCCGAACAAGCTCATCTTGCAGAATTGATAAAGGGTTCTTCATCTGCTGTTGATGAGGTTATGTTTTGTAATTCCGGCAGTGAAGCAACAATGTTTGCATTCAGAGCTGCAAGAGCAGTTTCAGGAAAAAGGGTGGTTGCTTTATTTGATGGATCCTATCACGGCATACACGACTATGCTTTAGTTAAGGCAGATCATCGAAGTGAACGTTCTGATCCGACAGGCGTCACATTAGGAGCAGGAATTCCCGAGGAGATATCGCAAAATTTAGTAACTATGCTGCCAAATCGTGACTCAAACGCTTATGAAATAATAAGAAAATACAAAGATGAACTAGCATTAGTAGTCATTGAACCTGTTCAAAGTTCTAACCCCAGACTTGATAATAAAGAATTTTTACAAGGCTTAAGAGATGTTTGTACTGAGTGTGATGTCCTTTTGATGTTTGATGAAGTTATAACTGGCTTTAGGATTGAGTATGGCGGTTGTCAACAATACTATGATATAAATCCAGATATTATTACTTACGGAAAAGCAGTAGGTGGAGGCATGCCAATTGGAGTAGTTGCTGGACCAAGAAAAGTAATGAATGCATTTTCAGGGACAGACGATACACCAGCTATCTTTGCAGGCGGTACATTTAATGGCCATCCTCTCACAATGGTTGCAGGAATCACTATCCTTGAATATCTCAAAGAAAATCAAAACGAGATTTATCCTTATTTACATGAACAAGGCAATAGAATCGCAAAAGAGATAAACGATTTTTGCACCTCTAATAATATAGCCGCTCAGATGATGAATGCAGGCTCTATGATGCACCTTATTTTTAGCGGAGATAATATTGAGTCGGCGCGAGATATTGGTCGAAGTAAAGTTGAAAAAGAGTTTTATCTTCATCTTTTAGGGCATAACGTTATTGTCCCAGGTATCCATCTGGCTTTTATTTCATTTGCACATACACCAGAAATAGTTGACCAAGTGATTGATGCCTTTAAACAGTCATTCATTGATCTGAGAGAAGATGGACTTTTGTGATATGAAGTAAATCGTCTATCCTTCTTTTACTATCAATCAAAGAACTTGGCTTAAATATAGCGCTTTAAATATCTTGCTATTTTTATACTGTCAATTTTTATAAAATCCTGAATAAATCAAATTATTGGAGAATATATGGAACATCCTTTAGAGCAGATAAGTGCTGAAGAAATAAATAATGCAGTCAAATTATGTCGATCATTCGATGGATTTGATGAGAATGCTTTGTTCGTAAATATTAGTTTGATTGAGCCCGAGAAAGAATTTATTAGGAATTATAAGCAAGGCGATGATTGCCCAAGGAATTTAAAAATTAGAGGAATAGACTCTAATGAAGATGGTGGGTTTGTAGCTATTGTAGATCTTCAGGCCAATCAAGTAAAAAGTCTAGATAGGGTTTCTAAGAACGCTCAAGTCACTTACAGCATGGCTGAAGTTTTTATGACTCAAGAGCTAACAAAGGCTGATGAGAGATACCAAGAGGCCTTAAAGAAAAGGGGAATCACTGATATGAGTATGGTTCAAATAGATCCTTGGCCTGCTGGAGGTATTGTTCATGAAAGTATAGAACCAGGGCACAGAGCACTTAAAGCCATATCCTTTTTAAGAGAGAATGAGACTGATAATGCTTATGCAAAACCCATTACAGGAGTCATCTCTCATGTAGATTTGACCCTGCAGAAAGTTACCCATGTAGAAGATCACGGTGTGGTAGAGATGCCTAAAGCACATGCAAGGTACGATGCAGATTCTCAACCAACACTAAGAGAACAACCTAAAAAGATAGATATTACTCAACCCGACGGACCAGGATTTGAAGTTGAAGGAAATCTTATCAGCTGGGAGGGATGGCAAGTTAGAGCATCTGTTAATCCTGATGAAGGACCTGTCCTTCATCAATTGTCTTTGGATGGTAGGCCAATACTTCACAGAGTGGCGCTATCAGATATGGTAGTCCCATATGGAACAGCTGACCCCATGCATAGCTGGAAGGCAGTTCATGATGGTACAGAATACGGTTTTGGAACTTTAGTAAACTCTCTGACCTTGGGTTGCGATTGCTTAGGCGAAATCCATTATATGGACGCAAATATGCTTATGTTTGATGGTTCAGTGAATACTATTGAGAGCGCGATTTGTATTCATGAAGAGGACTATGGAATTCAGTGGAAGCATATGGATATGAATATGCTTGGCGCTAATGAAGTGAGGCGCTCAAGAAGGCTGGTTATCAGCTCTATTGCGACTATAGGAAATTATGATTACGGATTA
The DNA here is from genome assembly GCA_902559365.1 of uncultured SAR86 cluster bacterium. Taxonomy (GTDB): domain Bacteria; phylum Pseudomonadota; class Gammaproteobacteria; order Magnimaribacterales; family Magnimaribacteraceae; genus Magnimaribacter. Next base: position 6,162 of record CACEHP010000003.1, read on the forward strand.
TTCTGGTATTTGTACCTAGATGGCACAATCCAGTGTGAAGTTAAATTAACGGGTATAGTTGGGATAAGTGCCTATGATGAGAAAGTTCATAGAAAGGATCAAGATTTCCGTATAACTGATGAGCTTGTTTCTCCCATTCATCAACATTTATTTTGTGTGAGATTAGACTGGGATTTAGAAGGTGGTGATAATCAATTATTTGAGTCAAATGTTGAAGCGCTACCAATCAGTGATGAAAATCCTTACGGAATGCAACTGAGTGCAGTGGCTAAACATTTGAAAACAGAGAGTGAAGCTAAAAGAAATGTTTCTTCTTCATCAAGTAGAGTTTGGAAAGTAATCAATGCCAATAAAACAAGCTCTTTTGGACTCCCGGTCGGTTACAAACTACTGCCTGGCAATACTCCAGCTTTACTCGCTCATCCAGATTCTCCTCCAGGAAAAAGGGCTTCTTTTGCAAAACATAATCTATGGGCAACTCCATTTCAACAAGATGAACAGGCGGCCGGTGGTGAGTATTCTGTGATGCATTCTGGAGAAGGTGGTTTGGATGACTTAACTTCATCAAATCGAGATATAAGTGAGTGTGATTTAGTGACTTGGCATACATTTGGTGTGACACATACTCCTAGACCAGAAGACTGGCCAGTAATGCCCGTTGAGTATTGTGGATTCCATTTGATACCGGTAGGTTTCTTTGAAAAGAACCCAACCATCAATTTACCTCCTTCATGTAATTCAAACAGCAAATCAAATAAGGATTGATTATGAAAAATTTAAAAAATAGAAAATGGACATTAGCTAAAAGGCCAGTCGGAATGGTTGGCGAGCATAATTTTTCTTTTTCTGAAGAAGAAGTGAGAGATATTGAAGATGGAGAGTTTTTAATAAAGAACTTATATCTTAGTTTTGATCCTGCTCAAAGAGGATGGATGGAAGATAGAAAGAGCTATGTTCCTCCTGTAGGGATTGGTGAAGTCATGCGCGCTGGTTCTGTCGGGCAGGTCATAGAATCGAATAATCCTAATTTTAGTGTAGGTGACAAAGTGCAAGGCACTTTCGGTTGGCAGGAATACGCTATATCCGATGGAAAAGGAATTTTGAATGCTACTATCATCCCTGAAGGAGCATCACTTACTGCTCCTCTGAGCGTTTTTGGTATAACAGGTTTAACAGCATACTTTGGATTATTAGATGTTGGTCAAGCTAAAGAGGGAGATACGGTTTTAGTATCAGGTGCTGCAGGATCTACAGGATCGATAGCAGCTCAGATTGCTAAATTAAAAGGCTGTCGAGTAATCGGTGTTGCTGGCGGGGCTGAAAAATGTAGATGGTTAACTGAAGAAGCTAAAATTGATGCTGCTATAGATTATAAATCTGCCAATATGGCCGAGGTTATTCCAGAATTATGCCCTGAGGGAATAGATGTAATTTTTGACAATGTTGGTGGAGAGTTTCTTGATACGGCTTTAATGAATATCAACCAAAGCGCAAGAATAGCCATTTGTGGTGCCATTTCTGGTTATAACAATGAGACGCCTGCTCCTGGACCATCAAATTACACAGCATTAATAATTCAAAGAGCAAGGATGGAAGGGTTCATAGTTTTGGATTACATGGATAAATTTCCTGAAGCTATCGCTGAATTGATGCAGTGGGTCCAAGAAGGCAAGATTGTTTATCAAGAAGATATACAAGAGGGAATAGAGAATGCTCCTGATACTCTGCTAAGACTTTATACAGGAAAAAATATTGGTAAACAGCTACTTAAAATAGCCGATCCAGATTAGTTATAAATCTTTGTGAGTCCCGTCGCAAAAGGCTCCATTTTTACTCATCTTGCATCCGCAGAAGAAAATATCTTTATCTTCTTCTGATTTTACCTTTTCAGGCAGGAAATCTGTTCCCTCATGGGAACCATCACAAAAAGGTTGTTTAGAGCTGAGTCCGCAACGACACCAAAAATAACTCTTTCCTGATTCAACAGAAACTTTGTAAGGGAATTTTTGTACAATTTTTGGATTATCCATAAAAAAAAAGTAACATAATTTATGAATTAAACGCCCAATGAGATTTATTCTCAGGTAGTCTATATTTTTTATTCAAATGAGTGCTAAGGAAATTTTAAAAATGGGTAATCCACTTCTGAGAGAGGTGGCTGAGAACTTTTCTGTAGAAGAAATTAAAAGTCTTGAAACGAAGGACTTATTAAAAGATATGTGGGATTCATTAGAAGCGGCAGGAGGTATAGGCCTTGCCGCTCCTCAGATTGGAATTTCTAAACAACTCGCAGTTATTAAGTTATCTGAAGAGTCAGAGAGATATCCTGATATGGAGGATAGTGAAGCATTCATTATATTTAATCCAAAAATAACAGTTATGGATGACACCGAACAGGGATTTTGGGAAGGGTGTCTTAGTGTCCCAGGATTAAGAGGATTTGTTGAGAGGCCAAGAAGTATTAGAGTAGATTTCCTAGATGAAAATGCTGAACCTAAGTCTATAGAAATAGAGGATTTCTTAGCGACCGTCTTTCAGCATGAGTTAGATCATTTAATTGGAAAGCTTTATATAGACAGAATGAAAGATATAAGTACTCTAATGTTTGAGGACGAAATGATTTTTGAAGAAGTAGAAGAGGAGTTATTGGATTAGTGGGAGGAAAGCTATGACAAATGAAGAGAGAATAAAAGCAGCTTGGGCAGGAAGAATTTCTGGATGTTTACTGGGTAAGCCTGTAGAGATGATCTCCATGAGAGAGGGTCCGACAGGTCTTGCAAATTTTTTAGAAAAATCAGGATCTTTACCTTTAAGAGATTACGTGAATTATATGGATCATGAACTTTTAAGAGGGGCTAACAAAAGATGTTGTGCCGGCATGATGGATAAGGCAGAAGTTGATGATGATATAACCTATCTTGTCTTGGCATTGATGATGATGGAGCAACACGGTGTAGATTTAACAACAGATGATGTGGCACGATCCTGGATAAATTTGCTCCCTGTTGGTGCCACTTTCACTGCTGAGAGAGATTCTTATCTTAAACTTATTGAAAAATCTAATATGGCTTATCAATTTGGTGGTCCAAGAGACTTCTCCTTTGAAGAAATTAACGATGGAGAATATAACGATTGGATTGGAGCTCAAATCAGGATAGACATGTATGGCTGGGTTTTACCTGGAAAACCAAAACTAGCTGCTGAGTTGGCAAGACGAGATGCCAGCTTGTCTCATAGAGATTGTGCTGTTGAAGCTTCTGCTTACATAGCAGCTCTTTGTGCTCTAGTCCCCGTTTCAAATACAAGAGAAGAGGCTGTTATGTCTGCTTTAGAGATAATCGACCCTTCCTCAGATGCTTATAAGGCAGTAGAGGTAGGGATTCAAAATAAGAATAAACCAGCTTCAAATCTCCATGACCATTATGGAGATATGTCACCGGTCCATAGTCTCAATAATTTATCAGTTGTTGTTTGGGCTTTCTTATCTTTTCAAGACAGCTTTGATGAGGCTATTGGAGAGACCATATGTTGTGGATGGGATACTGATTGCACAGGGGCAACTGTCGGTGGTTTATTGGGATTAGATAAAGGAACTATACCCACTGCTTGGACTGAACCTTGGCAAGGTAGAGTTTTCACGGCAATAGCAGGAGTTGGCGAGCTTGATTTAGACCATCTTGTGAAACGAACTTGTACTTTAGTTGAAAAGTTTTCCTCTTCGCCTGAACTAACTTAGATCTTATGTCCATTTCAATTACCGTATTCGGTAGTATCAATATGGATTTAGTCGTTTACAGCGATATTAAACCAAACGACGGCGAGACTGTTTTTGGCAATAGCTTCGAAACTTTTTTAGGAGGAAAGGGTGCCAATCAGGCTGTGGCCGCCTCTAAACTTGGATCAGAAGTATATTTTGTGGGCAAGGTTGGTAATGACCTATTTGGTCAAAGGTTAAGAGAGAAATTAATTGCTCAGAATGTATGTACTGATTTGCTTGGTGAGTTTGAAGGAGAGTCTGGAGTCGCCTTAATAAATGTAATTGAGACTACTTCTGAGAATCAAATAATAGTAATTCCTGGTGCTAATTCTCAGACTAGTTCTAATCAAATTGATGATAAGACCCTTTCTTCAACGGAGATTTTAATTTCACAGTTAGAAGTTTTGCCTGAAGAGATAGAAAAATTATTTGTACGAGCTAGTAATAAGAACTGTTATAGAATTTTAAATGCAGCTCCTGCAATAGGATTCAGCAAAACTCTATTCAATGAAACCGATTTATTAGTTGTTAACGAAATAGAGTTAGAGATCTTGGCTAAGGAAAAACTAGAGGATACTAGAATTGATTCAATCAGAAAATCAGTAGATCTTCTTCCCCTAGCAAAACACCAATCTATCGTTGTTACCTTAGGAGCGGAGGGTGTCTATGTCAGAACTCAAACTAAGGATGAATATATCCAAGGTCATAAAGTAAATTCTATAGATACTACTGGTTCAGGTGATTGCTTTATTGGAGCTATGGCGAGTTACCTTAAAGAAAATAGAAACCTATTTGATGCATCAGTTTTTGCAAATAAAGCAGCATCAATTTCTGTTACCAGAAAGGGAGCTTCATCTTCAATGCCAACTAAAGACGAGGTTGTAAACTTAAGTTAAATTACTTAATGTATAAATAAATGGGGAGAAAATGGAAAATAATTTCAATATAGAAATCGAATACAAAAAAGTACCAAGATTTGAATCTGGTTCTGATGAAAGTATTCAATATCTTGAGGAGCAGGGATATGTTGTTATCAAAAATGCCCTATCTACTGCGGAAGCATCTAAAACACTCGAGCTATTATGGGATTACCTAGAAGGTTTAGGTACAGGTATAGACAGGAAGGATGTTTCAACATGGGGTGATGATAGATGGCCAACCTGTGCTCATGGCGGAATAATGCCGAGTTATGGGATAGGACATTCAGAAGCTCAATGGTTTTTGAGAGGAATTCCTAAAGTTAAGAAAGCTTTTGCAAAGATTTGGAATACTGATGAGTTGTTAACCAGCTTTGACGGAGTCTCTTTATGGAGACCTTGGAATATAGACCCAGACTGGAAAACAGAAAGTGGACAGTCCTGGTTTCATATTGACCAGCACCCAATTTCAAAGCCTGGTAAGCAATGCATCCAAGGATTGGTGAATCTACTACCCACTTCAAAAGAAATTGGGGGAAATGTCATAATTCCTGAATCTCACAATTTCTTCAAAGACATACCTAATGAATATGAAGAAAGATTGGGAAAATTACCTCTTGATATTGACCACTTTAGATTTCCTAATGACGATCCAAAACTTTCGTCTAAACCGGCCATCATGTGCCACATGGAACCTGGTGACATGTTGTTATGGGATTCAAGAACTATTCATTGTAGTAATTCTGGTACAGAGCTATCGAACAATACAAGTTCTTTGATCCGAGCAGCATCGCTGATTTGCATGATGCCTAAATCTTTATCAGACGAAAGTGTCCTAGAGAAAAGAAGAGAAGCGGTTGAGAAATTAATCTCTACAACAAATTGGACCAATAGTTTTAGAAATGCCGATGAATTTCCATTAATTCTAGAGGCACAGGATAGGACAAAGTATAAATGGCCAAAAAAACCTATTCTCAATGAATATCAAAAGTCTTTGATAGATTAATGGAAACACTTCAAGAACATATTGCATCTGGTATGGGCATTGCCTTCCACGCTAAAAAACTCCCTCATAATAAAGCTATTATCAGCGAACATGGTGAAAGAACCTTTTTAGAACTCAATGCCAACTGCAATAGATTTGCGAATTTCCTCTTAGAGAAAGGTTTGCAGCCCGGAGACGCTATAGCAATAGTTTGTAAAAATAGACCTGAGTTTTTAGAAGCTTTATTTGGCCCTTTAAGGATCGGTCTAAGAATAACTCCCATAAACTGGCACCTTACTCCAGAAGAGATTTGTTACATAGTAGAAAATTGCGAAGCTAAGGTTGTAGTTTGTGATGCAGAATTTTCTAATTTTTTCTCCGCAATCAATGATGCAATACCTGATGTGCTTCTCATGAGCGTCGATGGTGAAAACTCCCTTGCAAATCCTTTTCTTGAGACAATTTCAAAATTTGATGATTCTGATATAACTAAACCAGTAGCAGGAAGATCCATGTTGTACACTTCAGGAACAACTGGAAGACCAAAAGGAGTTTTTAGAAAAGAAAATCCTCCTCCTTCGAAGACTGAGCAGCTTACACTTGATACTGCAGCCTTTGACCCCGATTCTGATTTTAGTATTTGTCCAGGTCCTGCATACCATGCAGCACCACTAGGTTTGAATATAAACATTTCTTTAATGGCAGGAGTAGGCGTCTATCTGATGGATAAATGGGATGCAGAAAAAATGCTTTCTCTAATCGATCAATATAAATGCACTCATACCCATATGGTTGCCACTATGTTCCATAGAATTTTAAGACTACCTGAAGAAACAAAATCTCGTTATGACTTATCTTCTATGCGTTGGATTCTTCATGGAGCCGCACCTTGTCCTGTAGAAGTTAAACAAGGAATGATGGATTGGATGGGGCCAATACTTTATGAATATTATGCTGCGACGGAGGGAGGGGGTTGTTTTATTCAGCCGAAAGAATGGCTTGATAAGCCAGGTAGCGTCGGAAGAGCTAATGAAGGAACAGAAGTAAAAATATTGGATGATAATTTTAAAGAAGTTGAAATAGGTGAAGAAGGAACCATCTACTTTAGCGCACCATCTAAGGGAAGATTTGAATATTACAAAGCAGAAGAAAAAACCTCAGGTGCTTATTGGGGAGATTATTTCACCATGGGTGATATAGGTTTTTGTGATAAGGATGGTTATCACTTTTTAACTGGTAGGAGCGCGGATACCATCATTTCTGGAGGTACAAATATTTATCCTCAAGAAATTGATAATGTTTTATTGATGCATGAAAAAGTTGCTGAGGTTTGCTGTGTTGGCGTTCCAAATAAAGAGTGGGGAGAAGAAATCAAGGCAGTTATTAATTTAGAGGCAGGAGCAGACCAAGACGAGGTCTTAAAGGAATTAGTTGCAATGTCAGAAGAAAGATTATCAGGTTTCAAGAAACCCAAGTCTTATGAATTTTGGAAGGAGGAATTGCCTCGCTTACCAACCGGAAAAATTCAGAGAAATTTGGTAAAAAAAAGATTCTGGTGATTTATAAATTTACGAGGTAATCAATTACTCTTTCTTTAAACAATTTATTAAAACCTTCAACATCAATATCAAGTGCAACTTCAGAGTTTGGTTGCGGTTTAAAGATCTGACCCATTATAGATTCATTAAATTCACATACCGTCTCCCCATCAGTGAATTCGCCTTTTGTTTCAACAGATACAAATGCATCTTTATATTCAGCTAACTCAGGTTGGAAACATAACGCCATTGCTAGAGAATCATATAAATGCAACCCTTGATCAATTATCGCCTGATTAGGATTAATTTTTAACCAAGGGTCAACAGCTTCCTGAACAAAATGACAGAAAGGATGGTCATTTGTTCCAATTCGATTTAGATCTTCTCTTCCGAATCTTGTCTTGTGACAGACATCTAAAGGAACCATTCTTATGGGAATTCCGGAGCCAAAAACTTTAGCTGCAGATTCAGGATCAGCCCATACATTAAATTCAGCAGCAGGCGTAACATTGCCTTGAATAGTTGCAGCGCCTGCCATCATTGTTATCTTCGTTACATGATTAGATAAGTCAGGGTTTATATCTAACGCTTGTGCAATATTAGTTAAAGGTCCAATTGTTACTATTTCAATCTCTTTTGAATTCTCTTGGGAGGTTTCAACAATAAATTTAGGAGCGCCTTTAGAATCTTCATCAATATCCAACAAAGGATTAATTTGTTCCATCTCTTTACGTTCGCCTAACCACTTCCTCTTCTCATCCCTGTCTTTATCATATGTTCCAGGTCTACCAGTATGCACAGGAATATCTTTATTTAACTCTGTAACTAAATATTTAGCATTGCTATAACCTCTCTCGACGGGAACATTGCCTTGTACAGTTGTTATGCCTAAGATTTCAACCTCAGGAGAATTCATTGCCAACATGATTGCAAAACAATCCTCCGGATCTCCCCCTTTGGTACCCATTGCTGGATCTGTGTCTATAATTATTTTTTTTGCCATCTCAAGCTCTCCTTATAGACAGTCCTCCATCGACCGGAAGATAGACACCATTGATATATGATGAGGAGGGAAGGCATAGATTCAAAGTGGCGTGAGCAACCTCTTCAGGTTCACCATATCTTTTTAATCCAACTCTTCTTCTCGCATAAGTAGCTTTATCCTTGTCATCTATGGCTGAAGTCATATTTGTATTTATCGGACCTGGACAGATACAATTTACAGTTATACCTTTTGGGCCTAGTTCGAGTGCTAGAGACCTTGTTAAACCTATTACCCCGTGCTTTGCAGCTGTATAGGGACTATGAAATGGAGAGGCTCCAAACCCCTCGGTTGAAGATATATTTACAATCCTGCCGTTATCTGATTTCAAAAGATGTGGGAGAGCAGCTCTAATTAACCTAATTTGACCTGTTAGTACTACATTTAAGGTATCGTCCCAATAATTCTCATAGTTTTCATCATCCACAGCTGTCACGGATGATATTCCTGCATTATTGATGATGAAGTCTAGACCACCATAAATCCTCAAAGTTTCTTCTATACAACTATCTATTGCTGATTTATCTGTAACATCCAAAAGCAATGGAGTGCATTCTCCCTTCTCAGAATTGATTTCTTCAGATACTCTTTTTACCCCTTCAAGATTTATATCGGTAGCTAAAACTTTTACTCCCTCTGCAGCAAATACTTTAGCAGTTGCTTCACCCATGCCACTTCCTGCACCGGTTATTATTGCAACTCTCCCTTTTACAGATCTTGAGAGCTTCTTAAAAAATTTCATATTTAAAATAATTGAGTTATTGAACCACTTATAAGATTATATGATCAAAGATAAATTAAAAGGAAAAACTATGACGGATCAACTAGCAACTTTGACAACGGATGAAGATGTATCAATTATCACCTTGGACGATGGTAAGGCTAATGTTTTCTCGGCACAAATGAGTGAAACTATAAATTCTTTATTAGACCAAGTACCAGAAGATAAAGGTTCTTTACTGATAACAGGGAAACCAGGACTTTTTTCTGCAGGTTTTGATTTGAAGACTATTTCAGGTGGAGATCCTAAAGCCGCCGTCGAAATGACTACAGCTGGTTTCAGGCTACTATCTAGGATTTATTCTTTTCCAAGACCTGTTATAGCGGCCTCGAGTGGCCATGCTATAGCTTTGGGAGCGTTCTTACTTTGTTGCGCCGATTACAGATTAGGAGCCAAAGGTAATTTCATAGTACAAGCCAATGAAACAAGAAATGGTATGTCTATTCCAACTCCTATCTTGGAAATATCAAAATCTAGAATTCTCAAGAATCATTGGTATAGGGCAATTCTAAATGCTGAGGCTTATTCTATATCTGACTCAATAGATGCAGGATATTTGGATGAAGTAGTAGACCCTGAGGACCTGATGTCTAAGTCTCTTGAAGTGGCAAAAGATTTGGCCACTTTGAGCCATCCTCACTATAAGCTCACTAAAGATTTAGATCAAAAAGAGATATTGAACAGAATTAATACATCAATAGATGAAATGGCTAATGCCAGCTAAAAAATAAAAATAATACTTTCTTAGTTTCAACTTTTTGGTAATCTACCCATCCCAAAGTGGGGCCATAGCTCAGCTGGGAGAGCGCATCCCTTGCACGGATGAGGTCGTCGGTTCGATCCCGACTGGCTCCACCATTTCCTAGACTTCAATTTAATAACCCTAGTTGCTTTGAACGACGGCATTAATTGAATCTCTTAGGACTGCGACCATCAGTTCTACTTCTTCATCTCCTATGGTGAAAGCAGGCCCTAAACAGATTATGTCTCTATAAGTTCCTGTTCCGCCAGGGTAAAGAAATACACCCATTTCCAATCCTTTTTGCATGATTTGGCCAGTGATTTTTTTTGACTCATCAAATGGCTTTAAACTTGCTTTATCTTCTACTATCTCAATACCTATTAACAATCCTTTTCCTCTAACTTCGGCAACATTTGGATGCTGTCCAATTTCTGAGTTAAGGTTTTGTAGTATCTTTTCTCCAAGGGGATTTACTCTCTCACAAAGCTTCTCTTCTCTTAGAATTCTTAGAACCTCTGTCGAAGCAGCGCAAGATTGTGGTAATGCCGCAAAAGTATGAAACATCACTTCGTACCCAGCTTCCTGAATTGAGTCGGCAATTTTATCAGTACTATAGGTCCCACCTATTGCTGCATATCCACCACCCATACCTTTTCCAGCTATGAGAATATCGGGTTCAATGTCATATAGATTACTTGCAAAATCATAACCAACCCTACCAAAACCTGTCATGACTTCATCGGCTATTAATAAAATATCATTTGCTCTCAATATTTCTTGGGCTTCAATCCAATAACCATCTGGAGGAGAAATAGCACCTCCACTAGATCCATTGATGGGCTCCATCAATAATGCAGCTATATTATTTGCACCTAAACGCTCTATTGTTTTCTTGAGATCATCAAGATAATAATCCTTTGCATCAGGGTGATATTTTCCCAACGGACACCTAAGAGGATAGGGAGTTTCGATTGTGATAGGTTCGGGCACGTAACTCTCTAGACCTCTTTTTCTAGCCTGATGACCAGATATACCTGACATATTTAGAGTGGTTCCATGATAAGAAAGACTTCTAGTCAAGATAATATTTTTTTCAGGCTTTCCCCTGCTATTTTGATATTGAATGGCTAATTTAACTGCTGACTCATTTGCCTCAGATCCACCAGAAGAAAGGTGTATTCTACTTAAATGTGGCGGTAACCAATGCTCCCTAAGTTCATCTAGTAGAGCTTCTCTTTCCGGAGTTAAGAAAGGAGGGAGTATATAAGAGTTATTTTTTACTGCTCTTGCAATAGCGTCAGCAACTTCTTCTCTTCCGTATCCAATGTTACTTACAATTGCGCCTCCAGCAGCATCGAGTACTTTTCTTCCATCCTTCGTGTATAAGTAAGCTCCTTTCGAGCTTTCAAATTCAATACCCCAGTCTTGTTTAAGAAATGGCCATTTTACTATTTCCATACACTGCACCTAAAAGCTTAAAGATATGTCGTACACAATTAAAACAGCCAATGATAGCTGTAAGAATAAACTTACCCACAAAATTATTTTAGTCGAGAGCTTGGGTTGTAATGCTGGATCTAATTTATTTACGAGATAAAGGGCACCAATGTTAACTATTGGTAGACCCATAGCAGCCCAGATTCCAGCGATTAAAAGTAGGGTAATTGGATTTGGCAAAATAAAATAAAATAGACCAGACAAAAAAGGGATCACAAAAGCTACTAGCTTTATTAGACTTTGCCTCGTATCTTTTTTCTCCCTTACTAAGCCCATTGATATTAAATAGTCAGATATTGTCCTAGTAAAGGCAGCTGTTCCTGATAGAAGAGTAGAGAACAAAACAAAGAAAGCTAAAATTATGAATAACCATTTGGCCCAACCTCCAAGCACAAGAGAAAACATATTCTGAAGAGAGCTGATTACATCTACATCCCAAAAAGAACCTGTAGCTAATGCCTCCTGCAGTTCAGGGACATTATTTAAAACTCCTGCACCCAAGAAGAAAAAAGGAAGTGTACCGAGCGTAATAAAAAAGACGGTTACCCAGACATCTGTCTGCATAGTTTTAATCCAATGCTTAGTTTCCTCAACATCCCCTCCACTGTTATCTGCGTATCCTTTTTCCAAGCACCAGTATGTATAGGCCATAATTTCTCCATAACTTATTCCAGTAAAACCAAATACTGCTAGAGCAAGAGGTAGGTACTCAGTAGGGAAAGAAAAGGAAAGACCTTGAGAAATCTGATTGAGATTAACCTGATATTCAGTCGATTGCATTGCAATAGCTATGATCATGGTCATGAACGAGAAGAATAAAACCATTATCAGTAAGGTTCTTTCAAGGCTCTTGTAAGAACCAAAATAAAGTAATAACCATGTTAATAAACAAGAAATGGCTACCCAAATCTCTGTTGATAAAAAGGGAAACATAGTATTACCTGCTTCAGCTACAGCACCAGCTAAACCTCCCATTCCAGCTATTGAAGGAACCACCCCAATAAACATGAACCAAACAAGCCAGGATGTAGTTTTCCCTTGGATAGTAGTTTTAAAGCCAGGCATATCTGCAAAGGCTTCTAAGAAAGTTTTTCTGGTTACAACAATGTATCTACTTATTTCTGCTTGTATTATTGGTTTACTCCACATACTAAGTAGTAACCACCATAGGAGTAAGAAGCCTGCTGCTGCACCTAGTAATGGGGTCATAACTATAGACCCGCTACCAACTACACTTCCCGTGACTATTACACTTGGCCCAATGTATTTGATTCTTTCTAAAAAAGTTTTTGGTGCTTCTTGCATAAGTTGTAATCTTTCCTAGATTTTCTCACTAAATATGGAACAATTCCTCCTTTCTTTTCAGAAATTTACTAATCCATGAAATTTAAAGTCAGTTCAGGTTTAAACATTGAGACAACAGCTTTAGGGAATCCTGAAAATCCTTTAGTTATTCTTCTTCATGGAGGAGGTCAAACTAGACATGCTTGGAGCGCAACTGCAGAAAAACTCTCTCAATCTGGATTCTATGCTCTAGCTTTGGATTTAAGAGGCCACGGAGATAGTGATTGGAGTGAGGAGGGTGATTACGCTATCGAAAGTTATAGGAATGATTTAGTTAATATCATTGAACAGATAGGCAAACCGGCCTTTCTTATTGGGGCTTCTTTAGGAGGAATGATTTCTTTGTCTACCGCAGGCGACGAAACGTATGAACATCTTTGTAGAGCCTTGGTGATGGTTGATATAGGTATATATCCTAATGAAGATGGCTCCAATGAAATTTTAAATTTTATGAGTTCAGGTTTTAAAGGTTTTAACTCTATGGAAGAAGCTTCTGAAGCAATTTCATCTTATTTGCCGCATCGTGAGAAACCAAAAGACATATCAGGACTGAAGAAAAACCTCAGACTAAAGGAAGATGGAAAATATTACTGGCACTGGGACCCTAAGTTCATTGAATCTCGAACAGGAAACATCGATCGAACAGCTTACAGGCAAAGGCAAAGAAATTATGCTGAATCAGTCAAGGTACCAACACTTCTTATAAGAGGAGCGCTGAGTAATGTAGTTACTCAAGAAGAGGTTGACGATTTTCTTAGTACGATCAGCCATGCTGAATTTGTTGAGATAGATAAAGCAGCTCACATGATTGCAGGTGATAGGAATGATGTATTTGCAAATGCTGCAATAAATTTCCTTCAACAAACTTTGAATAATCAGTAATATCAGACACATGATTATTGGATTGACTGGTGGGATCGGAAGTGGCAAGACAGCTGTTTCAGATACTTTTGAAGAACTTGGAATAGTTGTGGTTGACGCTGACCTAGCCTCGCGAGTAGTAGTTGAAAAAGGAAAGCCATGTCTTGAAGAAATTGCCAAACATTTTGGTGATGATATTTTGACTGAAAATCTAGAATTGGATCGAGCTAAACTCAGGGAAATCATATTCCAGTCTGAAGAAGAGAAGAATTGGCTTGAATCACTTCTACACCCTGCTATCGCAAAACAAATTCAGGATGAATTATCTGCTTCAAGAAGTCCATATACTATTTTGGTATCTCCTTTGTTATTGGAAACGAATCAAAAAGACTTTTGCAATAAAGTCTTAGTTGTGGATGTCCCAGTTGAGTTACAGATGGAGAGGACTTTGAAAAGGGATGGCGTATCTGAGGAACAAGTTAAATCAATTATCAAAGCTCAAATTAGTCGAGATGATAGACTAGAGTTAGCTGATGAAGTAATCATTAATGATGGCAGCCTAGAGGATCTTCAATCTCAGGTTAAAGAATTACACGAACGTATAATTTCCGAAATATGATGTATGTAAAATGCCCTGAGTGTGGAGAGCAGACCGAATATTCTGAAAAAAATGAGCACAGACCATTCTGCAGTCGACGTTGTCAGCTTCTAGATTTGGGTGCTTGGGCGAGCGAAGATAGAAAAATAGCTGGAGAAGAAGTTTTTTTAGAAGAGGAAGATATAGATACTCGTCATTAACTTCTGTAGTCACTGTTGATAAGTACATAATCTTCTGAGAGATCAGAAGTCATAACTTGAAATTCGTGTTTACCTGATCCCATAACCACTTCAATAGTAATTTCTTTTTTCTTCATTGCTTTCGAGGCCACTTTCTCAGAATATTTAGGGTCTTTATGCCCATTTTTAACCAATGGCACTCCATTTAATTTAATCTGTAATCCGTTTAAGTCTTCAACAGTTTTGTCTCTTCCAACTGCTGATAGTATTCTGCCCCAATTGGCATCACTTCCAAACATGGCTGTTTTAACTAGAGGAGATTCAGCAACTGTAAAAGCTACTGATTTGGCTTGAATCTGATTATTAGCCTTAGAGACTTTAACTTTAATTAACTTTGTGGCACCTTCTGCATCTGCCACTAAAAGCTCAGCCAGTTCTTTGAAGGTCTCAATGATTGCTTGTGTGAGTTTTCTTTCATCCAAAGATCCTGCCTTAACCACTTTTTCTTGATTTCCATTTGTTACAAGTACAGAAGAATCATTCGGCGAGGTGTCTCCATCTACGGTGATAGCCTCGAAGCTTACTTTGAGTGCTTGGCTATGAATTTTGTTTAATAAACTTTGGCTTAACTTTGCATCAACAAAAACAAAGCTCAGTAATGTAGCAAAGTCTGGCCTAATCATTCCGGATCCTTTGGCAAAACCTGTGATTGAATAAGATTTTTTTCCTACCTTAACCTCTTTGGAAACAATTTTAGGTTTTGTATCTGTTGTTAATATTGCAGAGGCAGCTTTTTTCCAGCCATTATTTTTAAGTTTAGTTAAAGCGCTCCTAAATGCACTCAGGTAGCTGTCTACCGGTAATGCCTCACCAATCACTCCCGTTGAAAAGGGTATGACATTTTTTTGTTCGATATTTAAATCAGATGCAATTTCCTTACAATATTTCTTTACATTATTAATTCCTTTTTGCCCGTTAGCTGCATTGGCATTTCCAGCATTTATAAGGAGAACTTTTGGACCTTTCTTGAGTGCAGATAGATTTTGAATGGCTTCAGTAACAGGTGCAGCTTTCAACTTATTCGAAGTAAACTTGCCACTCAGTTTTGCTTCCTGATTTATTATTACAACGAGACTATCGTTTCTTTTCCCATAGCGAGTATTGCTTGAAGCAGATCCGAATTTTATTCCTTCAATATTATGAATTTTTTTTGCCATTATTTTTTTCTGGCATTCTTTCTTGCCATCTTAGCTTCTGCTCTTCTCAGTCTTCTATTACCTTGACCTTGTTCTTGTGCTTTTGCTGGAGTCCTATCTGGCTGAGAGGGAGCTAAAATAGACTCAGGAGTTTCATGATCTAGAGATTGTGCCTTATTTTGCTGTGGTAAATTTAAGTCACCTGAATCTTCTAATTCAATTTCAACTCTTGATAAAAATCTTATACCTTCAACTCTAATTTTATTGAGAAGACTTTCAAATAACTCAAATGATTCTCTTCTAAACTCTAGTTTCGGATTTTTACTAGCGTAACTTCTTAGGCCTATTCCTTGCCTAAGAGCATCTACTTCAGCTAGATGATCTTTCCAAGCATTATCAATAATCTGCAATAGAATTTGTTTCTCAAAATCTCGCATAACAGGTCCTATTTGATTACTTTTTTGACTATAGGACTCTTTAGCTGATTCAAGAATTTTCTGTTCTATAGTTTCACGAGTTATATTATTTTTTTCACTAATCCATTGCTTGATAGGAATTTGTAGACCAAATATGTTTGATAGGGAGCTTTCTAGAATATCTAGGTTCCACTCATGTGGCTCCAAATCGCCGAACGATACTGAATCAATTTCATCTGCAATTACGGTTTCTCTCATTGAATCAAGAAGTTCAGTAATTACATCTGCCTCTAAGATATTATTTCTTTGTGAATATATGATTTGCCTTTGTTCATTTGCCATATCATCGTACTCAAGAAGCATCTTTCTGATATCAAAGTTTCTACCTTCTACTCTCTTTTGGGCTCTTTCAATGGCTCCACTTAGCATTCTATGTTCAATAGATTCACCATCTTCCAAACCAACTCTTTGCATAATGTTCTTGAATTGATCCGATGCAAAGATTCTCATTAAGTTATCTTCCAGCGATATATAAAATCTTGATGAACCTGGATCACCTTGTCTTCCTGAACGACCTCTTAACTGATTATCCATTCTTCTGGATTCGTTTCTTTCAGTGCCAATTACGTGCAGTCCTCCAGAGGTCAAAACTTCCGAATTAAGCTTTTCCCACTTTGTTCTTAATTCCTCTCTTTTTGTAGAATCATCTTGATTTAATTTTTCGTACTCGGCTTCCCAATTACCTCCTAAAACAATATCGGTTCCTCTGCCGGCCATATTAGTAGCTATTGTTATAACGCCAGGTTTACCAGCTTGAGAAATAATCTCTGCTTCTTTTGCATGATTCTTAGCATTTAAAACTTGATGCTCAATATTTTCCTTTTTAAGTAGGTTAGAGAGTAACTCGGAGCTTTCTAGAGAAGCTGTACCTACAAGAATTGGATTTCCTTTTTGCTTAAATTCTTTAATTTCGTCAATAACAGCTTTGTATTTCTCTGCCTGAGTGAGATAAACGAGATCATTTTTATCATCTCTAATCATGGGTTCATTTGTAGGAACCTCAAGAACATTTAATCCATAAATTTCAGCAAACTCTTCAGCTTCAGTAGATGCTGTGCCCGTCATGCCAGACAATTTTTCATATTGTCTAAAATAATTTTGGAAAGTACATGATGCGAGTGTTTGACTTTCCATTTGTATGGGTACATTTTCTTTCTGTTCTATTGCTTGGTGCAATCCATCTGCCAATCTCCTACCGGGCATTGCTCTTCCAGTATTTTCATCAATTAGAACAACTTGTTTGTCTTGTACCATATAGTCCACATCTTTATTAAAAAGAAAGTGTGCTCTTAATGAAGATTGAATGTAGTGAAGAAGTCGTAAATTTCCTGATGAATATAAGCTTTGATCTTCTTCTAAAAGATTTTCATCTTTCAGAAGCTTCTCAATAAAATCATGACCTAAATCAGTGAGCTCTACCTGTTTTGATTTTTCATCTACAATAAAGTGCCCTGTGTCTTCTTTTTTATTTTCTTCTTCGGGATCTTCGTCAGGTTCAATAAATTGTTCTTTGAGTTTGGGAACGAACTTGCTAATTTTTTGATAAATTTGTGCTGTATTCTCTGCAGGCCCTGATATGACGAGTGGTGTTCTTGCTTCATCAATTAATATGGAGTCTACTTCATCAAT
Source organism: uncultured SAR86 cluster bacterium (assembly GCA_902559365.1). Taxonomy (GTDB): domain Bacteria; phylum Pseudomonadota; class Gammaproteobacteria; order Magnimaribacterales; family Magnimaribacteraceae; genus Magnimaribacter. The sequence goes on from CACEHP010000003.1 coordinate 23,704, forward strand.
AATGGCGAAATAATAGTCGTTCATCATTCTGTCATTGGTATTTACGACCATATTGTTTCTGAGGAAATCAAAACCCAGCTCATTATTGGTGGCGTATATCACATTTGCTTCATAAGCTTTTTTTCTTTCCTCTAGTTGTTGACCAGGAATAATAAATGAAACAGACATGCCTAAATTTTCATAAATCGGAGCCATCCACTCCGCATCTCTTTTTGCAAGATAGTCATTCACTGTAACTAGGACAACTTTTCTTTCTGTGAGTGAGTTCAAGTATGAGGGCAGGGTGGCAACGAGCGTTTTACCTTCACCAGTAGCCATTTCAGCAATTTGACAATTGTGTAGGGCTATTCCGCCAATTAGCTGACAGTCATAGTGTCTTAACCCAAGCTGTCTTTTGCTTACTTCTCTTACAGTAGCGAATGCCTCAGGAAGAAGTCCATCAAGAGATTCACCATTTTTATGACGATTGATAAAGTCTTCTCTTTTACTTCTCAGATCTAAATCACTGAGTAAAGAATACTCCTCTTCCAATGAATTGATTGAATTCACTAGAGGTTGAATTTTTTTTAATACTTTTTGGTTTTTTGAACCAAATATTTTATCTAATAGACCCATACAATTTTGTTAGACGCAATTCTAACAGTTGCTAACAGATATCTTATAAAAATTATCCTGAACTAGGATCAATAATTGGATCTAAATAGGTGATTGGAGAGTTATTTGGATCGTCATACGTAACAACTTCCCAGGTATCAGGTCTTGCAATTAATTCTCTTAAAAGAGCATTATTCACGGTATGACCTGATTTATAACCTTCAAAAGATCCAACTAGATTATGCCCAAGAAGGTATAAATCCCCTATGGCATCTAGAATCTTATGCTTAATCATCTCATTCTCCAGTCTAAGACCATCTTCATTAAGAATATCTTCTTCGCCAATGGCTATTGCATTCTTCTCGCTACCACCCAGTGCTAAATTATTTTCCTTTAATGCTTCTAGATCGCTCATAAAACCAAAAGTTCTGGCTCGACTAACCTCCTTAACAAAAGAGGTACTGTTAAAGTTAATAGAAGCTTTAGTACCATGCTTTTTAAGTACCGGGTGATCCCAAACTCCCGTAAAAGCTACTTTGAAACCTTCAAATGGAGATACTTGAGCCCAAGCATCATTAAATGGAACCCTGACTTTCTCCTTTATCCTTATAAATTTCTTTGGTACTTCTTGTTCATGCAGTCCTGCAGACTGAATTAAAAACACAAATTGGCCTGCACTGCCATCCATGATAGGAATTTCTGCAGCATTCACTTCAACATAAGCATTATCTATTCCTAGCCCAGCCATGGCAGATAATAAATGTTCTACGGTAGAAATTTTTACATCCTTCCATGTCAATGAAGTGGACATAGTGGTATCACCTACATTTTCTGCCCTTGCTTTGATCTCTACAACAGGATCAAGATCAACTCTTCTAAATATTATCCCCGTATCGGGAGGAGCAGGCATAAGCTTCAGCATGATTGGTTCTCCACTATGAAGACCAATACCAAAAGCTTTGATAGAGTTAGACAGAGTTCTTTGGGCAAGCATCTTTGTATTTTACTATATTAATTTGACTTAATTTTATTTTGTCTGCTTATCTCAAATAGCAAAATACCGGTGCTTACAGATGCATTAAGGCTGTCCATATTATCTGACATGTCAATCTTGATAAGCTCATCACAATTTTCTCTGGTTAACCTTCTAATTCCCTTATCTTCTGAACCAACTATTATTGCATTCCTCTTGCTGTAAACCACCTCATCATAGAATTTTGTAGCTTGTAGATCGCTTCCATAAACTAATATTCCTTTCTCTTTAATTAGCGAGATAGTTCTTACTAAGTTTGTGACAATAATGAATGGAATAAGTTCAGAAGCACCACATGATATTTTTCTAACTGTGGAAGTAAGGTGACAAGCACGATTTTTAGGAACTATCACAGCATCTACCTTTGCAGCTGCAGCACTTCTGAGACAGGCCCCAACATTATGTGGATCTGTTAGACCGTCTAATATAAGAAGTTTAACTTCCTCTTTGTCCAGAATAAGCTCAAGATAATCTTCAGTTTCTTCTGACCTTTTGTTGCATCTTAGAGCAACATTTTGATGATTGATTCCCTCAAAATTTTTATCAAAAAAAGAGGCATCATGTTTTTCTACCTTTATGTTTTGATCTTCGGTTAATTCAATCAATTCTTTAAGTCTCTCGTTAGGGGAATTTATGACGAAAAGAGCTTTTACCGATTTAGGTCTAGTTTTTATAATTTGAGATATGGCATTTAAGCCACAAATCATTTCTTCATTTGAATCAGTTTTCATTTCAAAAGCCTAAGATCTATTTTTTGAGAAAATACCTCAACTTTTTCTATTACAGCTTCTACTTCATCTCCCAAGGAGTAAGAATGTCTGGAGCTATTACTTTGAAGCATTTTACTGTCTTCATCGAAAACATAATACTCATTACGGGGAAGATATTTAATGTGGCAAAGGCCTTCAATATTTATTTCTTTTAAATGGATAAACAAACCAAAATTAGTTACCCCAATGATTTGTCCTTTGTAGGTATTGCCAATGTTTTCTGCAGCAAACGCACATTTAAGATGATTCAATGCTTCTCTTTCAGCCTTCTCAGCTATTCTTTCCTTTCTTGAGCAATCTTTAGAGGCCTCTGCTAGCTCATCGTAGTTATAAATCAATTTTTTTTGGATAGGCTTGGCCGATACTTTTATCTTACCTCCATTTTCTTTTATCAAAGCCTTAATCACTCTATGCACAAGCAAGTCAGGATATCTTCTGATAGGAGATGTGAAATGCGAATAGGAGGAATAATTAAGAGCAAAATGCATTGAAACATCAGCTTCGTAAGTGGCTAAACTCATCGAGTATAGGATCTGTGAATGAATGATATTTTTATCTTTTCTGTCTTTGGCTAATTCCACTAGCGCAGTCAAACGTTTGATATCGCTACCATCGTCCAAAACTGCATTTATTTTTCTGCTTCTTAAAAATTTTTCTAATACTTTGATTTTTAAGATATCTGGTTTTGGATGGACTCTGTACACCGAGGGAATTTTTTGATTTAAGCATAATTGAGCTGCAGAAATATTTGCTGCAAGCATAAACTCTTCAATCATCATATGGGAAATCTCTCTCGGAGAATCTTCAAATTTTAAAATCTTTTGATTGCTAACTTTAGGTATATAAGTTGGAACTTCCAATTCTAAAGAACCTCTAGCTACCCTGTTTCTTTTTAATCTCCTGTAAATCTCCAGTAGCACTTTAAGCGAGTTGGCATAGGGTCTCTTAAATTGTTGCCTTTCAATTTCTCTTGTAACAGTTGAATAAGTAAGTCTAGATTTAGAGTTAATTAATGCCTCAAAGAAAGATGTATCAGACAGATTGCCTTCAGCATCTATTTTTGTTCTGCATACTAGACAAAATCTATCCTCATTCGGTTTTAATGAGCAAAGATCATTACTAAGTTCTTCAGGTAACATGGGAATAACCTTTTGAGAAAAATATACTGATGTGCCTCTTTCATAGGCTTCTTGGTCTAGATTACTCCCTATATCTATGTAACGGCCAACATCAGCTATTGCTACATAAAGTATTAAATTTCCTTCTTCATCTTTTTCGCCTAATACAGCATCATCAAAGTCTTTGGCATTTTTTCCATCAATTGTTACAAAGACTTTATCTCTTAGGTCCTCAACATTATCTATGTCAAAATTCTTATGTTTAAGTTTCCTAGATTCATTAATAACAGTTTTAGGCCATTCCCTTTTTAATTTGTGGTTAGTGACTGCCATTTCGTAAGCCAAGCCAAATTCATTCTCTGGATCAAAAATAAATAATAGATTGGCTTCTGGAAGAGAATTTTCTGTGGGTTGCCTATGTATGACGAATTTTCCAATTCCTCCATCCTTTAGATCTCTAGGATAAGGTTCGTTGATCAAAACTCTAAGTTCGTTTTCGTATCCTAGTGGACTGGTATAGAGTCTTTTACCCCTCTTGAAGATCTTGCCAACAAACTCAGTTGTATTTTCTTCAATTACCCTTTGGATTTTTGCCCATCCTCTTTGGGTGAGAGAAAATTGAACCAGGTCTCCGGGCATAGCTTTATACAGTTCCTTCTTGCCAAGTTTAAACTGAGCATCATATTTCAAGTCATCAACATAGAATCCTCTGGATTTATTAGATTTTCTAACAATACCTCTTAAGGTTCTGGATGTTTGTTTTGATGATTTTTTCAAAAGATACTTTTTTATGAATTTTAGAGTTGAGCTCTCATCTCATTTTAAATCATTAACCTGATTTAAAGTTAATTTTGTCTTGAGGAAGTGTTGCTTGCTTTTTAGTTAACTATTACAGTTGTTGGCATGCATATTGGAATTATTATCTCCCTTATTTTCATAAGCTTATTGTTCTTTCTTTGGCAGTACTCCAAAGGAGAACAAGTAGGAAGAAGAATTGGATTTTTGTTGAATATATGGGGTGCAGTAATAGTTTTTTATTTATTCATGATCGTTTTCTTTTAAAAGGGGTGTCCTATGACAGTTAAACATTACGATTGGTCTGCTTATCATTCCTATGTGAGGCCCGACAAGATTGCAATTAGAGACTTAAGTGCTAATCAATCTTTAACATACAAAGAGCTTGATGATAGGGCATGTCTGCTTGCTAACTGGTTACAAAAAGTTGGCGTCGAGAAGGGCGATCGGGTAGCAATATTATCCCAAAATTGTGCAGAGTTCTTCGAACTTGAGTTTGCCTGTGCAAAGATCGGAGCAATAGAACTCCCTCTCAATTGGCGACTGACCAAGCCTGAACTTGAATATATACTCAAAGACAGTACTCCAAAGGTAATAATTTATGACCAATCATTTTCTGAAATATCAAATGACTTAATCAAGGATTGTAATATTTCTGATTCGCTAGAAATCGATAAAGGCGATCCTGTCAGTCAATACGAAGCTACGCTAAAAGATAGTGGTTCAGATTTTGTTAAACCGGATATAAATCAAGATGATCTAATTATGATTATGTATACCTCCGGAACAACTGGTCATCCAAAGGGTGCAATGATCAATCATCAGATGCAGCTCTATAATGTCATTAATCTTGCCTCTCCAGCATTTGTTGCTACTGATACCGTTCAGTTAGTCGTTCTTCCTCTTTTTCATACTGGAGGCATGAATTGTTATGCTAATCCTGTTTTGCATGCCGGAGGTGAATTGATTTTAATCAGAGAATTTGATCCTGGTTTGGCTTTATCGATTTTGGGAGACTCCCAATATAAAGTTTCTCACTTCTTTGCAGTTCCTGCCCCCTATCAATTTATGATGAATCACCCTGATTTCGATAAAACTGATTTATCAAATCTAAGAATAGCAGGCATTGGAGGAGCTCCTTGTGCAGAAGCCATTCTTAAGACTTGGTCTGACAGAGGAGTTTCAATGATTCAAGGTTGGGGTATGACAGAGACCAGTCCTGGAGGTATAGGGCTTCCTGCAGAAGACGCAGAACGTAAATTAGGTTCAGCTGGCAAGCCGCTCCTGCATACAGAAGTTAAAGTAGTAGATGACGATGGTAAGGAGCTACCTTGGGGAGAAGTAGGAGAGTTATATATCAAAGGCCCTAACATCACACCTGGTTACTGGAATAACCCTGAAGCTACTGCAAATTCTTTTGATGATGGTTGGCTTAAAACAGGGGATGCTGCCAGATTTGATGATGAAGGTTTTGTGTATATAGTCGACCGTTGGAAAGATATGTACATATCGGGGGGAGAGAATGTATATCCCGCCGAAGTAGAAAATGTTCTCTATCAGCTGCCTCAAATTGCTGAAGCGGCAATTCTTGGCATTCCTGATGAGAGGTGGGGAGAAACTGGAGTGGCCTTTATTAGTCTAAAGGCCGATGAGAAACTTGAAGAAAAAGACATCATTCAACACTGCATAGAAAACCTGGCTAAATTTAAGGTACCCAGTTCCGTTAAATTTATAGATGCTTTACCTCGTAACGCTACCGGTAAAGTCTTGAAAAGAAATTTAAGAGAAGATTTATTAGGTTCAGATGCCCCGGCTATCTCATGATGAAACTCTACGACTTTCCTGGAGCTCCTAATCCTAGAAGGGTAAAGATCTTTGCAGAAGAAAAGAATATCACTTTAGAGTTAATTAATTGTGATATGGCAAAGAGAGAGCACAAATCTCCAGAGTTCTTGAAAAAAAATCCCAGCGGCAAAATTCCTGTCCTAGAGTTAGATGACGGAAGATGCATTTCCGAGTCCATACCTATTTGTAGATACTTGGAGAGTTTAGTACCTGATCCCAACTTATTTGGTGAGGATGCTTTTGAGATATCTTTTATAGAGAGCAGAAATAGACACATAGAGTTGGAGCTATGGACACAAATTGGAACTTCCTGGGTGAATGGTCCAATTGTTGGTTCAATGGGTTTATTTAAACAAATTCCAGATGCTAAGAAAGCGAGTGATAAGAATGTTGTAGCCTACTATGAAAGATTGGATTCAGAATTTTCTAGCTCTGAATACGTAGCGGGAGACAAGTTCACCGTTGCCGACATCACCCTTTTGTCTGCAATAGATTTTGCTTCTAGCATGGTTGATCTAAAACCAGATGACGGGTTAGAAAATCTATCCAGATGGCATAAAAAAATTCTGTCTAGACCAAGCTCTAAAATTTAATTATCGATATGCCAATCAATCATCCAGAACTAAATAACAGAGCTCAAGGATGGTTAAATTTTCTTTATCAAAAGGCTACTACACCAGATGATTGGTCAGAAGATGGAACTCCAAATGAATGGTGGGACCAAATTTCAACTGCACCGATGTGTGCTTTCCCTCGTTTTGATCTTCAAGAATCAACATATGCTATTGGTTTAATGGCTGATAGAACTCCAGCCTGGAGAGAAATCTACTCTGAGATATTAGATGAAATAGCTGAACGCTCTATCACCTATTGGGCAGCCGTAGACTGGCTAACACAATTTGGTCATGATCCTGATAGAAAAAATTACCCAGAGATCTGGAGAGGCACGCTTATACCCGAAGAATTTTGGGGAGAATATGACGCACCTGGCTGGACAGCAAATGGTGTCGCGCCATGGGGATTTCATGCTGATCCAATAGGCGCCGATGGGAATTTATTTTTTAAGGGCTGGCTGAACTTGACTCAGTCAATGCATACATATGTCAGTGGTTACGATAAGTGGTCCTCACCTTTTAGTGTAGCAGGAGCTTACAACTCCAGATTTGAATGGACTCAACACCAACTAGCTGACCACTTACATCAGCAGTGGGCAAAGACCCCAATGGGACCACATTGTGAAAATACCAAAGCATGGCCTTTTTGTTTATCAGCCGCAGGACTGGGTTTGATGATGTACGATAAAATTTTTGATAATAATTTTCATAGTTCTTATTCAAATTGGTTATCTTTTACTAAAGATAAATACTATGGGTTCAACAAGAATGGATCTTTAGAATGGGTAACCATGTATTTTGATGAGATCAATGATCACCATCATAGAACAGTACCAACTCATGGACTTGCAGTGTCATTTTACGCAAAGCCCCAAGACCCGCAATTTGCAGAACTTCTCTATCGAGGAGCTATTAACTTCTTGGGATGGAATAATCCTTCTATTCCAATTACAAACGAATTTATGCCGGACCCAAGAATGTTTGCTCTTGGATTAACTATGTCTAAGGAATTTGATGATCAGATAACCCATGAAAGATTAAGAAAATATGCCGAAGAAAACTTTGAACCTCAATTCTTTGGCACCAACGACAGTCAATTTGGATTTTGGTTTAATCTTGGTGAAAAATGGCCCAGAGGACAGCTTTCTGCTTTAGCAATGTGTGCTGAAGTTTGCGAACCTGAAGCTTGGGAGAGTCTCTTTAATAAACCTAATCTAACAAAGTTCTATTCTCCTAGCATTAAAGGCGTTGATTTTCCTTCAGTATTTATTGAGAAAGCTTTTCATGATGACCGAAAGGGAAAATTACACTTTAGTATTTCTGATGGTGATAAAACAAAGACAAATAAAAAGACAAACATTGAAGTATTTAATCTACCCGATGCTAATGAGATAACAGTCTTATGTGATGGAATGAAATTTAATGAATATAAAATCTTAGATAATTCGAGAATTTCCATAAATACTCAGGTAAGAAAACACAGTTTTGAGATTGATACCGGGTATTATTTATCCGAGCAGGAAGAACAGGTGTTCAATAAAAAACTTAAAGAAACAAAGAGTGAAGACATTCCCAATTCAAACCATTCTTCAGGTCCAACTTCGCGATTAATACTACCTTCCAATCTTAATAAGTGTAGTTGTTGTTGATACTTTCCTTAAAAGAACCTAATGTAAATATTTATTAATTTTAAGTTTTGGTTTTATGTCACTTTCAGAATTTTCATTAAGCGGTAAGAAAGCTTTGGTTATCGGTGCAAGAAGAAATATGGGTAAAGGTTTTGCTTTAGGTCTTGCAGAAGCAGGGGCTGATGTCGCTGTTACTGATATAAATATTGAATCTGGTCAACTTCAGGCAGTAAGTGAACAAATTGAAGCAATGGGAAGAAAGTCTATTTTTCTGAAAACCGATATCTCTTCTCAAAAAGATGTAAAAAAAATGGTTGATAAGGTGATGCTTGAATTTGGAGGTATTGATATCTTGATGAATGTGGCAGTTATGTATCACATGAAATCTGTTGTTGATTTAGATGAAGAAAGTTGGGAGCAACTCAGTAATGTTAACTTGAAGGGTTACTGGCTCACAATTCAAGAAGTATCTCCAATAATGAAGAAGCAAGGAAGTGGCAGCATAATTAATTTAACATCACGTGGAGGCCTAAAAGCTCATGCTGACAAGGCTATGGGTAACTATGCAATTGTTAAATCTGGTATTGCTATGATGACTAGACAGTATGCTAGATATTTAGGACCTCATAACATAAGAGTGAATGCTATAGCCCCTTCCTTGGTAGAGTGGGAAGAATTTCCAGGACAAGAAAATATCAAAAAGAAAAGAACAAATATTGAGGAAGAAAAAAAAGAAATATCTGATCAAGAAAAATTTGAAGCTTGGTCTACTGGTCCCGAAAATATACCCTTAGGCCGAGTTGCTACTTTCAATGAAATGGCTAATGCGGCAGTTTTTCTTGCTTCTGATGCATCAAGCTATATAAACGGTACAATTTTGAACGTAGATGGCGGTTACATGGCATGAAATTTAATTGGTCGTTTAATCACCTGGGCATGATGGTTACCGATCGTGATGAGGTTTTGGAATATTATCAATCAATAGGCTTAGGTGTAAGCGTAGGACCTCAACCATTACTACCCTTTATTGCGGGAGAAGGAGAAATAACTTTCTTTAGAGAGCTCGATGGTGATCCTGTTTCTCATAAATATCAAACTGGTGGAGCTCATCATTTTAGAGATGGCCAGTCTCAGATTGGAAATTGTCAGCTCGAAATTTACCCTATGAAACCAGGTCCTGGAATGTTTATTAGCCGTTATTTAGAAAAAAAGGGTAATGGCATTAACCACATAGCTTTCAATACTAACGATATTGAAAATGACACCCAGTATTTTTTAGATCGCGGCTGTGATCTGGTTTTTAATGTAACAACAAACGGTAAAACAATTGAAAATTATATTGATACGAGACGGCATGGAGATTTGATGATTTCGTTGAGACCTCCCGCAGATGATTGGGAAAAATCTTGGCGCAATAATAATGAATCTCACCCTTTAGTTAATCAATGGAGATTTATGGGATTAGGTTTATGTGTTGATGACCTTGAATCCGCATCCAGATATTATTCAAGTCTGGGCTTTGCAAAATTAAATGATAGATTTTATAGAAAAGAATGGAAAACGGACTCCCTAGAATACTCTCTAGGTGGAATCCTTGTTGAACTGATGAAGCCAGAAGAGGTAAGTATATATTCAGACTCAATAAAGCAACGTGGAGAGGGTGTAGCCGAGATCATATTTGAAGTCTCAGATATTCAAAACGAGATTGATATGCTGAATGCTAAAGGTACCCAAATTCTAATAGTTTCTGACAATGATAAGATGGCAACTATTCAATCAGGACTTAAAGGTAATATTCTGACAAGACTTATTCAAAAGTGATTTCTATGGCATTAACATCATTCCTAGCAGCAATTTTTATATTCCTTTTATGTCTTTTGGTTGTTCTAAAGCCTAGCAAGTATGTAACAATCTTCAGTGGACTTCTAATAATTCCTCTATTAGTTCTTATTTTTTATTAATGAACATAGGTTTGAACGGCATCATTACGTAAAATCAACGAAAAAATAGCTACAAGATCTTCCTCCAAAGCCTAAAACTTGATTATTTTTGTGCATATACTACACTTTACGTAGTAATTAATGATTAAGCTTGTGCTTAAAGGGGAAAACCAACCATGTTTGGAAAAATTCGAGAAAAGTTAACTTTTTATCTTTCAACCTTCATCTTACTCAATGCTTCTGCTTTCAGCGGATATGTTCTTTCACAAGATGCAGTTGAAGAAATCGTCGTAACTGCAAGAAAGAAGGCAGAAAGTCTGCAAGACGTTCCTTTGTCTGTTTCTGCTCTAAGGGAAAGTTCTTTAGAAGAACTTGGCGTAAACGTATTTGAAGATTATTTATTACAACTTCCAAGTGTTACTGCTGGTGGAGCTGGGCCAGGAACGAGCACAATATACATAAGAGGTCTTGCCTCAACTACACCTAACCTCACCACAGCAGGTGTTGGTGGTCTTGCACCGAATGTTTCTTTCTATTTAGATGAGCAACCCCTAGCTCAACCCGGAAGAAATCTTGATGTTTATGCAGCTGATATCTCTCGAATAGAAGTGTTGAAAGGACCTCAAGGTACTCTTTTTGGAGCTAGCTCACAGGCTGGTGTTGTTAGGATGATTACCAATAAGCCAGTGATAGGTGAATCTGATTTGAATCTAGAACTTGAAACCAGAAGAATGGGCGAGGGTGATCCTGGTGCAAAGGTTGAACTAGTATCAAATATCCCCTTGGGTGAATCCACTGCTATGAGAATTGTCGCTTACAGGGACAGAAAGGGTGGATATATAGATCAAGTTGCTGGTTCTGTAGATGTAAGTCACTCAGCACGTTTTAGAAGAGAAGGCACAATAAGAGATAATGGACTTCCAGTTTCTTCAGCTAGAAAAGGTTTTCAGGCCGGTGTTGATTTATCTGGCGTCACGATGCCTAGTGCAAATGCTATAGTCAAAGAGAATGTTAACGAGGTATCTTATGAGGGATATAGAGCAAGTATAGCTCATGAAATTGATGATAACTGGGAAGCTCTTGTTACTTTCTCAGGACAGACACTAGAATCAGATGGCGTTTTCTTTACTGATCCAGCCTTAGATGATTTAGAGATTCAAAGATATCACAATGATAGTCTTGAAGATGAATTTGATAATGCTAGTGTCACCATTGAAGGGTCAATCGGTGATTTAGAAATCCTATATACCGGTGCTTATACAGATAGGAAATCAGACCAAATTATTGACTACACAGATTATTTATTCGTAGGTCAATATCTACCTTATTACATCTGTGATTACTATGTTACATATACTACATATGCACCCGGCAATGTGCCTACTGGAAACTGTGGTGCGCCAGATATGTTTGTTGATTCTTTAACAGATACAAAAGTTAAAACACATGAGTTACGTATTAATGCTCCAGTGAGTGATAACATGAGTTTAACTGCAGGTGCATTTTTTAGTGATCTTGAATTAATGGAACACAATATGTTTACCTATCCAGGATCGCCAGTCAGTGATATAGGTTTTAAAACAAACTATGCGTTAACTGATATCTCGGTAACAGGAATCCCTGATCACGGGAAGTCTAAAATGTACGCCGGAGCAGGATGGCACTCAGGCAGAGGCCCATATGAATTACCTGTAGTTTTTGTTAATGATGTTAGAAGAACTGATAAACAACAAGGTATTTTTGGTGAATTGAGCGTTGATATTAATGATGACATTGAATTAACTCTAGGAGCTAGGTGGTACGACATTGAGGTTGATCTTGAAGGAAGTGCAAATGCATCTTTTGGAAATGGTTTTGGAGGACCAGATGAACAAAGATTTGGTACTAATCTATCCGTTCAATACGATGAACCAGGTGCAGTATCAGGAAATGCTCTCTTAGATGCATTGAATTATCCTGACAAAGCTGAAACTGATGGAGTGATAGGTAAAGCAACTCTGTCTTGGAATAGAACTCAAGACACTATGTACTACGTAACTTGGTCAGAGGGTTTTAGACCAGGACTATTGAATCGTCCGGCGGGTCAATCCACGCCAGATGGATCTTACACAGTTAGGCCAGTGACAGATTCTGACGAAGTTACAAATTATGAGTTTGGTTGGAAATCCGTTTTAAACGACGGCAGGCTCAGATTCAACGGTAGTTTGTTCTTTGTAGACATTACAGGTTTACAGACAACCATATTTGATCCGAGTATAGCGAATCTATTCTTCTCTGATAATGCTGCAGATGCTGAGATTTCAGGACTAGAAGGCGATTTCCTTTACTATCCTAATATAGATGGATTAATGATATCAGGTGCTTTTTCTATATTAGATACAGAGATTAAGGAGTCTTTAACAACTAGTGATGTAGTGGCAGGACAAGAATTAGCCTTTGCTCCTGGTGTACAAGCTAATCTAGTTGCAAGATATGAATGGGGATTGGCTGCTGGCAATACTGGTCACGCGCAAGCTCAAGTAAATTGGTCAGATGAAAGTTTCTCAGACATAATCGAACCTAATAAAGCCAAGCAAGATAGCTACAGCTTTCTGAATCTGCGTGCTGGTATAAGTAATGAGGAATGGATGACGGAGCTATATGTTGATAATGTGACTGACGAGAGAGCAGAAATTAGTAATAACTTTGTCTTTGATCGTCAGCGTGTTGCTGTCATTAGGCCTATGAACTATGGTTTCAGATTTAAACGTAAATTTTAAACTATTATAAAAAAAGAAATAAAAGGGAGCTTTAGCTCCCTTTTTTTCTCGAGAAAAGGAAAGAGATAAAATCAAACTGCATGGATAAGAGGAATTTAGACATAGATGATACAAATGTTTCATTAGATCTAAGTGATGCTACTCAAGCTGTAAAAGAGAATAGGTTTAAGGATGCTACCACTCTGCTTAATAGGATTCTTAAAGATCAGTCTGAAAATCTCGATGCCTTATATCTTTCATCTGTTTCATATAGATATCTCAAAGAATTTGATAAGTCTGAAAGACATATCATGAATTTGTTATCTATTGCTCCCGACATGGGCCGAGCTTATCAAGAACTTGGACACCTAAACAGAGATCAAGGAAATGAAGAAAAAGCTGTGATGCACTATAGACAGGCTTGCGAATTAAACCCTGCTCTTATAGCGTCTTGGAACTTTTTATATCAATACTTTGTGAAATACTCTAATAAGCCTGCAGCTGATCATGCAAAGGAGCAACTTGAGAAATTAAAATCATTGCCAGGTTTGCTTCTCTACATAACTCAAATATTAAATGAGGGAAGACTTGGATTAGCTGAAGAGAAGTGTAGAGCTTTTCTTAAAAAGAATCCTACGCATACATATGCGATGTCTCTTCTTGCGGAAATAGCAAATAGACTTGGATATTTTGATGACGCAGAATTTTTATTGGAAAAAGCAGTAGAGTTCAGTCCTGAAGATGGTGACTTGAGAACTAAATACGCAGAAATACTTCGAAAAAAGCAAAAGTTTTCTAAAACTATGGAACAAGTTGAAATTTTGTGTGAAAAATTTCCTGACAACCTAAGCTACCAAGCACAAAAAGCTAGCGAAATTATGCAAAATGGCGATCACAAGCAAGCCATAACCTTGCTAAATGATATTCTTCAAAAGAATCCATACAACTTCAGTACACTTACTTCAAGGGGACATGCACAAAAAACTTTAGGTCAAACCGATAAAGCAATAGAAAGTTATCAATCTGCTTATCAAATTAAGCCAGATCATGGAGAGGCTTTCTTTTCTCTAGCTAACCTCAAGACTTACTCGTTCACAAGACAAGAAATGGACGATATGAGAAGACAAGTTGAAAGGGTCGACTTATCCTTAAGAGATAAAGCTTATTTTCATTTTGCTCTCGCTCAAGGATGTGAAGTTAATGGTGAATATGAAGAGGCTTTCCATCATTTAGTCCGAGGTAATCAGATAAAGAAAAATCAAAGTCAGTATTCAATCGAGAGGATGAATAACGAACTTAAAGCTCAAATAGAAATTTGTAGTGATTCTTTCTTTGAAGATCTAGGTCATGGGGGTCACAATACTCAAGATCCTATATTCATTTTGGGTCTGCCCAGAGCAGGGTCTACTTTAATTGAGCAAATCTTAGCCTCTCACTCGATGATAGATGGCACACTAGAACTTCCAAATATTTTATCTATTGCTCAAAGCCTGAGAGGTGCTGATATTTATGGAAAAGAGGGGAATTATCCGAAGAGCATGAAGTCTTTAACTATTGAGCAAAGAGAAGACTTAGGAAGGAGTTTTATCAATGACACAAGGATGCACAGAAAAGAAGCTCCAATGTTTACTGATAAGATGCCAAACAACTTTAGACATATTGGCTTAATTCACTTAATCATGCCTAATGCCAAGATAATAGATGCAAGAAGGTACCCGTTAGACTGTTGCTTTAGTATGTTTAAGCAATTGTTTGCTCAAGGACAAGAATTTACTTATGGTCTAGAGGAAGCAGGAAGTTACTACACTAGTTACGTCCAATTAATGAATCATTGGGACAAAGTTTTGCCGGAAAAGATACTAAGGGTAAATAATGAAGATGTAGTAGAGGATTTAGAAGGGCAAGTTCATAGAATTCTTAACTATCTAGGTTTACCGTTTGAGGAAGAATGCATAACTTTTTATGAAACTGACAGATCAGTCAGAACAGCAAGTTCTGAACAAGTTAGACGACCAGTTAACAAAGACGGTATGGGAAGATGGAAACCTTATGCCAAATATCTAAAGCCACTGCTTGATGTTTTAGATGAGGATCTGCTTAAAGAAGAAGATGTGGCTTACATAAATAATTAGGATATTTTATGAATACAAACTTAAGAAACTTTTCATCTTTTGAGACACGAGCTCGGAACAATATAAAATTTCTAGGTTTAGATATTAATCCTTCAGTTTTCTTCATCAGCTCAGGACTCGCAATCATCTTTTCTTCTTTGGTTCTAATTTATCCGGAAGCTTCTAATCAATTTCTATCTGATTCAAGAAATTTTGTAGTCTCCCGTTTTGACACTTTATTTACTTTATGCATGTCAGCATTCACCCTGATTATTTTCTTTTTGATTATCTCTCCTTTTGGAAAGATTACTCTTGGAGGTAAGGACTCTACCCCTGAGTTTGGATTTCTGTCATGGGTTTGTATGTTATTTGCTGCGGGTGTTGGGATAGGCATGACTTTCTATGGTGCTGCAGAACCTCTTTCATATTACACGGGTGTTTTTGGAACTCCTTTAAATGTAGCACCTCAGTCTGAAGAAGCTTATCGATTAGCCTTTAGTGCAACTATTTTCCATTGGGGAATCAATGCATGGTCTGTTTATGCGGTCATAGGATTATCTTTGGCATTCTTCAGTTATAACTGGAAACTGCCTTTGACTATTAGATCAATATTTTATCCTTTATTGGGTGATAAAATTTGGGGATGGCAGGGCGATTTAATTGACATAATTGCGGTACTTGCAACTTTATTTGGTCTGGCAACTTCTCTTGGATTAGGAGCTCAACAGGCATCTTCTGGTCTGTATTATCTATTTGGAATTCCTAATACTTTGTTAAGTCAATCTATAGTTATTATTTTCATTACTGCAGTAGCTATATTTTCTGTCTTCAGAGGTCTAGACAAAGGAGTAAAAGTTTTGAGCAATATCAATATTGGATTGGCTTTGCTTTTATTAAGTTTTGTAGTGATAGCTGGTCCAACTTATCAAATTGTCTCTGCATATGGAGTAAATTTAGTTTCATATTTTCAGGACTTAACTGAACTAAGTAATTGGAATAGGTCAGATGATCAACAATGGTATCGCGATTGGACCATTTTTTATTGGGCTTGGTGGATTTCTTGGTCTCCATTTGTTGGAATGTTCATTGCGCGTATTTCGAAGGGCAGAACTATTAGAGAATTTTTAACAGTTGTTATGTTTGCACCACTTTTATTTTGCTTAGTATGGTTTTCTTCTTTTGGAGAGGCTGCAATTTTTCAATTTCAAGAAGGAATAGGTAAGTTAAGCGAACCAGTGAGTGATATTTCTCTAGTACTTTTTTATATGTTAGATAATCTTTTATTCCCAACTTTTACAAGTTTGTTTGCCTTATTCATGCTGGTACTATTTTTTGTTACTTCCTCAGATTCAGGGTCACTTGTAATCAATACAATTACTTCGGGCGGAAAAGATAATACACCAAGAATTCAAAGGGTGATCTGGGCAATCATTCAAGGTTTAATTGCGGTTGTTCTACTAGTAGGAGGTGGCTCTTACGCACTTTCGGCAATTCAGTCAGGAGCCATATCAATGGCTTTACCTTTTATTTTTATTCTAATCGCAGCAATGCTTAGCCTATTGCGAGGAGTATATATAGAGGTATATGATCCGCAGAAAATGGAAGATACAAGTGGAAGATAATCATCTAGAGGAGGCTCTAATTGCAATCAGAAGAGTCATGAGGGCTACTGAAATTAATTCTCTATCCTTAGCAAAGAAATCCCAACTGACACCAACACAACATATTGTTCTGCAGATTATCGCAAATAAAAAACACACTACACCTAGTCATATTTCTTACATAACAACTCTTAGACATACAACTATCGCTACTGTTATAAATAAATTGCTCTCAAATGATTTGATAACAAGAGAAAGAGGTATAAATGATAAAAGAATTCAATACCTAAATATTACCGAAAAGGGTTTTAAAATTCTTGAATCTTCACCCGACGTTTTACAAGATAAATTTAAAGAACAGTTCTCTAGTTTAAATGATTGGGAGCAGAGCATGATAGTCTCTTGCTTGCAAAGAGTCGCTCAATTCATAGGAGCTGAAGAGATAGATGCCGCACCAATTTTGGATTACGGAGAGTTGAATGAAGAACCTGAAGAATACTTAAATGAAGAGTAGTTTTATTTTCCTTATAGGTTTATTTTTATCTTCTTATACTTTTTCAGAAAATGAAGAAAAGACAAAAAACCTTTTGCATGCCCAAAAGATAGACGCAAAGAATTTTGAGCTTGGCAAATCTATAAGTCCAGATATAAAAGAAAAATGGGTAGAAAATATGATTTCTGCCGAAATGAACAATCATATGGTCTTCAGCGGACTAGAATATTTAGACTCCAGTATCGAAGAAAAAAAAATCATCAGAAACTTTAGAGCTTATGCTGATATATCTTACTACTCTGAAGCTCAAATAGAAGAAGTAAAAGAATTTATGAAGAAGCTCATTATAGAGAACTGTAAATTTAAATTTTTTAGAGAAACTTTATTTGTATTTGATTTGGAAGTAATTATCAGAGTAATAGATAAATTGAATAAACCCTTTATAAAAATTCCGCTCAACAAATTAGTTTGTAGTCAAATAGAACCTTATGGTAGACATAGGTCTATATCAAAAAAAGAAATAAGAAGACTTAGAAATGGACCAGAATAGGAATTATAAAAATAACCCTTACAAGAAGCTCAAATAGAATTTTCTGTAAGGGTTTAATCTGGAGCTGGCGATAGGATTTGAACCTACGACCTGCTGATTACAAATCAGCTGCTCTACCAACTGAGCTACGCCAGCGCGAGGGGCATTATAGTTCCCTTATGGAAACTTCGCCATAACGAAGAGTAAGATATTCTAAATTTTCTTTAACCAAAAGTTCTCCTTGATCATTTACGCCTAATACCTCCACAACTTTTTCTGAATTGTTGAAAATTACTTTACAAACTTTCCCTTTTAATAGATCCAGCTTATCAAAATTGGATTTATAGGCCTTAAAGCCTTCTACAGGAAAAACTTTGGTCAGCACAAATAGTTCATTGAGTAAATTTACTATTAACTCATTTCTATCATTGGTTTTCTCTGATATTTCATCGAGTGAAACCCAAGACTGGTCAATATCCTTTCCATCTTCTTTAGACATATGAACATTTATTCCCACTCCTATAACTATTCCTATCTTGCCTTCTAGATCCAAAGTCTCAATCAGTATCCCTGACATTTTCTTTTGATTGATTAATAAGTCGTTAGGCCACTTAATATTTATCTGATCATTTGCTGATGAATTTAGGGCATTCGCCACAATACAGCCTACTGATAAGCTTAAACCATCTAATTCTGAATACTGTAGAGGAGATTTCCATCCTAACGATAAGTAGATATTCTTTCCCTTAGGACTAACCCATTTTTTCCCATTTCTTCCTTTACCCGCTTCTTGCTGCTCTGTTAGATGTATTGATAATTCTGAGGACTGATTTGGTAAATAAACTTTTGCATCATCATTAGTCGAAGCTGTCTTTTCTGAAATAAATATCTCAGGTAAATATTCTAAAATATCTTTTTTAAGATTATTTGTGATCCTTTCTGCTTCTAAAGGAAAAAAAGTTTCATTTATCATCTAGTATTTAAGCAAATATAAATAATTTAAGTTGACATAATAAGCTTGCAGTTACAGAATTGCGCGCTGTTTTTTGACCTTTATTTTAGGAGGGGTTGGGGAGCGGTCAAACCCAGCAGACTGTAAATCTGCCGCCTCGTGCTTCGAAGGTTCGAATCCTTCCCCCTCCACCACTGAAAAAAACTGTCTAAAAGATCCGAAATTACTTGCATTGAAGCCCCAAAAATACTATAAAAGCGCTCCGAGCTTTGGGTTGTAGGTTTATTCGCTAAATATTTTAACGATTATTTATCTTCTGAGTTAATCAGAAAAATTCTCTACACTCTAAAAAAAGCAGCAAAAATATAGATTTTTGCTCATATAGCTCAGGAGGTAGAGCACTTCCTTGGTAAGGAAGAGGTCACCGGTTCAACTCCGGTTATGAGCTCCAGGTAATAATAATTTAAATTTAGGAAAAAAAATGGCTAAAGAAAAATTTGAAAGAACCAAACCCCATGTCAACGTAGGAACTATTGGACACGTTGATCATGGTAAAACAACTCTAACGGCTGCTATAACAAAAGTTCAAGCAGAGTCTTTAGGTGGAGAAGCTATAGCTTTTGACGGTATTGACAATGCACCTGAAGAAAAAGAGCGTGGTATTACCATCTCAACTTCACACGTTGAATATGATTCTGAATCTAGACACTACGCACACGTAGATTGCCCTGGTCACGCAGACTATATCAAGAACATGATTACTGGTGCTGCTCAAATGGATGGTGCAATTCTTGTAGTAAATGCAGCAGATGGACCCATGCCTCAAACTCGAGAGCACATACTTTTAGCTAGACAGGTTGGAGTACCTCACATTGTTGTATTTCTTAACAAAGCAGATATGGTCGATGATCCTGAGCTTATAGAACTAGTTGAAATGGAAGTTAGAGAACTACTTACTGAATATGACTTCCCGGGAGATGATACTCCTGTGATTGTTGGTTCAGCACTTAAAGCCCTTGAAGGCGATGCTGAATACGCAGGAAAAATTCAGGAACTTGTAAAAGCGCTTGATGAATTTGTACCTGAACCTACTAGAGATACCGATAAACCTTTCTTAATGCCGATTGAAGATATATTCACTATTCAAGGTAGAGGAACTGTTGTTACAGGAAGAATTGAAAGAGGTGAAATTAAAGTTAACGAAGAGATAGAAATCGTTGGCATTAGAGAAACTCAAAAAACTGTATGTACAGGTGTAGAGATGTTCAGAAAACTTCTAGACGAAGGTAAGGCAGGAGAGAATGTTGGTATTCTTCTTAGAGGTACTGAAAGAGACGCTGTTGAAAGAGGACAAGTTCTTACAAAGCCTGGAGCAATTACTCCGCACACAAAGTTCGAAGCAACTGTTTACGTCTTATCAAAAGAAGAAGGTGGAAGACATACACCATTCTTTAAAGGATATAGACCACAGTTTTATGTCAGAACTACTGACGTAACGGGGGCAGTTGAGCTTCCTGAAGGTGTTGAGATGGTTATGCCTGGAGACAACATTGACATGACTGTCGAGCTAATTTCTCCTATTGCGATGGAAGATGGAATGAATTTCGCTATAAGAGAAGGTGGAAGAACAGTTGGTTCTGGAGTAGTAACTAAAATTATAGATTAGTAGGCCAGTAGCTCAATTGGCAGAGCGACGGTCTCCAAAACCGTAGGTTGGGGGTTCGATTCCCTCCTGGCCTGCCACTCAGCCAAAAAGACTAGCCTTAATAATGGGAAAC
Source organism: uncultured SAR86 cluster bacterium (assembly GCA_902559365.1). Taxonomy (GTDB): domain Bacteria; phylum Pseudomonadota; class Gammaproteobacteria; order Magnimaribacterales; family Magnimaribacteraceae; genus Magnimaribacter. The sequence goes on from CACEHP010000003.1 coordinate 44,243, forward strand.
ATTACTTTAAGTATGCAAAATTATATCCGTTGGATTGTTGGACTCGCTATTGTGGGTGCTGCTGTATACGGTAATTCTTATTACTATCAAGAACCACTTCTCTATAGAGTTATTGGTGTAATTATTATTTCTGGTTTGGGCCTCTTTATCTTAACTACAACCCAAGAGGGTAAAGAGGCTTTAAAGACAGTTATTGATTCTAGAACAGAAATTAGAAGAGTGGTTTGGCCAACAAGAACAGAAACAACCCAGACAACTCTTATTGTTTTGGTAGCTATAACAATTGCGGCTTTAATTTTATGGGGTCTTGATTCTTTGTTCGGTTGGGCAACTGCAGCATTACTGGGATAGATATGGATAAACAATGGTACGTAATACATGCTTACTCTGGATATGAGACCAAAGTTAGAGAGGCCTTAATTGAAAGAATTGAAAGACTTGGAATGGATGAATTTTTTGGAGAGATTATGGTCCCTTCCGAGGAAGTTGTTGAAATGAAAGGCGGACAAGAAAGAAAAACTCAAAGGAAATTCTTTCCGGGTTACGTTCTTGTAAATATGGAACTGAATGATGATAGTTGGCATCTTGTTAAAGATACACCAAGAGTCATGGGATTCATTGGAGGTACAAAAGATAAACCTTCACCCCTCTCAAATGTCGAAGCTCAAGGCATCATGCAACAATTAGAGCAAGGATCAGACATCACTAAACCAAAAGTGTCTTTTGAGCCAGGCGAAATGGTTCGAGTAGTTGATGGACCATTTAATGACTTCAGTGGAGTTGTTGAAGAGGTAAATTATGAAAAAAGTAAGGTCAGAGTTGCTGTATTAATATTTGGACGATCAACTCCTGTTGAATTGCAATTTAATCAAATAGAGAAAGGATAATGGCGAAAGAAATAGAAACTTACGTAAAACTTCAAGTACCTGCAGGACAAGCTTCTCCCAGTCCACCAGTAGGACCAGCGCTAGGACAGCATGGTCTTCCTTTGATGGACTTTTGTAATGCTTTCAACGCAAGAACTAAAGAGCTTGAGCCTGGATTACCTTGCCCTGTTGTAATAACAGTTTATGAAGATAAAAGCTTTGACTTTATTATTAAAACAACTCCTGCTTCAGTCTTAATTAAAAAAGCAGCAGGCATAAAGTCAGGTAGTGGAACTCCAAATAGTGTAAAGGTTGGAAAGGTTACGAGAGCTCAGTTAGAGGAAATTGCTAAAATCAAAGATCCAGATTTAACTGCCGCTGATATGGATGCAGCAGTGAGAACCTTATCTGGTAGTGCAAGAAGCGCAGGAATAGAGGTAGAAGGTTAAATAATGAGTCAGAGCAAAAGAAAACAGTACATCAGTACCTTAGAAGAAAAAAAATATAATGTTGCTGAAGCAATGGAATTTATTCAAGCTTCTCCAAAAGTTAAATTTAACGAATCAATAGATGTAGCAATAAATCTTGGAGTTGATCCTACAAAATCTGATCAGAATGTTAGAGGGGCAACAACTCTGCCTGCTGGTTCTGGAAAACCTTGCAAGGTAGCAGTTTTTGTTGAAGGTGATCAAGCTAATGCAGCGAAGGAAGCAGGTGCCGATGCAGTCGGTATGGAAGATCTTGCTGAAGAAATCAAAAAAGGAGAGGTAGATTACGATGTCATAATTGCCACTCCAGATACTATGAAAATTGTTAGTCCTCTAGGTAAGGTTCTAGGCCCAAAAGGAACTATGCCTAATCCAAAAACTGGAACCGTTACTAAAGATGTAGAGTCAGCGGTAAAAAATGCTAAAGCCGGACAGATAAGATACAGAACTGATAAAGGTGCAATTATTCACGGAAGAATAGGAGATATAAGTTATACACCTGATCAAATTAAACAGAATTTAGAAACATTATTAGACGATTTGAAGAGAAATAAACCTCCTTCAGCTAAAGGTGTTTTTATAAAAAAAGCAACTCTATCTTCCACTATGGGAGCTGGAGTTGAGATAGATTTATCTTCTTTAGTTTTTTAATACTAAAGCTAGGTAGAGGTTTCTTCAGTATGGTGCGATTAATCGCCCATCGAAGACCGTAGGTGCGAGGAATGGGTTCCTTGCTTAATTATTTTGACCTACGCAGATGGTATATAACTGCTTGCAGTTATGACCAAAAGATAATACCAATTATTGGTATTTGGAGGATAGGAAGATGCCAATGCGCATTGACGACAAGAAAGTTGCTGTCGAAGAGCTTAAAGATATTGCTAATAAGGCAACTTCAGCTGTAGCTGCAGACTATCACGGTGCTTCTGTTACTGAGTTAACAAAACTCAGAAAGGATGCTCGCGATACATCAGTACATCTGAAGGTTATTAGAAATACTCTTGCTAAAAAAGCACTCACCGATACTAAATTTTCTTGTTTTGAAGACTTACTTGTTGGACCAACTATGTTAGCTTTCTCGCTCGAGGATCCTACTAGTGCGGCTAAACTTGTAAATGACTTCTCAAAGGTAAATAGTAAATTTGCAGTCAAAGGAATATCTTTAGGAGATTCTTTACTGGAACTCTCAAAACTTTCTGCAATCGCAAACATGCCTTCTAGAGAGCAGGCCTTAAGCCAGCTAGCAGGATTATTGAATGCACCTATGAACCAATTCGTAAATATTCTTAATCAGGTTCCCTCTAAGCTTGTCAGAACACTACAGGCTGTGAAAGAACAAAAAGAATCGGCTTAACCTTTAATTAAATAACATTTGGAGAAAAAAATGGCACTAAGTAAAGAAGAAATATTAGACGCTATAGCTGAAATGAGCGTCATAGACATTGTTGATCTTATTGAGGCAATGGAAGAAAAATTTGGCGTATCTGCTGCTGCACCTGTAGCTGCTGCTGCACCTGCAGCCGCTGCTGGAGATGCTGGTGGTGAAGCTGAAGCAGATGATGCACCCGTTGATATCCACCTTACAGAAGTCGGTGATAAGAAAGTTGACGTAATTAAAGCTGTTAGAGCAATAACTGGTCTCGGACTTAAAGACGCTAAAGCTTTAGTTGATGAAGCTCCTTCAGTGATCAAAGAAGGTGTTAATAAGGCTGAGGCTGACGAGCATGCTAAAGCATTGCAAGATGCTGGAGCAACTGCTGAGCTCAAATAACAAACTTTAAAAAATAAACAAATAATCAATAATAAAGAGGTCTTTATGAGTTTTTCATATACTGAGAAAAAAAGAGTTAGAAGGAGTTTTGAAAAAATCTCCAGTGTAATGGAGCTTCCGAATCTACTTGCAACTCAAGTTCAGTCTTATGATGCTTTCCTGCAAAGATATGTTGATTCCGATAAAAGACTTAATGCAGGACTTGAACAAGTTCTTAATTCTATCTTCCCTATCGAAAGTCATAATGGTTTTGCTAGGATGGAGTACTCTGGTTTTACTTTAGGTGAACCTATTTTTGATGAAAGAGAATGTAAATTAAAAGGTATAACCTATGAAATTTCTCTTCACATAAATTGCGACCTCTTCTTTATTGATAAAGATTCAGGAAAACTAAAAGAAGGTAAATCCCAAAGTGTATATATGGGAACAGTTCCTCTAATGACAGACCATGGGACTTTTATTATCAATGGCACAGAAAGGGTTGTGGTTTCCCAGCTTCATAGATCTCCTGGTCTATTTTTTGATCATGACAAAGGCAAAGGTCATTCTTCAGGTAAAGTTTTGTATGGTGCAAGAGTTATTCCTTACAGAGGCTCGTGGTTAGACTTTGAATTCGATGCTAAGGATCTAGTCTATGTTCGAATAGATAGAAGAAGAAAACTACTAGCAACCATACTTTTGAAAGCCTTAAAATTAACTAATCAAGAGATTCTTGAGAAGTTCTATGAAACTGAAATTTACAAAAATAAAAAGAACGATATCTACCAGCTTCAAGTAATTCCAAGGCGGTTGATGGGTCGAGTTTCCCCGGTAGATATAGAAATCAAAGGCGAGTCTATTGTAAAGAAAGGGGACAGAATTAGTGCTAGACATATTAGAAAAATTGAAGGTGCAAAACTTAAATTACTCGATATGCCAAAAGAAGCTCTTTACGGTCAAGTTATAGCAAAAGATATCTTGGACAAAACTACTGGAGAGATAGTTTTAGAGGCTAATACCGTAATTGACGAAGAATCTCTACCGGTTTTAGAAGAGTTAAACTTAGCTGAAATTGAAACTCTTTACATTAATGATATTGAATCAGGTCCTTATATTGCAGATACCTTAAGAGCAGACTCTACAACCAATGAAGTTGAAGCGTTAGTCGAGATCTACAGGATGATGAGACCTGGCGAGCCTCCAACAAAGGAAGCAGCAACAACTTTATTTAATAATCTTTTCTTCAATGCTGAAAGATATGATCTGTCTGCAGTAGGAAGAATGAAATTTAATAAAAGACTCGGCATAGAAGAGCTTGAAGGGGACAGTATCCTAAGTGATGAAGATATTCTAAATACCCTTAAAACATTAGTTGCAATTAGAAATGGTCAAGGGAATGTTGATGATATAGATCACCTAGGTAATCGAAGGATAAGATCGGTTGGCGAAATGGTTTCGAACCAATACAGAATTGGTTTAGTCAGAGTTGAGAGAGCAGTTAGAGAGAGGCTAGCAACTGCAGAAGCAGATGATTTAGGTCCCCAAGATCTAATAAATGCTAAACCCGTTTCTGCGGCAGTTAAGGAATTTTTTGGATCTAGTCAGTTATCTCAGTTCATGGATCAAAATAATCCTCTTTCTGAGGTCAGTCATAAAAGAAGGATTTCAGCATTAGGACCGGGTGGTTTAACAAGAGAGAGAGCTGGATTCGAAGTTCGAGATGTTCACCCAACACACTATGGAAGAGTTTGCCCAATAGAAACTCCAGAAGGACCAAACATTGGTCTCATCAATAATCTAGCGGCATATGCCAGAACTAATGAATATGGCTTCTTAGAAAGTCCATTTAGGAAAGCTGAAAATGGTAAGGTATCAGATAGCTTTCACTATTTATCAGCAATTGAGGAAGGTGACTATGTAATAGCACAAGCAAGTGCTTTACTAGATTCAAGTAATAAATTTACTGAAGAATTAGTCCCAGTTAGATATAAAAATGAATTTTCTTTTATGCCTCCTGAAAGGGTAGATTTCATGGACGTCTCTCCTCAGCAGGCTTTCTCAGTTGGTGCTTCCTTAATTCCATTTTTAGAACATGACGATGCCAACCGGGCGCTAATGGGCTCTAATATGATGAAACAAGCTGTACCTACTCTTCAAGCAGAAAAACCTTTGGTTGGTACGGGCGTTGAAAGGTTAATCGCAAGAGACTCTGGATCCTGTGTTACAGCTTATAGAGGAGGAACAATTGAAAGTATAGATGCAAGTAGGATAGTTGTGAGGGTTAACGAAAAAGAGATTCAAGCAGGTGATTCTGGTGTTGATATATACAACCTAATCAAGTACACACGTTCCAACCAGAATACATGTATCAACCAAAGACCGATCGTTTCGATAGGAGATAAAATCAGCAAGAATGATATCTTGGCGGACGGACCTTCTATAGATCTAGGAGAATTGTCTTTAGGCCAAAACGTAAGGATTGCATTTATGCCTTGGCATGGATATAACTTTGAAGATTCAATTTTGATTTCAGATAAGCTAGTCAGAGACGATAAATTCACCAGTATACATATACAAGAATTAACCTGTGTTGCAAGGGATACTAAGCTTGGGCCGGAAGAAATATCCGCCGATATCCCAAATGTTGGAGATAACGCTCTTTCCAAGTTGGATGAATTCGGTATTGTCCATATCGGTGCTGAGGTTAAAGCAGGTGACATTTTGGTTGGAAAAGTAACTCCTAAAGGAGAGACTCAACTCAGCCCGGAAGAAAAACTTCTAAGAGCTATATTTGGAGAAAAAGCTTCGGATGTTAAAGATAGCTCCCTAAGAGTTTCATCAGGTGCAGACGGAACAGTTATTGATGTTCACGTTTTCACCCGAGATGGGATTGAAAAAGATGGAAGAGCAGAGTCTATTGAGGAATCTCAGCTAGCTGAAATTCAAAAAGACATTGATGATGAATTAAAAATACTAGAGCAAGCAGCCTTCTCAAGATTAGAAAGCCTGTTAGTAGGAAAGAAAGTAGCTTCAGGTAAAGGTCTTAAAAAAGGATCAACCATTAAAGCAGCTGATCTTGAGGAAATTAACAAGGATGATTGGTTCAAGATTAGATTAGATAATGAGAACGCAAATAAACAGATTGAAAATATTTCAAAAAGTCTAAAAGAATATAAAGATGACTTAGATGTTGCCTTTGGAAAAAGAAAATCCAAAGTAACTGATGGTGATGATTTAGCCCCAGGCGTATTAAAAATCGTAAAAGTCTATCTGGCTATTAAAAGGAGAATTCAGCCAGGAGATAAACTAGCTGGAAGACACGGAAATAAGGGTGTTATTTCAGTAATTATGCCTGAAGAAGATATGCCATTCGATGAAAATGGGCAGCCTGTAGATATAGTTCTTAATCCACTTGGCGTTCCTTCAAGGATGAATGTTGGTCAAGTTCTTGAAACTCATCTTGGATGGGCTGCAAAAGAATTAGGGACTAAGATAGGTGAGATGATAGATACTGAAGTTAAGGCAACAGAAATTAGATCTTTCCTTTCAGAAATCTATGAAAAAGACGGATCTCAGGATCTAAGCTCTCTAAAAGATAAAGAAATTCTGGACCTTGCTGAGAATCTTAGAGAAGGTGTTCCAATGGCCACTCCTGTATTCGATGGAGCAAAAGAATCTGAAGTGAAGGCTATGCTTGAATTAGCTGGATTACCTACCAGCGGTCAAACACAACTTTATGATGGAAGAACCGGTGAAAAATTCGATCGTAAGACCACTTTAGGTTATATGTATATTCTTAAATTAAATCATTTAATTGAAGACAAAATGCACGCTAGATCAACAGGCAGTTATAGCTTAGTAACTCAACAACCACTTGGCGGTAAGGCTCAATTTGGTGGTCAAAGATTTGGAGAAATGGAGGTGTGGGCTCTAGAGGCATATGGAGCAGCACATACACTTCAAGAGATGTTGACAGTGAAGTCAGATGACGTTTCAGGAAGAACTAAGGTTTATAAAAACTTAGTTGATGGCAATTTTGAAATGGAAACAGGTGTTCCTGAATCATTTAATGTTCTTACTAAAGAAATTAGATCATTGGGAATTGATATAGATTTAGAACAGATTGACTAGGAGATAAACTTGAAAGATTTAGTAGATTTATTAAAAACGCAAGGTCACGGAGTTGAATATAATTCAATAAGGGCAGGTTTAGCTTCTCCTCAACAAATAAGGTCTTGGTCGTATGGTGAAGTTAAGAAGCCTGAAACTATAAATTACAGAACATTTAAGCCCGAAAGAGACGGTCTTTTCTGTTCCAAAATATTTGGTCCTATAAAGGACTACGAGTGCATATGCGGTAAATATAAAAGAATGAAACACAGAGGTGTGGTCTGTGAGAAATGTGGAGTTGAAGTGACTCTCTCTAAGGTAAGAAGAGAAAGAATGGGTCATATTGAACTTGCTGCACCAGTAGCGCATATCTGGTTCTTGAAATCTTTACCTTCTAGATTGGCACTTGCTTTGGACCTCACTCTAAAAGATCTTGAGAGAGTTCTGTACTTTGAATCATTTATCGTCATTGAACCCGGTATGACAGATTTAGAAGTGGGGCAATTATTAACTGACGAAGAATATTATGAAGCTCTTGAAACTTGGGGAGACGAGTTTGAAGCAGGAATGGGAGCTGAATCTATCCAAACTCTTTTAAAAGAATTGGATTTAGAGGCTGCAATCAGAGATATCCAAGAAGAAATGCCTCTTACTAAGTCAGAAGCAAAACTAAAAAAATATGCCAAAAGATTGAAATTGCTCAAATCATTTAACGAGTCAGGAAATAGACCTGAATGGATGGTGCTTGAAGTTTTACCAATATTGCCTCCAGACTTAAGACCCCTTGTTCCTCTTGAAGGTGGAAGATTTGCTACTTCAGATTTAAATGACTTATATAGAAGAGTAATAAATAGAAACAATAGGCTTAAAAGATTATTAGATCTTAATGCACCGGACATCATTACTCGTAATGAAAAAAGGATGTTACAGGAATCAGTTGATGCCCTTTTAGATAATGGCAGAAGAGGAAGGGCTGTGACAGGTTCAAATAAGCGACCTCTCAAGTCTCTTGCAGATATGATAAAAGGTAAGCAAGGTCGATTTAGGCAAAATCTTCTTGGTAAGAGGGTGGATTACTCAGGACGTTCAGTCATAGTTGTCGGACCAACTCTTAAATTACATCAATGTGGACTTCCTAAAAAAATGGCTTTGGAATTATTCAAGCCATTTGTTTTCGGTAGACTTCAGCAACTCGAATTAGCTAATACTATAAAACTTGCAAAGAGGATGGTTGATAGAGAAGAACCTGAAGTTTGGGATATCCTTGATGAGGTAATTAGAGAGCATCCTGTCATGCTAAACCGTGCACCAACACTGCATAGATTAGGTATTCAGGCATTCGAGCCTGTTTTGGTTGAAGGCAAGGCTATTCAATTACATCCTTTAGTTTGTAAGGCTTACAACGCAGACTTTGATGGAGATCAGATGGCAGTTCATGTACCGTTGACTCTGGAAGCGCAACTAGAGTGTAGAGCTTTGATGATGGCTACAAATAATATTCTATCGCCTTCAAATGGTAAGCCCATTATCGATCCTTCACAGGATGTTGTTTTAGGTCTCTATTACATGTCCAGAGAAAAAATTAATGATCTGGGAGAAGGAAGAATAATGTCTTCACCGGATGAGGTTAATAGAGCTTATTACTCCGGTACGGTTGGTCTACAAGCCAAAATTAAAGTTAGATTAAAGCCTAATAAATTAGATGATGAACCCACTCAGATTGTAGAAACTACCACAGGAAGAACTCTTCTTTATGAACTTTTGCCAGAAGGCATGTCCTTTGATCTGGTTAATAAAACCTTGGATAGTAAACAAATATCTTCTCTTATTGATTTTGTTTATAGAAAAGCTGGACTTAAGAGAACAGTGATTTTTGCAGATAGACTGATGTATCTAGGTTATGAATTCTCAACTAAATCTGGTTCTTCAATTGGCATTGACGATTTTGTCATTCCTGATGATAAACAAAGAATCGTCAGTGAAGCTGAACATGAAGTTAAGGATATCGAATCCCAATTTGCTTCAGGATTAGTTACAAAAGGCGAGAAATACAATAAGGCTATTGATATATGGACAAGAGCAAATGAAATGATTGCGAAGTCTATGATGGATAACATATCTCAAGAGGAAGTTGAAGATTCTGATGGAACAAAGGTACTTTCAGATTCATTTAATTCTGTATTTATGTATGCAGATTCCGGGTCTAGAGGTTCTCCAGCTCAAATCAGACAATTAGCTGGAATGAGAGGCCTATTGGCTAAACCAGACGGATCAATTATTGAAACTCCTGTAACTTCCAATTTTAGAGAGGGGCTTACAGCTCAGGAATATTTCATATCAACTCACGGCGCCAGAAAGGGACTTGCTGATACTGCTCTCAAAACTGCGAACTCAGGATATCTAACTAGAAGATTGGTCGACGTAGCTCAGGATATGGTCGTTAGCGAAGATGATTGCGGTACAGAAAACGGTATTTTGATGAGACCTATCATTGATGGAGGTCAAGTGCTTGTACCGTTGGGAGATAGAGTTTTGGGTAGGACAGTTGCTGTAGATGTGACTTCACAAGACGGAAAAGAAGTTTTGCTTAAGAAAGGAACATTGATAGACGAAGATATTGTAGATACTCTTGATGAAAAGAATATCTACGAAATCAAGGTCAGATCAGCCATTCACTGTGAAACAATTCATGGAATATGTTCAAATTGTTATGGTAGAGACCTTGGCAGAGGTCATAAAGTTGATATAGGTGAATCTGTAGGAATTGTAGCAGCACAATCTATAGGTGAGCCCGGAACACAACTTACGATGAGAACCTTCCATATTGGTGGAGCCGCATCCGGTACTTCTGCCGAAGACAATATTGAGACCAATTTCCCTGGCAAGGTTGTTTACAACGCACGTACTGTGAAGAAAAAAGACGGAACTTTCATTACCCTAGCTCAGTCTTCTCAAATTAATGTTATAGATGATAGGGGCATGGTTGTAGAAAGTCATAAAGTACCTTACGGAACTGTATTGAACTTCTCTACTGACAGTAAAGTGGAAGCAGGAGATATTCTGGCCAAGTGGGACCCTTTAACTAGACCCGTCGTGGCAGAAGTAGCAGGTAAAGCTAAATTTGTTGACATAGAAGATGGAATTACTGCAAGAGTTAAGCAAGACGAACTGACTGGGTTGAGTAATATTGAAATCATTGATGTTACAGAGAGACCTAAAGGTGAAGCCCAAGATAAACGTCCAGCTATTCATATTGTCGATGGAAGAGGAAAGGAAAAAACTTTACCCGATTCTGAAGCACCGGCAGTATATACACTTCCTGGAAATGCTTTTTTACAACTTACCGATGGTCAAGATATTGAAGTAGGTGGAGTAATTGCAAGGATATCTCAGGAATCGGCTAAAACTAAGGATATTACTGGTGGTCTTCCTAGGGTTGCTGATCTTTTTGAAGCGAGAAAACCAAAAGAACAGGCAATCTTAGCTCAAGAATCTGGAATCGTTTCATGGGGCAAACCTACTAAAGGGAAAGAGAGACTCATCATTACTGATGAAGAAGGTAATGAAAATGCTACCTTAATACCCAAAACTAGACACATAAATGTCTTTGAAGGCGAGAGAGTTGAGAAAGGAGATATAGTTTCTGATGGACCGATGAGTCCTCACGATATTCTAGCTCTTAGAGGTCTAGAGGAATTAACAGAATACATTGTTGACGGTATTCAAGAAGTTTACAGACTTCAAGGAGTAAGTATCAATGATAAGCATATTGAAGTTATCCTTAATCAAATGCTTAGAAAGGTTGTTATTACAGAGCCCGGTGATTCCGAATTTATCATTGGGGAACAGGCTGAGTATTCGAAAGTCAGAGAAGCTAATTTTGCTTTAAGGGAAGCCAAAAAGGCAGAAATAGAATATGACAGAATTTTATTAGGTATTACAAAAGCTTCGCTGGCTACAGAGTCCTTCATATCTGCTGCCTCTTTCCAAGAAACAACAAGAGTTCTCACGGAAGCGGCAACTACGGGAAGAGTTGACCACTTAAGAGGCCTTAAAGAAAATGTTGTTGTGGGCAGATTAATACCTGCAGGATCTGGCTTAGCTAAACTCAACTCCGAAGTTGAAAACGTTGAAGAAGAGTTCGAGATAGATCTTGAAAAAGCACTGAGTGAAGCTTTGAATGAAGCTGAGTAATACGTTGACGTGGATGATAGCTCTCTTTACAATTCGCGACCTTTATAAGAAATAAATATGGCAACAGTTAATCAATTAGTAAGAAAACCTCGCAAGAGAAAAGTATCTAAAACAGATGTACCTGCTCTAAAGGGATCTCCCCAAAGAAGAGGTGTATGTACAAGGGTATATACAACAACACCAAAAAAACCTAATTCTGCTTTAAGAAAGGTTTGTAAGGTAAGACTTACATCTGGATTTGAAGTCATATCTTATATAGGAGGAGAAGGTCACAATCTTCAAGAACACTCTGTTGTTTTGATAAGAGGCGGAAGGGTAAAAGATCTCCCAGGTGTAAGATATCACACTGTTAGAGGTACATTGGATACAGCTGGTGTTGATGATAGAAAACAACGTCGCTCTAAGTATGGAGCTAAAAAACCTAAGTAATTATGTCTAGAAGAAAAGCCGCACCAAAAAGAAAAATTTTACCTGATCCTAAATTTGGTAACTTAAAAGTTGCTAAATTTATGAACCAAATCATGACGGATGGAAAAAAGTCTGTAGCAGAAAAAATAATCTACGGAGCTTTTGATGAAATTTCAAAAAAATCAGATAAAGAACCAGTAGAAGTTTTTGAGAAAGCCCTTGAAGAAGTAGGGCCTATGGTTGAAGTTAAAGCTAGAAGAGTAGGTGGAGCAACCTACCAAATCCCTATGGAAGTTAGACCTGCAAGACGAAGTGCTTTAGCTATGCGTTGGATTGCAACTTATGCCAGATCTAGATCTGAAAAGAATATGACTCTAAGACTTGCTAATGAGCTGCTAGATGCTTGTGAAGGAAGAGGCGAAGCAGTTAAGAAAAAAGAAGATACTCACAGAATGGCTGAAGCAAACAGAGCCTTCTCACACTTTAGATTTTAATCATTTAACTATAGAAAATTATGGCCAGAACTACACCGTTAGAACTGTATAGGAATATTGGTATTTGTGCTCACGTAGACGCAGGAAAAACGACTACAACTGAAAGAGTTTTATTTTATACAGGTATATCTCATAAGATTGGTGAGGTACATGATGGGGCTGCTGTCATGGATTGGATGGAACAGGAGCAAGAACGAGGTATAACCATTACATCAGCTGCAACTACTTGTTTCTGGGAAGGAACTGCTAAGCAATTCAAACAACATAGATTTAATATTATTGATACACCTGGCCACGTTGATTTCACCATTGAAGTTGAGCGTTCTCTTAGAGTGTTAGATGGTGCGGTAGTTGTCTTTTGCGGTAGCTCAGGTGTAGAGCCACAATCTGAAACAGTTTGGAGACAAGCTAACAGATACGAAGTGCCAAGAATTGCTTTTATTAACAAAATGGACAGAGCAGGTGCTGACTTCTTAAAAGTAATTGATCAAATGGAAAAGAGACTTGGTGCTAACGCTGTTCCAATTCAACTAGCTATTGGAGCTGAGGATGAATTTAAAGGTGTTATAGATCTAGTAAAAATGAAAGCCATTTATTGGAACGGCGACGACATGGGAACCACTTTTACTGAGGAAGATATACCTGAAGAGCTTGCAGGTTTAGCTGATGACTGGAGAGAAAAGATGATCGAATCTGCTGCAGAAGCCAATGAAGAGCTAATGGATAAGTACTTAGAAGAAGGAGAATTATCTGAAGAAGACATCAAGACAGGCTTAAGAATTCGTACATTAGCAAATGAAATAGTCCCTTGCCTTTGTGGTTCTGCTTTTAAGAACAAAGGTGTTCAAACTATGCTCGATGCAGTTGTTGATTTCTTGCCTGCACCAAATGAAGTAAAGGCTATAACTGGAATGTTAGAAGATGAGCAAGAAGGAAGCAGAAAATCAGATGACAATGAGCCCTTTGCAGGAATAGCATTCAAAATTGCAACTGACCCATTTGTAGGTTCTCTTACCTTTGTCAGGGTCTATTCTGGAGTATTGAATACTGGTGATTCGGTTTATCTACCAATTAAAGGTAAAAAAGAAAGAATTGGTCGAATGCTGCAGATGCATTCCAATAAAAGAGATGAGATTTCTGAAGCTAGAGCAGGTGATATATGTGCTGTTATAGGCTTAAAAGAAGCCATTACAGGTGAAACCCTGTGTGATGAAAAAAACAAGATAACCCTTGAATCAATGAATTTCCCAGAACCTGTAATTTCTGTTGCGGTTGAACCAAAAACAAAAGAGGATCAAGAAAAAATGGGTATAGCTTTAGGCAGGCTTGCTCAAGAAGATCCATCTTTCAGACTAAGAACAGATGAAGAATCAGGACAAACCATCATTTCCGGTATGGGCGAGCTTCATTTGGATGTTTTAGTTGACCGTATGAGAAGAGAATTCAATGTAGAAGCTAACATGGGTAAACCACAGGTGGCGTACAGAGAAACCATAAAAAAACAAGTCGAACAAGAATCAAAATTTGTTAGACAGTCAGGTGGTAGGGGTCAATATGGACATGTATATCTACGGATAGAACCTTTAGTTAATGATGAAGAGTCAGAAGAGACCTACGAATTTGTTAATGAAATAGTAGGTGGAGCTATACCTCGAGAATTTATCCCAGCTGTAGATAAAGGTTGTAAAGAACAAATGGAAGCAGGTGTGATAGCCGGTTATCCTCTAGTTAATGTCAAAATTTCTCTATACGATGGCTCTTTCCACGATGTAGATTCTAGTGAGGTCGCCTTCAAGGTTGCGGGTTCAATGGCTCTTAAAGAGGGAGCCCAAAAGGCTGACCCAGTAATTTTAGAGCCCATTATGAGTATAGAGGTAGTTACTCCTGAGGAATATATGGGTGATATTGTAGGTGATTTGAGTAGAAGAAGAGGTGTGATCCATGGAATGGAAGATGGACCTTCTGGAAAAGTTGTTTCAGGTGAAGTTCCTCTTGCAGAAATGTTTGGCTATGCTACCGATATAAGATCTGCTTCCCAAGGTAGAGCAACCTTTACCATGGAACCTTTGAAGTACTCAGAAGTACCTTCAAATGTAGCAGAAGCAATCATTAGCAAGAACGACTAGTTTTTTATAAGCAAAATATAGAAAAACCCTTTTTTTATATAGGTTTTTTCTACTTTTTAGTTGACACAATGCAGTCACAAAACTAGAATCACCGCTCGTTTTGTTGGAGGGGCCTTTTTCCAGTAAGTATCTGGGTTTAAGGCGCATTAAATTAATTAACCAACCTACACTGTAGGGGGGTTGTTTTACGCTCTGTTTATGAGGGCTTGAAAGGAAAAATATGCAAAATCAAAGCATTAGAATTAGGCTAAAAGCTTTTGACCACAAGCTTATCGACCGTTCTGCTAAGGAAATAGTGGAGACGGTGAAACGTACTGGAGCAAAGGTCAAAGGTCCTATTCCAATGCCAGTAAAGAAACACAAAACCACCATCCTAATATCCCCCCACAAAGACAAAGACGCCAGAGACCAATACGAAATCAGAACCCACAAGAGAACACTTGATATCCTAGAACCTTCAGAAAAAACATTAGATGCACTTACCAAACTTGAACTTTCAGCTGGTGTAGTTGTGCAGATAAGTCTAGACGAGAATAAATAAAATGAGCTTAGGATTAATTGGTACAAAACAAGGTATGACAAGGCTTTTCACCCCTGAAGGTGATTCCTATGCTGTTAGTGTTGTCAGCGTTGATCCCAATACAGTAACACAGATAAAAACTGATTCAGTCGATGGTTATAACTCAGTACAAGTGACAACTGGTCTAAAGAAAGAAAAACATGTTACTAAGCCCTTATCTGGACATTACAAGAAAGGATCAATTAATCCAGGAGACGGACTTTGGGAATTCAAAGTAAATAGTGAAGAAATTGAAAACCTAGAAATAGGAAGTCAGTTAAATATTGATATATTTGAAGAAGGACAGAAGATTGATGTTCAAGGAAAATCAAAGGGAAAAGGTTTTGCAGGAACAGTCAAACGTTGGAATTTCAAAATGCAAGACGCTACTCATGGTAACTCAATTTCACATAGAGCTCCTGGTTCTATAGGGCAATGCCAAACACCTGGAAAGGTATGGAAGGGTAAGAAAATGTCTGGACACATGGGCGATGTTAAAAAAACGATCCAAAATCTAAAGATTGCTTCGATCGATGTTGAAAATAATTTACTCCTAATAAAAGGAGCTATTCCAGGACCTACCGGTTCTAATGTAGTTCTCAAGCCAGCTGTTAAATAAAATGGAAATTGAAATATTAAATCAAAATGGCTCTGGAGATTCAAAGATCTCATTAGCTGACAGCGTTTTCAACCAAGAATTCAATCAAGATCTTGTGCATCAGCTCGTCAATACATACATCCATAACAGTCATCAAAGAACAAAAGGACAGAAGAATAGATCAGCAGTTCGTGGTGGTGGAAAAAAACCTTGGAAACAAAAAGGAACAGGTAGAGCAAGAGCTGGAACGATCAGATCTCCAATATGGAGAGGCGGCGGTATGACTTTTGCGCATGTTTATAGCGATATAAAACCTAAGAAAATCAATAAAAAGATGTATAGGTCTGCAATGAGATCAATATGGTCGATGCTTGCAGAGGAGAAAAGACTCATTATTGTTAATGAGCTTAATATAGATGAACCTGTAAAGTCTTCTCAAGTAAAGACTATTCTTACTGATTTGGGCCTGAACACAGCATTATTTGTGCTATCTGCGAACAACGATAACTTAATTAAAGCCTCAAAAAATCTAAGAGAATGTAAGGTTCAAACAATCAACTCTATTGATCCTTCAGCACTGATACAGGCTGAAAAAGTTATCATTACATCAGAGACTTTAAATAAATTGACTGAGGTGCTTGCTTAATGAAAACAGAACTTTATTCAATTATTAAATCTCCTTACTTGACTGAGAAAGTTTCTTCTTTAATGGGAGAATCAAACCAATACGCATTTAAAGTTGATATTAATGCTACTAAGCTTCAGGTAAAAAAAGCTATTGAGGGTTACTTCTCTGTTGATGTTAAAGACGTAAATATCATAAAAGTTAAAGGGAAGACTAAGAGGTCTAGGTACAGAATTAGAAAGAAATCTGACTGGAAAAAGGCTTATGTAAAATTAGCTGAAGGTCAATCTATTGAGGTTACATCAGAATAATGGCTACTCACATTAAAAAATCTAAACCCACTTCTCCAGGTAGACGATTTAGGTCATGGGTTTCAAGAGATGATCTACACAAAGGTGACCCTTATGCTCCTCTTCTAGAGGCAAAGAAACAAAAATCTGGAAGAAATAACCAAGGAAGAATAACAACTCGACATCGTGGTGGTGGACATAAAAAACACTATCGAATCATTGACTTCAAAAGATTGAAGGACGGTATTCCTGCTAAAGTAGAAACGATTGAGTATGATCCAAACAGATCAGCGAATATTGCTTTATTGCTCTATGCAGATGGTGAAAGGACTTACATCATAGCCCCTGACGGTTTGAAAGTTGGAGATACAGTTTCATCTGGAAAAGATTCTGCAATTGCAACAGGAAATTGTATGTCTTTGCAAGACATGCCTTTGGGTACAGTTGTTCATTGTATAGAGTTATTTCCAGGCAAAGGTGCACAAATGGCAAGAAGTGCTGGTGCATCAGCTCAAATTCTTGCTATTGAAGGTAGATATGTAACACTCAGATTAAGAAGCGGAGAAGTAAGAAGGGTTCTTTCTGAATGCAGAGCAACTATAGGAAGTGTATCCAATTCAGAACATTCATTACGATCAATTGGTAAGGCCGGTGCAAAAAGATGGATGGGAATCAGACCTACTGTAAGAGGTGTTGCCATGAATCCAGTAGATCACCCTCATGGTGGAGGTGAAGGAAAGACCTCAGGTGGAAGACACCCTGTAACACCTTGGGGTGTTCCGACAAAGGGTTATAAGACGCGCAAAAAAAATAAATCAAGCAATCGCATGATTGTTAGAAGAAGAAACTAATATTATGCCAAGATCATTAAAAAAAGGACCATTCGTTGACTTGCACCTCTTAAAAAAGGTTGACCAAGCAGTTGCTACTAATGACAAGAAACCAATTAAGACATGGTCAAGAAGATCAATGATTACTCCTGACATGGTTGGATTAAACATAGCCGTTCATAACGGCAGGCAACATGTACCTATTTTTATACAAGAAGATATGGTCGGTCATAAACTAGGTGAATTTGTATTAACTAGAACCTTCAAAATGCATTCTGGAGATAGAAAGTAAGATGAGTCAAGCAACAGCAAAACTTAGAAGTGCTAGAGTTTCGAGCCAAAAGGCCAGACTAGTTGCAAACCAAATAAGAGGTAAGCACATTGAAGAAGCTCTGGGAATACTTACCTTCGCTCCTCAGAAGTCCGCGCATATCATTAAAAAGGTACTCGAATCTGCTATAGCGAATGCAGAGCATAATCAAGGTCTGGATATCGATTCACTGTTTGTTTCTACTATCGCAGTCGATGAAAGTTTTACAATGAAAAGAGTTAGGGCTAGAGCAAGAGGTAGGGCAGATAGATACTTCAAAAGAAGCTGTAATATTGCATTAACTGTAGAAGAAAAAGGAAAATAATGGGACAGAAGGTACATCCAACAGGGTTTAGATTAGGAATAACTACTCAACATACTTCGAATTGGTATGCTGAGAAGTCTCAATATACAGAGAACCTGCTTAAAGATATCGAAGTTAGAGAGCATCTCACTAAAAAGCTCGCTCATGCCTCAGTGAGTAGAATAGAGATAGAAAGAACTGCAGATAATGCAAGAGTACTCATCCATACCGCTAGACCAGGTATTGTCATCGGTAAAAAGGGTGAAGATATAGATAAGATGAGGGAAGATATCACTAATAGGATGGGTATTCCCGTAACTCTCAGCATACAAGAAATAAGAAAACCTGATTTAGATGCAAAACTGCTTGCAGAAAGTGTAGCTCAACAACTTGAAAGACGTGTTATGTTCAGAAGAGCTATGAAGAGAGCTGTTCAGAACGCAATGAGACAAGGTGCTGAGGGCGTTAAGATAAGAGTTGCCGGCAGACTAGGAGGAGCAGAGATTGCTAGAGCAGAAATACAAAAAGAAGGCAGAGTTCCCCTACACACTCTAAGAGCAGACGTAGATTATGGTTTAGCTGAAGCAAATACCACATATGGTGTGATTGGGGTCAAAGCATGGGTCTTCAGAGGCGAAGTTCTGGATACACCTAACAAAGATTCAGAGTAAAGGACAAAATAATGTTTCAACCTAAAAGAACAAAATATAGAAAGCAGCACAAGGGCAGAAATACTGGAAATGCACAAAGAGGTGCAACTCTCAGTTTCGGTACTTTTGGTTTGAAGGCTACCCAAAGAGGTCAATTGACTTCTAGACAAATTGAGGCTGCAAGAAGAGCCATGACACGTCATGTAAAAAGAGGAGCTAAAATTTGGATAAGAGTTTTTCCTGATAAGCCCATTACCAAAAAACCTCTAGAAGTAAGACAAGGTAAAGGTAAGGGTAATGTTGAGTATTGGGTTTGCCCAATCAAACCAGGAAAAATACTTTATGAAATGGAAGGAGTAGATGAGGAGTTGGCTAAAGAAGCTTTTGCGCTCGCCTCAGCAAAAATGCCTATTTCTACAACCTTTATAAGGAGAGTCTAATGGCTAAAGAAAGTTTATTGGATAGATTGCGAAATAAATCAACAGATGTCTTAGACGAAGAGGGCAAGTTGAGAAAAGAATTATTAGAGCTAAAAATTAAACATTCTTCAGGTCAGTTAAAAGAAACTCATAAAATTAGAGAGATCAGAAGATCAATTGCGCAGCTCAAAACTTTGAATAAAGAACAAGAATTACTACAAAAGAATGACGGATAAAAGAACTAGGACAGAGACGGGTAGGGTTATTAGCTCTTCAAGAGACAAGACAATAACTGTTCTTGTTGAAAGAAAAGTTAGGCACCCTTTATATAAAAAGATTATGAGAAGGTCTTCTAAATTGCAGGCGCATGATCAAGATAATACATGTAATGCCGGCGATCTTGTGACTATTCAAGAATGCAGGCCTCTATCTAAAACAAAGTCTTGGAACCTTTTGCGTGTAGAAGAGAAATCACAGGAAGTTTAATAACAATGATACAAGAGCAAAGCTATTTAGAAGTCGCAGATAACAGCGGTGCCAGAAAACTAATGTGCATCCGTGTTCTTGGTGGTTCAAAGAAAAAATTTGCCAAGGTTGGCGATGTAATAAAGGTCACTGTAAAAGAAGCTATACCTACTGGAAGGGTAAAAAAAGGTGAAGTGCTAGATGCCGTCATTGTTAGAACAAAAAATAAACTAAGGAGATCAGATGGTTCAGCTATCAGGTTTGATGATAATGCTGCTGTTCTAATCAATGCTCAAAAACAGCCTATAGGTACAAGGGTTTTTGGTCCTGTCTCTAGAGAGCTTAGAAGTGAAGAGTTTATGAGAATAGTTTCATTAGCACCGGAGGTTTTGTAACGATGAATAAGATTAAGACAGGTGATCAAGTTATTGTTGTTGCTGGTAAGGATAAAGGCAAGCAAGGATCGGTTACAAAAATCCTTTCGAATGGTAGATGTTATGTATCTGGGGTTCAAATGGTAAAACGACACACAAAACCTAATCCAAATGCCGGTATAGCTGGCGGAGTTGTAGAAAAAGAGTCTTCCATAGATATGTCGAATATAACGATTTTTAATCCATCTACAAAAAAAGCTGACAAAGTGAAAATTAAGTCTCAAGAAGATGGATCAAAAGTTAGAGTTTTTAAATCTTCAGGTAAGGAAATATAAGAATGATCCCACTTAAAGAACATTACAAGACAACTGTCGTACCAGAACTTAAAGAAAAATTAGGTTTAAGTTCGGTTATGGCTGTTCCTAAGGTGACTAAGATCACTCTAAATATGGGGGTTGGAGAAGCTTTAAATGACAAAAAAATCTTAGAAAGTGCCGTTGAAGACATGACATTAATATCGGGACAAAAACCTTTAGTTACTAAAGCTAGAAAGTCGGTTGCAAATTTCAAGATAAGAGATGGAATGCCTATCGGATGCAAGGTCACTTTAAGAGGCGATAGAATGTATGAGTTCCTGCAAAGGCTAATAGGTATAGCCATACCTAGAGAAAGAGATTTTAGAGGTTTAGAGACTAAATCCTTCGATGGAAGAGGTAATTATTCTATGGGTATTAAGGAACATATTATTTTTCCTGAAATAGATTATGACAAAGTAGACAAGATAAGGGGTATGGATATCTGTATATCCACTTCGGCTTCTGATGATGAATCAGGAGAGGCACTACTCAGGGCCATGAAGTTCCCATTTAAAAGCTAGAGGTATATAAATGGCAAAAGCATCAATGAAAGCTAGAGAAGAGCGCAGGAGACGAACTGTTTTAAAGTATGCTTCGAAGAGGGCAGAACTTAAGGAAATAATTCGTAGCCCAAAATTTTCGCAGGAAGAAAAGGAAGCTGCACAAATCAAACTTCAAAAGCTACCAAGAGACGCTAGTCCAGTAAGAATGCAAAGAAGATGTGCTATAACCGGCAGACCTCACGCAGTTTACAGAAAATTTGGATTAGCTAGGAACAAACTAAGAGAACTGGCTATGAAAGGAGATATCCCTGGACTAGTTAAATCAAGTTGGTAAAAATTTTATGAGTATACAAGATCCAATAGCTAATTTATTTTCTAGCATTAATAACGCTCAAGCAAGAAGCAAAGTGTTTGTTAGAGTTCCTTCTTCATCTAAGAAGATAGCACTTCTATCAATGCTCAAAGAGGAAGGTTATATACATTCATTCACTACTTCAGAGGGCTCAAAACCTGAAATTGAAATAAAATTAAAATATTTTGAAGGTTCACCCGTTATTAAGCAATTGAAGCGGATAAGCAAACCAGGATTGAGACAATACTCTAATTACAAAGATTTACCTGAAATAAATGGTGGTTTAGGTATGGCAATAGTATCAACAAGCAAAGGCTTGATGACTGACCAACAGGCTCGAGAGGCAAAAGTCGGCGGCGAATTAATCTGTTCAGTTTTTTAAATTCATATAATTATGGCAAGAACATCTTTAAAAGCATTAGAAATACCTGAAGGAGTTACACTTGAAGACAATCAAGGTGTAATAACTTTTACTGGCAAGTTAGGAAATATGTCTTTAGAGATACATAAAGATGTTGATATTAATAAAGATGACAGCACTATAAGCTTTAGTCCAAATAAAGACACAAAAGAGTCTTTAGCCATTACTGGAACCATGAGGGCACTTACAGCTAATTATATGCAAGGAGTGGTTAGTGGATTTGAAAAGAAACTTGAAATTAATGGAGTTGGTTATAGAGCTGCGCTTAACGGCAATTCATTAAATTTAAGTTTAGGATTTTCTCATCCTATTATTCATGAATTACCTGAAGGTGTAACAGCTGAATTACCTAGTAATACTGAAATTATCCTAAAGTCTATGGATAAACAGTTAGTAGGGCAGGTGGCTGCAGAGATCAGAGACTACAGACCTCCAGAACCTTATAAAGGAAAAGGTGTTAAGTATGCCGATGAAAGAATAATAAGAAAAGAATCTAAGAAAGCATAAAAAAATGGCTATAAAAAACGTAAAACGACAAAAAAGAGCTACTAAGACTAGATCTAAAATAGAATTGTCTGAAAACAATAGACTTACTGTTTTTAGGTCTAACTCTCATATCTATGCTCAAGTATCTACTTTTGATGGTTCTGAGGTAATTGCAAGTGCTTCCACCGCAGAATCGTCTGTAAAAAGCGAAAACAATGGAAATATTGAAGCAGCTTCAAAAGTAGGAAAACTTATTGCAGAAAGAGCAAAAGAGAAAGGTATAGAGAAAGTGGCTTTTGATAGATCTGGTTATAAATATCATGGTCGTGTCAAAGCTTTAGCCGAGTCAGCACGTGAAGCTGGCCTCTCATTCTAGGAAATAATATGGAAAATACAGCTGTAACTGAAAATCTTGGCTCTGAAGTATTAGAAGAAAAGCTAGTTCAGGTAAATCGTGTAGCTAAGGTTGTTAAAGGTGGACGAATCTTTGGATTCACTGCTGTAACCGTAGTCGGGGATGGTAACGGAAAAATTGGTTTTGGAAGAGGTAAGGCTAGAGAGGTACCAATAGCAATTCAAAAAGCCTTAGACCATGCAAGAAGAAATATGGTGAGCATTGAATTAAAAGGGGACACCATTCAGTACCCCATTAAGACAAAATATGGTGCTTCTGTTGTTTATATGAAGCCTGCAGCTCCAGGAACTGGAATCATAGCAGGAGGAGCCATGAGGGCTGTTTTAGAGCTTGCAGGAGTAAAGGATGTTTTAGCAAAGTGCTATGGATCAACAACACCTGTAAATGTTGTAAGGGCTACTCTTAAAGCATTAAGAGAAATGGAATCACCTGCGAGAGTTGCGAAAAGGTTAGGTAGAGGTTAAAGATGGCTGATAAAGAAATTACAATTAAACTGAAAAAAAGCCTAATTGGTTCTAAAGATTATCAGAGACAGTCTGTCAGAGGACTTGGTCTCAATAAGTTAGGTCAGGTTGTTTCTGTTCAAGATACTCCTGAAAATAGAGGAATGATAAATAAAGCTATCCATTTACTTGAAGTCAACTAAAGGTATTGAGATGAAATTAAATGAATTAAAACCAAATCCAAAAAGAGTCAAAGAAAGTAAGCGGATAGGTAGAGGTACCGGAAGTGGGTTTGGTAAAACAAGTGGAAAAGGTCATAAAGGTCTTAAATCACGTTCTGGAGGTCGAGTAAGAATTGGTTTTGAAGGTGGTCAGATGCCTCTTCAAAAAAGGGTACCTAAGTTTGGTTTTAGCTCTAGGAAGAATAGGAATACGCAGCAACTTAGACTAAGCACATTGGCTTCCTCAGGCATTACAGATGTCAGTATTGAAAGCCTAATAGAAGCTGACTTGATCAAAAATTCAACTAAGAAAGTTAAGGTTTTTCTAGATACAGATTCATGTCCAAAAATGAACTTAAAGGGCATCGAAACAACCGCTTCAGTTAAAAAATTAATTGAAGATGCAGGAGGCTCAATAGAGGTCTAAAATGTCAGTAAACCCATCTGCTATAGGACAAAACAAAGGTCTATCCGAATTATGGAGGAGACTGCGCTTTGTTTTTATGGCGATCATTATTTACAGAATAGGTACTCACATTCCTATCCCGGGAATAGATCCTGACAAGTTAGCTAATATTTTCCAGCAAAACCAAGGTACCTTACTAGATCTTTTCAATATGTTTTCTGGGGGAGCCCTAGAAAGAATGAGTATCATGGCTCTTAATATTATGCCCTACATAACAGCCTCAATTATTATGAGTCTTTTAGAGGGTACAACTCCTTCCTTGAAGAAAAGGTTTAGAGAAGAAGGAGAAGAGGGTAGAAGATTAAGAACATCCTATGTCAGATACGGCACGGTCTTCTTAGCTTTGATACAAGCAAGTGGCTTAGCTCTTGGCCTTCAAAATCAAGGTCTGGCTCTTGAACCTGGAGTAATGTTTCAAGTTATCGCAGTCACATCTTTAGTTTCCGGAACAGTTTTCCTTATGTGGTTAGGCGAGCTGGTTACAGAGAAAGGTATTGGAAACGGAATCTCGATTATCATTTTCTCAAGTATTGTTGCTGGCCTGCCTAGAGCTGTAGGACAAGCTTTTGAAGGTGCAAGACAAGGCGATATAAACTTAATTATGTTGCTCTCTATAGCTTTGGTTGCCGTAGCGGCAATAGCTTTCATTGTTTGGATCGAAAGAGGGCAAAGAAGAATTACTGTTAATTATGCGAAAAGACAACAAGGAAGAAAAATGGTGCAAGGCCAGGCTTCCTACTTGCCGATGAAAATAAATCAGGCTGGAGTAATTCCTGCCATCTTTGCAAGTAGTTTACTTTTATTCCCTGCTTCTGCATCAACATGGTTTGGTCAAGGGGAAGGTTTTGAGTGGCTCCAAGAAATTGCTCTTGCATTGGGTCCAGGTCAACCTCTATATGTCATTTTATTTTCAGTTTTGATAGCTTTCTTTTGTTTTTTCTATACAGCTCTTCAGTTTGACCCTAAAGAAATTTCAGAAAACTTAAGGAGATCAGGAGCTTATATGCCTGGAATTAGGCCAGGAGATCAGACTGCAGACTATATAGATGGAGTCATGACTCGTTTAACAGTTTGGGGTTCGGGTTACTTAATATTAGTCTGTTTGATGCCACAATTCTTAATTGTTTCTGCAAACGTGCCTTTTTATTTAGGGGGTACTTCTTTGTTAATTGCAGTAGTAGTTGTAATGGATTTTATGGCACAAGTTCAATCACATTTGATGTCGCATCAATACGAATCGCTTCTTAAGAAAGCAAATTTAAAAGGGTACGGCGGAAATCCTCTAGGTGGTAGATAAAAATGAAAGTAAGAGCATCA
Source organism: uncultured SAR86 cluster bacterium (assembly GCA_902559365.1). GTDB lineage: Bacteria > Pseudomonadota > Gammaproteobacteria > Magnimaribacterales > Magnimaribacteraceae > Magnimaribacter. The sequence goes on from CACEHP010000003.1 coordinate 69,083, forward strand.
GTAAAAAAAATATGCAGAGATTGCAAAATAGTAAAGAGAAAAGGAACACTCTTTGTTATATGTTCAACAGAACCTAGACATAAACAAAGACAAGGTTAAAGGAGAAAAGAATGGCTCGTGTAGCAGGTGTAAATATACCGGATAATAAACATGCTGAAATATCCCTCACTTACGTGTATGGGATAGGTAAAACTAGAGCACAAAGTATTTGTACCTCTTTAGGCATAGATCCTTCAACTAAGATCTCAGATTTAACTGAAGATCAGCTAGAACTTATAAGAACTGAAATAGGTAACTATATTGTAGAAGGTGACCTAAGAAGAGAAGTTGCGACCAATATAAAGAGACTACAAGATCTCGGAACTAATAGAGGTATAAGACACAGACGACATCTTCCAGTAAGAGGACAAAAGACAAAAAATAATGCAAGAACAAGAAAAGGGCCAAAGCGTCCTATAAGAAGATAAAATTATGGCAACAAAAAAGGCAACAAAAAAGAGAGTTAGTGAAGGCATTGCACATATACATGCATCCTTTAACAACACGTTAATAAGCATAACCGATAAACAAGGTAATGCCATTGCTCAATCTAGTTCCGGAGCTCAAGGTTTTAGAGGCTCTAGAAAGAGTACCCCTTTTGCTGCTCAAAGAGCTGCAGAGGCTGTAGGTGATAAAGTTAAAATGGTGGGTATAGAAAGTCTAGAGATCCAAGTACGTGGTCCAGGTTCAGGAAGAGAGTCTGCGATTAGAGGGTTGAATTCAAAAGGGTTTAAGATAACTAAGATAACAGATGTTACTCCCATACCACATAACGGTTGTAGACCACCTAAAAGGAGGAGAGTCTAATGGCTAGATATATAGGACCAAAATGTAAACTATCAAGAAGAGAAGGAAGGGATCTTCTTTTAAAAAGTGGCATAAGGTCTCATGACTCAAAATGTAAATCAGAAACAGTACCTGGACAACATGGACGTACAAGACGTCCAAGAATATCTGACTATGGAGTTCAGTTAAGAGAAAAGCAAAAGGTCAGAAGAATTTACGGAGTTATGGAAAAACAATTTAAGACATATTACAAACATGCTGCGAGGATGAAAGGGGTTACAGGCGATAATCTCCTACAAATTCTTGAAAGTAGACTTGATAATGTTGTATATCGAATGGGTTTTGCCTCTACTAGATCTGAAGCTAGACAGCTGGTCAGTCACAAAGCAATTCTAGTTAATGATAAGAAGGTAAATATACCTAGTTTCATGATAAAACCTGGAGATACTATTTCTTTAACAGAACGCGCCAGAGGTCAAAATAGAGTACAACAAGCTATAGAGATCGCCAAAAATAGAGAAGAATGTGATTGGGTTGATGTAAATATCTCCAGTTACTCAGGAACCTATAAAAATATTCCTGAAAGAGCTTCTCTGGATACAGATATCAATGAAAACTTGATCATCGAGCTTTATTCAAAATAAAAAGAGGAAAAACAATGACAGATAATTACGATATTATTAAGGATTTTTTAACACCAACTGAAATAGTTGTTGAAGAATCTGGTCCTACTAGGTCTAAAATAGTTCTTGAACCTCTTGAGCAAGGTTTTGGTCATACTTTAGGAAATGCACTTAGAAGGATTATCTTATCTTCTATGCCAGGAACAGCAGTTTCTGAAGTTAAGATAGATGGTGTTTTACATGAATATAGTACTATCGAGGGTGTTCAAGAAGATGTCATCGATATTTTACTAAATTTAAAAGACTTATCTGTAAGACTAACAGAGGTAGAAGATGCCGAGTTAACAGTCAGTAAGTCTGGAAGTGGAACTGTCACTGCGGCCGACATTGAGTTGCCTACTGGAGTAGAAATTATCAATCCGGATCATCATATTGCAACTTTAAATGATGAAGGTTCAATAAACATGACCATGAGAGTTACTAGAGGAAGAGGTTTTGTACCAGTTAGACCTTTAGATGAAGATGAAGGTCAAGAGACAGGACTTCTAAGACTGGATGCAACTTACTCTCCTATCAAACGTGTTACTTATCAAGTTGATAATGCCAGGGTTGAACAAAGGACAAATTTAGACAGACTTACGGTAGATATAGATACTGACGGAACTTTAGAGGCTGAAGAGATTTTAAGAATTTCTGCTACCATCCTTCAACATCAATTATCTGCTTTCGCTGAATTAGGAAGGCTCGAAGAAGTAATTGAAGAGAAAGAAGAAGCTAAAATTGATCCAATAATGCTTCGACCTGTTGATGAGCTTGAACTTACTGTAAGATCAGCTAATTGCTTAAAAGCAGAAAATATTCACTATATCGGAGATTTAGTAACTAGAATGGAATCTGATCTATTGAGAACACCAAATCTGGGTAAAAAATCTTTAAATGAAATAAAAGAAGTACTTTTGTCTAGAGGTCTTTCCTTAGGTTTAATACTAGATAACTGGCCACCTGAAAATAATTAAGAAAAAAAGATGAGACATAGGAAATCTGGAAGAAAGCTTAATAGAAATAGCCCACAAAGAAATGCTTTGAAGAAAAGCTTGGCTATTTCAATAATAGAGCATGAGTCCGTAAAAACTACCTTGGCTAAAGCAAAAGAAATAAGGGGTTTTTTAGAGCCTTTAGTAACTCTCGCTAAAGACAACACAGTTGCCAACCAAAGATTGGCATATTCAAGACTCCAATCTAAAGAAGCTGTTGCTAAGTTATTTGATGAACTAGGTCCTCGCTACAAAGATAGACCCGGGGGTTATCTAAGAGTTATTAAAAGGGGCTACAGGCCAGGTGATAAGGCTCCAGCTGCCCAAGTAGAATTCGTTCAGGAAGAAACTGCAGAGCAAGAAGATACTGAGTCTCTTACAGAAGAAACAGCTTAATTCTTTAATTCCTTTTTAAGATGTTTTCCCGTATGGGAAACTTTACTTTTAGAAAGATTTTCTGGAGTGCCAGTAGCAATAATTTCTCCTCCATTAAATCCTCCTTCAGGACCAAGGTCTATAATCCAATCACTGGACTTTATTACGTCCATATTATGCTCAATAACCACTACAGTATTCCCATTGTCCCTTAATCTTTTGAGTACTTTTAGTAATAGCTGAACATCGTACATATGAAGACCAGTAGTTGGTTCATCTAGAATATACAATGTATGGTTATAAGCACTTTTAGACAATTCTTTGGCAAGCTTAACACGTTGAGCTTCACCCCCAGATAAAGTAGTAGCTTGTTGCCCTAATTTTACATACCCCAAACCTACATCCATTAAAGTTTCGAGTTTCTTTTTTATTGAAGGTATTGAATCAAAGAATTTTAATGAGTCTTCAACTGTCATATCCAGCACTTCGTATATATTCTTGCCTTTATATTTAATATCCAGTGTCTCTCTGTTATATCTATGTCCTTCGCACACATCGCACTTCACATAAACATCTGGAAGAAAGTGCATCTCTACTTTAATGACTCCATCACCCTGACAGGCTTCACACCTTCCTCCTTTTACGTTGAAGCTAAACCTTCCTATTTTGTAACCTCTTGATCTTGACTCTTGAGTACCAGCAAATAGTTCTCTTAATGGCGTAAAGAGACCTGTATATGTTGCTGGATTTGATCTGGGAGTCCTTCCAATAGGGCTTTGGCTAATCTCAATTATTTTATCAATATCATTTATTCCAGATAATTTTTTAAATACTTTGGCATCTCTTTTTTCTGCTCTTGAAATTTCGTTAGATATCCCTGGAAGAAGCGTCTGATTAATTAAAGTTGATTTACCAGAGCCTGACACACCCGTTACACAAACAAAAAGGTCTAAAGGTAGTTCAAGATTTACAGATTTAAGATTATGACCATCTGCACCAGATAGATTAATAATCCTATTTTCATCAACTTCTTTTCTTTTTGAGGGTATCTCTATTTTCCTTTTACCAGATAGAAATTGACCTGTAATTGAATCTTTAGATTTGGCAATTTGATCGGCAGTTCCTTGAGCACAAATCTTGCCTCCATGAACACCCGCTCCCGGACCTATGTCAACCACATGATCAGATGCCTGCATAGTTTCGTGGTCATGCTCAACAACTATCACTGTATTACCAAGATCTCTTAATTTTTTTAAGGTCTTGAGAAGTTTTTCATTATCTCTTTGATGCAACCCTATTGAAGGCTCGTCTAGGATATAAGTAACTCCTACAAGTCCAGCACCTATTTGACTGGCAAGTCTAATTCTTTGTGCTTCTCCTCCACTTAAACTTTCCGCACTTCTATCTAATGTAAGATAATTTAAGCCTACATCGATTAGGAACTCTAATCTCTCATTAACTTCCTTAATAATTCTTTCAGCAATCTCTTGTTTTGACCCCTTTAAATTTAAATTTGAGAAGAAAGAGAAAGCCTGGTCTATCGTGTAAGATGTAATTTCTGGGAGGTTTACATTTTCTAAAAATACATTTCTTGCTTCTTTTCTTAATCTTGTTCCTGAGCAGGCTTTACATGATGATAAAGAGATTAGTTTTGATAAATTATCTCTACTCCAACTAGATTCAGTTTCTTTATATCTTCTATCAATATTGTTGAGTACGCCCTCAAATGGAAAAATTCTTTCCACTAGACTTCCTCTTTTATTTCTCCAACTAAAGTTTACTGGTACTCCTTTACTACCATTTAAAAGCAGATCTTTAGTATCCTCACTAAGATTTTGAAAGGATTCATCCAGAGAAAATTGAAAATCCCTCGAAAGACATTTAATGAGATGATAATGATATCGGTGACTTATGTCCCATCCAACAATTGCGCCTTCACTTAAACTTGCCGTTGGTTCATGAATTACTTTTTCGACATCTACATATTGCTTTACACCCAATCCTTCACAGTCTGAACAAGCACCTGCAGGATTATTAAATGTAAATAATCTGGGTTCTAATTCAGGTATGCTATAGCCACATTTACTACACGCCATCTTTGAGCTATAAGATATTTCTTCATTTTCGTCTAATAAAAAGATTATGAGATTTCCATCACCTAAATTAAGAGCATTTTCAACTGACTCAGCAAGTCTTAATTTAAAATTTTCGTCCGCTTTTTTTGGTAAAATTAACCTATCTATAACAGCTTCAATAGAGTGCTTTTTATTTTTATTTAGCTTTGGACTATCGTCTACATCAACAGTTATTCCATTGACACGCATTCTTACATAGCCTTGCATTTTGAGTTCTTCAAATACATGAAGATGTTCTCCTTTTTGTTCTTTTATTAAAGGAGCTAGAACCATTAATTTTGTCTCACCAGGTAATTCTAAAATTTTGTCACATATTTGATTAGAAGTTTGACCTTCTAATGAAAGATTATGATCAGGGCAAATCGGTGTTCCTGCTCTTGCAAAAAGAAGCCTTAAATAGTCATAGATTTCTGTAACTGTTCCAACAGTTGACCGAGGGTTATGCGAGGTAGTTTTCTGTTCAATAGAAATTGCTGGTGAAAGACCTTCAATATGATCAACATCAGGTTTTTCCATCATTGATAGAAATTGTCTTGCGTAAGCAGAGAGAGATTCAACATATCTCCTCTGTCCTTCTGCATATAATGTATCGAAGGCTAAACTCGATTTCCCAGATCCTGAAAGGCCTGTTATTACAACAAGCTTATCTCTAGGAAGATCTATATCTATATTTTTAAGGTTATGCTGTCTAGCACCTCTTACCTTGATGTGTTTCATTAAAAAAAGATAATGTTTTGGAACTTAAATTTAGAAAAGTGATTATAATCGGAGTTGGTAATATTAACTAAATTAAAATTTGTATGGCTAGAAGTGGAATAAATAAGGTTATTTTGGTGGGAAACTTAGGACAGGATCCCGAGGTTAAATACACTGCAGGAGGGGCTGCGGTAACTACTTTAAGTTTAGCTACTTCTGAGTCATGGAAAGATAAAGATACTGGTCAAGATCAAGAAAAAACAGAATGGCATAGAGTAGTTCTCTGGAGAAGATTAGCTGAGATAGCAGGAGAATATTTAAAAAAAGGTTCTAAGGTATATATAGAGGGACAGCTACAAACTAGAAAATGGGAGCAAGATGGACAAACCAGATATACCACAGAAGTTGTAGGTAGGGATATGCAATTCCTTGATAGTAGAGGCAATACTTCTTCTGATAGTTCTTCTGCTTACGAGGATGTCAATCAAGATATGGGTTCTCAGAATTTACCTGATAGTGGTATCACTGACGATGATATACCTTTTTAAATCAAGGCTTTTCAAAAATTAGAGTTGCGTTAGTTCCACCAAATCCAAAACTATTACTCAAAAAACTTTTTAATTCAGTATCAAAATTTTCCCTAACTATCGGAAATGACTCAGCCCCTTCGTCTATATTTTCAATATTTGCTGATCCTACAATAAACCCTTCTTTCATCATTATTAATCCATATATAGCCTCTTGTACGCCTGCAGCACCGAGAGAATGTCCCGAAAGAGACTTAGTAGAACTTATCCAAGGAATACTATCTCCAAAAACTGACTTTATAGCATTCAATTCGGTAATATCACCCGCTGGAGTGCTCGTTCCATGGGCATTAATATAGTCAACTGTTTTATTTCCACTCATCTCTAAAGCAATTTGCATACATCTCTCACCACCTTCTCCAGATGGGCTCACCATGTCTTCACCATCCGAGGTAGCTGCGTACCCTGTCAGTTGGGCGATTATTTCCGCACCTCTACTTATCGCATGTTGTTTTTCTTCAAGGATTACCGTTCCAGCCCCACCAGCTATGACAAAACCATCCCTGTCTTTGTCGTAAGCTCTAGAAGCAGATTGAGGATTATCATTATACTTGGTTGATAAAGCTCCCATTGCATCGAAGAGGCTTGTCATCCCCCAGTGTTCTGCTTCCCCGCCACCTGCTATAACAATATCTTGTTTGCCAAGTTGAATCTGCTCCATGCCAGAGCCTATGCAGTGGGCACTGGTAGCGCAGGCTGACGATATAGAAAAATTTATACCCTTTATACCAAATGAGGTGGCTAAGCATGCAGATACTGTGCTCCCCATTGCTTTAGTTACTCTGTAAGGGCCTATTCTCTTTAATCCTTTGGACCTAAGTATATCTGCGGAATCTATTTGATCTTCTGATGAAGCTCCACCCGATCCCATTATTAAACCTGTTCTATTATTCGATAAATCGGCATCTTCTAGTTTTGCATCACTTATAGCTTCCTCAGTACTCAAATAGGCAAAAGCAGCAGCATCACCCATGAATCTATATAACTTCCTATCTATACGTTCCTTAAGATCTAAATTTTTTACTGATCCAGATACGTGACTTCTGAGACCGAGCTCAGCATTTACTTCATTTTTAGATATTCCAGACTCAAGATTGGTTAATGACTTAGTAACCTCTTGAATATTATTTCCTAAGCTTGAGACTATTCCTATTCCTGTGACAACTACTTCTCGCATATCAAAAGTTCGATGTATCTTGAAAAAGACCAACTTTCAGTCCTTTCGCAGTATATATCTCTCTACCATCAACCAACATTGAACCTTCTCCAATGCCTACAGTAAGATCAAGATTCAGTATTCTCTTCATATCTATTTTAAGAGTAACCAGTTTTGCTGTAGGGAGCACTTGACCGAAAAATTTTACTTCTGAGGCTCCTAAAGCTCTTCCTCGGCCAGGATTTCCCAACCAACATAAATAAAAGCCTACAAGTTGCCACATTGCATCAAGCCCTAAACACCCAGGCATCACCGGATCACCTTTAAAGTGACAATCAAAAAACCATAAATCAGGATTTACATCCAATTCGGCTATTATTTCACCTTTAGAAAATTTTCCGCCGTCGGTATTTATAGTCGATATTCTATCGAACATAAGCATATTGGGAGTTGGAAGACGTCCATTTTCCTGCCCAAAAAGATTGCCCTGTGCACAATCAAGTAATTCCTCTTTGTTATAGCTATTTTTAGGTATAAAAGACATTTAATTTCTCAAATTTTGAGTCAATGATACATTAAAATGTGTCAGAAAGACTAAGATAGCCTCAATCCTAGATTAGAGACAATATCTTCAAGTGCTTCTCTGTAGGGGTTTTGAGGTACATTTTCTAGTTTATTCCTACAATCTTTCGAGTAATGTATAAAGACTTCTTGCATCTTTTCATAAGTATTAGCAGTTTCAAGTAGATTCAAAACCTCTTCAAAATTATTTTTTTCATTTTTTTCAAATAGAGAAAGTAACTTCTTTTGAATCTTTGGATCTGCATTCTTAAGGGCAGTTATTATTGGGAGGGTGAACTTACCTTCCTCGTAATCCTTACCAACTTTTTTGCCAGTGAATTTCTCATCTCCATAATAATCCAAAATGTCATCTTGAATTTGAAAAGCTATTCCCAATGAAGTGGAAAATTGAGACAAGCTATCTAGTTGATCTTTGCTACACGAGGCTAGGATTCCAGCTGTAACTGAAGAAACCTTAAAAAGTTCTGCTGTCTTTCTGTCAATAATCTCAAAATACTGATTTTCTGTAAGCTTATCTTTATTTTTTAATGAAAGTTGAAGAACTTCTCCTTCAGAAATTCTATTCGTCGCATTTGCAAGCGCTCTGATAATATTTGGATTATCAAAGCTAGCCATTAATTGAAATGCTTTTGAATAAACAAAATCTCCAACTAATACACCATGAGCATTGTCCCATTTATTTTGAATGCTCTCTTTGCCTCTTCTCATAAGACTTTCGTCTACAACATCATCATGTATTAAGGTTGCTGTATGTAGCAATTCAATGGAACTTGCTAATCTAATGAGGTCGTTTCCAGAATAATCAAATGCTTTTGCAACTAATATACATATAGCCGGTCTTATTCTCTTGCCTCCTGAATTAACGAGATAACTTGATACTTCTGTAGCTAATTCAATTTCAGAACTAACAGAGCTACTTAAATTATTCTCAAGCTCATTTAATTCTTTCGATATAAGCTTCTTATATTTCAATTCCATATATGTTTCTATTTTAAATTAAGTCAGCTAAATCAAGGAATTATATTGCGATAACTTCATCTTTTTCGTATAGTGCACATCCTTAAATTCCAGTTTGGAGATAAATATGTTTGCCGTAATTGAGAGCGGAGGAAAACAACACACTGTATCAGAGGGTGAAAGCCTAAAAGTAGAGCTTTTATCTGCTGAAGAAGGTTCAACTATTGAGTTTGATAAAGTTCTTATGATCTCTAATGGTGGCGAATCTAAAATAGGTAATCCTTACGTAGAAAATGCAAAAGTTACTGCTAAATTAGTTTCAAATGGTAAGCATGATAAAATACGTGTTTTCAAAATGAAAAGAAGAAAAGACTATAGACGTACTTACGGTCATAGACAAAACTTCAGTGAAATTAAAATAGAATCAATTAGTTCATAATATAAAGTACGATGGCACATAAAAAAGCAGGTGGAAGCAGTAGAAATGGAAGAGATTCCCAGTCAAAAAGACTTGGAATTAAAAGTTATGGTGGGGAATTAATTAGTGCAGGTTCTATCATTGTAAGACAAAGAGGCACAAAATTTCACCCTGGAAAAAACGTAGGATGCGGTAAAGACCATACTCTTTTTTCAAAAGTTGACGGCAGAGTCTCGTTCGTAAAAAAAGGGCCTAAGTTAAGACAATTCGTCAACGTAGATCCTGTCTAACTCCTAAACCCTCTCCTAATTCCTATACAATAAATCAATGAAATTCATTGACGAAGTCTCTATTGATGTAAAAGCGGGCGATGGCGGAAATGGTCTTGCAAGCTTTAGACGTCTTAAGAATATTCCAAAGGGTGGACCAGATGGCGGAGATGGTGGTGACGGAGGAAGTATCATCTTTAGATCTGTAAATAACCTTAATACTTTATCTAAATTTAGATTTCAAAGAAAATTTGAAGCTGAAAATGGCAAACGAGGAGGAAGTCAAAACAAAACCGGATCAGATGGTAAAGACCTAGTCATAGAAGTGCCATGCGGCACTCTTCTTTATGATTTAGAAACAGATAACTCTTTAGCAGATTTAATTAACAATCAAGATGAGCTTTTAATTTGTAAAGGAGGGAAGGGAGGTTTTGGAAATCTTAGGTATAAAAGCTCAACAAATAGATCGCCAACTAAGTTTACTGAAGGAAAGGAAGGAGATAGTCTCTCTTTAAGACTTGAATTAAGACTTTTGGCAGATATTGGCCTATTGGGAAAGCCTAACGCGGGTAAATCTTCGCTTGTAAGAGCTGTATCTAGTGCAAAACCTAAAGTAGCAGATTACGCGTTCACAACCCTTCATCCTAGTCTGGGTGTTGTTGATTATTCTGAGAATTCAAGTTTTGTCATTTCCGATATACCCGGACTTATTGCAGGTGCTTCTGAAGGAGTTGGTTTAGGAATCCAGTTTTTGAAACACTTATCTAGAACTAAGGTCATAGTTCAAATTGTAGATGTGTACGATAAAAATCCTATGGAAGTAATAACTGAAATTAGAGAACTCTCAAAAGAGATAACAAATTATGATCCTGACCTTATTAAAAAAGTTAGGTGGTTAGCCTTAAATAAAATAGATCTCATAAATACAAATCAATTAGAAGAGTTAAAAGACGAGTTAGGAAGAGAATTTCAAGATAATTTACATATATACTGTATTTCAGCTGCAAAAAAAGAAGGCACTCAACAATTGATGCGTGATATTGGAGAATTCATGGAGACATCCGATGAATAAAAGTTATAAGTGGGTTGTAAAAGCTGGGAGTAGTTTGGTTTCTGGTAATGAGGACGGGGTAAATATTGATTTTATATCTCAACTGGCTTCTCAAATAGATTTCTTAAGGAAAAATAATCAAGAAGTGATCGTTATCTCGTCAGGTGCTGTTGCTAAAGGCATGAATGATTTGGGTATTAACAAGAGGCCAGATCAGCTAGCTATTTTGCAGGCTTGTGCGGCTGTAGGGCAAAGAGGGATTTCAGAAATTTATCAAAATACCTTTGAAAAGTTTGGTTATACAACTGGTCAAGTTTTGATTTCTCACGATGACATAGCTAATAGAACTAGGTATTTGAATGCCAAAAATTCTATTGAAGCATTGTTGGACCTGGGTGTTATTCCGATAGTGAATGAAAATGATTGTGTTGCAACTGAAGAGATATCTTTTGGAGACAACGATAGATTGGGAGCAGCATTAGCTGGTTTAATCCGTGCAGATAGATTTGTGATGTTAACTGATCAAGATGGAATCTTTAATGATGATCCAACCAAAAATAAAAATGCTCAATTGCTGGATAGAATTAATCTAGATGATGAAAACCTGGATTTATCTCAAATTTTAAATAGCACATCTGGTGTTTTAGGAAGAGGTGGTATGAAGACAAAGATTGAGGCAGCCAGAACATCACTCAATTCTGGGGCTATGACCTGGGTTGCAAGTGGTTTGAAGGACGATACTTTATTAAAGATATTTAAAGAAGAGGATATAGGAACTCAATTAATTACTGAAAAATCTACCCTTCCATCGAGAAAACTGTGGATTTCCTCTTTTGGGTCTGTTGCAGGAACAATTGTAATAGATGATGGAGCGAGTGAGGCTTTACTAAGTAAAGGCAAAAGCCTTTTATCTGTGGGTATAACTGAAGTACTGGGTAATTTTAATAAAGGTGACTTGGTAAATTGCATAGATAAGGATGGTAAGGAAATTGCTACTGGACTTTCAAACTTTAATAATAAAGAGATTGAAGCTATAAAAGGTTTAAATACTGATGAAATATTGAAAGTGCTAGGTTACCTCACCCAAGAAGAGGTAATTCATCGTAATAATTTGGTATTAAGCTAAAGCGCTTTGACTTTTTTTGATAGCCTAGATTTAGTTCTAGAGGCTTTATTTTTGGTGATAACTTTCTTACCAGCCATTGAATCAAGAGTTTTTTCTGCAGTTGCTAAAGCTTCTTTGGCCGTATCTTTATCATTTGCTTCAATAGCGCTTAGAACAGACTTTACTGCTGTTCTAGTAGAGGCTCTTTGAGAGCTTTTCAGAGCATTCCTTTTGACATTTTGCCTAGCTCTTTTTATTGCTGATTTAATATTTGCCATAAATCTTGTATATCACTGAGAGGCGCGCATAATGCATTCTGAAGAGCAAAGTGTCAAGTAACAATATGCAATATGTCTAATAAGTATTTAATTGTAATACTGCGATTTCATGGTGATGTTCTGCTAACTAAGCCCATGATCGATAACATCAAGCTAAATGATCCAGATGGTCAAATAGATCTTCTGTTGTACAAAGGAACAGGCTCTATTTTAGAGCAAGAAAAAAGTATTAATGAAATTATAGAAATAGACAATGCCTCTAAAGCTAATATCTTTTCTAAGATTAAGAAAGAAATTAATTTGTGGACTAAAGTTAGATCAAAAAATTATAAATACGCTTTCTTTTTAACTACACAATGGAGAGTAGTTCCTATCAGCTGGGCTGTAGGTAAGGCAATGAAGGCAGCGGTAGATGATAAAAAAAGAAGAAAAAAATTATGGACTAAATCTTTTTCAGTAATCTTCCCTGAAGCTTTAGAGAATCATATTGTCCAAAGAAACCTCTCAGCGTTAAAGAGTCTAGAGTTAAAGGTCTTCAGTGAGGATTTAACCCTAGATCCAGTCCCTTTAAAAAAAGAATATAAAGCATTGTCTGATAGTTTTCCGTTTTTAAATCAAGACAACGGTTATTGTTTAATCCATCCCACTTCAAGACGTGAGAAAAAGTTATGGGATAGAGAAAAGTTTGGTGAATTAATTAATTTATTGGCTAAACAAAACCTTTCTGTTGTTATTACTTCTGGACCGGATCTAAATGAGGTGGACTATGTTGAAGAAATATTAGAGAAAGCTAATGTTCTTGATCAGCAAGTATTAAATCTTGCTGGTAAAACAAGCCTTTTAGGTTTAGCTGCTCTAATTAAAGGAGCTAAATTTTTTATTGGCTTAGATTCTGTTGCATCTCACATTGCTGCTTCAGTGAATAAAGAGTCCATAACTTTATTTGGTCCTAGTAATCCCATAAATTGGAAGCCTTGGTCCGATAGAGCTAAGATTATTGTACGAGATGATCTAAAGAACATCGAAGTTGGAGAAGTGATTAGTCTTGTGGAAGAAGTGTATCCACGATTATAGGAGAGATTTATGAAAAGAGAATTGAAAACATTAATGGATGGACTTACCTTCGGAGAGGGTCCAAGGTGGTATGACAACAAATTCTATTTCTCTGATTTTTATAGTCATAAGGTCTATTCTTTAGATCTTAAAGGAAATTATGAAGTAATAGTGGAAGTTCCAAATCAACCTTCAGGATTAGGTTGGAGGCCAGATGAGACAATGTTAATTGTCTCAATGAAAGATAGGAAGTTACTTAGCTTTAAAGACAATATTTTAGAAGAGGAGGCAGACTTATCTGAATTTGCGGGTTTTCATTGTAACGATATGGTTGTAGATCACTCTGGCAATGCCTATATAGGAAATTTTGGATTTAATACCTATGAAGGAGAGGAAATTAAGCCTACGAATTTAATATTGGTGAAGCCAGGTGAAGATCCAGTAATTGCAGCAGGTGACTTACTCTTTCCAAATGGTACAGTCATCACTCCTGATGATAAAACTTTGATAGTAGGCGAGACTTACGCAGCAAGATTAACTGCTTTCGATAAAGCAGAAGATGGTAGCCTATCTAATCGTAGAATTTGGGCAGATCTGAAGGAAAATGCAGTAGAGGGTTTAGTGCCATTACCCGACGGAATGTGTTTAGATGACGAGGGGGCAATATGGGTCGCCTCTCCATCAACTGCGGAAGTCATTAGAGTGCATGAGGGAGGTATGATCTCTGAAAGAATTCCTGTTGAGACCAATGCATTTGCTTGCATGCTTGGAGGAGAGGAAGGAAAAACGTTGTTCATTTGCACCTCAAATGGTTCAGGAGTAGATCCAGACTCAGCTTTAAGAGAAAAATCAGGGAAGATAGAAATCGTAGAAGTAGATGTGCCAGGAGTTGGCAGACCTTAGAAATGCTTACTCTTTTTCTGGAAAATTTTGTTTTAATCTTTGTAGCAATTGATCCTATTACTATATTGCCAATTTTTGCTAGCTTACTCAAGGACTGAACAAAAAAGATCTAGTCATAAAAATCTATAAAAGCCCAAGTTTTTTATAGGATTCTCCGGTTTCTATTAAAGTTTCTTCAATAGAATAAGTTGATAACCCGAGTTCTTGAATAGCTTTCTTGCAGTATGAACGGGGAGAATCATATGTTTTTTTTATTGGCTGATTATCTTCCATCCTTTCTCCGCCAACATGTTTTATGTCTGGAAATAATTCTTTTAGTTTTTTTTGTAATTCCCACGTAAAAAGTTCGCCAGATAGATCAGTTGCAGAAAGGATATATCTTGAACCATTCTTTGCATTGTTGCTTTCAGTTGCCATTCTGTGCGCCTTGGCTACATCCCTTACATCGACCATATTCCATAACATCCTGTCGCTCCTAATTTGTTTTCCGTCTAGAGATCCAAAATTGTTTCCTTTTAATAGTTGCCAAATAAAGAATTGCCAACTAAAAAATTGATTATGGTTTTCCGTCATCAATGGACCTATGACATGCAAGGGATTAATCGATATGGCCTCAAAACTTTTTTCAGATTCGGCCATTTTATAAATCATCTTCTCAGTATTTGCTTTTGCCATTGCATAGGCAATATCTCTATTTTTCGATATATTTTCTTCTGTCCACGCACCTTTATATGCCTCTACGTTATCTCCACACCAATCCTCTTCATCAAATACATAACCTTCTGGTCTTGGATGGGCTACTGCAGCAAAGGAACTTGTAAATACAAAGCGTTTGATGCTGCCGGATTTTTTCACAGATTCAATCACGTGTTCGTTTTCTGTAAAGCAACCATCATATACTTCTTGAGGATTCTCTCTATTAAATCCTACTGTAGCACCTGCATGAATTACAGCGGCACACCCTGTAAAGGCGTCGTCATAGCTGCCTTTTTCAAAAAGATCACCTTCAAATAAATTCACATCTGATTCAGATGCTTTTTTTCCTAATTCAATTAGATGATCCACTTTTTTGTTATTACTTGAGTCTCTTACACATGCATTAACCTCATACCCTTGATTCAATAAATCTTCTACTATTCTAGATCCTATGTATCCACTAGCACCTGTAACTGCTACTGGTCCGTCTTGTTTTGTTATTCCCGACATAATTTTCTCTCCTTATTATTTTTTTGGCAGCTTTTCTTTCGCGGGCATCACTAATGTGTAAAAAGATACGAAAGCAAAAGCCAAATTTATTTCCAAAGCTATGTGATACAAATAAGCATCCTGTATATATAGCGCATTAAAAATTAGCAGTGCTATCACCAAGAAGAAAGATAAGTAAAATAGAATATCGTAATTGATATTTTTATAAGCTTCAGTTTTGATTATATCGATAGTTGCAAAAATTAATGCGATAACTGTAATACTTATATAAGCCCAACTAGAGATAGACCAAAACAATCTGAACTCTTGTTCGCTCTCTAAACCTCCTCCTATTTGCGAGGCAATTAATGTGGTCAGAGACGCAAATAAGGCCACTCCACTTTGGAATAATAAAGTTTCTAGCTTGTAACTTTTAATTGGGGACAGTTCTTTAGAAAAAATACCAACTACTCCAGAAAACCCAGCAAGAGTAACAGCAATAGTTGATATCGTTATGAGAATTTGTTGTTCTACCATAAAAATATGATAGCACCTTTGGTGGAGGCGGCGGGAATTGAACCCGCGTCCACTAGTACTCTGCCACAAGATCTACATGTTTAGTTTTATCTATTAATTTAATCTTTTGACACCCGATAAACAGGGATTAAAAGACGATCTCAATTTATTCTTAAGAAATTACTAATGAGAAGAGCAATTCCAGCATCTCGTGTAATCGTCTGTCTTTGGAGGCGCACGAGCACGTTACCAAAGACAGCTAGCCAATTAAGCGGCTAGAGCGTAGTCTGCGTTTTCGCCAACTAACAAGTTTGCAATAATTTTTTTACGAGAATTATTACCTTCTCGACATGCACTTGAGGTTTTATATCTACTGTCGAAGCCAGTTCGCCCCCAAAAAAGCTGAAGAATTATACCTTTCCTTATGAAACTTAACTAATTTTTGTTTCTTTCCCTTAATTCTTTGGCTTTTTGTCGTTCCCAGTCTCTTGATTTTATTGTATTTCTTTTATCTTGTGATTTTTTACCTATAGCAAGCGCAATTTCACATTTAATGAGACCATTTTTCCAGTAAAGCTTTGTAGGTATGCAAGTATTACCCTTCTGAGAAGTAGATTTAATGATTTCATTTAATTCTTTTCGATTTAGCAATAATTTCCTTGACCTAGTCGGATCCATCTCTTGATTACTATTTTTTAAAGGATCAATGTAGCTTCCAATCAAATAAGCTTCACTGTCTTTGAGCAGGGTGTAAGCTTCTGCAATTTGAGCATTGTTTTCTCTTATACTCTTTGTTTCCCAACCCAACAGAGATAGTCCCGCTTCAAATTTTTTTGATATTTCATAGTCGAATCTAGCTTTTCTATTTTCAGAAATAGTGTTATCACTTTTTTTATTTTTTTTTGCCACAGCTTCGACCTTAACTTTCATATAAAATTGTATCAGACATGCAAGATGATGATATTTTATTTAGATCATTCAGGGGAATTGCTTTTATTTCAATTGCACCCCTCATAGGTCTTGCAGCATCCCTATGGTTTACTTCAGATAGCACTGCATATTTTTTGGCTCATTTAGGCCAGATATATTTTTCGATTATTTTATTTTTTCTTTGCGGTAACATCTGGTCAGTTAGAGATATAGATAATTCAAAATATAAGAAGCAATTAACTCTTATTGCTTTTATTCCTCCTTCTACAGCAATAATAGGAGCACTTTTATCTGTTTACATAAATCCAGCTTGGGGAATTGTATTTTTATTGTCTGCGGTTTACTTGGCAAGACATCTAACTTTAATTAATTCTATTATTTCTATTTTTCCAAATAACTATCAAGATTTGATAAATAAAATAAGCATTATCTTGTGTATTTGTCTTATGTTAATCTTCACTTACTGGATTAACCCCTATACTTATCCTCTAGCTATTTATAATTAGATGACAGAACAAAGAAAGTCTATACACGGAACCTGGTCTAGCAGATGGACATTTATACTTGCTGCAACAGGTTCTGCAGTTGGATTGGGCAATATTTGGAAGTTTCCATATATGGCAGGAGACAATGGAGGAGGAGCATTTGTACTTGTTTACCTAGCTTGCATTGCTGTAATCGGCCTCCCAATAATGCTAGGTGAAATAATGATAGGAAGAAGGGGAAGAAGCAGCCCCGCTAATACAATGAAAGCTTTAGCGGTTGAGGCGAATACTTCATCTGCTTGGACTTTACTAGGAGCAACGGGGGCTTTAGCGGGTTTACTGATCTTATCTTTTTACAGTGTCGCTGCCGGTTGGGCTCTTTCATATGTTTTTAATGGGTTTCAAGATATTACCGCTGAAACCTCTACTTCTAGTTTCAATGAACTTCTTTCTAGTCCTTCCTCTTTAATTTTTTGGCATACCCTATTTTTATCTATAACAGTATTCGTAGTGGCGCGAGGAATACTTGATGGTTTAGAGAAGTGGATAAATACATTAATGCCAATGCTTTTTGTGATAGTTTTACTTCTTTGCCTGTATGCAACTCAGTCAGGGGCATTTTTTGAGGGAATCATTTACTTATTTCAGCCCGACTTTAGCAAAATAACTCCTGAAGTCATGTTAGAAGCTTTAGGCCAAGCCTTTTTTACTTTAAGTTTGGGTATGGGAGCAATTATGGCTTATGGAGCATACATGCCAGCAAATCAAAATATTGGTAAGACAGCTATATCTGTTGCGGCCCTGGATACAGGTGTTGCTCTTTTAGCTGGTATCGCAATATTTCCGATTGTTTTTGCAAATGGCTTGGCTGCTTCAGAAGGGCCTGGTCTTGTTTTTGTTACATTACCTATTGCATTTAGTTCTATGCCTCTAGGGGTATTCTTTGGAACCTTATTTTTTGTCTTATTGAGTATAGCTGCTTTAAGCTCTTCGATATCCCTCATAGAACCCGGAGTCGCCTGGTTGATAGAATCTTTAAAAATCAAAAGAATTACAGCTACTTTATTGCTAGGTTTCGTAGCATGGTTTCTAGGTCTTTTTAGTGCTTTATCTTTTAACTTATTATCTGAATTTACTATCTTCGGAAAAAACTTCTTTGATGCAACAGACTTCCTAACCAACCAGATCATGCTGCCTCTAGGAGGTATCTTTATAGCTATTTTTGTCGGCTGGGTAATGAAAAAAGAAAATGTTTTAGAGGAGCTGGATGTTCAAGAGAACTTTATTTTCAAATTTTGGTACTTCAGTATCCGTTATATCTCACCAGTTATGGTGGGCTGTGTTTTCCTGTACTTCTTTATATAAATTAATTAGGTGAGTCTATTTCACCCTCCCAACTTACTAACTTATTGTCTTTAAAATACAGGGTTATTTTTTGGTTAGTGTAAGAATTTTCGCCTTGTGTAACAGAAGTAAAATAATCCCATCTATTGGGATAAAATGTATCAGAAATGAGAGGAGTCCCCATTACAAACTTAACTTGTGACTCAGTCATACCTATTTCAAGCTTATCTAGCATCTCTTGATCAACCAAATTTCCCTGACTGATAACAACTTGAAATATCCTTGGAATGCTGCAACTTGATAGAAGCAGTACAGATAATAGTAAAGTAATAACTTTTAAATTTATGTTCATTAATTTTCTAATAAGGGTATTTGGATATTATAATAAGTTCTACAAATTATTCTTATTTATTTAGAGGTTATTCAAGTTGAGTGATGATGCAGAGCTAAAAAAGGCCGGTTTAAAGGTAACTTTACCTAGGTTAAGAATCTTAGAATTACTTGAAGGTGGTGATAAAACTCACCTAAGTGCTGAAGAGATCTATAGAAGATTAATTGAAGCTGGAGAAGAGGTTGGTCTGGCTACAGTTTATCGAGTCTTGACGCAATTTGAACAAGCAGGTATTTGTATCAGGCATAATTTCGAAGAAGGTCATGCCGTATACGAATTAACTCCATCTGACCATCATGATCATATGGTCTGTCTTGATACTGGAGATGTAATCGAGTTTACAGACGACATAATAGAAGAGCGACAAAAGAAATTAGCAAAAGAAAAAGGTTACGAAATTATAGACCACAGCATGGTTTTGTACGTAAAACCGCTCAAAGATTAATAATACTTGAATAGACTTTTTTAAGCCCCATATAGGGTTTGAAAGGAGAAATCGTTGAACGAAAACAAAAAAGAAGAAGATTTAGAAAATCAAGAAGAGGTCTTGATAGATGAAGGCAATAGCCTTGATTTAGAGTCAGAAGATGAATTACCCGAGGAACCATCTGAAGAGGATAAAATTAAGGATCTTGAAGATCAACTTTTAAGAGCAAAAGCCGAAGTTCAAAATGTTAGAAGGATAGCTGCTCAAGAAGTTACCAAGGCAAGACTGTTTGGTGTCGAAGCTTTAGCTAAGGATTTTCTTTCTGTAGCCGACAACCTAGAACGAGCCATAGATTCTTGTCCGGATGATGAAAGCAGTTTAACTATAAAAGAAGGCCTTGAATTAACCTTAAAAAGCTTGGAAAGTTCATTGAAGTCTTCTGGCATAGAGCTTATTAATACAGAAGAAAAAAACTTCGATCCCGATAAGCATGAAGCAATTTCAATTATAGAAGACGATAAATTAGAACCCAACACAATCATAGATTTTGTCCAAAAAGGTTACACAATAATGGACAGAACTCTCAGACCTGCAAAAGTTGTAGTTTCAAAGAAATCTAAAGAAAAATAAGAAAATCTCTTGAAATAAAGAACATAAGCCCCATCTTATGTTAAACAACTTAATGTGGAGTTAAAAAATGGCTAAAGTAATTGGTATTGACTTAGGAACAACAAATTCTTGTGTTTCTGTCATGGAGGGAGATCAGGCTAAAGTTATAGAAAATTCTGAAGGAAAAAGAACAACACCTTCAGTGGTAGCTTATGGGGAAGAGATTAAAGTAGGAGATTCTGCAAAAAACCAAGCAGTTACAAATCCTGAAAATACACTCTACGCTATCAAGAGGCTTATTGGTCGAAAACATGATGATGACGTTGTAAAGAAAGATGCCAACATGGTCGCATATAAAATACTGGCTGCTGATAACGGCGATGCGTGGGTTGAAGCTGAAGGAAAAAAACTTGCTCCCCAGCAAGTTTCTGCAGAGATACTCAAGAAAATGAAAAAAACCGCAGAAGATTACCTCGGTCAGGAAGTAAAGGAAGCTGTAATTACTGTACCCGCTTATTTTAACGATTCTCAAAGACAAGCAACAAAGGATGCTGGCAAGATCGCCGGTTTAGAAGTTAAGAGAATTATCAATGAGCCTACTGCAGCTGCTTTAGCTTATGGTCTAGATAAAGGTAAGGGTGATCAAAAGATAGCTGTCTATGACTTAGGAGGTGGAACCTTTGATGTGTCTATTATAGAGATAGCTGAAATAGATGGAGAGCATCAATTTGAAGTACTTTCAACAAATGGAGACACTTTCCTAGGTGGAGAAGACTTTGATATAACTTTGATCGAATATTTAGCTGAAGAATTCAAAAAAGAATCAGGTTTAGATTTACATAATGATTCAGCTGCCCTTCAAAGACTTAAAGAAGCAGCTGAAAAAGCAAAAATTGAATTATCCAGCAATCAGCAATCTGAAATAAATCTTCCTTATATAACTGCTGACTCTTCAGGAGCGAAACACTTTGTTCACAAACTCACAAGAGCAAAGCTTGAATCGTTAGTTGAAGGATTAGTAGAAAGAACAATTAAGCCTACTGAAATTGCTCTTAAAGATGCGGGTTTAAAAACTTCCGAAGTTGATGAAATCATATTGGTGGGAGGGCAAACTAGAATGCCTTTAGTTCAAGAAAAGGTTAAAGCTTTTTTTGGAAAAGAAGCTAGAAAAGACGTAAATCCAGATGAAGCAGTATC
>CACEHP010000004.1:0-83116 GCA_902559365.1 uncultured SAR86 cluster bacterium
AGAATCTTTCAAAAAACAATCTCGCGACAATTATTAAAGAGAAAGAAATAACCATCACCATGCTTGTGCCTCCCTACAGTGAAGCTTTAATCAATACCTGCAATGAAAACAATATTAAATTTACAAAATTGAGATTGTTAATTGGAGGACCTCCGAGTAAAAGTGTTCGTGAGTTTTGTAAAAAAAATGAATGCATCTATACCTCTGTTTATGGACAAACTGAAGTTACAGGGCTTATTACATCGATTTCTGGTGAAGATTTTTGGATCTATCCAGGAAGCGTAGGAAAACCCGTTTCGGATATGAATATGGAAATATGGGATGAGGAAGGTAGATCCGTCGGTTCAGGCTGCATTGGCGAAATCATGGCAAAATCGTCTAGATGCATAAATAACTACTGGAATAATGAAGAAGCAACCAAGCTTCTCTATACCCGTGAATGGCTTCATACGGGTGACCTAGGAATAGTAGATGAAGCGGGTTATTTGTATTTCATAGGACGAAAAAAGGAATTAATAAAGACCGGTGGAGAGAATGTTTACCCTCTCGAGGTAGAACAAGTTCTTATAAAACATCCTAATATCCAAGACTTAGCTGTCATGGGAATTCCAGACAGTGAATGGGGTGAAAAAGTAATATGTTTTCTTGTTTCGAAGGATGGGAGCAATATAAGCAACACTGAAATTAAGCAATTTTGCCAAGAACAATTATCAGGCTACAAAATTCCGAAAGAGGTTTATTGTATTGAAGAGATACCCAGAAATCATACAGGTAAAATTGATAAATTATCTCTCAAGACACTTATTAACTAAAGTTTGCATTTACCAATCAGGATCAATACAAAATTGTTGGATTTTACTTGCATCTTAAACAAAGAATGGCAAAGATAGTCTTAGGGGAGATTGACTATGGAAAAAATAGATACAGGTACGGATCACCTGATTTTTGAAAAAGAAAATGGTGTAGCTGTTCTGACGATGAATCGTCCAGAAGCCAGAAATGCAATGTCTGGAGAAATGAATGAAGCGATGAGAAATGTACTCTCGGAAGTAGAACTTGATCCAGCAATAAGATGTGTAGTTTTGACCGGAGCGGGCAAAGGTTTTTGTGCCGGAGGGGATGTAAAAGGTATGGCTTCTTCGGGAGATGGTACTGTTGGTGAAAACACCATAGACGCGGCTATTCACAGACAGCGTGTACATCAAAGAGCCACAGCAGGTAAGCTTTTTAAAATGCCAAAACCGACTATTGCTGCTTTACCGGGTGCTGCAGCTGGTGCTGGCTTGTCCTATGCACTCGCATGTGACCTTAGAGTTATGGCAAGTAGCGCCATCATGACAACAGCTTTTGCTAAAGTCGGGTTTTCTGGAGACTACGGTGGTAGTTACTTCATGACTCAGCTGATTGGATCTGCTAAAGCTAGAGAGTTGTATTTTCTCTCGGATAGAGTAACTGCAGACGAGGCCTTAAATCTTGGATTAACAAATTGGGTTTGCGAACCAGATCACCTTATGGATAAAACCATGGAAATTGCCAATAGATTAGCTAATGGACCTTCAGTTGCTTATCGTTATATGAAAGAAAATCTCAATAGAGCCATGAACGGTGAAGTAGATGATTGCTTAGATCTGGAAGCTACTCACCATATACATTGTGGGCAAACAGAAGATCATAGGAATGCAACTAAAGCATTTGTTGAAAAGAAAGAACCAGTATTCAAAGGAAAATAAAGAAAGGAGAGATAGATGGAAAATAGAATAAAAAATGATCTTAGGATCGATAAAAGATTAAGAGCTGTTTTTGGAGAAATAGAACTTGGGTCAGTGACATCCAGTCCAGCTGATACAAGAGAAGGAATTTTAGCCGAACAAGAAACCGATGCAGCTAAAGAAGGCAAGGCCGTAATGGATTTGGTTAATAACTCACCCCATTACAAAGAAGCTGTTCCCGAAACTGGTCTGGTAACTACAACCAAAGAATTTATATCGGATCCAGACGGGAATACCATCAAAATTCAATATATTCGACCAGAAACTGATGAGGAGCTGCCTTGTGTTTATTACATTCATGGTGGTGGCATGATGGTTAGTTCTTGTTTTGATGAAATGTATGCTGCTTGGGGCAGATGTATCGCTAGACAAGGTGTTGCGGTTGCAATGGTAGATTTTAGAAATGCTATGTGGGCATCCTCTGCACCAGAAATAGAGCCCTTTCCGGCGGGTTTAAATGACTGTGTTTCTGGACTTAAGTGGGTGCATGCAAACGCTAAAGAGCTCAATATAGATAACAGCCAAATCATTATCGCCGGTGAAAGTGGAGGCGGCAATCTCACCATAGCTACGAGCTTAAAGCTCAAGCAAGATGGAGATATCGGTTTAATCAAAGGTCTTTATGCACTGTGCCCTTACATTGCAGGACACTGGCCTCTGCCTGAGAATCCCTCTTCTGAAGACAATGAAGGTATTCTGTTAAGTCTTCACAGCGAGCATGAGTATTCGCATGGTGCGATTATTTACGGCATTGATGCTTATAAGAATAAAGATCCATTGGCATGGCCAAGCTTTGCTACTGAAGAAGATGTCAAAGGCTTACCCAAAACTTACATCATCGTAAACGAACTTGATCCTCTAAGAGATGAAGGTGTTAACTTCTACAGACTCTTAAGAGAGGCGGATGTAGATGCGCAATGTAGACAGGTGATGGGTTCAGTCCACGGCACAGAAATCTTCTTAGGTTGCCCTGAGATCAGTGACGAAACTGCGCTATCAATCGCAAACTTCGTAAGAACTTAATTAGTATTTTCTTCTGTATTATCTGAAGCCAAGAGAGTCTGCTTGGCTTCGATAGTCATTACATCAACAATGACACCTATCACCATGTTCAGAAGGACAACGGCGTTGATGATGATAAAACTTACAAAATAAATCCAAGACATGGGATAGACTCCGATCACGTCTCCCATTATGGCTCCCCAGTCATCGTAGGTGGCTACCTGCATTAAAGTCAGCATGGCTACACCGATGTTACCCCATCTATCTGGCTCAAGTTCGCCAAATATTAGAGTGCCTATAGCGCCCCAGATGTAGATAAAGATAAACATCAAAAGTGCGATAAAACCTACCCTTGGAACAGTCTTAATTAAAGCTTCAATAATATGTCTAAAGGCTGGAACGACTGTCACAATCCTTAAGATTCTTATAATTCTTAGGAGACGAGCAACGAAGACACTTTCCGCTCCACCAACAGGAATCAAACTGATAGTAACAATAATGAAATCAAATACGTTCCACCCATCTTTGAAAAACCTGACCAATGACTTTTCGGCAATCATACGAATCAATATCTCTATGGTGAAGAAGATGGTTATGCCGTAGTCAAAAAATTCAAGGAGATAAATATAGTTTGATGGAATATCGTAAGAAGAGACACCCGCATATAAAGCCGATGCCAGAATCACAGATATAACAAGAGTATTAAAAAACTTACTGTTTCTGATCTTTAGAAAAAAATCGACAAAACCATTCATAACTATCTCCTTTTCTGCATTATAGTTGAAAAAATTAATTAACTAGCAACCACCACTTATACAAAGCAGATAAATTCCTTCCGCAGTATAAAAATCATTGGCTCCAGCTGTTCCTATATCTCCAGATTTATATAAATTCACATTTACTCTTCCTCCGCTCTCTTTTGGAGAATCATCTCCAAAGAGCGCACCTGCTACTGCAGCCCCACCAAGCCAACTATTATCAAGTGAGTCCGTAGAAGTGCCTGTGTAAGTATTATTGGTTCCCGTGATAGCTACCGAAAAGGAAGCAAAACCTGCATTTGCTACAATTGGATTTTTATCGTCAAAATTGGTGAAATCCAAAGTGCCAGAATATCCACTAGCGCCCCAACTAAATGATGCTGCAACATCAGCTGTGGTGGTGTATTTATGCACATCATAATTGGTACCTGTCTGATTATATCTATAGGCAACATTTACTGCGGCTGCTCCACTCATGGAAGCCGAACCTGAGGTCGGTATGTCACTTTGATCGACCAGATCTCCTCCTACCCAAGTTCCTAAATGAACAGATGCATTTTGATCACCTGAATCAGGCGATATATCGGCAGCACTCATGGCCCAAAAACCCCAAGTTGAATATTCTGAATCAGGCATGGGATCATTGCCGTTATTATGAAAGAGATCAGAGTCAGCAACTTCTATCGTATTAAATGAAACCATAGCACCAGCTAAATTCCCGGTTCCTCCTGAGGAACCATCGATCTGAGAGCCGTCATCTTGTATCTCAGCACCAAAGATTTCTTTTGAAATATAAGCTGATTTTGAATCTGTATTATTGGCGTCTCCAAATTTAACTGTCATGGCACCAGTATCTACAGCTGACCAAGTTGAGGTGTAATTATTAGCTGGTGCTGAAGTTATAGAAAGTGGTGCTGTAACTTGTACTAGATCATTTGTTTCATCAAAAGAAAAAGAAGCCAAGGTGCTACTTGAGCGCATACTGGCTAACTGACTTTTACCACTGTCATGAAATTCTAAAATACCGCTAAAAAACCCTTGATAATTTGAGCTGTTATTTAAATCATAAAATCTGGTATTTCTTGGATAACTTATTGGTATTGATTCTACTCGTGCGTTTGTACCTCCAACAGAATAAGCTATATTTTGAGTCATGCTAGCTTGAGCAAATGTGCCTTGATCAAAATTACCCGTATTGGCATTGTAAAAAACACTCAACTTCATGTCTTCGCTGCTATAAGGATCGGATGGAGTAAGTAAACTTGCTTGAGGTCTACCGCCGGTGCCAGAGTACCAACAACCTGATTCACGAGTAGTCACACATTCCACCGGAGAGGTTCCGTAAATAAGCGCTTTTGAATTATCATCAGCATTAGTTGGGTCTTGGTAAGACCAGTAATGGTAGCCATCTAAGGCATAATTGGTGTCGCCTGCTGAATATCGTGTGGTATCGTTCTTTCGATAATCATAATCCGCTATGAGAACACTGAAAAGGCTTTGTTGATCATCTCTTGTGGTGCTACCGCTTGCTCCATCATATGAATCTTTGAAAGAAATTTGTGCCCATAAGCCAATTTTTGGAGCTCTGGTTGTGCTATTTGTTCTTTGGAAAAGTTGCCAGAATAAAGACTGTCCTTCGGGGACTTCATTTATATTTTCTCCACTGCAAGTATCCGTAAATCGGAATCGACAAGATTGAATACCTGAAGAAGACCCTGTAGATGCATCTCCGTTTTGTGCTTCTTTTACCCATGCCCAATCCTCTGGGCTGCTACCAGTGTTTGCGTTGTAAGTTAGGCCAACATCTCCATAACTATCCGACCAAGCATTAGATGGAATAAAATTAGGATAAAAATACTCCGTTCCGGCAGAAAAGTTTCTTATGGGTATCATGACTCCAGCCATAACATGTTTATCACCATTGCCTAAATTGTTAGCAAAAGTACCCCAATGGGACTCTTTGAAGATATTCCCAGCAAAAATAAATTGATCCTGAAACGATTGATAGATTTGATTGGCACCATGCTTGTTAATCATGGTATCGAAGTACCAGTCTAATAAGGTGTTATTATTCGCTGAGTAAGCAACTTGAATATCTGAGTATGAAAAAATATCTGCATTAGTGCCGCTCTCTAAGTCTTGACTGCGAAAATAGGCGCCACCATACTTAGTGTTATCCACTTTTGGAAAAAGCATAGTACAGCCAGTGCAAGCAGTTACACTATATCCAGGTCCCGAATCAGACACATCGAAATTTTTGATACCGTCGTAAAAGCTTGGCAGCGTCAGCCCTGAATTTGATCCGCCTGCGCGATCTATTTGCGAGTCAAATGTTATCGAACCGCCAAGGTTAGAAATTAGGCTCGTCATATAAGTTACTGCATAATCTCTACCACAACATCGCTCATTAACGAAAGAATAACCTAAACTACCTGGATCCGCTGCCCATGCTTCTATTCTTTCTTGTTCCCCTTCCCATATAGGTCTAGTACCTGATGCAAAACCATTATCAGCCAACCTGTTATCCCAAATAATTTCATAATCCGAAAGCGTGTCGTAATAAGCTGCCATTGGACTTGTACCAGTAGGCCAACCAGATGAACCGCTCCACGTGATTCGGCTATAAGTAACAGTGATACCCTTTGCAGTAGCCCGGGAACGTAAGTTTGCGGAATAGTCACTAGTTCCATAGCTGTCCAGGACTAGCATGTCGATAGAGCCGACAACCGACAGAGAAGTCTCATCTTTATCTAACTGCATAAAGTAAAAGTTCTCATTTGTAGAATCCTGGCCACCGTAAAGTATCTCTGATAAAGCTATATCTATCTTGTTTGAGGAGTTGAAAGCATCTACAATTTTTGCCGTATCTGGAGTATTGGCACTTCCTGCAAAGGTTCCTTGATAAGCATTATTAGCAGTTACTACAGGGAACCAATATTGGATATCAACCTTCTGGTTTGTGTCTTGTGAAATAGCTTGAACATAGTTATTGGTTGTGTCTTTTCCTCCATTGGAAGAACTTACATCAAGAAGATTGCCTCCATCATTGGTTGCCTGTTCAAGGACATAATTCGACATTGAGGAACCAGATGGGCCTCTTGTGGCAGTGGCTGAGAAACCATTTCTTGATGCGGAGTGATATGCTGTTGAAAATCTAACCGAAGCAGAAGCTAAGTCTTCAGAATTTTGAATGGGGACAACAACATTCGTTGAAGTCGTTTCACCACCGCCCGAAGCTGTTAAGGTTAATGTATAAGACTTAGCATCCTTAAAACTCAGCCCAGCTGCGGTGGTTATGGCTCCAGTACTTGAATTCACTGTGAATTTTCCATCGCTATTTCCTGCAGTAATACTGTATGTAAGTGAACTGCCAGTATCATTTTCAATACTACTAACACTTGCGACAGATGCTCCTGTGCTTGCACCTTCACTCAGCGTTGTACTCGCTAAAGAGGTTATTAAATTGGCCAGGTCCACGTCTGTAACGTTTAAGGTGAAAGTCTGCGACGTTGTGGTAGTGCCATCACTTGCTGTTAAGGTAAAGGTGTGGGAAGTTTTAGTTTCAAAGTCTAAGTTATTGGCTAAAGTTACCGCTCCAGTTGAAGAATTAACCGCAAATTTATTATCGGCATCTGTTAGAGAATAAGTCACTGTACCTTCTGCATTGCTTGCAGTAGGCGCCGATACAATAGTTGTTCCTGTAGTAATCCCTTCAGTTTGTGATGCGCTGGCTAAGCTTGCAGAAATAGACAAATCAATATCGCTAACTTGTAAAGTGAATGTTTGAGATTCACTACTTACACCATCGCTGGCTGTGACAGTAAATGAATGAGAAGTTTTGGTTTCATAATCTAATGCACTGGAAAGGGTTACTTCTCCAGTAGAACTATTGATAGAAAATTTGTTGTCTGCATCAGTAAGGGTATAACTAACGGTACCTTCATTGTTAGAAGCTGATGAAGTCGCAATAGTTGTACCTGTGGAAATATTTTCTTGTTGCGATGATGCAGCTAAAGATGAACTCAAAGATAAATCAACATCAGTAACATTCAAAGTGAAAGTCTCTGAGCTGGTGGTTGTTCCGTCAGTCACAGTGACTGTGAAAGAATGAGATGTTTTAGTTTCATAATCCAGAGCATTCGCCAAGGTAACCTCACCAGTAGAACTATCTATAGAAAATTTATTATCAGAATCAGTGATTGAATAACTTAGAGTGCCTTCTGCGTTGCTTGTAGATAAGGTCAATATAGATGTGCCCGTTGAAATAGTCTCTGCTTGATTAGCAGAAGCTAAACTCGAAGTGACTGATAGATCAACATCACTTACAGTAACTGTAAGTTGCTTTGTTATAGTCTCCTTGCCATCTGAAGCAGAAACAGCAAGTGTATAAGAAGTTTTTGATTCAAAATCTAAAGCTGATTTAAGAGTAATCCTGCCCTGACTATCTATGGCAAAATTATTACTCTCTGATGCGGCATCATCTAAATCTGTAATAGAGTATGTCACTTCTCCAGCAGCATCAGAAGAGCTTGCGATTGCTACAGATGACCCCGTAGATATATTTTCTGCCAGCGTAACTTCCGTATTATCTAATGAAAGGGCAAGCTCGCTGATATCAGTAACAGAGAAACTAATCTGAGTTTGTACCGAGTTGGTACCGTCACTACTCGTCAGAGTCAATTCATAAGAAGTTTTAGTCTCATAATCTAAGCCGGTCTTCAAAGTGATAACACCTTGATCATCAACTGAAAATTGATCGCTTCCTGTACCGGATAAAGTATAAGTAAGCGTATCGGATTCAGGATCGGTATAAGCAACGGTAGCTATCGTTGATCCTGTAGTAATATTTTCTGCAAATTCACTTCCTTGAAGGTTGATTGTGACATCTGGTGATTCATTAACATCTGATAACGTGATTGTAAGAGGTGAAGTTGTAGAATTGGTTCCATCCGATGCAGTGACGTTGAAGGTATAGGATGTTGCTGTCTCATAATCAAAAGTTACCTTCGAAGTAATATTGCCTTCGCTATCTATCTCAAAATTTTCACTGCCCGTTCCTGATAAAGAATAGGTAATGGTTTGTGATTCCGGATCAACAGAACTGATCGTAGCCAGTGCAGTTCCCACCGCAATACTTTCTTCAAAGCTCTCTGATTTGAGGGTTGAAGAAAGGCTAGGTGCTTCATCAACATCGGATATATCAAATGCAATTACAGAGCTACTTGTTAATTCACCGTCACTAGCAACTAACGTAATCTCAAAATTGGTATAAGTTTCGAAGTCTAAAGTATCCTTAAGAGTTACATTTCCATTCTCATCTACACTGAAGTATTCACTCCCTGTGCCTGTCAAACTGTAAGTTATGGTATTGGACTCGGGATCTGCTACGCTTGAAGTTGCAATAATCGTGCCTAAGGCTGAATCTTCACTAAAAGATGTTGAGGATAAAGCTGAAGATAATGAAGGTGCTTCATTAATATCGCCAACATTGATTAAAACTTCCGTCTCAGAGCTAAGCTCTCCATCGGTCGCTATTACTGTGAGGGTATAAGAGGCCTTGGTTTCAAAGTCGAAGCTCTCTGCTAATGTAATATTGCCAGCTTCATCAATAGTAAATTTATCACTACCCTCTCCACTAATTGAATAAGTAACTTCTTGATTCTCAGGATCAGAGATAGTGACCCCCACTAGAACAGACCCTATAGATAAATTTTCTGCATAAGAATCCTGAATTTCGGTACTTACAGAAGGTGCCTCGTTGATATCTCGAACTGAGATATTCACAGGTATTACTACTTCTTCATCCTCTCTCTGAACTATTAAGTTCAATGAGAAATTATTTTGATCTTCGTAGTTAGCTTCACCGATAAAACTTAGTGAATTCGTAGAAGGATCGTATTGAAATAAATCTTTATCTTCTCCGTCAATTGTGACCGTAACTTCTACATCATCATCTTTATTGGTTTGAAGAGTCGCTAAATTGATATCTGTCTCATTCTCATTAATCTGAATACTTTCGTTACTTAAAGAAGCATCAAAAGGTGCCTCTTCAACTACAGTCTCAGTTGTTTCGACTGCAGCAGTATCTTCAATGGAGGTTTCTGAGGCTTCTTCTGTTTCTTCAGTAGTTTCTTCAACTTCTTCTGAAGTTGTATCAACATCAACTGCGGTATCAACAACATCATCAGCCGTAGAAAGTTCTGATGGAGCTATATCCGAAGAGTTATCCGATACTCCAGAAGAATCTAGTGCGCTTTCGTCAACGTCTGGCTGAGGATCATTATCAACCCCAGCTGAAGTATCTGCTTGATCAGATGTTTGATTTTCTACACTAGAGTCAGATGTACTGTCATCTTGTGCAGCGCTGTTATCTGATCCAGATTCTGTTTCTGTGACTGAGGCACTTTCCTGTTGAGTATCATTATCCTGTCCTTGATCCTCAGAAGTATTGGTTTCTTCTGTTGTACTTTCTGATTGTTCTTCAGAAGCACTTTCTTCTGTAGTTGTTTCTTCAGAGGACTCTTCACTTGACTCTTCTTGTGTGGATTCTTCAGTTGACTCTTCTTCTTTAGATTCCTCTGTAGACTCTTCTTCTTTAGATTCCTCTGTAGACTCTTCTTCTTTGGATTCTTCTTCTGATGATTCTTCCTCTGATGACTCTTCTTCGGATGACTCTTCTTCTGATGTTTCTTCATTAGATCCTTCATCGTCTTCACGAGCTTCTAGACCCTTTTGAAGTTCTGCTAGAAAAGTTTCACTAAGCTGTTGAGGTTCGCTAACTTCGTCAGTTGGATCTTCAACTGTTACAACAAACCCATTCTCTATCAAGCTGGTCGCCGCAGAGCTATTTTGATTAGGAGTCATAGTCAGCTCATCTCCATAGACAAAAGCTGCAGAGGTAGAGAGTCCTTGTGTTTGAACTATCGTTATTCCACCCCTGATACCTACAGTGGCTGAATTGGTTCTTATAAGGGCCGGTCTTTTCTTTGTGACTTTCCCACCTACGAGTCTCAAGAGACCTCGAGAAGAAACCTCGAGAGAGCCCTCGGCAGTTTCTGGATTATAGATAAATTTATCTAATGTAACTGAAGAATTTGGCCCTATAGAAAAAGAGGTTCCATCTATCAACAATAAGGCTGCTCGGCCGATGGAGTCGGTCTCAAGAGTATGATTCTGAATGATCTTATATCCAGCTTGAACTAGCTTTCTTTCCTCCTCTAAAGTTAGATCTGTCGTGTTTTTATTAACAGCAGAGGCAACTCCAATTTCCTCTTTTGAAGCAGCGGGAAGTGCTACCAATAAAGCAAGCATGAAAATATTAATGTTCAGTAATTTCTTCATTTGCTTGGATCATTCATTAAACATACATAACTGAAATCGGCAGTGACCTGAAGATTTGATCTGCTGTATATCTCAATTGTGCTTCTGTTATCGTTCTTAGCTACCCTATAACTAGCAAACAAACAGTTGTCGGAAGAGGCTTTTGAAAATTCAATATTTGCTGAATTGATTTCCTCTTTTCTTTCACCAAAAATTGGGAATTCAGAAAAATGGGACTTCTGTGCATGCGACAAGGATGCTTTGAAGCCCCATCCCCTCCCCAGGGCTGATGTTATGTTGAGACCAAAAGAATTTGACTGGTAGGTTTCGTAAGAAGCTTTGGCATTGTATTTTGAATATTCATACTCGAACTCTGTCAGAACATTTGAATCTGATATGTACGAGTTAGAGAAAGCAAGTCCATTGATATATCCGCTTTTAAGATCATTGATTAAGAACTTTCTTTGATCATGAAATCCGCCTATTGAAAAAAGTAACCTGTCGCTGAGTGCACCAGTAAATGTAAGGTCGTACTTTTGAGAGCTCAGAAGACTTTTATCTGCGAGCAAAACCATAAACCCGGTAATTGATGCATCCAGAGATGGTCGGCTGAAAATGGATGTTGGATTACCTTCTAAATTAAATGTTCGTGTGGCTGAAGCTACAATTGAAGAAGTGTCAAATTGACTATAAGTATCTAGTCTTTGATCTGTTAATGCGACTACATAATTTACGTTGTCGCCCATTGGATGATTGAGATCCTGTTTAAGTGTATAGGTGTAGCGGAAATTTTTAGTGATATCCCCTTGAGGTTTAGAACTATCTGGTACGGTCAATGGGAATCCGGCTATTTCTATAATATCGTCGTCAATACCAGAATTAGCATTACTCGACCTTGTGAGTCCCATACTCAATATATGTTGATGAAAATAGTCTTTCTCTGCTTCAACGATGGAACCTAGAAATGCATCTACCTTCTTAAGCACTTCATCAGGAGCATCGTATTTCTTGACACTATTTAAATATAATTTTGCAGAGGGATAAGCATTCAGGCGAAAGTATAGAACCCCAAGCTCTAGACGTATCCTTGGTAGATCTGGTTCATATATGAGCATTTGCTCAAAAACACTTATGGCAGCTTCCAGATCACCTAAGAGGATTGATAAATTGGCGTATTTGAAAAGTAAATCTAGGTTGGTTGGGTCATCAATTAAAGATGCAAAAATCTTTTCTCTTTCAAGGTCTGTTTGCTCTATTAATTTAGGATCAGATAATGCAGGAGCTACATTGGAAGACATAACAGGCTGTATGCCCATAAACAAAATTATGAGCAGCATAAAGCCCTTTTTAATTAAATTATTCCTCAATGTGTCCAACTCAGTAAAAAAACTGACGAATTATCAATTATTTAACCTTTTAAATAAAGGAAATAGTGCTATTTTCTGATAAAATGTCAGAAAAAATATAAAAAATGTCCAAAACTACTCAAAGAACTGAAAGTAAATTGCTTAAAGCTACAACAGATCTTTTAAACCATAGCGGGTACAGAGAACTGGATGTGAAGACTATTACATCGCTTGCAGGTGTATCCTATGGGACTTTTTATAATTATTTTTCATCCATAGAAGATATTCATGAAAGAGTTGTTGTAGATAAAGTCACAGAGGCAGGTGCAAAGCTTGTTCCTTCTATACTGCCCATAGAAAGTCCTCTAAAAAGAGCTATTTATGGATGGTATATGGCCCTTAAGATTTTCTCAAATGACCCCTCTGCAGGTTGGATAGTGGATAGACCACAAGTTATGACTAATATATGGCAAAGCACTGTTCAAGAAATGCAAGAAAGTCTGGTCATAGAAGCCATAAAGAGTGGTGAAATCCCTGGATCTGAAATTGATATCTTACTTCATTTCAGAAAGGCTAGAGAAACTATGAGAGCTGGGTATGTGTATGCATTAGAAAAAATAATGAATGGTTCTGCGATAGAAACTGTCTTCTTTGATTTCATGACCACTTTAAATCTGTTTAACTTAGATCCTAAAGAAGTAGAAAATATAGTTAAGGAAGTTCTTGAAGAAGCTAAAAAAATAGAAACACCATGAATCTAACATCAATAGGAAAAAAGAGCCTGCTACCTTTCGCAGTTCTCTTGGCTTTCTTTCCTTTGTTGAATCCCTTGGGGATTTTTACTGATCTAAGAACAACCTCTTTTGATACTTTTCAAACTCTATTTCCTAGGCCTGCGCTTGAGGATGACCCTGTCGTTATCATTGATATAGATGATGAATCTTTAAATCAGATCGGTCAGTGGCCTTGGTCAAGAGATACATTGGCAATCTTGACAGAACAAACTCAACTTGCCGCTGTTACAGGATTTGATATTGTTTTTGCTGAGCCTGATAGAACTGGGTCAAAACAGCTCCAAGAGATATATGCTGAAGATGATGCTCTGGTCAGAAACCTACAAAATATAGTTGATCATGATGAATTATTTGCAGAAGCAATAAGCAATCATGGAACCGTAGTCTTAGGTCTAGCTCCGAATAATAAAAAGAGTACTCAACCTTCTAAAAATAAGTTTGGTCTGGTCATACAGGGTGATGATCCAAAGCTTTTTGTGCAACCTTATAACGGACTGCAAGGCAATTTACCTTTACTAGAGACTGTAAGCTCTGGGCTTGGCAGTATGAGTATAGGTAATGATGATTCAATAGTAAGAACACTTCCTAGTTTTGAAAATATAGACGGTAATCTCGTCCCCTCTCTTCCTCTAGAGCTGGTGAGAGTTGCGATTGGAGCTTCAACATACCAAATAAAATCTTCTAATGCTTCAAGCGAAGAAGCTTTTGGAGAAAATACCGGCATCAATAACATCAAGTTAGGTTCCCTTGTTATGCCAACTAATCCAGATGGCAGCTTCTGGATTTATCCGACAGAGAGTAAGAATCTAACTGTTATACCTGCTTGGCAAGTCTTAAACGGATCGATTGACCCTTATTTCTTCGAAGGCAAGGTGGCTATCGTGGGTACAAGTGCTTCAGGTTTATTTGATTTGCGTTCGAATGCTCTGGAAAGAAATATTCCTGGAGTCTCTATAATTGCCCAATTTGTTCAGCAAATTTTTTCAAATACCTTCTTAAAGAGACCGGACTGGCTTTTGGGACTAGAATTTCTAGCAGGCCTAATATTCTCAGTTGCCATTTCTCTTACTATTCAAAAACAAGGGCCGATAGGAGGTCTAGTGGCTTTCGGTTTGGGCAATGGATCGATTATTTATGGTAGTTATTACTTTTTCATAAATTATCAATATCTGGTTGATCCAATTTCTCCGATGTTAATTTGTTTATTGGCCTATGTAGTCATTACATTTTTCAACTTCTTATTTACTGAAATAGAAAGAAGCAAAGTCAGAAATGCATTCTCTCAATACTTGAGTCCTGTCATGGTAGAAAAACTAGCACAATCAAGTGAGTCTTTGGTTTTAGGTGGAGAGAGAAAAGAAATGACCGTTTTATTTTCCGATATTCGCGGATTTACAGCTATTTCTGAGAACTATAAAGATAATCCAGAAGGTCTTACTGATCTTATTAATCAATTATTGTCTACGCTAAGTAATGAGATACTAAAAACTGAGGGAACCATAGATAAATATATGGGAGATTGCATCATGGCCTTTTGGAATGCCCCCATTGATCAAGAAAATCATAGAGAAAGAGCAATAGAGGCTGCGTTTAATATGCAAATTGCCTTACGAGAGCTAAACAAAGAATTAGGAAAATATGACCAAGATGAAATGGCTATTGGAATCGGAATCAATACTGGAGAATGTATCGTTGGCAATATGGGATCAGAACAAAGATTTGATTACACAGTCCTGGGTGATTCAGTCAATTTAGCTTCAAGACTCGAAGGTCAGTCAAATAACTATGGATTTCCAATGATACTGGGACAGTCATCTGTTGAAGGCTTAGATTCAAATAGAGTGATTGAGCTCGATCTAATCTCTGTAAAAGGCAAGAAAGAGCCCGAAAGGATCTATACCGTCCTTGGAGAAGATATCGAATTAGGCGATGAAAAAATATTTTTTGAGGAGCATGCTAAATTTATAGAAATGTATAGAAGCCAAAAATGGAGCGAAGCTAGTATACATATAGAAAAATACGTAAATAATGTACCCTCCTTTAACCTATACTACGAACTAATTTCTAATAGGATTGAAGAATATATTGAAAATCCACCTCCAAGTGACTGGGAAGGTGTTTTCGTAGCTAAAACTAAATAGTATGAAAAAAATTTTATTACTCGGTTTATTTTTAAGTGCTTTCTCTATCTATGGAGAGGCAATTGTGAATATTGAAGATCAAAGGAATGAAGGAAAAGTTGGTTTCTTTTCCAAGATTGGCTTTCAGTTGAGTGGTTCTAGGGGAAATGAAGATAGAGACTTCTACTCTCTCAATCTAAGACTGGATAACAATACAGAAAATATCGAATCTTTTTTGATCGCTCAAACTTCAGAGAGAAAGAAGAACGAAATTAAAACATCTGATTCTACGTTTGTGCATGGCAGATTAATTTTCTTAAATAAAACTCGTTTTAGTACCGAGTTTTTTGCTCAACATAGTAAAAATCCATTTAGAAGTTTCCTTCAAAGAGATGTGATTGGTTTTGGTACAAGAATTAGTCTTGATGACTCGACTAAGCTGGGTTTTGGTGTTTTAACGGAAGATGAAGAAGACTTACAAGGTATAGAAACTGATACGGAAAGGCTCTCTATGTACTTTACCGACAAGTATGAACTAGCTGAAAATATAGATTTACTCCTTACTGCTTATTATCAACCTTCACTTGATGAAACTGATGATTACAAAGCAAGTATTTTGACGGGAGTTAATTTCACGGTAAATGAAAATGTAAGTATTTCACTTCAATTCAGCAGCTTCTATGACTCGATACCTCCCGAATTTGCAGATAAACAAGACGAGCAAATATCTACAGAATTTTCTTACTCTTTCTAACTATTTATAGCCTCTAACTTAGCCTCAATAGCTTGGAATAAAACGGGATGTTCATCGAACAGCTCTTCTAGATCCTCTTTCTTGAGTTGTAAAAGCTTCACTTCTTCAAGAGTAGTTATGGTCGCGTTTCTCGGATTATTATTTATAAGACCCATTTCTCCAAAATAATCTCCCGGCTCTAAGACAATTGGATTTTCTAGTTCAACTTGTGCTCTACCCGATTCGATAATATACATAGAATCTGCTTCTTCCCCCTTTTCAAAAACAGCTTCATTTGGAGGTAGTAAAACAGCATCTAACTTTTCATTAATCTTACTCAAGGCTTTTATGGGAAGTTCTTCGAATAGAGGCACTTCTAAAATGGCTTCGAAAGTAACCAGAAAGTTTCTTTTTTGCATTTCTTCATAGTATGCAGAACCTAGGATTGCAGCAGGCAAAGCAAACATACCAATCCCCAGTAACATGGTTAAGGTTCCCAATACCTTACCTAGAGGTGTAATAGGATGTACATCTCCATAACCTACGGTAGTCAAAGTCTCCATACCCCACCAAATTGCCAGAGGTATACTTCCAAATTTATCTGGTTGCGCTTCCCTCTCCACAAAATACATGATGGTAGAAAATAGTAAAAGGACAGACAGCACCAAAAAAAGTGAACCTAGTAAGCTGTGTCTTTGCACATGAATAGTCTTAAAGAGAGTATTACTCGGAAGCAATATTCTTGTTCTGCTAAATATATCGAAGAATCTAAAGAGTCTAAAAATTCTCAGATCTAGTATCCCAATGAAGTAAAAATTAATTAGCACTAAACTGTCCACAGCATTAAGGAATCCAAGCTGCTTTTCGGTGAAGAATCTATAAATGATTTCTCCCAAGAAAATGACCATAGAGATTTGATAGAAAAGATCTCCATAAGCCAGAATATTTTGATATTCCCTTAAGTCCATAGAGGAAACTATTTGATGAAGGATATTAAGGAATATCAGTGCCCCAATACATTTTTCAAATAGAGCTCTGGATTTATTGTTTGTGCTTTCCATAATATAAATTAATTTATTACGACTTCTATAAGGATAAAATTTAACTTTTTAAAAAAACTAGAGAGAGCCTTTTTCTTTAAGGTGGGTAATTAGCTGTTTATCGTGAGTGGTAACTGCAGAAAAACCTTCTCTTAGAGCTGGTTGCCATCTTGGATTTGATGAACCTACTACCTCATCGCCCATTACAGTAACTCTCTGAATAATTCTCTCTCCAACAAAGTCATTCACTACATAGTGTTGGGTACTTCTATTGTCCCACATAGCTATAGTCCCTTCGGTCCAGTGATATCGAACAGTAAACTGTGGTTTTGTAACCCATTTAGTTAAGTAAGAAAGCAACATGTCACTTTCTTCGATATTCATCTCTACTATTCGTCTGGTGAAATGTTCATTTACGTAAAGAACTTTCTTTCCTGATATAGGATGCAGTCTAACAACCGGATGAATAGCAGTTTTTTCAGGCTTACCATGTGGTCTTGCATCATGCAGAGCCGTCAAACCTTCGCAAAGATCTTTAATGGGGTCTGATAGTGCTTCATAGGCAGCATTTAAATTGCTCCACATCGTATCTCCACCTAATTCCGGACACTTAACCATATGTAGTACAGACATGATTGCCGGAGAATCCTGAAAAGTAATATCGGTATGCCATTCATCGGCAATACCACCTGTACTAGCAGCTAGTTCGAAGATCTTAGGATGTGTAACTCTCTTATTTTTAAGATTAGGATGGCCTTCTAGTTCTCCAAATTTCGACCCATACTCTACGTGCTCATCCTGAGTTATATTCTGCCCTGGAAAGAAAATGACTTTATGCTCTGTTAGAAGTGATTTTATTTCTTCTACTTGGTCATCAGATACCTTTGATAATTCAATGCCTGTTATTTCAGCACCTAAAGCAGTCGATATTTGTTTGACCTGCATGTTCATTAATTAAGACTCAACATGAAAAAGCTTATTATAGATTTTCCACTCTCCATTTGTTTCTAAGAAAGATAGTGTATCCAAGAAAACATGTCCTATGTAACCGTCTCTCACTTTCACTGATGCAGTAGATCCAGCAATATCAATAGATACAATCTCTAACAATATTTCCTCTCCATTCTCTTTAGGTGAGGGTTGCTGACTCTCAACAAATTGAGCGAATTGATCTACGGTCATTTCAGCAAGACCAGTTTCAAGATATCCAGTGATCATTGCATTTGGATAAAATGCTTCTCTAACTTTAGCTGGATCTGATTCGTACATACTATCAAAATAAAGCTGCACTCCTTGTTCAATTTTTTCTTTAGCGTCCACCGAAATAGGCCTCCTTAATATAAGTTACTGGATTCCATCTTAATTTTTCAGGAATATGTTCTGCACCTGGCATCCCTCTTTCAATCATAAATGGTTTTAAAGCTTCTATTGCTTTAGCTTCATCATAGTGACAAATTCTTGGATACATGTGATGCATTGTATGAATCTGCATAGAGTGATTTAAAAATCTAGGCATCCTATTGGTCCAAAATCTTGTATCTTTGTAACGTCCCTTCTCAAGACCAGAATGAGGAAAGTAAGAGAAGACAATTCCAAGATAAGACGTTGCAACTCGTTTAGGTATCCACCAAAGTAAAAGAGTTTCAATTGGATAAAGGACTGCAAGGATTATCTGCGCAAAGTAAAAGAGAAAAGCCCACGATCCTCCTTTTTCCAAAGCTTCTTTGAACTTAGGATCATTTTCTTGATGATTTTCTATAGCCCTCAAAGCTGGACCTTCATCGTTATAAGCAATGTTTACATTGACCGCAGCCTCCCACCAATTCTTTGCGTTACCATGAAAAAAATCAGGATCCATATCAGGATCATTTGTATGAGCATGATGTTTTAAATGAGTGGCCTTTAAAATTTCATGCGACTGAGCCAGTGGAATTACACTGATTTGACCAACCAAATAATCTAACCACTGTAGATTCTTTCTACCTCCGGACAAGTGACCATGCTGTCCTGCATGTGAAGGTAGGTAAGCGTTACAAGCTGTGAAGAGAGCAATTAAAAAACCTACTAAGAGAGGAATAATGCCCTGTATCACAAGTACCCAAGTTACAATCCAAGTTGTGAACTGCAAAACACCTATTAGGATCATCTCCCATTCGATTCTTCCCATGAAAGTTCTAGCTAGTTTTCTTTCTGCTTCTATTGAAAGATCTATAGAAGAATTGTTTAACTGATCCATGACCAACCCTTATTTTTTGCAGTTACCCCAAAAGCCAATCCGAGTAGATACCCTACAAAAGACATTAATAAATTAGCATCAAATACGTATACAAGTATTGCCGCAAAGATACTTCCCCAAAACAAAAGACCGAACCAAACTAAGGACCACTCTTCAAGATGTTGAGTTAACCACTCCATAAATCCATTTTATCCTTTTAACAGAGCAGCATCAATTTTCAATAATTGCATTAAAACCCATGGAATGTTGCGACCTCTTCAATAGGTCTGCGCTTAGATATAACTTTGTTTGCAGGAAATTCTTCATCTGGATAACCCATAGCTACACAAATCATAATAATTTGGTTGTCGGGTATCTTTGCGTATTCCCTTACCACAGGAGATTGCATGATGCCTTGGCTATTGATGACGGCACCAAGACCTTTTGACCACCCAGCATTCACTAATCCATTGACTGCAGCTCCACAGTCAAACTTAGAAATGTCATCTTCTTTAAGCTCTTCGTCAAAAGTTACGATGATTGCTACCGGTGCATCAAATTGTCTAAACCCTCTTAATACCCAATCTTGCCTTCCTTCTGCATCATCTCTCTCTATTCCCATTTCTTGGAATAATTGGATAGCAATCTCCACTTGTCTTTCTCTATGTTTTCCTTGATATCCTAGTGGAGACTTTATTTCTCTAGAGGGAGGAACACCATCTACATTTCTTTTAGTATTTTCACGACGGATATTATCAAGTACCTCACCTGTAACTATATGAAAATGCCATGGCTGTGTGTTCATTGACGATGGGGCTCTTACGGCAAGCTCTATGACTTCTTTTAATACTTCCACAGAGACAGGCTTGTCTAAAAACCCTCTTGTACTTCTTCGGCCATTTATTACTTCATGATATTCCATTTAATTTCCTATTCTTTTATTAAAAATCTGTCAGAAAGACTTGAAAAATAATTTTTTGTCTTCAAATAAAGATTATAGAGTCGTTTTGCTAATAATCTTGTAAAAAGTGGGCACACTTTTACTTAAAAATTGTAGACGCTTGACTCTCCTTAACAAAAAGCTGTCTTGCTGAAAGTTTTAAATAAAAAGGGCATCGATTTATTTTTACACACTCTCAGACGCGCAGCTGTTTTTTTCAAATAGATTAAAAAAGTCTCTTTCACTCAAGGATGAGTGGTTGATTATGTGGGAACCATAATCGATTGAGAGGTTGTGGTCAGCACAACGCGTGCTGGCCATTAACCTAATCGACAGAAATTAGATCGATATCAAAAGTGATTGTAGAGTTTGGAGGAATACCTGAAGTACCAGTTTCACCATAAGCTAAATCAGGATGAATAAACACTCTC
The DNA here is from genome assembly GCA_902559365.1 of uncultured SAR86 cluster bacterium. Lineage (GTDB taxonomy): Bacteria > Pseudomonadota > Gammaproteobacteria > Magnimaribacterales > Magnimaribacteraceae > Magnimaribacter. Next base: position 20,469 of record CACEHP010000004.1, read on the forward strand.
CAAGAATCACCCTCTTTCATTCTACTCATTGCTTTTTGACAACCTGGGATTAACTGAGATAACACTATAGTTAGAGGCTCCCCTAGTTCTATAGAACTCCAAAAAACAGTCCCATCAATTAAAGTGCCATGGAAATCAGCTGTAATTGTATTATCTAAGTTAGGCTGCTTGCCGCTTTGAGAGGATTCCAACACAAGGTATTGTAGACCCGGTTCAATCTCTATTACGCCTTGATTTGTTAAGTTAGAGTTCAGAAATTTTTCGCTTTCAATCATATTATTCATAGATTCATTGTCTTGAGAACAAGAAACAATAAGCAATAGAGCTAATATCGTTAATACATTTTTCATAAAAAATTATCCTTTAAATTCTTCGTTCCATCCTTCAGGCTTAAATGCAACTATCTTTAAATTAGAGCAGTGCATTTTTAAATGGGGCTCAAAATTCCAGCTACTCAGCAAACCTCCAAAGAAATCTTCTTCATTATTGATAGATAATGAATCAGTTGCGTCATCCCAAGGCGATAAATACATAGAAGCCGAAAATGCTTGAGTATATCTAGTTTGTTTAGAAACAAAACTTGGGCTATGAGGATTCTGCTTTGGCGTGATGCATGATCCAGGCTCAGTTAAAGCATCTGCTTCTATAAGTAAATGGTCATTGGTGCTTTCAGGACGTTTCAATTTTAATGACATCACCCTCTTGCCTTGATGTCTCGCTGTAAAAGAGACCACCTCATTTTCTGAATAGTCAAAATCTAAATTTGCTATATCAGGGTGTTTAGGAAAACCCCAAATCTCTCTTCCTCCTGCAATTGCTGCCTTGGCGGGTAAATCTTTACCTTTTTCTGATGCTCCACAAAGAACTCTGTGACACCAAGTTAAAGTATCAGGTGCATTCACATTGTATGAAAAGGCATTTTCAAAAGGTAAGTCGAGTTGAGAAGGTTTGGGAGTAACAGGGAAAGAATACCAAGTTTCAAGGTAAGGATTCACAGTATCTTTAGAACCACAATCAGTATCTATAAAATTATTACACCAAATCTGTACAGGCACCTCGCCATCTACTGTTACTGGTTGATAATCTTCGTGCTCAAATTCTCGAAGAACTTCTAAGAGATTTGCACTACCATAGATAATTACATTTGAGCTTGTAAGCCTTAACGGTATTCGGTTTATAGTTCCATCAGAAGCAAGATAAGAATCTGTTTGATTCCATTGCTCAAACCATTCTTGATCTAATAATTTCATTTAATCCAGATTGGCGAAGACCATGCCCTTTCTTGAATAGTTACAGGTATATCTGATCTTGGCTTCTCTTCAGCTCTTACTGCATCCCATGTTGACCATCTGCAAGTGGGATTTTCCAGAACTCGCGCATAGTAAAAAGCTTCTTGGTCATTACTAAATTCAGGATCTTGCCAAAAAGTCTTTATTTCTGTATTGCCCTTTTCGCGACTTATTGAACAGTCATTTAAATTTACCTTAGCACCATTATCAGGACATCTATGGTTAACGAGATTGACGCTCTGACCGTCAGAACAGGCTACATCGAAAACTTTTTCTCTTTGCTCTCCATCGGCTAACCACCCTTTAATTATTTGAACTCTTTGTAAAGGCGCTCCAAAAGGGTCAGAAATAGCCCACACAAGAAATCTAGGATTTTTGCCTTTTTCTTGAATTATATCTCCTCCCATTGGTATATTTTTAGAATACGCTTTTCGAATGAGATCACGATCATTCAAATCTGAATTTTCAAAGTTATAGCCAGCGAAAAAGCGAACTTTAATTCTGGGTCCACTTGTACCAAAAGTTTCTTTGCGCCTAAAAGCATTATAGATTGACTCTCGGGTGTTCTCCTCAGCCCATACTCCTGCAAGTCCTGAAGACCCAAACCGAATTAAGCGTGAGCTGAAACTAAGATAATTTTTTTCATCTATTTCAATCATGCTATCAGGCTGCCATAACTTTACTAAAAAACCATAAATTCCATCGAAGGGAACTGATCCTCTAAGATATGGCTCGCCATCTAAAAGACCAATCTTAGAGAAGTGGGTTTCTTCGGTATAAGATCCACCGGCTACGTGCGTATCACTAGAACCTATAACGCCAAAATTAAAAGGATTGGGTTTACCCTCATCTTGGAGAGTCAATCCTTGCAAATACGCATCTCTTACATAGCTTCCACTCAAATTCGTTAAAATCTTTTCTCCAGGATGATTGGTTACGGCTTCAAAACCTGCCCATTCATCATTTTTAGATAAAAATGGATGAGTTTCTGAAGTTCCTTTAGCTTGAGTGATTTCAACCAAGGGTTCGTTACGTAATCTCTTGCTTAAATAGGCATCATCTATTGGACCACCGTTGTAATCACTCATAGAAAAAGCAGCACCCCCAGAAATGTTGGAGTTATGAGGAATTGCTAAGCTTTCCACTCCTTCTTCCCTACGTATATCCATCCAATTCCATAATTCTTCTGGATCTAGACTGTCATCTCTAGAGAAGATTCTTTCAGGGAGGTTTTTTGTATCTTTAAATATAACGTTTCTGTGAAGGTATTTATTGTACAAATCTAAGCTTGACGAATATTCATAGCCTGCAAAAGTGGTAAATATCCCAGGCTGGTATGCATCATCTGCTGCTTTTATAGTTTTTTTCCAAACAGATTTACCGACACTTTCTATAAGATCTCTATCAACACTTCCATTATCGAGACCTTCACGAGCCGCCCCTCCAAAACCTCTAAAAAGGCCAGATCGCTTCATAATTGAAAATAAACTATTACTTACCTCTTCATTTAAGTTATGCATAGGCTCAGTGAATTCGTATTTAGAGAACTCAGAGCTTGTATCTGCTGCTTCTTTAATTATTCCTAAAAACACAGCATGGTCAGTTACGGCATAAAAATCTAGAGGTCTTTTTAGTTGTATCTCATAACCAGTTGGATGGGGAATAGCTTCTCCCTGGGCAAATTTATAGGCATCTTCCGGATTCGCAATTGTTCCAAAAGTGTAGGCATCAAAAGAATTAGAGGTATGCACATGCAAGTCACCAAAATAGGCGTTCTTATCTGGATTAGGTTCTGGCCTTAGTTGTAGATAAGTATCTTTCTCTGCAGTTTCAACTATCTGAGTATTGTTACTACTGTCAGAACACGCATTTACCAATATCAAGAGGGTTATAAGTACGAAAGTTTGTTTCTTCATTTTACTAGCCTAGACGTTTATTAATTTCTTCTTTAAGGAGCCACATCCTGTCTTGCCCCCATACGGTAAAGGGATTATTCCCATCTATATCTGTTATCTTAAAGCTAGGAACTCCCCAACAATTTCCTGCATACATATCTTTAAGATTGTCATCTAATACTTTCTTCCATTTTTTAGAATTTAAATCCTTTTTAATTAATGACCAGTCTAGGTCTAGATTGGTTATTAAAGACTGAAGATACTCATCTTCTCCAATATTTATTCCTTCATAAAATGAAGCTCTCAATAATTCATCTATATATTCAAATCCCTTCCCTGCTTCATCTACTGCGGGAAATAACGAATAAGCTTTTCTAGCTGGTTTTCCAATTGGTGAGTAGATTAATCCCATAGGATAATTGTGCTTTCTACCTTCTCTAGCTGCATCAGAAATTATGTATTTAGCCTTATTTTGCGGGATAGTCATGTTTCTCATGAGCATTGGTAGAACAGGTTTAGTAATTAAATTAACCGGATAGTCATTTCTTAGTTCTCTCACTCTTTTGGCGCTGACATAGGTATAGGGGCTGTTTAAAGAAGGATAATAATAAAGATTAACCTTCTTATCTGATTCTAATTTTGAAGGAGATACTATCGCAGGAACACAAACAGGTTCATTGGTTAAATCTTTTTTGACTCCTAATTCAATCAACCTATCTTCTAGATGATGAATTCTATCTACACCCCAATAAAGTTCTTTTTCATAGTAAAAAGCTGAACCAAAATAATAGCCATTTTCATTTCTTATGGAATTACCTGAATCTAAATTTTTGGATACTTCTAACTTTGTAGCGCTATATTCTTTTGATAACTCTTCCAAAGAATTTAGATCTCCTTGCCACAACGCAGTAGTTACTTTTTTTGCAATTTCACTAAATCTCTCATCAGTAACTGCGGTCAATATAGAGTTTGAGAGTTCTACTAGCTCTTTTTCAGGATAAGCGGTGGGTGTGAAATCTACTCCATAATAAGGTGCAATACGTTTTGCATCTTCTAGACAATAAATGTTGTATAGAGATGGCTCATGAACAGCTGCGGAATCTTCTTCACCAACTAATATTGGTTTTAATGTTATATCAAATGAAGATTGAATTTTGTCTAGGTATTCTACAGTAAGGCTTGAATAAGGATCGTCCACTTTATGAAAATATAAGACTTCATGACTTCTGCCTTCTTGCTTTCTAAGTTTTTCAGCATTATCACGAATATTCTTTAAAATTTCATAATTAGAAAAGGTATTCATACCCTTGTTTCTTAATTTTGCACTGATAGTGCGCTTAATCATAAAATTTCTAAAAGCTTTCAATAACATACCTCTCCTATAAATCAATCACAAAGGAAACATAAAGAAGCCTTGTGATCAGTTCAATCTAACAATTTTTTTTTGTCATATAAAGAAGATAAATTGTCAGGTTTATGACAAACCTAAAGTTATGGAGCTAAACTCGATCTTGCCTTAACGCCCCATTTTCCATTCTCTTTAGTAACAATATAAAGCGATTGATACTTCTTAGTAGGTTGGTTATCTTTATCATATCTTTGAAACACTGTTGATATATGGACCTTGTTTTCGGAGACTAAAATTATCTCCCTAGATACCCAAGCAGAATGATGCCATCCGCTAGCCTCAAGACTGTCAAATATATCAACTGCAGCATAATCTTCTTTGGTATCCCAAACTGAAACTTTACCGCTAGCTAATCTGACATGAGGATAGTTAAGAGTTTCTGACCATGCATTCATATCTTTGGAATTGAATGTATCCATGAAGCTTTCTAAGGTATTTAGTGCATTATCAATTGCCTGCTGATCTTTGGAATTACTCCAGAAAAATAGAGAAAAAGTTAAAAGGAATATACCGGTTATATTCTTTAATACGTTATTCATGTTTAAGTTCATCCGTTAAGTTTTCTGGCAATAGGTAATAACCAGATACCAAGCCAAGTATTGAAAATTAATTTTAGCAGTGACATTAGAGCGGCTGGTAAAGACCAGATAACATCTAGGAAATCATTCCAGAGCCAAGAATAAATCCAAGCTTTTAAATATTTTAAGAAAGTTAAATCCATAAATTCAGATGTGCTGAAAGAAAAAAAACTATAATCAGGGCTCATCAAAAAGAAAAATATCCAAAGACAAACCGCGATCTGTATGGGAGTTGTGACTATTAAGAAATATGCAAACCAAAGCAATAACCTGTTCATTTAGAGTTCCTTTTATAAAAAGATTCCTCATTTTCAAGAATTGCTATTAGAGCTGACTCATTTAGATCAGCTAATTTGGGATTATCATAACCTCTCTCCAGAAGCTCCTGAATATATTCCTTTTTAGTCTTCATTATCAAATTAACACTTATCAGAGATAAAAGTTTTATGATTTATCTAATTTAGAACCTTGATTCTTCCACCGTATTTAGGCTTGTATATATCAATACCCTTAAGAAAGATTTCTGTAGCATCTACTACCAAAACTCCACTATCTATGTACTCAAGAGAATTATTGAATTCTAAGTAGCCATCTCCTCCTTGAGTAACAAAATTTGGAGCTGCTACCCAATATTCTTGGTTGTCAGATAATAGCTCTCCATTAATAGCAATGTTTTGTGCTGTATTTCCTGGAATAAAAGAGTATTTAACATTTTCAGAAACCTGCAATATTCCATTAGTCATTCCTGCGGCATGATCAAATATTTTTTTTACTTGCGATCCTTTCAGTTTGGTAATGACGACAGTATTTGGAAATGGAAAAGCTGAAATAAGATCTCCTTTTGTAACTAAACCTGCTTCGATATCTTGCCTAAGAGCTCCACTATTAACTATTGCAATATCAATTCTTTCATCGAAAGCTTTAATCGCATCAGCAAATAAATTACCCATATTAGACTCTTCTCCATAGGCTCTTACTAGTTTCTCTGCTGTAGAAGTTACAGGAAGAGAAGCAATAACATCTACTTCATCTTGCCAGTAATTAATTTCTCTCAACATATCTTTATCATCGTCTAGCGCATCATCAAATATTGTGATCAATTGATTGGAATGAGAAATGATCATTTCTTTTTCTGTGTCGTACTTAATTTGCAATTTCCCTAATTCAGTTGAATAAGCATTAGTTGAAACAATTATTGTCCCATTTGATACCAATGCCTTTTCTGTGCCCTGATGAGCATGACCAGTAACGATAATATCTACACCAGGAACATTGCGCGCTAAAAGAATATCTTTGTATAAGTTCCTTTCAACATCAGTTAAGCCAATAGAGGATTGTCTTCCCGGCATGCCTTGATGAACAGCAAGAATGATTATGTCTGTCTTGGGTTTAAGCTCTTTGATGTACTTCCTGAGATATTCTTCTTCATCCCTAGCTTCAATACCTTCAGTCATCTTAAAGTTAATGGTGTCATAAAAGGCAAACTTACCGTGGAGACCTATGATGCCTATTTTTAAGTCGTCTCTTTCTAGGATGATATAGGGATTATCCCAGACTAATTGATCAGTCCCTTCAAAAAATAAATTACCATTCAAGATAGGGAAATTTGCCTTCTCAATCTGAATTAGCATGTTGTCCCATCCATGATCAAATTCATGATTGCCGATACATGCAGCATCAATTCCTAAGAAGTTCATTGATTTAATTACTGCTTCTCCTTTGGTTAAAGTACTTATATAAGGACCCGAAAAATAATCTCCTGCATCTATCAAGATGCTATTGGGATTGAGTCTTTTTTCCTGTTTTACTAAAGTTGCAAGATTTGCAAACCCACCAATCTTTCGAGATTCATTTATCCAGGGAGCTATTCTTGGAAAAAGGTGAGCATGTAAGTCATTAGTGTGGAGAATTGTCAGTTCTTTAACTTCTGCTGCAATTTGAAATGAAAGAAAGAAAATGATGAAGAAATTTGTAATTTTTTTTAATGTTTTCATTGCTTGGATCTTATTCTTCAAGAAAGAATAAAGGTTTAGACAAATGAAGGGAAGATGTTAATATTTTATCAATCGTTCATTCACTCTAAATGTAGCAGTGAACGGAAGTAGTCAATTGTGACGAAGGAACGCATCTTCGTTCATCCCGCAAGGGACGGAAGTAGGTGATAATACCGAAGGAACGCATCTTTTTAACAGGAGATGTTATGACTAAATATGAAGAAGTACGATTAATCAATCGTGCAGTCAAAAAATCCCTTAAGAGGCATTCAGGGCAGCCTGTTTACAGAAGTAGAAGATACTACAATCTTCCTACTTATGTGACCGATAACCCTTTTTATCCTTAAGGACTTAAGGGGCCTTATGGCCCCTTAAATTTTGAACTTATAAGTAAATTACAAAATACTAATACATGGAATTAGAATTCTATGACCATTCTGCCTCTGGTTCCTCCAGCTTCTAGTTTTTTATGTGCTTCAGCGGCATTTTCCATTGTCACAGAATCGGCAACTCTTAAAGTGAGAACGCCCTCCTCGGCTTGTTGACATAAAGTTTCCAATATATCTTTTTTACAATCATAGGCTGTAACCCAAGTTGCAGTAAAATCAATATCTCTTTGCGGTTCACCTTTAAAACCTCTAACCGAAGTAAAAGAACCGCCATCTTTTACTGCTTCAATAGCTGATTCGTTCAATAATGCTCCATCAGCTATACCGTCAACTCCATTAGGAAATTCTTCTCTTACCCTTTCGGCAAAACCCTCTCCTCTTGGGATAATGATATCCACACCTAAAGATTCCAGAAGACCTCTATCAGATTCCTTGGAATCTGCAATTACAGTTAATCCATCTGCTTTTGCTAATTGAATAACAAAACCTCCATAAGCTCCTGGACCTCCAGTAACGGCAAGTACTTGACCTTTATTAAGACCAAGAAGATTTAGGGATAATCGTGCTGTAAGAGAATTCATTGGAAGAGTAGAAGCTTGAATATGGCTAGTTTCCTTAGGAGCCCTCACAACTGCGTTCTTATCCAGAACAATATATTCTTTATATGCTCCATGAATCCCATTTGGAACTACCATAGCCATCACGCTATCACCAACTTTTAGATCAGTTTCCACATCATCTCCGATCTGATCTATAACTCCTGCAGCGTCCATTCCAGGAACATAAGGAGGTGGATTTATTTTTTGCATCTCCGCCATTGATCCATTTCGAACAGATACATCAACAGGGTTAACGGATGCAGCAAAGTTACGAATTCTAATTTGGCCCTCGCCAGCTTCTTGATCAGGTACTTCTAGCACCTCCAATGCCTCAGGACCTCCGTGAGTCATAATTCCAACTGCTCTCATAAAATACTCCTTAATTCTCTAAAAATAACTAGATCATTTTGTTTCTTAACAAGAATTAAATCCAGCAAGTTTTATACAAATAATGGTGTTGATGAAAGGTAACTGAATTCTAAAAAGTTATGTTGATCTTAGATGATGGTGGGTCTGGGAAGACTTGAACTTCCGACCTCACCCTTATCAGGGGTGCGCTCTAACCAAGCTGAGCTACAGACCCACTTACGTGGAGCGCGCATCTTACTAGAAAATAGCTATTTACGTAAGGCTTTTACAGCCCAAATTATTGGGCCAGACAATACATATACAAATGCACAGGTGACCAAAACAATTGGGGGGTCAATAGAAATGAGTGCAAAGATAAATACTACAAATAACATAGAAAAAAACGGGACTCTTTTCTTTAATTCTATTTCTTTGAAACTGTAATAAGGAACATTAACAACCATGAGAAGAGAAACACAACCGGTCAAAATAGCTGTAAAAATAGCTAAAAAGTTTCCTACCTCATCACCTTGGATTCCATAAGAACTCATAGCCCAAACGTAATATACAACCATCCCGCTAGCCACTGGGCTAGGCAAACCTTTAAAGTAACTATCCTCAGAACCAATATAAGTATTAAATCTTGCAAGTCTCAATGCTGCAGCTGCAACATAGAAAAAAGAAAAGACCCAACCCGTTTGGCCTAAAGAATCTATACCCCAAAGAAAAACAATAATGGCTGGCGCTAAGCCAAAAGATATTACGTCGCAAAGACTGTCATATTGAGCACCAAATAAACTTTGTGAATTGGTAAGCCTTGCGACCCTGCCATCTAACCCATCAAGCATCTGAGCAGCAAATAAAGCCATACCTGAAGCAATGAAATTACCGTTTATAGCAGAAACTATAGAGAAAAATCCTGAAAAAAGTGAGGCAGTTGTGAGTAGATTGGGCAGTAAATAAATACCTCTTCTAGTTACCTTTTTACCATCCTCAGAGACAACCTCTTCATGATCATCAAAAAGATCAAGACTTTCCTGAGAATCTTCAGACATATTTAGTTTTTAGCCTTATCTACAATCTTATTTTGTGCAATCCAAGGCATCATAGCTCTGAGTTCAGAGCCTACTTTCTCAATAGAATGTTCAGAAGTCTGTTTACGGTACTCTTTCATTCTTGGTCCGCCTTTACCATCATTACTCTCTCTGCAATCATTCATAAATTCTTTAGCAAATTCACCAGATTGTATTCTTTTGAGCACTGCTCTCATTTCTTCTTTAGCATCTGAATTAACAACTTTGGGTCCACTGACATAATCGCCAAACTCAGCAGTATTAGAGATACTGTATCTCATATTCTCTAATCCACCTTCATAAATAAGATCAACAATTAGCTTCACTTCGTGCAAACATTCAAAGTATGCCATCTCAGGTGGATATCCATCCTCAACTAGAACCTCATAACCATTTTGAATTAATTGAGTTAGACCACCACAAAGAACTGCCTGCTCTCCAAATAAATCTGTCTCTGTTTCATCCTTAAAGTTAGTTTCGATTATGCCAGCCCTTCCAGAACCTATAGCTGAGGCGTATGACAAGCCTATTTCTTTAGCATTTCCTGAAACATCCTTATGAATTGCAATTAGGCAAGGCACGCCAGCACCGATCTCATACTGAGATCTAACAGTATGACCAGGGCCTTTTGGTGCAACCATGATTACATCAAGGTCTTCTCTAGGTTCTATCATGTCAAAATGAATATTGAACCCATGAGCAAAGGCCAGAACAGCACCTTCTTTAATATTATTTTCTATTTCAGATTTATAAGTGGCAGATTGCAATTCATCTGGCATTAGAATCATAACCATATCTGCATCTTTAACGGCATCAGATACCTCTTGAACATTCAGTCCAGCAGCTTCTGCTTTAGCCCACGAGGCCGACTCCTTTCTTAGTGCAACAGTTACATTTCCACCTGAGTCTTTTAGATTATTTGCGTGCGCATGACCTTGAGAGCCGTATCCAACAATGACGACTTTTTTGTTTTTTATAATTTCTAAATCTGCATCTTTATCATAATAAACTTGCATCACTCACTCCTTTTAATTTTCTATACTTAATGTGTTTTTATCAGAGGAGATTCCCAAAGGGCCTGATCTAACAATTTCAATTGGTTTGTTATTTTGGACCTCTGATACTAAATTATCCAATTCCATAGATGTTCCTACAACCTGAACATTTACAATTTCGTCGCTCTTCGAAACGATGTTTTTTTCTTCAAAAGCTTCCTTCGGAAAAGAGTCTTTATCGAACTTAATTAACATTAATTCCCTTTCAACAAATTCAGAATCACTTAGATTGGTTACGAGAACAACATCGATTAATTTATCGAGTTGTTTTGTTATTTGTTCTACCACCTTTTCATCACCCTCAGTAGACATGGTTAATCTAGACAGAGTTGGATCACTGGTAGGTGCCACAACAAGGGTTTCTATGTTGTATCCCCTTTGAGAAAATAAACCAACAACTCTGGACAAAGCGCCGGGTTGGTTTTCCATTAACAGGGCAATTACTCTCTTCATTTCCAGGTTTTTTCTTCCTTTCCTAACCACATATGATCCATAGCATTACCAGCTTCTAGCATCGGATAAACATGCTCATTGGGATCTACATCGACATCTAGAAAAACCAAACGGTCCTTTAAGGAAATACATTCTTTCATTGCAGATTCGAGTTCTTCAAATTTTGTTACTTTGATACCTACGTGCCCATATGATTCCGCAAGAGCAACGAAATCTGGAAGTGAATTTTCGTAAGTACTTGAAGAGTGCCTGCCTCCATATTGCATATCTTGCCACTGTCTTACCATTCCCAAAGCTGCATTGTTAATATTTATTATTTTTATTGGCAGGCCATACTGTAGGCATGTTGAAAGCTCTTGAATGCACATTTGAATGCTACCCTCACCAGTTACACATGCTACTGTTTCATCAGGGTAAGCTAACTGTACTCCCATAGCAGATGGCAAGCCAAAACCCATAGTTCCTAATCCGCCTGAGTTTATCCATTGTCTTGGTTTATCAAAATGGTAGTACTGAGCTGCGAACATTTGATGCTGTCCTACATCGGATGTGATGAAAGCCTGACCTTCAGTTTCCTTGTAGAGAGACTGTACAACTTGTTGGGGTAGAATCTTGCCATTTTGAGGTCCAAGTTCCAACATAGAATGATTCAAGCCATGGTTATCTCGCCAATCAGATATTTTTTGATTCCACTCTGCTATAGCTGAATTATTGAGTTGCAGGTCCCTAGAATTAATTTCTTTAATAAGAGCTGCAAGGCACTCTTTTGCTGAACCAACAATTGGAATATCTGCATGAATAATCTTTGAAACTGATGCTGCATCAACATCGATATGAATTTTTTTTGCTCCAAGAGCAAATTGCTTGGGGTCATTAGTTATTCGATCGTCAAACCTAGCACCCACGGCAATTATTAAATCTGCATTGTGCATGGCCATGTTCGCTTGATAGGTACCGTGCATACCTAGCATACCCATAAATTGTGGGTCAGAACCAGGGAAGGCCCCCAACCCCATTAAAGTATTAGTAACAGGGAAATTTAAAAGCTTAGCCAAGGCAGTTAACTCTTCAGAAGCATCATTTTGAATGACACCACCTCCAGAATATATGACAGGTTTTTTTGATTGTTCGATTAAATCTACAGCTTCTTTTATCCTAGAAGTATCACCTTTTTTTGGAGGATTATACGAGCGCATATTAACTTCAGAAGGATAATTGAACTCAAATTTATACTCTGGATCTGTAAAATCTTTCGGTATATCAATAACAACAGGACCAGGTCTGCCGGTTGTCGCAATGTGAAAAGCTTTTTTTACAATCTCTGGAATGTCTTCAGCAGATTGAACGAGAAAACTATGTTTCACTATAGGTCTAGAAACTCCAATCATGTCTGTTTCCTGAAAGGAATCGGTCCCTATTAACCCTGATTTAACCTGACCTGAAATAACTACTATAGGAGTTGAATCCATATAAGCTGTGGCTAAGCCAGTAATTGCATTGGTAGCACCCGGACCAGATGTTACTAAAGCTACACCAGGCTTGCCTGTAGCTCTAGCATATCCATCTGCAGCATGTACTGCACCTTGTTCATGTCTTACTAGAATATGATCAACGTAATTTTGATTAAATATAGCATCATAAATATGTAGAGCTGCTCCTCCAGGATATCCAAACATAAGCTCTACTCCTTCTAGATGAAGGGAGTGAATTAATGCTTCAGCACCAGACTTATTACTTTTATCCATTTAATTAATACTAAAAAGTTACTCCAAACCTTGGGAGGTTGAGCATTGTGACATTTGAGGGTTCTAAGTCAAGAAAACCTTATAATATCAACATCTACGGGGTTTTAGAAATTGAAAAATTGAATGCACCATCTCTTGATAAAACAATGTCGGAAAAATGGGGCAATTCTTCCAAAATATAATGGGTAAGTCGCTCATAGTGCATAACAAAACGGTAGACTTCCTCTTTAGTCATTATCTTATCTTGCAGGGTGGGATCAGTTACTGTTTTTGCCAATGTTTGTTCTTGAATCCATCTGCTCTCATAAACAAAATCCATACTAGGAACTTTAATCATAAGCAGTAAATCAAACTTAGAAAATAGTGTTTGATATTCTTTTGATAGTTCCCTATTGCTCCATTTAGACCATATACCATGCGGGTCTTCTTCAGCCTCAAGACTATTAAGAGGAGGAAGCCAGTTCTCCTCTGGTAAAGGCTTCGCACCTCCACACCATGCATCAAAGAAAATAAAATCGGGCTTTCCTTTATATATTGGCCATTCTTTAATTGGGTAATGTGTATCTTTGGGTTTACAGAAAGAAGGTATTCTGGTCTTAGTATCAGGTGAGGCATGAGATAATTCTTCAATTAGTTTTAAACCCATATCGATGTCATGGGTTCCGGGAACACCTCTCACGTAACAAAGAGGATGGATAGATTCAGCTAAAGACCTTCTTTCTTCTTGTGATTTATAAATATCATCAATAGAAAAACCCATAGCGGGTCTCTCACATACTTCGTTAAGCACTTTTTGGATAAAGAATGATAATGTAGTTTTTCCTGATCCCTGCCCTCCAGTAAAACAAATAAAATAAGGCTTAATGCGTTTAGAAAATTGTTGATTTAAAAACAAGGAGATTGGAATGACTATCTCTTTTAAAAAATCTTCATTCAAATTACTTATTTTCATTTCTTCAGCTAATTCAAGCAAAGCTTCTCTGGAATCATCTAACAAGCTCAGTACATTTTCATCTGCTGGCTTAGGAAAATTAGTCATTATTTTGCAACCTCTTCAATAGACTGGAAGTGTCCCATCTATTACCCCCCATATCCTGAATATCTTTATAGTATCCGTCTATGAGTTTTGTAATTTCGAGAGAAGCACCCTGTTTCTGTGCTTCCTCTAAAGCAATCTTGAGGTCTTTTCTCATGTGATCAACAGCAAAACCGTGATCATACTGATCAAGAGACATAGTTTCCCAGCGGTTTTCCATTTGCCAAGATTGTGCGGCACCTTTTGATATCACTTCAATTACATCACTAATATCTAATTGCGATTTTATAGAAAAGTTAATTCCCTCAGCCAATCCTTGTAAGAGCCCCGCTATACATATCTGATTAACCATCTTGGTAAGTTGTCCAGAGCCTGAGGAGCCCATCAGCTTAGAAAATTTAGAATAGTGACCCATGGTTTTGCATACTTTTTCATAAGAATCTTTATCGCCACCTGCCATGATAGTGAGAGCGGCATTTTCAGCTCCCGCTTGACCGCCTGAAACAGGAGCATCTAAGTAGTTAACACCTTTATCAATGCATATATTACTCATCTCTCTAGATAAGGTTGCAGAAGTTGTTGTGTGATCAACTATGATACTTCCCGATTTAAGAGAAGATAAAAGCCCCTCATCCCCCGCTATTACTTCCTTTACATCGTCATCATTTCCCACACATAAAAAAATTTCTTCACAAGAAGTCCCCATCTCTTTAGGACTTAGGGCTATGGATCCAGAATATAGTTCAGCCCAATCTTCAGCTTTAGAGAGAGTACGATTGTAAACTTGAATAGGAAAAGCTTTAGAAATATGTCCTGCCATAGGAAATCCCATGACTCCCAACCCGATAAATCCTACAGTTTTCATATAGTTCTCCAAATAATAGTTACCAGTCTATTTTGAGTTTGTTCTTTCCTAAACGAATATAAAAATTCTGAGTCATAAGTGCAGAATCTTGTCGTTTGTGCATTTACGTTAAATTTTTTTAATATTCTTTCTGCTTCTCCTTGAAGATTAAAAAACCACTTTGTTGAATCTTTTTTGGTGAAATTTGAAATAGATTCTTTATCTTTGCTTATAAAATTTTCATAAAACTCAGTATCAACTTCATAATTTCTGCAAGATATAGATGGTCCAATCCAAGCCGAAATAAGAGAAGGATCGGAGGTAAAAGAAGAGATCGATTTTTCTATAATACCTGACAATAAACCTTTCCATCCTGCATGAATAATGGAAAATTCACTTCCATCAATCATAGACAAAGCTATTGGCATACAGTCAGCTGTAAGAGCTGCAAGAGCAATGTTGTCTTCAGTTGTGAATAGAGCATCGGTATTTGTCTTTGGCTTAGCATTATGAGCTTGAACTGACTCTATATTATCTCCATGTACTTGTTCCATATATTGTATGGGGATATCTTGAAAGTACTGGAATTCCTTTATTAATCCATCCTTCTTAGGATCTACATTATGTTGCTTGAAATAGCTGCTCGTAAAAGTTAAACAATTTATTCCCTTAGCTATGGGCTTATCTGGTCTTATAAAATTTAGATCCATTAGCTTTTTATTGCATCAATTAAAATTGCCATATCCGAAGGTATTTCTGTCTGAAAAGAAATTAACTTTTTCAACGAAGGATGGATTAACTCAAGTGCCTCTGCATGAAGGGCTTGCCTTTTAAAACTAGAAATAACCTTTTTTGTATCCTCACTTGTACCTATAGAAAATTTATTTCTATTTCCATATAAAGGGTCACCGACTATAGGATTACCCATATGTGATAAATGCACTCTAATTTGATGAGTTCGACCAGTTTCCAAATTAACTCTCAATAGAGAATAGCCGTTGAAATCCTCGACAAGAGAGTATCGGGTGATAGCTTCTTTTCCATTTTGCGATACAGCTTGCTTAGTTCTTATCTTGGGATGACGACCAATCGGTTCATTGATAGTCTTGCTGGCAACTGGAGTACCTACAACTACAGCTAAGTAAGTCCTTTTCACCGTCCGTTCTTTCAGCTGTTGTACTAGATGCAGGTAAGAGCTTTCAGTCTTTGATACAACCATCAAACCTGAAGTGTCCTTATCTAATCTATGCACAATTCCTGCTCTAGGCAAGAAACCTAAACTCTCATCATGATTTAACAACGCATTAACTAAAGTACCTGTATTGTTACCAGAACCTGGATGGACCACTAATCCCGCTGGTTTATTTAAAACAATTAACTCTTTATCCTCAAAAATAATTTCAATAGGTATTTCCTCAGGGAGGTCCGCAGATTTTGTATCCTCCCAGAAATCTACAACAATGATATCTTGAGAATTAACCTTCTGTCTGGCTTTGACCTTTTTGCCATTAACCAACAAATCACCTTCTTTTATCCATTTTTGGATATGTGCTCTTGAATACTCTGGAAATTGCCTTGCGACTAGCTGATCAACCCTATTGCCCTCATCGGAATCAAGTACAGTAAGGTTGATTGATATCTTTTTTTTGTTTTCCATTAGAGAAAATTGAACCTAACAAACCTTTTTCTGTCCAAGAACTGATCTGATCTGTAGAATTCGTAACTTAAATGACAATCGTTCACAATTTTTTCAATTCTAGCAAGAGAAATCTTGGTATTTTGGCTATTTTCTTTATTTTGATGAACCTAGCTTCCTGTTCGTCTAATGATGAAATTCCTGATGAAAGACTTATTGAAAAAGAACTTTATGATCAAGCACAAACGCGTTTAAAGAATGGAAGCTTCTCAACTGCAATCATCAGTCTTGAGGCTCTAGAATCAAGATTTCCTTTTGGAAGATATGCTGAGCAAGCTCAAGCAGAGCTCATCTATGCTTACTATATGAATTCACAATTCGAAGCCAGTCAGTCTGCTGCTGAAAGATTTATCAATCTTCATCCGCGACACTCTCATACTGGGTATGCCTTCTATATGAAAGGTCTTGCAGCTTTTACAGATGACTCAGGTTTATTTTCAAGATATTTCCAATCTGATTTAGCAAAAAGAGAAGTAGTGATGGCGCAAACTTCTTTTGATGAACTATCAGACTTCATTTCAAGGTATCCCAGCAGTAAATACGTTCCTCATGCTAAACAAAGAATGATTTATTTGAGGAATCTGCTAGCGGAACACGAAATATATGTGGCTGACTTTTATATGAAGAGAGGAGCTTATTTGGCAGCCATAGGTAGAGCTAAATATGTAATCGAACATTTACCTAACACTCCTCAAACTCCCTATGCACTTTCAATCCTCGTAGAGGCTTATGAAATTTTAGAATACGAAGAGCTTAGAAAAACTAGCCTAGATATTTTGAAAGCCAACTTTCCTGATTTCAATCTTGCTGATAACGAATCAGTAAAAGAACGTTCTTGGACAAATATCCTTACCTTAGGTTTAATTGGAAAAGATGATGTTGAGAGGCCAACAATAGAGTCGCCATAAACATGTTCCAGATTCTAATTCTCGTTGCGGTAATTTTTTTAATTTATGTCATTTCTAGGATTTCTAGAAATCCAACAGCAGCTATTCCTTCCAACTCTTCTGATATGGTTAAGTGCACTATCTGTGGGCTTAACTTTCTTGACAGTGAGTCTATAAAAAAAGGAGAAAATACTTTTTGCTCAACAAATTGTAGCGCTAAAAACGGTACCTAACTTTAACTGTAAAAGTGTCTGCTTGAGGTTCATTCCAAGGCCTTTTATAGATTTCTTCTAAATCATTTTCCAAATCTGTTTGAATTATTCTCCCTCCTCTAGAGTAAACAATATAAAGGTATGCTAATGGAAGAATTTCGTATCTATACCTTACCTGGAATGCAAGATCACTTAGGGTGAAAGGGTCTAAAGAAATATCTACCGGATTAAGTTGGCCTAAGGAGTCTCCTAAATATGGCTTAGGATCTCTTGCCGTGAAACCTACCATCTGGGCCTTAACTCTCAATTCATGCTTATCCCCCAAAAACCAATTAAGGTCTGCAACAGTAGTTCTCTGTTTTCTTGAGTAGATACCTAAAAAGTTATCTTGTAACCAATTTAGCCATTGCTCTTCTTCCAGGTGTTGGTAATAAATGGAGAAATTGAGATTATCTCTTGGGGCAAAACTTAGCTTGGTTGCATAAGAATTTGCAAACCCTAAGGCTGATCGCCACTGACTTCCCTTCTCTCTTTTTAACTCTATAAAATAATTAAAAAAGTTTCTTGAAGGGCCGCTATATTGAATGTTAGTTCCGTAATTTTCGGGCTTTACGATATAGGGCGCTGTAGGATCTTTTCTAGTTATCCAGAAATCTTTACTAGACGTTCTATAAAAATTAGTAAATTCTACGTAAGTAGTATTTTTGAAATAAGTTTTAAGGGTTAAATAGGTAAAGTCTGCAGATTTATCAAAATCGCCATTAGATTCGTAACCAATACCTAATTCGACCTGATTGGATTGAAAGGGTGAGTTCTCATCATAGTCAGTAAACTTTAGACCGTTTTGAGAACCAACAAATAACCAATTATTTTCCATTTGATAACCCATATCTGTGATATCTAAATTCTTATCAAAGTAAAAAATACCTACATCATGATATCGCTGCTTGTTGGGTGATGTGGTCATCCTGAATCGGAATGCATTTCCTGAATCTTTCTCAAGAATTGGATCATCAACTTGGGAATTGATAAAAATTGCATCAAAACGCAAAGTATCTTTTGGTCTATAAATTATATCGACAGAATTGACATTGGCGTCCCTGTCTAAAACAGGTCTTTTTGTAAAGGTACCTAGATAACCAATTGAAAATTTCTTTTCTGCTTTTCGTAATCTAACTGAGTAAAAATCTCTTCCTTGACTAAATTCTTCATCTGCTTCTGAAGCCCCTAAAAAACCAAGATCAAAAGATTCGTTTTGTTGAGTATAGCGAACAGCATAATCAATATCGGAAATACCCACCTGAGATGATTTGCAAAGATCTTGTAAAGAATCTAAATATCTTGAGCAATCATAATCTGGAGCAGCACCTATTCGTCTAGTATTTATTACATAGAAGAATCTGAAACCTTTAACATCGAATAATGAATGATTTTCCGAGAAAAAAGGCCTTTTATCAGAATAAAAAGTCTCGCTAGAGTCAAAATTCACAACCAACTCATCACTTTCTACCTGTCCAAAATCAGGATTCAAGGCAATATTTAACTGTTTGCCCGCATCTATTTTCCAAAAAATTTCTGCACCTACCTTTTTGTCTAAATCTTCGATAACTCTGTCATCTGAAAAATTTATATATGGAAAATAGTCTATCTTCGAGACATCATAATTATTAAATTCGTAATCATTAAATATAGAGATGAACTTCTCTGTTCTTGGATTTCCTTTAATGGTTGTGTAAACCTTAAATTCACCTCTTAACCACCGATAAAAAGAAAGTTTAACCTTACGTTTATCTCCGGTTTGTGCTTTCATAGGTGCAACGCTCCAAGGGATAAACATTTCAGCGTACCACGCGTCCTTGCCAATCGTTACTCCATAGCCCCAATCAGCATCCCAATCGTAGTTCATTTCATTTTCATTCCGAACTACATTATCAAGAATAGATCCTCCAGCTGATATTGAAAACCCATAAGACAAAAGACCGTCTCCATCAAAATCTATGGAGACTCCAACCATATCAGCATTGGCCATTTCCTCGTCGCGCTGATGCTTTTGTGATCTAATCGTTTCAACATCTTGATAACTTATAAAGCCAAAATAAATGCCTTTTTCATCTTCAAGAACAAGAACTTTTTGAGAGCCTGATGCATCATCGAGAGTAAATGGAAGACTCTCATAGTATTTAGTGATTTCCCTAGCTCCAGACCATTCTTTTTCATCAAGTAGTCCGTCGGTCGTGATTTCCAGAGAATATAGTAAAGGGGCTACAAAAAATAAATTGAGATAAAAGAATTTAATAAGCGTCCTGTGCAAGATGATTCCCCTTAAGAGGCAGTCATTCTATTCTTTAAGAATTTTAAAATCTATATCTAAGTTTTACCGTAAAGTTTTCTTTCTCGGGATTATTCCAAGGTCTTCTGTAGAGGTTTGAAAGATTATCCTCTTCATCATCAGCAGAAACTCTACCTCCCTTTGAATATACTAAATAAAGATAAGAAAGCGGCATAATCTCATATCTGTATCTAACCTGGAATGCTAATTCACTTATCGTAATGGGTGAAATAGAAATATCTGTTGGCACTAATTTTCCTTTTTCATTTCCAAGATAAGGAGTCGGGTTTCTGCCTGTGAACGCTACTAATTGAGCTTTGATTCTTAACTCATGTTGGTTATTTTTAAACCATTCAAGCTCGAAAACACTTGTTCTCTGTTTTCTTTCATAAGTAGCTAAGAGATTATCATCTAACCAATTTAGCCAATTTTGCTCTTCAGAATGATTATAGGACATATTGAAAGACAGGTTGTCGAGAGGCATAAACTTAATAGAAGCCCTAGAAGAGTTTTTCCAACCTATACCCGGTGAATGCTCGCTACCCTTGCCTCTTTCAAACCTTAAACTATAAACATACTTTGGTTTTCGCGGGCCAGTAAATTCTGCATATCCTCCCATTCCTTTGGGCATATCAATATATGGAGCTAAAGCAGACCCTCTGGTTATTCTTGTATTTTTCCCTGTACTTCTATAAAAAATTTCAGTCTTAAATTCAGAAAGATCAGTAAAATTTGTCTCCACTTTTAAAGCAAAGTTAGAGGACTCCCTTACTGTGTCGGCATTAAATTTAGATCCGTAACCAACCTCAAACAATCTAGATCTAAGTGCAGAACCCTCAGCAAATTTTGTCTTTTTAAATTGGGTTCTTCCATTAAACATTAAGCGGTCATTTAATATGAGATATCCCATATCGTTTAGATCAAGCTCATCATCATAGAAATTTATACCTATACCCGAGGAAAAGTCTTGATTAGGGTTATACGAGTAACCCATTGTCAAGCCGAATCCCTCTTGGCTTTTGACACTTGAATGCATCAAATTACCATTCATTCTATGAACTTTAGAAGGAAGATACATAAAATCTACCGAATTAACTTGAGCATTTTCTCCCGAAACAGGCTTATCAACATATGTACCCAAATATCCATATTTCAGGTCATTTACTTTTGTGTTTAGCCTAACCGCATAAAAATCTCTGCCTTGAGAAAATTTTTCATCTCTCTCAGAAGCGCTCATAAAACCAAAATCTACTTCTCCTTTTTGGGTATATTTCAAGGCGAAATCTATTTCGCTGGTTTCTGATTTAGTTTCTTGACAGTATTCCTCCAAGTCGCCGTAAATACCGCATTCATAATCAGGCCTGCCGCCTATCCTCCTTGTGTTAATAATTCTATGCATGCGATCTCTAACATCAAACATACTATTATTTTCGGCAAAGAATGGCCTCTTATCTGAATAGAAAGTTTCGAAAGCAGAGAAATTCACAACAACTTCATCACTCTCAACTTGTCCAAAATCAGGGTTCAAGGTGAGGTTGAGCTGCTTACTGGAATCAATTTTCCAAAAAATTTCAGCTCCAGCTTTAGACAGTTGATCTGAATTAGCAATATCTTCTGTTAAAGTTGTATAAGGGAAAAAATCTAATTTTGTGCCTGAATAGTTATTAAACTCAAACTCATCAAAAACAGATAAATAAACATTTTCATAGACGCTTCCTTGAATAGTTGAAAAACCTCTCCCGATACCCATGAGCATCCTGTAAAAAGCCATTTTTATCTTTCTTTTCTTGCCTGTTTGAGTTTTCATTGGGGCAATGGACCAGGGTATGAAAGTCTCAGAGTACCAAACTCCGTCCTTGACTAGAGCTGCGGACTGCCAATCAGCATCCCAATCCCAATTTCTCTCCTTTTCGTCTGTTACCGTTGCATCACCAACTGATCCGCTGGAAGAAATAAAAAAGTTATATCCTTCAATACTATCGCCATCAAAGTCTATAACTATCCCATTTTTATCAGATAACGCTCGTTCTTGATCTCTCAAATGATTATTGATTCTCATCGTATCGTTGGACTGATAATTTTTAAAACCAAAATAAAGGCCCTTATCTGATTCAATGATCAGTATTTGGGTTTTGTAATCATTTACTTCTCTTAAAGAATACGGATATACTTCATAAAATCTGTCAATCACTTGCGCTTTTTTCCACTCTGCTTCATCAAGATATCCATCAATTGTTATTTCAGATGACAAAGAAAACGACAATGTAAAGATCAAAATAAGACCTGTGGTCTGTAGATAGCGCATTTAATCTATAACAGTAATATTTATTCTTTGTGAGATTATTGGAGGATTGTGAGGTGTATGGGTCATGTCCCCAAGCACGAGTTGCAGAGAATAGTCACCAGGCATTAGATCCACAAGTGATTCAGTCTGTCCTCCTCCAAAATGGATATGATTGGAAGAAGAGGGTATGGGCTTGGATAAATCAATATCATCAACGTTAATAAGTAAATGATGATGACCCGTATTTGATCTATCAGTACCTGCAGGGGCTATACCCATACCAGATAATCCAAATTGAATAAGAAATGGAGATTCTACTCTGTCTCCATCTTCTAGATTAATGAAGTAAACCTTAGGGTTTGCATTGATTGAAAAAGTTGCAAAAATTGTAGAAATAATCAAAAAAATTTTCATAAGCTTATAAATATCCACCAGATCCATATAAAAGAGGTTTCAAATCAGGGCTATTTATAACTCTGTCCACAGTGCCAATAAAAATAGTATGACTTGTGTGATCAACCTGATTTGTTTTCGTACAAAATATATTAGATAAAGCGTCTTCATTATAGATATAAGGACCTTGATCTCTCCAAGATTCACTAACAAAACGTGATTCGCCTTCTTCGCTATTGCTGCAAACTTCAGCAAGTTCTTTCTGCAAACTAGATAAGACATTTATACAGAAATTAGAGTTGTCCAAAAGAATTTTATGTAAAGAAGCATCCTTGTTTATACAGACCAACATCGATGGAGGATCGAGTGATAAAGAAGTAACCGAAGTTGCTGTCATAGCGTGCCTCTGTCCTTCAGCAGCAGCTGAAATAACATTGACAGTAGAGGTTATTCCTCTCATTGAATTTAAAAAATTTTGCTTTATATCTGAGTCTTGCATTTAGAAAACATCAGTTAAATTTTAGCTACTGATGGTATGAAGAGGCATAATATTGTCCATATGGCTAAAAGACAAGCTACATCAAGAATTATTGCAGGCAGTTACAAGGGCACTAAACTTTCATTCAAGCCAAATAAGAATTTACGTCCTACTGAAAGCAAAACTAAAGAAACCCTATTTAATTGGCTTTTAAATGATTTGCATAAAAAAAAATGTTTAGACATGTTTGCAGGTACAGGAGCATTGGGGCTAGAAGCTCTTTCTAGGGGGGCTGATGAAGTAGTATTCTTTGAAAAACAAAAATCCCTTTGTAGGGCTATTGAAGTTGTAGTCAAAAAACTAGGCATAAATAATAAGTGTCAAGTTATAAACGCAAATTCAACAGCATTTGATTTCACAACACTAAATACTAAATTTGATTTAATTTTTTTAGATCCTCCGTTTCATGAAAGCCTTATCCAAAAATCTTTGAATATAATATCTGAAAATCAATTATTAACAGAGCAGGGTTTAGTTTATATTGAATGCGAAAGAGACCTAGATTTAGGGTCCCTGAAAACCAACCTTACTCAACTAAAACTTTCTAAAGGAGGAGAAACAAAATATTGTCTATATGAAAGCTAGATTATTTTTAATTCTTATCTTTGCTACTCTCTTAGTAGTTTTATTGACGAACGGATCATCCGATCTCATTCCTGCGAAAGAAATTTTAGTTTTTGATAAAAAAATTACTTTAAATACTGAACTGACAATATCGTTAATTGTTCTGAGTGCACTATTGGGAGTTTTTTTTATAGGTGTAATAGAAAGATTATTTTTTTCTACAGGAAAAGAGAAACAAAAGAAGCAGTAAGACTATTTCCTTTTCATAGACTCAAAAAACTCAGCATTAGTTTTATAGTCCTTAAGTTTATCAAGCATCCATTCCATTGCAGCTGTGTCATCCATTTCATTAAGAAGTTTTCTCAAAACAGTAATATTTCTTAATTCTAAGTCAGAGGTTAAGAGATCCTCTCTTCTGGTTCCTGTTTTTCTAACGTTGATAGCGGGGAAAACTCTTTTTTCCGCAATCTTACGATCAAGATTTATCTCGGAATTTCCTGTACCTTTAAATTCTTCAAAAATCACTTCATCCATTCTAGATCCTGTATCAATTAGAGCAGTCGCTATGATAGATAAACTTCCACCTCCTTCAATATTTCTAGCGGCACCAAAAAATCTTTTTGGTTTTTGAAGTGCATTAGCATCAACACCACCTGTAAGAATTTTTCCTGAAGCAGCTTGCGTCGAATTATACGCTCTCGCTAATCTTGTTATCGAGTCTAACAAAATCACAACATCGTGTTTGTGTTCAACCAATCTTCGGGCTTTGTTAATTGCCATCTCGGCAACCTGAACATGTCTAGTGGGCGCTTCATCAAAAGTACTTGCGATTACCTCACCCTTAACAGAACGCTTCATTTCAGTTACTTCTTCAGGTCTTTCATCAACCAACAAAACCATAATCTTACATTCTGGATTATTTCTTTCTATTGAATGAGCTATGCTTTGCAGCAATAAGGTTTTGCCCGCTTTAGGTGGTGAGACAATCAGTGACCTTTGTCCTTTTCCAGTTGGGGCAGTCAGATCAATAACCCTTGAAGAAAGATCTTCGGTACTACCAGTGCCTAACTCAAAAAGCATTCTTTCATCAGGGAAAAGCGGCGTTAAATTTTCAAAAGATGGCTTATTTTTTGTCTTGTCCGGTTCCTCGAAGTTTATCTCTTCTATTTTTAAGATAGCAAAGTATCTTTCACCATCTTTAGGGGATCTAATTTTGCCTTTAATAGTATCTCCTGTTCTAAGACCAAATCGCCTTATTTGACTGGGAGATACATATATATCATCTGGTCCTGCCAAATAGGATGAGTCAGGAGATCTAAGAAAGCCAAATCCGTCTTGAAGAATTTCAAGGACTCCTTCGCCTTCGATATCTTCACCGCTTTTGGCCTTGCTTTTGAGGATTCCAAAAACTATATCTTGTCTTTTTGCGCGCGAAGCATTTTCAATTCCGCACTCTTCACCAAGCTCAATGAGCTGTTCAACTGGCATTTTTTTTAGTTCTGTTAATTGCATAAAATAAAGTTAATGCTTGAAAAAAGGGGTTGACCAAAGAAACTTTGGTAAAAACATAGTAACCTTGTTAGAAATTAGAGTCTAGTATTTTCTAAAGGTTAGATTCTATAAATTCTGTTAGTTGTGTTTTGCTTAAAGCGCCTACTTGCTGAGCAATTAACTCTCCGCCTTTAAAAATTGCCAAGGTGGGAATACTCATTACGTTTTGTTGTGCAGCTGAAGTTTGATTTGCGTCCACATCTAGTTTTCCAACTTTAATTTTATCTGAAAACTCTATGGCTATTTCTTCAACGATGGGACCTACCATTTTGCAAGGTCCACACCAAGTAGCCCAGTAGTCTACTAATACAGGTTTTTCAGATGCGTTTACTTCAGTCTCGAAATTGTCATCGGTTAATGTGACAACGTTCATACTTCCTCCTTGGAAATTTTGGATTGGAATTTATACAGGATCATTTATTGGAACTATTATTGGTCCAAATACTTTATTTTTCAAGATTCTAATTATCTTTTTGTAGTTACTGCTCCCTCTGAAGCTGAAGCTACAAGGGATCTATATTTATCTAACACCCCTCCTTCTTCATCCTTAACTGGACAAACCCATGAATCTTTTCGTTTTAGGATTTCTTCCTCTGTTAAATCTAAGTTTATTTGATTGTTTTCCGCATCTATAGAAATCAAATCTCCATCTTGTATGAAAGCAATAAGACCACCATCGAATGCTTCAGGGGTAATATGCCCAACAACAAATCCATGTGTACCTCCAGAAAACCTTCCATCTGTTAGAAAGGCTACTTTATCGCCTAAGCCCTTTCCCATGATTGCAGATGTAGGGCTTAACATTTCTCTCATTCCTGGTGCTCCCCTAGGGCCTTCGTACCTTATAACAAGAACATCTCCCTCAGAAATTTGATTAGAAAGAATGCCTTCCATTGCATCCTCTTCGGAGTTATAGACCTTAGCTTTTCCTTCAAACCTTAATCCTTCTTTTCCTGAGATTTTTGCAACCGCACCTTGTGGAGCCAAATTGCCATACAAAATTCGTAAATGGCTATCAGGCTTTATGGGGTCATCAAAATTAGAAACAATCTTTTGATCGTCTGGATAATTTTCATATTCAAGAAGATTTTCCTCTAACGTCTTGCCAGTAACTGTCATTTGCCTTCCATTTAAGAGATCCTTCTCAAGCATAGTTTTCATTAGAGGAACAATACCTCCAATTTCAATTAATTCGGACATTAGATAGTTACCACTAGGTCTTAGGTCAGCAAGTACAGGAGTTCGTTTACCAATTCTTTCAAAATCATCTAGAGATAAATCAACTTTGGCTTCATGAGCTATCGCGAGCAAATGTAAAACAGCGTTTGTAGAGCCTCCAAGCGCTATAACAACTGCAATTGCATTTTCAAAAGCCTCTTTTGTCATAATGTCGCGAGGTTTAATATCCTCACTAATTAAATGCATTATCGCTTCGCCTGCACTAGAAGAATCTAACATCTTGCTTCTTGAGGTGGCCTCTTGCGCAGAACTATTAGGAAGACTCATACCTAAAGCTTCTATCGCAGATGCCATTGTATTTGCAGTATACATTCCGCCACATGACCCTGGACCCGGTATAGCTGAAGATTCAATATCCAGAAGCTCTATATCTGAAATTGCACCTTCGGAGTGCTTGCCTACAGCCTCAAAAACAGAAACTACATCTGTCCTATTAGAACCAGGCTTTATGCTACCTCCATACACAAAAATTGAAGGTCTATTTAATCTTGCCATTGCCATTACACAGGCAGGCATATTTTTATCACATCCTCCAATGGTGACTAATCCATCAAAGCCTTGTCCACCTACTACGGTTTCTATCGAGTCTGCTATTACTTCCCTAGACACAAGAGAATATCTCATACCTTTCGTCCCCATCGATATTCCATCAGAAACAGTAATTGTGTTAAAAATTACTGCCTTCGATCCAACCGAGTTTGCACCTTCAGCAGCTGACTCAGCAAGTTTATCTATATGCATGTTACAGGGAGTTACCATACTCCATGTTGAAGCAATGCCGACTTGGGGTTTATTAAAATCTTCAGACTCAAAGCCTACAGCTCTTAACATGGCTCTAGATGGAGCCTGCTCTACCCCATCAACAATTTCGGAAGAATATTTTCTCTTATCTTTTGACATAATTTAATTATAAGTTAGAAACAAGCTCTCTTATAGATTAAGCAATTGACGCTGCTAGAAGTTCTTGAGTATAAATATGATTAGGAGATTCGAATAAATCATCAGAAATTCCATCCTCAACTATATTTCCGTCTTTCATAACGTACACGTAGTCAGATAAGAATCTAATGACTTTCAGGTCATGACTAATGCACAAGTAAGCCAGCCCAAGTCTGGATTGAAGGTCTTTCAATAAATTTAAGATTTGCATCTGAATTGACACATCTAACGCTGAAGTTGGTTCGTCTAATAAAATGAGTTTTGGTTCAAGAATGATTGCTCTTGCGATTGCAACTCTTTGTCTTTGTCCTCCTGATAATTCATGAGGAAATCTAGAAAAGGATGCAGATTCCAATTCCACATCATTAAGAGCTTGAACAATTTTGTCTTTTCTCTCTTCCTTGGTTAAATTTGGTTGATGAACCTTTAAACCTTCACCCACTATCTCTCCTATAGTCATCCTTGGAGAAAGAGAACCGAACGGATCTTGAAATACAATTTGGAAATCTTTTTTAAAATCTCTAATTTCACTTGAACTAAGCTTATTTATATTCTTTTTATCAAAAATAATCTGTCCTTCTGAATTTTCGATTCCTAGTAAAGCTCTTGCAAGAGAAGACTTTCCAGAACCTGATTCTCCAACAAGTCCTGTAGTTGAGCCGCTATAAATTTTTATATCTACTTTTTTTACAGCATTAAGAAATTCTGTTGTCTGTCCAAATAAATTTTTAGCTACAGGGTAATTGATATCTACTTCGCTGCCGCTTAGCAATAATTCATTATTAGTATTTAGTTTTTCTTTTTTGCCTGGAATAGAATTGAGTAGCTTAATGGTATAAGGATGTTTTGGATCGTCGAATAATTCCTTCACTCGACCAGCTTCAACAATCTGACCATCTTTCATAACACAGACATCATCTGAAAATTTCTTTACTATATTTAAATCATGAGTGATGAAAAGAATCGACATACCAAATTCCTTTTGAAGATCAGATAACAACTCCAAAAGCGCTTTTTCAACTGTCACATCGAGAGCTGTTGTCGGTTCATCAGCTATCAATAATTCGGGCTCATTTGCTAAAGCCATAGCAATCATTATCCTTTGTCTTTGGCCTCCTGATAGTTGATGAGGATAAGAGTTTACTTTAATTTCGGGTTCAGGAATTTTTACTTTCTTTAAAAGATCTAAAGTTTTCTCTCTAGCTTCTTTTTTACTGAGTCCTCTATGAATAATTAAAGACTCGTCAATCTGATAACCTACCTTCTGATAAGGATTTAGAGATGTCATTGGCTCCTGAAATATCATAGAAATCTTATTACCTCTTAATGAGGTTATATCCTTCTTAGAACCACCTATTATCTGCCTTCCTTCAAACTCTATGGAGGACTCTTTTGAATATCTAACAGTGCCCTCTGGTAAAAGATGCAGAATGGATAGCGCAGTTACAGACTTGCCCGATCCAGATTCTCCTACCAAAGATAAAGTTTTTCCTCTCGCAATTTCTAAAGAGATATTATCAACTGCCCTGAAAGTAGAGTCCTTCGATTCGAAATCTATTACCAAATTTTTAATTTCTAGTATTTTATCCACGTTTGATAACCTCAAATTTAAACTTTATAGGATCTTGATCTGTAAGTATAAAAGAACAATCAAGCTCTGGTTCTTTAAAGCCAGATAGTCCTTGTAACATTATATGTTTTCCACCCGGGACAAAAATAATTTGGGAGTCAGGATTCAACAGGAGACTTTCAATCTTCTCCATTTTCATTATTCCAGTAGAATCTGTTTTAGTTTCGTGTATTTCAGCTTTGAAAGGAGCACAATCTATATCCTTGATTTCGACAAAGTCATCACTGATGTTAGAAAGACTTAAATAACCGCCTGTCATCATGGAACCCTTAAGTGGAGTGTAAAGATGAGCATCCTTTATTACTATTCCTTCAGGAGACCCTGTACAATTCGTAAAGATGGTTAAAACTAGACTTATAACGAAAGCTTTAAGTAGATATTTTTTTTTCATTTCTGCTATCTTTTTTACCTCCTCTACCCTCTCGAACGAAGCTTTTCTAGAGAATTTAACATTAGAAAAGATTCCTGACGCAGATGAAGCCTTTTTATTCTCAGCCTCAAAGCAAAGTGAAGATCGCATCATACTGACATGGATCATGAAAGAAAACTGCTTTCTCTATAAAGATAAATTCAAAGTTACTGCGAGGGGAGAAAATTTATTGGCTTTAAACACACTCGGAGAGCCTAAACAAATAAATGATATTTACTTTGGCGAAGTCGAAGTATATTTCGATAGTTTTGAGAAAGAGATACTTTTGGAAAACAAAGTAGATTCTATAAATGTCACTTATCAAGGATGTAATGAAAAGGGATTCTGCTATCCGCTTATAAATAAAACAGTAAATGTTGAAGAGTTAAATAATTCGTAACTTAGAGATACCTTTTTTAATTATTTTCATTTAAAATCGTCGAAAATCACCAATTTACACTTAAATGACTAAATATATGCTTCTAAATGGTCCTAACTTAAATCTTTTAGGAACAAGAGAACCGGAAATCTATGGGTCAGAGTCTTTAAGTGATATCGAAGCTACCCTATCAAAGATTTCAAAAAACAATGACTGTGAATTACTTTGTCATCAAAGCAATGCTGAACATGAATTAGTAGGTTTTATTCATGAGGCGAAGAACCAAGATGTTAAATGCATTGTAATCAATCCCGGAGCTTTGACTCATAGCAGCATAGCGCTTAGGGATGCGCTTGCAGGAGTGGATATACCTTTCATAGAGGTTCATATTTCTAATATTTATGCTAGAGAAGAATTTAGAAAACAATCTTACTTATCAGACATTGCTGAAGGGGTCATATCGGGTTTAGGCGTTCAAGGTTATGAACTTGCCTTAGAGGTTGCTATAAAAAAGTTTAATTGAAATTAAGGAGAAGAGATGGATATAAGAAAAGTCAAAAAATTAATAGAGATGTTAGAAAACTCTAATCTTGAAGAGATAGAAATAAAAGAAGGTGAAGAATCTGTAAGGCTAGTTAAAAGTCTTGGAAGCCCGCAAAGCTTTCAACCTCAATCTATTGTCTTACCTCAAGAGGCCCAGCCTGAAGTTGCCCCTCAAGCAATTGAAACTCCTGAAGAAGTTGTAAAAGATAGTAATTCAATTAACTCTCCTATGGTAGGAACTTTTTATGCATCAGCTTCTCCAGGTGCCAAACCTTTTATTTCAGTTGGAGATGTTGTATCTGAGGGGGATGTTGTTTGCATTGTAGAAGCAATGAAAATGATGAATGAAATAAAATCAGAATATTCAGGTACTGTCTTAGCAGTAAACGTTGAAAATGCTGAACCAGTAGAATACGGTCAATCACTTTTTGAACTATCTAAATAATGATTAATAAACTTCTAATCGCCAATAGAGGCGAAATAGCCTTACGTATATTGAGGGCCGCTAAAGAACTAAAAATTCCTACTGTGGCAGCCTACTCTGAAGCTGATAAAGATTTAATGCACGTTAAAATGGCCGACGAATCTATTTGTATAGGTCCTGCGGACTCTAGTCAAAGTTATCTAAATATACCGGCAATAATAAGTGCCATGGAATTATCTGGAGCTGATGGGGTACATCCTGGATATGGCTTTCTCTCTGAAAATCCTGATTTTGCTGAAAAGGTTGAAAAGAGTGGATTTGATTTTGTGGGTCCTTCAGGCTCAGTCATAAGGATGATGGGAAATAAAGTATCGGCAAAAGAATTTGCTTTAAAGTCCGGACTGCCTATTGTTCCAGGATCTTCAGGACCAATCGATGAAAACGTTCATGAAGAAGCAGAAAAGATTGGTTATCCCGTCATAATTAAAGCTGCTTCTGGAGGAGGTGGTAGGGGTATGAAGATTGTTTACAATCCGGAGGAACTAGACAATGCGATAGAGCTCACTCAGCAAGAATCTGCTGCAGCCTTTGGAGATTCTACCGTTTACCTTGAAAAATTCTTGGAAAGTCCGAGGCACATTGAAGTTCAAGTTATAGCAGATAGACACGGAAATGTTTTGCATTTAGGGGATAGAGATTGCTCATTGCAAAGAAGGCATCAAAAGGTTATTGAAGAAGCTCCTGCTATGGGAATCAAAGAGGAAAAAAGACAAGAAATCTACGCACAATGTATAGAAGCTTGTCGCCAATTAAATTATGTCAGTGCGGGAACTTTCGAATTTCTTTACGAAAATGATAATTTTTATTTCATTGAAATGAATACCAGAATTCAAGTTGAGCATCCAGTAACTGAGAGCGTAACAGGCCTAGACTTAGTTAAACTGCAACTCAGAATAGCGAGAGACGAAGAATTGAAGATAAAGCAAGAAGATATAGTTCTTGATGGTCATGCTATCGAATGTAGGATTAATGCTGAGAATTCTGAGACTTTTATGCCTTCTCCAGGAAAAATTCTTGAATATCACGCTCCTGGTGGTATCGGAGTGAGAATGGATTCACATCTTTATAAAGATTATGTAGTGCCACCTTATTATGATTCTCTAATTGCTAAAGTAATCTGCAGAGCAAATGATAGAGAAGATGCAAGAGCTAGATTAGAAAGAGCTCTGGATGAAATGTATGTCTTAGGAATAGATACCAATTTAGATATGCATAGAAAATTAATAAATGATCCTAATTTTATTAATGGAACTTTCAATATAAATTATCTAGAAAACCTGAATAAGGAAAAGTAAAGATGCCTGAAAGAGATCTTCCTTATGAACCGGGAGACATTGAAGAGCAGGTTCAATTATATTGGAAAGAAAATGATTCTTTTTCTGTTACTGAAGATCCAGATAAAGAAAAATATTTTTGCTTGAGTATGTTCCCTTATCCAAGTGGATCAATACACATGGGTCATGTCAGGAACTATTCTATTGGTGATGCCATAAGTAGATTCCATAGGATGCTTGGTAAAAATGTTCTACAACCTATGGGGTGGGATGCTTTCGGCCTCCCTGCAGAAAACGCTGCAATCAATAATAAAGTTCAACCTTCTGACTGGACTCTTGAAAATATTGCAAGCATGAAAAAGCAACTTACAAGGCTAGGTTTTGCTTATGACTGGAAAAGAGAATTTGCTACTTCAGAATCAGATTACTATAAATGGGAACAGTGGTTCTTTCTTCAAATTCTGGAAAAGGGATTAGCCTATCAAGAAGAAGCGGAAGTTAACTGGGATCCAGTAGATCAAACTGTCTTGGCAAACGAACAAGTTATTGATGGAAAAGGATGGCGTTCTGGTGCTGAAGTTGAAAAGAAAAGACTAAAACAATGGTTCTTAAAAATTACAGACTATGCAGAAGAGTTATTAGAAGGAACAGATAAATTAGATGGTTGGCCAGAGCAGGTAAAAATACAACAGAAGAATTGGATAGGAAAATCTGAAGGAATGAACTTCAGTTTCGCTGTAAAAGATGAAGAATCAAAAATTGAAGTATTTACAACTAGACCAGACACAATAATGGGGGTTTCTTTTATTGCCATATCTGCATCACATTTTTTAAGTCTTGAGATAGCAGAAAATAATAAAGAAATTTTTAACTTCATTACTAAACAAAACAAAATTAAACAATCAGAAGCTGAATTTGCCAAACAAGAAAAGGAAGGATTTTTCACTGGGAAGTATGCTATCCATCCTTTTACAAAGAAAGAAATTCCAATTTGGATTGCTAATTTCGTTCTTAGTGATTACGGCTCGGGTGCCTTAATGGCTGTTCCTGCTCATGATCAAAGAGATTTTGAATTTGCTACAAAATATAAATTACCAATTTTGCCTGTTATACAAAGCGATGAAACAGATAGTGATACCTTGGATCAAGCTACAGTCGAAAAAAATATCTTAATTAACTCAGATGAATTTGATGGTTTAGACTTTGATCAAGCCTTTCAAGCCATTGAAAAAAAAGCTGAAGAAATGAGCTGCGGTCATAAAGAGACTAACTTCAGGCTTAGAGATTGGGGAGTATCAAGACAAAGATATTGGGGTGCACCTATTCCAGTATTAAGTGATGGGAAAAATAACTTTTCTGCTAAAGATTTGCCAGTTGTACTTCCCTCAAAAGTTGAATTTAAAGGTGTAAGTTCGCCCTTAAATGAAATGCCAGAATTTCTTAACGTCGAGCAAGATGGAATGAAATTAGTAAGAGAAACGGATACTTTTGATACTTTTTTTGAATCCTCATGGTACTACGCAAGATTCGCAAGTTATGACAATGACGAATTTATGTTGGATGATAGGGCTAAGTATTGGCTGCCAGTTGATCAATACATTGGGGGAATAGAACATGCTGTACTGCACCTTTTATACTCTAGGTTCTTTTTTAGGTGCATGAGAGATATGGGACTTGTTGAGGGCGATGAACCATTCTTAAACCTTTTATGCCAAGGTATGGTTTTAAAAGACGGAGCTAAGATGTCTAAGTCCAAAGGCAATACTGTTGACCCTCAAGGATTAATTGAGAAATATGGAGCTGATACCGTAAGATTGTTCGTTATGTTTGCAGCGCCTCCTGAGCAATCACTAGAATGGTCTGATCAAGGGGTTCAAGGAGCCCACAGATTTATAAATAGAATATGGAGACTGGTAAATAAGCATATTCAAGCTGGTATAAAAAAAGAGAGTATTGAAGTAACAAGCGAAGCCTGTAAGGCACTAAAATCTAAAATTCATAAAACATTAGTAAAAGTAAAAGATGACTATCTTAGAAGACATAGTTTCAATACTGCAATTGCCGCTATCATGGAGCTTTCTAATGATATTCCCGGCGATTTTTTGGATTCAAAAGCAAATCCAGAGATGAGAGAAGTTGCGAACGAAGCTATTGAGTCTATTTTATTAATGCTCAATCCAATAACACCCCATCTTTCACAGCATTTGTGGTGGCAACTATATCCTTCAGAATCCATTCTGGATAAACCGTGGCCTACAATTGACGAAAAACTTCTTGTAGATGATAAAGTAAAAATAGCAATACAAATCAACGGAAAGCTTAGGTCTGAAATAGAAGTTGAAAAAGATAGAGAAGAAGAATCAGTTAAGTCTTTGGCAGTTACGGATAAAAAGATTGAAAAATATCTAGAAGGTAATGAAATTAAAAAAATAATTTATGTCCCAGGTAAAATCATAAATATTGTTATATGAAGAGATCGTCTCATCTGACTCTTAAAGTTCTATTATTTTTATCTTTATTTTTAAATTCTTGTGGCTACGAGCTTAGAACATATTCTTCAGGCCTATCTAGTCAGACTGTTCACTTTGAAGGAGACAATTCTGATTTAAACCTTGACCTCAAGAATAAGCTCAAGGAGATGAATAATGTTCTTAGAGCTAATGGTAAAGATTCTGATTTAAAAATTAAAATTTTGGATCATTCTATTGATAAGTATGTAGGGTCAACTGGCATAGGAGCTCGAACTACACAAGTAAGGTTAGACTACAAATTAGTTTATGAGATTGAAAAAAATGATAATACTTACAAGCAAACATATGAAGACATGTCCTTTGTAGATTTTAATCAATCAGATCTTTTAGCTTTTGAAGGTGAGGTTGAGGCCTTGAAGGCTATATTTATTGCAAGGGCATTAAAAAAATATGGAATTTTTCTTATCTACTCAATAAAATGAAATTAAGTAAGGCACATCTTAGGAAGGATATAGATCAGGAACTTAAGTCTATTTACTGTTTTTTTGCTGAAGAATCTATCCAAATATCTGAATTAACTGATTTGGTAATTAGTAAAGCAAGATTGCAATCATTTGAAGAAAAACAAACTCATATAATCACTAAAGATACTGACTGGTCTTTTTTAAGTTCAGAGAATGAAAATTTTGATTTATTTGGATCAAAAAAAATAATTGAGGTAAAGCTGATTGGAACTGGCCCCGGCAATAAGGGTTCCAAAGCCATAAAGGATTATTGTTTAAGTCCTGATACCAACAAACTACTTATATTTTCTGCAGAAAAGCTTGATAAAAAACAACAAGACAGTGCTTGGTCTAAAGCCCTTCTAAAACATGGAGTTTTAGTAGTGGAACCTCCAATTAACAAAAATTCAATGCCCGATTGGATAAAAGCAAAATCTAGAGATTTAAATCTTGAAATAAATGAACAAGCGGTGAGACTATTAGCAGAGAGAACTGAAGGTAATTTACTTGCTGCCTCTCAAGAATTGATGAAACTAAGCCTTCTGTTTCCTGAACAAGAGATCTCGATGGAGAATATGGAAAAATCAATCTCAAATTCTTCGAAATTTGGAATATTTGATTTATCCAACTCTTTTTTGGAGGGCAATAAAAAAAGAACAGTAAAAATAATTGAAATGCTTAAGGCTGAGGGAACTCAACCTCCTCTTGTTTTATGGGCACTCTCTAAGGAAGTGAATAATTTATACACTGTTATTGAAGAAGGTAATACAAATGGCATTTGGGGGCCTAGATATTACTTAGATTTGCTTTCAAAGCGTTCAAAAAGCCTTTCTTCTTCTAAAATTAAAAATTCATTAAAGGATATAGCTGAAATAGATGCAGCCATTAAAGGTTTGTCTGACAAAAGCCCTTGGCAGTCTATAAGAGACTTAGCACTTAACTTTTAATATTAATCAAATAATCTTAGGATTCTTTTCCAAATTTGTGATTGTGTATTTTTTTTGGGTAATTCGCGTTCATTAATATAATCAACAGGCTGTATCTCTTTTGTAGAACTAGTTAACCAGATCTCATCTGACTCATTTATAAAATCTATTGGAATAGTCTCTTCGAAAATTGAAATATCATTTTCTTTAAGTAATTTAATGATAAAAGCTCTAGTCACACCAGGAAGAATATTTTGTTCCAAAGAAGGAGTATAGACCTTCTTGTCTTTGACAAAAAAGATATTGGACCGGGACCCCTCATTGATTATTCCATCCTTATGAAAAATTATTTCATCTACTCTTTCTTTAGATGGATCATGCAACGAAAGAATATTACCAATCAATCCAGTTGTCTTGATATCACACCTACTCCATCTTATATCTTCTTCTAGACGTGCTCTTAGTCCAGCTCTCTCTGGATTAAGCCTGTAAGGATTTATCTCTAAATTCTGAGAAGAGATAAAAATTGTTGGATCAATCTTTGAATCAACCTGATGTGATCTAAGTTCTTGTACTCCTCTTGTAACCTGAATATAAAATGATTGATTTAGAAAACCATTCATATCATGTAATTTATGAAGGACTTCTTCGAGATTTATAAGTTCTTGAGGAAAAGGAATGAAAGTTTTTTCTAAAGAAGATTTAAGCCGACTTAAGTGTTCTGAAAACAAAAATAATTTCTTGTTATAAGAGGGAATTACCTCATAAACCCCTTCACCAAAGGTAAAAGCTCTATCTAGAGGAGAAATTTTAGCTTCTGAAGCATCTAATATTTCCCCATTTAAATAAACCCACATTAAAAGATTATTCTTCCATCAAGAATTGATAGGTAAGTAGCTTTATGTTGGACCAAGCTCTTCCAAAAAACCCTAATGCTGGGATATCTTGCATTGACACAAGATCAACGGAAGCTAATGAGTCTCCATCTAGAATCAAGTTCACAGAGCCGACTACCTGACCTTTTTCTAAAGGTGCTTGAAGGTAATCATTTAATTGAATTTGTGGCTCTACTCTCGGGAAATCTCTTGGAGAAAGAGTAAGATATAAATCCTGCACTGAAGACAAGTTAACAGATTCTAATTCTCCACCCCAAACTTGTTCATTTATTAAGGAGGTATCAGCTTCTAGAATTTTTTTTGTTCTGTAGTATCTAAACCCATAATCTAATAACCTTCTATTGTCGGTTAGTCTGGATTTTTCTGTAGCGCTCTTCAAAGTAACGGCGATAAGCCTTGTGTCATTTCTAACTCCTGAGGAAACCAAGCAGTATCCTGCACTTTCAGTATGTCCGGTCTTAACACCATCTATTGAATCATCCTGCCAAAGTAAACTATTTCTATTTCTTTGCCTAATCTCATTATAGGTAAAATACTTTTCGTTATATAAAGCGTAATGATCTGGAAATTTATCTATAAGATTCTTAGTTAATAGGGCTAAGTCTCTGGCAGAAGAGAAATGCTCTGGATCAGGCCATCCACTTACATTTATAAATTGTGTGTTTTCCATGCCTAGCTCTTCTACATAAAGCTGCATCAATTCTACAAATCCTTCTTCAGAGATAGCAACATGCTCAGCTATAGCACAACTGGCATCGTTACCAGACTGTATTACCATTCCCTTCATAAGATCAGATAATAAAACCCTTGTCCCCTCTCTTATAAACATTTTCGAACCACCCTTTCTCCAGCAGTTTTCACTGATTAAGACTTCATCGTCTAGGCTAATAAAGCCTTTAGATATTTGATCTGCAGCCACATAACCAGTCATGATTTTTGTGATACTTGCTGGCTCTATTCTTACATCAGCTTCTTTTTCAGCCAGCACTCTGCCTGATACAGAGTCTATTAAAATATAATTGGAAGCATTCAAGGATGGTGGCTTGGGAATAAAACTTTCCTCTGAATAACTCCAACTACTTAAAGTAGAGAATAAAATTGCTGCTAAAAATAAAGGGATTTTAATTGTATGTTTCATTTTATAAAAATTCAGATAGTGCATTGCTAAACTCGAATACAGCCATAACATAAAGTTTGCTTCGATTATATCTTGATATAGATTGGTAATTATCGAATCCAAGCCAATATTCGTAACCTTCATTGAGGTCTAGCGATATTGGAACAAATTTCAAGTTGTTAGGAATAGCTTCTGTGGCCGATAGTCCAAATTTTTCAAGCTCTATACTTGTCATATATGGTTTGAAAGAAGATTTGATAGGTTGAATTTCTTCTAAAGGATATGCTTTTATTGCTACTGGAGTATCGGGCTTCCATTTTCCTTTCTTATTGAGGAAATTTGCAACACTTCCTATCGCATCAACAGGATTATTTAAAATATCTCTTGCACCATCATTATCAAAATCTACAGCGTAGTCCCTATAGCTATCGGGCATGAATTGACCATAACCCATAGCACCAGCTATGGAACCTTTGATTGTTTCAGGATCAAAATTTTCTTCCCGACTTAGAAGTAGAAATTCTTCAAGTTGAATTTTAAAGAATTTGGACCTGCGCGGGTAATCGAAAGCAAGAGTTGATAAAGAATCAATTACCTTAATATTTCCTTTAATTCTTCCATATCTTGTTTCAATTCCAATGATTGAAGCAATAATTTCAGCAGGAACACCATATATCTTCTCAGCCCTCTTTAATTCTTTTTCAAACCTTCCTATGAATTCCCGTCCAGCAGAAATCCTGGAATCATTAACCATGATTCCTCTATATCTCTCCCAAGTCATTGTCCCTTCAGGTTGTTTATTCATTATCCTAACTACTTTGTCTTGATATTCAGCATTTTTGAAGACGTTGGTTAGGTAAGTTTTATCGTAGCCATGTTTTTCACTCATGTAATCAATAAACTCGACTGTCTCATCTTTTGAAGAATAGTCGGCAAATATGGACTGAGAAATGAACAAAGCCATTATTGGAATAAGATATACTTCTTTTAATTTCATAAATGAGGTCTCTTTGCAGAAAGAATAACTCCAAATGCTAGTAAATGCACAACTATTGAGGTACCTCCTTGACTGACTAAAGGCAAAGGAACTCCAACTACTGGAATTATACCTATAACCATAGAGACATTAATTAAAATAAATAAGAGAAAAATAAAGCCTAAAGAACTGCACGCTAACCTCTCGAAGTTAGATTGAGCTGCAAAACCTATTTTAAAAATTCGCCAAATAATAATTGCA
Source organism: uncultured SAR86 cluster bacterium (assembly GCA_902559365.1). GTDB lineage: Bacteria > Pseudomonadota > Gammaproteobacteria > Magnimaribacterales > Magnimaribacteraceae > Magnimaribacter. The sequence goes on from CACEHP010000004.1 coordinate 59,676, forward strand.
TAAACAAAAAATAAAAGTCCAATACCAAGAAGCCCGAACTCTTCTCCCACCACGGAGAAAATAAAGTCCGAATGACTTTCTGGAATAAAATTTAACTGACTTTGAGTACCTTCTAAATATCCTTTGCCAAAAAAACCTCCTGAACCAATAGCAGTCTTTGATTGGGCTATATTCCATCCATCACCAAGAGGATCAACATTACTATCAAAATAAGTCAAAACTCTCTGTTTTTGATAGTCTAATAAGTTAGCCCATATGAATGGCGCGGCTACAAGGGCCAATCCTAAATATGCAATTATTATTTTATATGGCAGGCCCGCTAGATAAATTGGTATTAGTCCCGAGGTTAAAACAATTATGGAGGTTCCCAAATCGGGCTGCTTGAATACCAAAAACGAACATATAAATGCACCCAATGTTGTGTAGAACCAATCCAATAATTGAACAGGGGATTCCTTACGGCATAAATATGCTATTAGTGATAAGGGTAGAATCAATCGAATGATCTCTGAAGGTTGGAAAGAGAAAAAACCAAGGTCAATCCATCGACTAGTTGAGTAACCGCTTGCTGGAAAAAGAAGAACATAAACTAAAAGAAAAAGACCTATCCAATAAGAGTGCATTAAAAGATTTTTATAGGAATCTGGTTTCTGGTGAGAAATAAAGGTCATTAGTATTAATCCGGAGAATATATAGACTGACTGACGAATGACCATAGAAATTGATTGTCCACTCGAGCTGTATAACATTGCCAAACCAAAAATAAGAATAGATAGAAGACATACATACAAAATAATGTCTTTGAATATGTACTTAATGGGATTGTAACCAGAGGATAATGGCTTATTAATAGAATAATCTAGCGGATTACGGTTACTCATTGTCCTAACAGGTTGATTTGATGTTGCTCAATCAATTTTTTGGCAATTGGAGCTGCTACCGCACTTCCAGATTCACCATTCTCTACAATAACGACGACAACTAAATTTGGATTTGGTACTGGCCCATAGCTTGCAAACAAAGCGTGGTCTCTATCTCTAATATTCTTCCTTACTCCCTCATACTCCTCTCTTACAGTTAGTTCCTGATCAATCAAACTTACGATTTGGGCAGTTCCAGTTTTTCCTGCAATAGATATCCCATTTTCTTCATAGATATTATGAGCAGTTCCATTCCAAGAATTTATTACTGAAATCATTGATTTTTCTATAGACTCCCAATGCTTCTCATTCCTAAGTTGAACTTCCATGAGAACTTCAGGTTTAAATTTAGTGAATTGATTACCGCTTATGAGTTTAGGTCGGAATATCTTTCCTCTAGTTGCTATAGCAGAAATGGATACAGCAAGCTGCAAAGGTGTTGAAGTTATGTAGCCTTGACCAATTCCAATATTAATAGTGTCGCCAACAAACCAAGACTCACCTATGTTGCCCAACTTCCAACTTCTGGTTGGCAGGATACTGCTTGATTCATTATACAAATCTATACCGCTCAAGCTTCCAAATCCAAATTTAGCTAAAAATTCAGATATCCTGTCTACGGTTAATTGGGAGGCTAATTGATAAAAATAAACATCAGATGACTCGACAATGGCTTTATTAAGATTTACTTTCCCGTGTCCATCTTCCTTCCAGCCTCTGTATTTTCTTCCATCCTCCTTTAATTGAAAAAACCCATTATCTTCTATTATGGTTTTTTCATTAATAATCTGCTCTTCTAAACCAAGTAATCCGATAAAAGGCTTGATAGTTGAGGCCGGAGGATAAGAGCCTGAAATAGCTCGATTGAAGAAAGGTGCATCTTCAGTAAAAGAATCGTCAACTGATTTTCCATTTTCTGAGCCATTCAGTACATTAGGATTGTAATCTGGAGAACTGACTAAAGCTTTTATAAATCCGGTATTGGGGTCCATTGCAACTACTGCACCTCTCCTTCCATTAAGCGCTTCTTTAGCTATTTTCTGTAGTTTAAAATTTAGGCTTAAGCTTATATTGAGAGGTCTTATCGGATCTGTCCTTTCAATTTCTCTTAATTTATTCCCATAGACATCAACTTCTATAGCACTTTTCCCAACAGAACCTTTTAAGGACTCTTCGTAAACTTTTTCTATACCTACCTTGCCAATATATGAATCAGCTGGATACTCCTTCTTTGACAAAGAAAGCCTCTCCTCTCTATCAATGGGACCAAGATGGCCTACTACATGGGAGAATAGGCTCTGATGAGGCAAGTACCTCCTTAAATTTGTTCCAAGCTCTAAGTTAACTAATGCGTTTTTGTGCAGTTCATACTTGGCTAGTTCTTTGACAGTTAAATCTTTTGCTAACCAAATTTTTTGATCTTCTTTAGTTTCATCTGACACAAAAAAATTTCTTTTTTCTTCAAGAACATCTCTAAATAAAACTTCAATTTGATCTTTAGATGATTCAAGAAACTTATTTCTGATAAAGATTCCTTGAGTAACTATATTTTCAGCAATAATTGTTCCATCTTCTAAAGTGATAAGGCCTCTTGATGGGTATATAGGTATCTCAATTATTCTATTTTTTTCTGATTCAACCGTATAACTATCTCTTTCTATGATAGTTAATTGAAATAATTTAAATGAACTGGACAGGATCAATATAAATAGAATCACAAAAATTACTTTTGACCTATTCTTCAGAGAAAGAACTGCTTGTTCATCTTTTCTTAGATCCTGAATTGTTCTCATAAATTTACTTATGATAAGGATGATTCTGTGTGATAGACCAAACTCTATAAATCTGTTCTAAAGCCAGTACAGGAACCATTGAATGTGGAAAAGTTAATTTGGATAAAGATAAACAAAAGTCAGATTTTTTTATTAATTCACTCCCCAAACCATCTGGGCCGCCAATCAATATAGATAAGTCTCTTGCGTTTGAAATCCAATTGTCAAAATGAAATCTTAATTTCTCGGTACTCAAGCTCTGACCTTCTTTATCCAATGTTATAACGAAATCATTTTTCTTTAATTTTGAAGATAGTAACGCACTCTCTCTTTGGACAATGTCTGAAACATTATAGTTCTTATTTCTATTGAGAGGCTTAACTCCAATCCAATTTATATTGATAGATTTATTGAATTTAGATTCGTATGATTGAAAAGCCTTTTGAGCCCACTCTGGTCGACTAGATTCAATGCAAATGAAATTAATTTTCATTAAAGCTCAGGATCCCATAAGCTTTCTAAATCATAAAATTCTCTAGCTTCAGAAGACATGAGATGGATTATTACATCTCCTGCGTCGACCAATAACCAATCATCACCTCCCTGACCTTCTATTTTTATGTCTGGAATATTGATTTCTTTGAGTCCTTCGATAACTCTCTCACTCATCGCTGTTATATGTCTATTAGATGTGCCGGAGGCTATCACCATATAGTCCGTTAAAGAACTTATCTTGGTCACATCAATGGCGACCGGATCTACTGCCTTGATATCTTCAAGGCTATTGATGATTGTTTTTTTTAAATTCTTAGTCATTTATCTTTTGTATAAATTTTTATCTTTAATTAATTGATAGACGTCTTGATTCAAGAGAGAAGACACATCCTCATTTTTTCTTATTGAATCTCTAATTTCTGTAGAGGTTAATTCAACTGGGTCTATTTTTAAAATAAAAATTTTTCCCACTGTGCCATTTAATTCTGAGACATCATTAACCTTTCTGTGTTCGAGTATATGTCTTATTGAAATATCATTTTCTAATGAATATCCTGGTCTCTCTAGAACTACAAAATTAACTTCTTCAAGAAGCTTTGCATATTCATACCAAGTTTCTATACCAAGAAATGAATCTGAACCCATTACCCAAGCTAAATTAAATCCTTCACTTTCGATTTTAATTTTTCTAAAAGTAGAATAAGCATAAGAAGGTGCTTCAGTACTAATCTCCCTATCATCAATATGTATGTTGGAGATATGCCCTAATGCCACCTTTACAAGTTCTAATTTATCCTGCGGATCAATCCTTTCTTCTTTATGAGGAGGATGACCGTTGGGTATGACTATTAATCTATGAAAATCGATAACTCTCAATAGATTTTCTATTACTTGAACGTGGCCTTTATGAATAGGATCAAAAGTTCCACCAAAGACACCAATCAATTTTGTCGGGACGATATCAAGCTCCTCTTAGTTCTGAGTTTCCTTTAACAATGAATTTTTGTGAAGTTAATCCTTCCAAGCCAACCGGACCCCTTGCATGAATTTTATCTGTAGATATTCCAACTTCGGCTCCAAGGCCATATTCAAATCCATCTGCCCAACAAGTGGGTAAATTATGCATCACTGAGCTGGAATCGACTTGCTTAAAGAAGACATCAACTTTTTTCAGATCTTCTGAAACTATAGAGTCAGTATGGTGAGATCCATACTTTTGTATGTGGTCTATAGCTTCATTCATCGATTCAACCACTCTTATTGAAAGAATCGGGGCAAGATATTCTGTTGTCCAGTCTTCTTCGGTAGCATCAGAAACTTCAACAAACTCAGTTGTTTTCTTACAACCTCTTACTTCAACACCTTCGGCGTTTAATTTACCAATTAGAGAAGGTAAAACATCTGAAGCAACTTTATTATGAATTAAAAGTGTTTCCATAGCTCCGCAAATACCATATCTGTAAGTTTTAGCGTTTAACGCTATCTCTTCAGCTTTATTTAGATCTGCGCTGTCATCTATGTATACATGACATATTCCATCAAGATGTTTAATGACCGGAACTCTGGATTCCTCTGTTATAAGCTTTACTAAACCTTTTCCGCCTCTAGGTATTATTACGTCCAGATATTTATCTAAATGCAACAAAGTCTTAACAGCTTCTCTGTCAGTGGTCTCAATTAGTTGAATACATTCTTTTGGGAGGCCTGATTTAATCAAACCATTCTGCAGACAATTCCAAATGAGTTTATTGGACTGAATAGCTTCAGATCCACCTCTCAAAAGACAAGCGTTGCCTGACTTTAAGCATAAAGCTGCAGCATCAGCTGTTACATTTGGTCTAGATTCATAAATTATTCCAACTACTCCTAAAGGGACCCGCATTTTACTTACTTCAATACCTGAGGGTGTAGGGTCTAAATCAGTTATCTCACCAACAGGATCAGGTAGTTCAGATACTACTTTTAAGCCGGATATCATCGAATCAATTCTGCTGTCATTTAATTCGAGTCTATCTATCAAAGCAGACCCAATTGACTTTTCTTTAGCATGCGCAAGATCGGCTTGATTGACTTCAAGAATTGCCTTTCTATTTAATTGGATCTCCTCTGAAATTCGAGCTAAGGCTTCGTTTTTTTGTTCTAGTGTAGCTTGGGAAAGTATCAGAGAAGCTTCTTTAGCTTCCGAGCCCAACCTATCCATATATGTAATTATTTCTTTACTCTGAGACATTGTTGAATATTCTACCTAAGTATCTAATCTTTCTAAAACCAAAGATGTTTGAAATTAATGAAATAATAATATGGCTTGAAAGAAATCCACAATGGATCGCGATAGGGATTATAGGGGCTTCCTTTATTGAATCATTTGCATTGATTGGAATTATTGTTCCTGGTGTAGTTCTGCTGGCTGTCATATCTGGACTGGCATCCACCTCTCTTAGTGTATACGAAGTAGTGCTATTGGCTTATGTTTCAAGTTTTATATCTGATGTAGCCAGTTATTTTATTGGTTTTAGTCTAAGAAATTCTTTAACTAAATTTTGGCCTTTTAAAAGTCATCCCGAGTTTCTAATTAATGGAAAAAGGTTCTTCAAAAAATACGGAATGATTGGTTTATTCGTTGGAAAATTTATAGGACCAGTCAGACCCTTACTTCCAATCACTGCTGGTTCTTTAGAAATGAATAGAAAGAGATTTTTCTTAATAGAAATCTTTTCCTGTCTACTATGGGCTTTAATTTATACTGTACCTGGTTACTATGCTGGCCAAGCAGTTGTGACAGAAAACACTAATCCCCTAGAATCTATTTGGTTTTGGATTGGAATTATTGTTTTATTGATATTTATAAGATACCTTAGTAAAAAATTTAAATAACTATGACAGAAACATACCCAGATCACCCTAACCTAAGAGGAAACTATGCTCCACTGAGGATGGAATGCAACATCCAGGACTTGATTATTGAGGGAGAAGTACCGCAAGACCTCTTCGGAAGTTATTATAGAAATGGCCCTGACCCTCAATTCCCTCCTATGGGAGGTGATTATCATTGGTTTGCTGGAGACGGAATGATCCACGCTTTTCATTTTGAAAATGGAAAGATTTCTTATCTAAATAGATGGGCTCAAACTTCTAAGTGGAAACAAGAAAGAAAAGCTGGCAGATCTTTAGTGAACGTATTCAATCCAATGGATTCAGACCCAGAATATAATTTTGAAGGGGGAGACGGAACAGCCAATACAAATATTTTATTCCACTCAGGAAAACTGCTTGCTTTAGAAGAAGGAAATAAACCATTCGAATTAGATCCAATTTCCTTAGAATCTAAAGGTGCTTGGAACTATAAAGGAAAATTAGATTCTGCTATGACAGCTCATCCTAAGATTGATCCTATCTCAGGAGAGATGATAGGTTTTGGTTATGGGTTCGGTGTTAACAAAATGAGCTATTTCGTAGTGAATGCTGAAGGGGTGATGACCACATTTACCGAGTTTGAAACTCCTTACTCTAGTATGGTTCATGACTTTATAGTCACTACCAAGCACGTCATCTTTCCAATTTTTCCTCTAATAATTGATTTTCAATTAATTGCGGAAGGAAAGTCTCCAATTGCTTGGGATTCTCATCGACCCAGTCAAATAGGAATCATGCCTAGAGATGGATCTGCAAAAGATATTAGATGGATTGAAAGCGATCCGTGTTATGTCTTTCATCCAATGAATGCTTATGAAGATGGAGGAAAAATCATTGCTGATATGATGCAATTTGAAGAAGCGCCAATGTTTCCTCATCTTGATGGGTCTAGCCCGGATCTCAAAAAGGGAGAAGCAAGACTAAATAGATGGGAAATAGATCTTGGATCTAATTCAGGTACCATCACAAAAAATTATCTAGATGAAAGCATTGGTGAATTCCCAAGATTAGACGAGAGAAAAGCCATGTCTAAATATAGGTACGGTTATTACGCTTCAAATAATGGTAAATCTCCAAAAGGAGTAAGTTTTAACACGATAACCAATTATGACTTTGATACAGGTCTTAAAGATAGCTTCACTCTCTCAGAATTCGATGCAGTTGGTGAACCAATATTTGTTCCTAAAAATGAAAGCTCGAGAGAAGGTGAAGGTTATCTGATAGCTCTAGCCTATCTTGGACAAGAGAACCGATCGGACTTAATGATTTTTGACGCGGAGAATGTCTCCAGTGGCCCTCTCGCAAGGGCTATGCTGCCTCACAGAATCCCCTATGGATTTCATGGAAATTGGAGACAGGGCTAATTATCCACCCAACTTCTTTATAATTTCTTTCAAGTAATCGAGTTTGTCCCTGGGATCCTCAAATTCTAGGATTGTTTGTTTTTCTACAGGCCTTAATGGTAATACGCTTGCTAGTATGTAGCTGACACTAATTGAACTATTAAGATCTAAGTCTAAATTGAGTTTCTTAATTTCAGGATGATTAGTTATTTCTTTTACCATATCCCATAAATCAACATACTTTGAATCTATGGACAAATCACTATCTTCTTCTTTAATTTTCTTTATCTTGCCGATTAATAGTTGATCATCTTGTTCCCACGTATCTTCAATAACTACCTTTTGTTTACCCTGAACGGTAATGCCTAAGAGGCCATTATCTAACTGATTGAAGTCAATGATTTCGACATAGGTTGCAATATTGCGAAGTAAACCAGATTGACTCTCTTCAGGAGTATTTTCTTGCATGGATAAGACAATACAAAAACCTTCAGATTTGCTCAGGCTGCTCTTGACCATATCAATATATCTCGGCTCGAATATTTGCAGAGGTAATAAAGCTCCTGGTAAAACATTAATTGTCAGAGGGAATAATGGTGAGACTGTTTCTTGGTTAGTCATTTATCTTTTTAATAATCTTTTTAGAAATATCATCAAAATTTCCATTGGACATAATTATAAAAATATCACCTGGTGAAGATATAGAATCAAAATCTTCTATAAATGAATCCACATTAATTATCTGTTTTGAATTTGATTTTTTCTTACTAACCAAACCTTCAACTTGCTCAAAATCCTCACTCTTCCAGAAAACTTCATCAGCAAGAGAGACAGATTCAATCAGATGATCATCATGATATCCAGATTTCATAGTATTAGATCTTAACTCTATAACTGCAACCAAACGTCGAGTAGGATACTTTTGCTTTATACCTTCTAAGGTTGTTTTTATTGCAGTTGGATGGTGTGCAAAATCCTCAATCAACAATAATCTTTCTGAATTTATAAGGATATCTTGTCGCTTTGAAACACCCGAAAAATTTCTTAATGAAACAAGTGCACTCTCAAGAGAAATGCCATATTGGTTTACTGCCAAAGCTGCAGCCATGGCATTCCTAGCATTATGTTCTCCATACATATTCCAATCTAAATCGCCTGTTTCATCTTTGATCGTAATAGTTATATTTGTTGGATCTTTTAAACTGATAGCATTCTCATGATTGCCGTCAACTCCATAGCTTATCAATTTACTCCAGCAGCCCATATTTAGAACCTTTGCTATATTCAAATCATCTGTTGGAAAGATAATTTGAGCCTCTTCATTAAGAATTCTTATTAAATGATGAAATTCTCTAAAGATAAAAGATAGATCTGGAAAAATATCTCCATGATCAAATTCTAAGTTATTAATAATTAAAGTATCGGGTTTGTAGTGAATAAATTTTGATCTTTTATCAAAGAAAGCTGTATCGTACTCGTCTGCCTCTATGACGAATATATCTTGTTCACCGAGCCTAGCAGACTTTTCGAAGTCCTTTGGCTTGCCAGCAATTAAATACCCAACATCAATATTTTGATCTTCAAATATCCAAGCGATCATAGCTGTTGTTGAAGTTTTCCCGTGGGTTCCTGATACAGCAATGACCCTCTTATTTTTTAGAACTGTTTTATAGAGCCAGTCTGGTCCTGATATTAGATTTGCCTTTTTGGATAACAAAAACTCTAAAGCTGGATTGCCTCTTGAAATAGAATTTCCAATTACATAACAATCAGCTTCAGGAAGCTTAGAAGGGTCGTAACCTTCAGAAATGTCTATACCCATCTCATGTAAATGGTCTGACATCGGAGGGTAGATGTTTAAGTCACAACCTGAAATTTCTAAGCCCTGCTCTTTTCCAAGTAAAGCTAGCCCACCCATGAAAGTTCCACAGATTCCGAGTATGTGCACTCTTTCCTTAGACATGAATTCATTATAACTATCAAGAATGATTACAAGATAGATTTGTTTTCAAGTATCATGCGAACGATGAAAGCCAAGAACGCTATCTATGCTCAGTCTGGAGGTGTAACTTCAGTTATTAACACTACCGCTTGTGCAGTTATAGAAACTGCTCGAAAGTCTAAAAAAATTAATAAGCTTTATGCAGGAAAAGACGGAATAGTTGGAATTCTGAATGAGGATCTTATTGACACCAATCTCGAAGATCTTAAAGAAATAAAAAAATTAAAGCATACTCCAGGAGGAGCATTTGGATCTTGCAGACACAAATTAAAAAATGTTAAAGAAAGCAAAAGAGAATACAAAAGGCTGATAGAAGTCTTTAAAGCTCATGATATTGGATACTTTTTCTATAATGGCGGCGGAGACTCTCAAGATACTTCGAATAAGATAGCTCAATACACGAAAGAGGCTGGATTTCCAGTAACTTGTATTGGTATTCCTAAGACAATTGATAATGATCTGCCCTTTACAGATAACTGTCCGGGTTTTGGATCGGTAGCAAAATATATTGCTACCTCTACGAAAGAGGCAGCTCTAGACGTAAAAAGCATGTCTAAAAGCTCGACCAAAGTATTCATCTTTGAAGTAATGGGAAGGCATGCAGGATGGTTGGCAGCAGCATCGGGCTTAGCTAAAAATAAAGAAAATTCAGCACCTCATATTATTTTATTACCCGAAGTTCCTTTCAATGAAAATAAATTCCTAAAGAGAGTAAAAGAAGTCATAAAACTAGAAGACTATTGTGTCATTGTGGTTTCTGAAGGCGCTAGATATAAAAATGGCGAATTCCTAGCCGATGCAGGAACAGTTGATTCATTTGGACATAAACAACTGGGTGGTGTAGCGCCAACTGTTGCAGAGATGGTTAGCAAAAAATTGGGGCTGAAATATCACTGGGCTGTTTCTGATTACCTGCAAAGATCAGCAAGACATATTTCATCACAAGTGGATTTAGATCAGGCTTATGCTGTTGGAAAAGCAGCTGTTGAATATGCTGCTGCCGGTGAAAATTCAATTATGCCAATCATCGTAAGAAAGAAGGCAAAACCTTATTCTTGGGAAGTAGGTAAAATTGAATTATCTAAAGTAGCTAACGTTGAGAAAAAAATGCCAAAAAATTTCATTTCCAAAGATGGCTTCGGCATAACTGCTGCTTGTAAAAATTATCTGAGCCCCTTAATTCAGGGCGAAGCTTGGGCTCCTTTTGAAGAAGGCGTAATACAAACTGCCCATCTCAAGAATAAACTTGTCAGGAAAAAGCTTAAGAATTTTAAAATTTAATTAAGAACCTTAAATTCTATTTCCTTATTGCTTAACCTTTCTATTAATACATCTCCTAAGCCTACTGCAGAAGTAAGCACTCCTCCATACTCACTTCCACCTGGTAAATCCGCTGACCTGGCTAAAGAAAGAGCCGATTCACACACAAGCTTCGCGGTAGACTTATATCCAGGATCTCCTGATCCATACATAGAGCAAATCTTTTTCTCATTATCATCGGAATAAGCCACAAATGTAGCTCTAAACCATCCGTTATCTTGCGTTTCCTGACTAGGTCCTTCTCCTGGTTTTGGAAGAAAAGGTCTTACTAATCTCTTCAGTGGAGTGGCTAATACAAGAAATGCAATAATTGAACTATATGAGGCCAATCTAGCCATTCTCTTAGTTGCAAATAAACCATGTTCACCAAAGGTAAAATTAGGTCCGTAGGATTTTTGATTCTGTTCCATTAAAGCCGCAGATCTCCTTACAACTCTAGTATTGGCTACAGCCATCATGCCTATGCCAGACCAACCATCAAGCCCTTCTACTTGTTCTATCACAAATCCATCTTTAGATTTTTGTCTTTGCTCCTCGGTGACAGTATCAAGAGGATTCAGAACAAACGGATCTCTCATTTCTTTAGTCAACCCATCCATAGTGAAAATAGTTTCGGTTGTACCCCCAGAGGCTCCACCTTGAGCCTCGTGATAAACATCAACTCTAGTAACCGGCTTATTTAATTGTGAGATAGTAAAAAAAGCTCCCAAGTCTGAGGGGATGGAATCATAACCACACGAAGGGATAATTCTGATACCCTTTGCTGCCGCTTCGGAATGATGTTTATCAATTAACCCTCTAACCCAATGATTTTCTCCAGTTATATCTGTGTAATGCGTTCCCTCTTCTACACATGCTTGCACGAGTAAGGAGCCATATCTTGCAAAAGGACCTGCCGTTGATAAAACAACTTTAGTTTGACTAGCTAGTGATTTCAGTGACTCTAGATCACCACCGTCAGCAACAATCACATCGCATTCTAGTTTGTAATCAGATTTAACTTGTTCTAACTTATCTTTGTTTCTGCCGGCTACCGCCCAGGTTAAATCGCTATAGTTATCCCTTAAATACTTACAGCAAATTTGCCCTGTGAATCCAGTTGCACCGTAAAGAATTATTTCGTATTTTCTTTCCATCATGATTTGAGTATTTTGCCAACTCCTCCAAAGGTTATAACGGTCTTGCCATCAACAGTAATATCTCCTTCTGAAAAACCTAATGACTTTCCAATCTTGGTAGGTCTGCAGCGGATTAGCAACATACTCCCTATTGGAGCTGGAGCTAAAAATTCAGTATGGAAGCTTACTGTGGTTACTAAGCTATTTCGATCCTTCATCATTGAAGAAGTCATGCAAAAATCAGCTAAAGCCATAAGCGCACCTCCATGCGCTGATTCATAGAAATTACTATGCTCTTTTTTTACGAAAAAGATCATAAATAATTGATCGTCTTCTTTTTTATAAAAACCGGGACCCAAATTTTCTATATGGGGTTGAGGAATTTTAAGTTCTTTAAAGCCCTCAGGTATTTCTTGATCTGTCATACCTTGATTATAATCGCTCAAGACTCGAAATAAATATCGAACTTAAAATTATTAAGGAAGCAAATACTATGAGTGGAGTTTTGGAAGGTGTAAAAGTTTTAGATTTTGGAAGGTACATTGCAGGACCTTTTTGTGGTGCACTACTAGCAGATTACGGTGCTGAAGTAATTAGGATAGAAAGAGTTAATGGCAGTGAAGATAGATATGTCACACCTGTAAGTGAGGATGGACAAGGAGCTATGTTCCTTCAATTAAATAGAAATAAATTAGGTTTAACCTTGAATCCAACTAAGGAAAAAGGTCAGGAAATAGTTAAGAAACTTGTACAAAAATCCGACATAGTCATAGCCAATCTTCCTGAGCAAACCTTAAAATCTATGGGTCTTGATTACGAAGAGCTAAAGGAAATAAATCCTGGGATAATTCTTACTTCCAACACTGCTTTTGGCACAACTGGACCATATGCCGAACGAGTGGGCTTTGATGGAGTAGCACAAGCAATGTCAGGAGCAATGGATATGACCGGAGAACCTGAGCAACCAACGAAGGCTTATGCTCCTTATGTTGATTTTTGTAGTGCTTCACTGGCTGCATTTGGAACTCTTTTGGCATATCTAGAGAAGCAAAAAACGGGTAAAGGTCAAAGAGTTCAAACATCCCTTCTTCAGACAGCTCTAACAACAACAAATAGTCTTTTAATTGAGCAAGAGATATTAAATATAAACAGAGTAGCCTCTCTTAATAGAGCGCAAACCTCTGGACCATCGGATACATTTAAGACAAAGGATGGCTGGATACTTGTACAAACAGTTGGCGGTCCTCTTTTTGAAAGATGGGTTAATCTAATGGGAGAAAAGGATTGGCTCGAAGATAAAAGATTTAAAGATGATTTGAGTAGAGGGGAAAATGGACATTTAATTAGTGAAAGAATGTCAGAATGGTGCGCCGAAAGGACTTCAAAAGAGGCGATAATGGAATTAGAAGGCTCTAGAATTCCTGTAGGAGAGGTTCTTAAAGCAAGTGAAACCTTAAAGGAAGAACATATTTTAAAAAAAGGCTCTTTCGTAAAATTAAATTATCCAACAATGGATAAAGAGTACTCAGTAGTTGGACCAGCAGTAGAATTATCAGAGAATCCTGGAGTTATCAAAAGCAGATCACCACAATTAGGGGAACACAATGAAGAAATACTTTCAGGATTGGGATATAGCCAAGATGAAATAACACAGCTGAAATCAGAAAGAATAATTTAGGAGATTTATATGGACTTTAAACTTACACAACAACAAAGAGAACTTCAAGAAACAGCAAGAAATTTTGCGCAAAAGGAAATGGTTGAAGTTGCACAATCTATGGAACAAACCAGCGAACCTCTTTCAAAAGAATGGCTAAAAAAATATTCTGATATGGGTTTTCTTGGTATCAATGTTTCAGAAAAATATGGTGGGTTAGGTCTTTCAAATCTAGATGCATTACTTGTTATGGAAGAGTTTGCAAAAATCTCTTCAGCTGTTGCATTTCCTATCTTCGAAAGTTGCGTAGGACCAGTGAAGGCTATAGAACATTTTGCTTCTGAGGAATTAAAACAAAAGGTTATTCCAGAAGTTTGTAAAGGGAACATTGTAGTTGCTGTTTCCATGTCAGAGCCTAATGCTGGATCAGCCCTCACTGATCTGACAACGAAGGCTGTACTGCAAAACGATAAAATTATCCTTAATGGAACTAAAAGATGGTGCTCAGGAGGGGGTCATTCTGAGGGCTATGTTGTTTACTGCAGAATGTCAGATGAACCAGGAGCAAATGGAATCGGGGCTGTATATGTTGAAAAAGAGACAGAAGGATTAAGTTTTGGACAACAAGAAAAATTAATGGGTTGGAATGGGATACCTTCTGCTGATATTTACTTTGATAATGTTGAGGTGCCTGCTGAAAATATTATAGTTGAAGCAAATGGTGGCTTTAAGAAGTTAATGGAAGCATTTGATCTAGAGAGATGTGGAAATGCAACTATGTGCCTTGGTCAGGCTTCTGGAGCGCTAGAAAATGCAATAGATTATGTGCAAGAAAGAGAGCAATTTGGAAAGCAAATTGTAGAATTTCAAGCTGTTCAAATGAAACTAGCTGAAATGGCAATGAAAGTAGAAGCTTCTAGACTGCTTATTCATAGAGCAGCTCATAATGCTCAAGAAGGGTTTCCAAGTATTTTTGAATCTAGCGTTGGAAAATGTTTTTCAAATGAGACCGCCAGAGAAGTTGTAGCTTCAGCAATGCAACTCATGGGAGGATATGGATTTAACAAAGAATACGGTATGGAAAGAAAATACAGAGACGTATGGGGATGGGGCATTGCAGGAGGAACAATAGATATACAAAAAATTAATATTGCATCAGCAATTGTTGGAAAAAGGTTTAATCAAAGAAACTAGTTATTTTAATTCCTGGATTATTCTTTCAAGATTTTTTACTAGTTCCTCTTTCTCATCTTCATTTAAGAAGTCTCCGATAGGAACCCTCTCTCCTTTAGAAGATACAACGATATGGGCTGGGTACCAAGGGTGCTCAGGTCTCTCAACTGAAACAAATGACCACATCCTGAAATATTCCCACACTTGATCTATTTTTCCTGCGCCCTTCTCTATTTTTAATTTTTCTTTAGTCAATGTTATTACTTCTTGTTTATAAGTATTTTTCATTACTAAATAGACACAAGTAGCTACAAATATAATCTCTAAACCAGCAAAAGGTAATATCATCGTCGCACCCGCTAAGGCGAAACCTATGCCAATGGTTAAGCAGGTAAATGCAATTACAGAAATAAAGAGTAAACTTGTTTTCCAGTCGGTTGATCTATTTGGACGCAAGAGTATGCGGTAGATACTATCTTGGGCATTGTTTTCGATTTTGACCATATAAAAAGGGCACCTATAATACTATTGTCTCGCCAAATAAACTTCTAAGAATGAAAAAAAATAGTAAGAATAATGAACTAAGAGGAATTTACGACAATGTAATGCTTCCTAATTATTCCCCTGCAAACTTCATACCCAAGGAAGCAAGAGGGTCAAGGATTTGGGATCAAGATAACAAAGAATACATAGATTTTGGCGGAGGAATAGCAGTAAATTCATTGGGTCACTCTCATCCAGATTTGATAAAAGCGCTTTCTGAACAATCCAAGAAATTCTGGCATCTTAGTAATTACCTGAGTAATGAGCCAGCTATTAATTTAGCTAAGAAACTAACTGATCTAACATTTGCAGAAAATGTTTTCTTAAGCAATTCTGGTACAGAAGCAAATGAAGCCGCTATAAAAATAGCAAGGAAATTTCACTCTTCGAAAAATAATCAAAGGAATGAAATAGTTTCTTTTCAAAATTCTTTTCATGGTCGCTCATTGCTAAATATTTCTCTTGGAAGTTCTGAGATGCATAGAAGCGGTTTTGAACCACTAATGCCTGGAATAAAGCATGGAGAATTTAATAATGTCTCTAATTTAGGAAGTCTGATTACTAAAAAAACTGCCGCAGTTATTGTTGAACCTGTGCAAGGGGAAGCTGGTGTATATACCGCCAGCAAAGAATTCTTAAAAGAATTAAGAGAAGAATGTACAAAACAAGGTGCTTTGTTGATTATTGATGAAGTACAAAGCGGAATTGGAAGGATGGGGAGCCTGTATGGCTATATGCAATATGACATTAAACCAGATATTGTAACCTCAGCTAAGGGATTGGGTGGAGGTATACCTATCGGAGCAACCCTCACAACTAAAGTTATCGGTGAATGTATGCAACCCGGAACTCATGGATCAACTTTTGGAGGTAATCCAATGTCATGCGCGGTAGCTAATGAAGTGGTGAGCATTGTAAGTGAGAAAGATTTTCTTAACGATGTTTTAGAAAAAGAACAATTATTCCTTGATTTGCTATCTGAGTTCAAAACAAAAGGAATTTTTTCTGAAGTTAGGTCAGCGGGACTTTGGATAGGTTGCGATTTAATTGATAAAACTGCAAACGAAGTATTAGATCAAGCTTACGATGCTGGTCTAATAATGGTTTCAGCGGGTTCAAGCTGTCTAAGATTGGCTCCGGCTCTGAATATAACTAATGAGGAAATAGAACAAGGCATAAATCTCTTAAAAGAGGTACTATTGTAAAGATATGGAATATAGAAATTTAGGTAAGTCAGGCTTGAAAGTTTCAGAATTATCCTTTGGATCTTGGGTAACCTTCAATAAGCAAGTTGATACAAACCTCGCAGAGAAAATGTTTGGAACTTGTTTAGATGCAGGGATAAATTTCTTTGATAATGCAGAAGGCTATGAAAGAGGTGAATCAGAAATAGTAATGGGAAAAGCGTTAAAGGCTTTAGATAAACCTAGAGACTCTTATTGTGTATCTTCTAAAGTGTTTTTTGGAGCTAAAGAAAATCCTCTACCCACTCAAAAGGGTCTGAGTAAAAAGCACATTACAGAGGCCTGTCATCAGGCCCTGCAAAGACTCCAAGTTGATTATCTTGACTTATACTTTTGTCACAGAGCTGATCCAGAAACTCCTATTAGCGAGACGGTTTGGGCAATGCATAATTTGGTTATGCAAGGGAAAGTTCTTTACTGGGGCACCTCTGAATGGACTGCGGAAGAAATAACTGAGGCTTACGAGTTTGCCATTGCAAATCACCTGACTCCTCCTTCTATGGAGCAACCTCAATATAATCTTTTAGATAGAGATAGATTCGAGAATGAATATGGACCCCTTTATGAAAAATATGGTTTAGGAACTACAATCTGGTCGCCCTTAGCTTCTGGTGCTCTTACCGGAAAATATCTTGATGGGATACCTGATGGATCAAGAGCTTCCTTGTCTGGATACGAATGGCTCAAAAAGAGTATGGTCGAATCTGACCGAGGGCAGCAAAGAATGGAGAGAATTAAAGCGATAACTCCAATTGCCGAGAAGCTAAATGTAAGTATGTCTAAGCTTGCTATAGCTTGGTGCTTGTTGAACAAAAATGTTTCGACTGTAATCTTAGGAGCATCTAAGTTGACACAGTTAGAAGAAAATTTAAAAAGTTCTGAGGTTGTGGGTCTTCTAGATGAAGACATCCAGAGAGAATTGTTGTCTATCTAGATTTTTAATCTTAAATCAAAACCTATTTCTCCGGTTGCTGCATGCTCCTCTAGCATTTCATTTAAATGATTTAGTGTTTCTTCCTTCATCTCACAAGATCTTCTTGTACTCATATCTACATGAACAAGGACATTTTCGGTTATTGCAGAAACTTCATTTGATTCATTGAGAATAACTCCTCCATAGTGAATCAACTTAGGCTTAACAGCAAAATATCTAAAACATGGGGAGGCAATTTCACCTTTTTTCATCTCCTTTAGATATCTAATGTTCATCTCTAAAGTAAAAAAGGAATAACCTTCCTTGAAATAATCAGAGGTAAATCCCAGAGATGAATAAAATGGAAATTCGTCTTCAAAGATTTGTGCGTAATAGAGCACATTCATATGACCATTAAGATCACACATTTCTTCAGTTATAGTTACGTCATTGCCTATATATGGAAATTTCTCTTTCATTGAGTCCTCTATTTGTTTGTATTTACTTTATAGTTAGAAAATTAGGATTAAATATCTTCTGGCGAAACTACTTCTACTTTATCAACTTTCCTAAAGCCTTTTGGAAGGAAATTCCCTCTTCTACCCCTGTTACCAGAAAAGTTTTCTAGATCCTTAAATTTAATTGTGAAATGTCGTTTACCGCTAATGAGTTTCAATTCTCTTCCTTCACCAACCACGGCCAACTCTTGCAAGAACTCTTCACCAGATTCAAAATTGGCTTTTGGTATACCGATTATTTTATTACCCTTTCCTCTAGCTAGCTGAGGTAATTCAGTGTGTGGAAAAACTAACATACGACCCTGATTAGTTATTGCAGCCAGAACATCCATTTCATCCCGTATGAGACTAGGAATTAATACTTTTGCATTTTCCTGGACCTTAATTGCAGCTTTTCCTGATTTATTCTTAGTTTGCAAGTCTCCGAGTTCCGCAACGAATCCATAGCCCGATGAAGTAGCTAAGATAATTTTATCTTCGTTTGCTCCGGAAATAACCCCCGCGAAAGTTTCACCTGACTCAGCATTTAATCTTCCAGAAAGTGGCTCTCCTTGACCTCTGGCTGAAGGTAGTGAATGACAAGGTAAAGTGTATGCCTTACCTTTTGAATCAAAAAATACTGCATTCTGATTATTTCTTGAGGGTGTTGAAGAGAAGTACTTATCTCCTTCTCTGTAATTCAATGACTCTGGGTCTATATCATGACCTTTGGCTGCTCTTATCCATCCTCTTTCAGATAAAACAACTGTTACTGGATCAGATGAAATGAGTTCTGACTCATCAAAGGCGGAAGCCTCCTCTCTGGTTACTATAGGGCTATTTCTATCATCTCCATAAATTTCAGCATCAGCTTTAAGTTCTTTTTTGATAAGAGTTTTAAGCCTGGTCTTAGAGCCTAGAATCTTTTCTAAGTCTTTTCTCTCTGAATCAAGATTGCCTTGTTCTTCTTTGATTTTAATCTCTTCAAGCTTTGCTAGCTGTCTAAGTCTTATCTCTAAAATTGCATCTACTTGGATTACACTTAATTTAAATTTTTTCTGTAAAACAGTTTTGGGGTCATCTTCGTTTCTGATGATATGAATTACTTCATCTATATTCAAATAGATAACTAGCAGACCATCTAATATGTGCAGTCTGTCTAATACCCAATCTAATCTATGCTGAAGCCTTCTTGTTACTGTCTGAGACCTAAAGGTAAGCCACTCTTTCAAAACGAGTTTTATGTCTCTTGTTTGAGGCTTTCCATTTAAGCCGATTAGGTTCATATTAACCCTGTAATTCTTTTGAAGATCTGTAGTTGCAAACAAGTGATTCATTACTGCATCTTTATCAACTCTATTAGACTTAGGTACCAGTACTAGTCTTGTTGGATTTTCTTCATCACTTTCATCCCTCAGATCAACTATCATTGGTAACTTCTTTCCATCCATTTGTAATGCAATCTGTTCAAGTATCTTGGAGCTTGATGTTTGATGTGGCAATGCTGTAATCACAATCTCGCCATTCTCTATGGCATAAGTAGATCGCATCCTAACTGACCCTCTCCCAGATTGATAAATTTCCTTAAGTTCATCTACAGTGGATATGATTTCAGCCTTTGTTGGAAAATCAGGACCAGGAATAATTTTATATAGTTCCTCTACAGTCACTTTAGGTTCATCTAAAATTTTGATACATGCGTTTACAACTTCGTTTAAATTGTGAGGAGGTATATCAGTTGCCATTCCTACAGCTATGCCTGTAGCGCCATTCAATAATAAATTAGGTAACCGTGCTGGCAAAACAGAAGGCTCCAAAAGCGTTCCATCAAAATTACTTGCCCAATCGACAGTGCCTTGACCAAGCTCCTCAAGAAGACTTTTGGCATAAGGGGAGAGTCGGCATTCAGTGTACCGCATAGCTGCAAAGGATTTTGGATCATCTATAGAGCCCCAATTCCCTTGTCCGTCAATAAGAGGATACCTTGTTGAAAAAGATTGAGAGAGAAGAACCATTGCTTCATAAGCTGCAGTATCGCCATGAGGATGAAATTTACCTATTACATCTCCTACTGTTCTCGCACTCTTCTTGTACTTAGCTGCAGAACTCAGGCCTAACTCAGACATAGCGTAAATAATTCTTCTTTGAACCGGCTTAAGTCCATCACCTATGTGTGGTAAGGCCCTATCAAGGATGACATACATTGAGTAATCAAGATAAGCCTTCTCGCTAAACTGACTCAATGACTGTTGTTCAAGTTTTTCAGACATTTGCTAGATTTCCTTTATCTTCAAGCCACTCTTTCCTATCTTGCGATCTCTTCTTCGACAGCAACATGTCGACCATCTGGGAAGATTTATCTCCATTTTTGACTGTAAGTTGAACCAAGCGTCTGGCTCCGGGTAACATTGTTGTCTCTCTGAGTTGAGAAGCATTCATCTCCCCTAAGCCTTTAAATCTTTGGACTTCGATTTTAGTTCTTTTATTTTTCTTCTGTAGCTCTTTAACTAATTTGTCTTTTTCTGGATCATCCAACGCATAGTGAACATCTTTTCCTTGATCTATCCTGTAAAGAGGTGGCATGGAAACATAAACTCTTCCTGCTTCAACAAGTGGCCTAAAGTGCCTCAAGAATAGTGCGCACAGAAGAGTTGCTATATGCAGACCATCTGAATCAGCATCAGCTAAAATGCAAACTTTGCCATATCTAAGTCCATCTAAATTATTACTCCCTGGTTCAACGCCCAGGGCTATAGCAATATTATTAACCTCTTGAGAGGCTAGCACTTCAGATACATCCACTTCCCAGGTATTCATGATTTTACCTTTAAGAGGAAGAATAGCCTGGAAATTTCTATCTCTTGCTCTTTTAGCAGATCCTCCGGCCGATTCACCCTCTACTAAAAAAAGTTCCCCTTGTTCAGGATCATCAGTAGTACAGTCGGTCAATTTGCCTGGCAAGGCAGGTCCAGAGATTATTTTTTTTCTGTCAACTTTCTTGTTACTTTTTTGTCTAGCTTGAGCATTAGCTATACAGATTTCTGCGATAGTTTGGCCTTCTTCCGTGTGTTGATTAAGCCAAAGGCTGAAAGAGTCTTTAATGATTTGTGAAGAAATATTAGTAAATTCTTTAGAAGACAACCTTTCTTTTGTCTGACCTGTAAATTGAGGATCTTTTACTTTTGCAGATATGATAGAGCTACAATTTAGCCAAATATCATCTGCAGTTAACTTAACTCCTCTGGGTATTAAGTTTCTAAATTCGCAAAATTCTTTCAGGGCTTCTGTTAATCCAGATCTTGTTCCATTAACGTGCGTTCCTCCTTGTGAAGTTGGAATTAAATTTACATAACTCTCTGAAATAGGGTCTGCAATGCCTTGTACCCATTGTAAAGCCCAGGTCAAACCTCCGTCTTCAGATAAATATTCCCCTTCAAAAGGATCTGCAGGTACAACCTCACCACCAACATTAGAGGCAGCCAAGTACGAAGCTAAACCCTCTACAAAACACCAAGTTTCAGATTTGCCAGTATTTTCATCAAAGAATGAAATCTTTAAACCTGGAGAAAGGACAGCTTTTGCTTTTAAAGCTGCGGTAAGTTGAGATACTGAAATTTTTGGATTATCAAAGTATTGAGGATCTGCCAAAAAAGTTACTTTTGTTCCTGTATTTTTTTGACCTACCTTATCTATCTGCTTTAATTCTGATTTTTTTTCACTATCTTTAAATGCTATCGAGTACTTTTTTCCATCACGCTTTATCTCTGCTTCAAGATACTGTGACAAAGCGTTAACTACTGAAACACCTACTCCGTGCAGCCCTCCAGAAAATTTGTAATCTTCATTAGAAAATTTAGCTCCAGCATGTAACCTTGTAAAAATTAGCTCAACAGCAGGTATACCTTCATCGGGATGAATATCAACTGGCATTCCTCGTCCATCATCCTCCACACTTAGAGATCCATCTTTTTGCAAAGACACCTCGATCTTTGTAGCAAAGCCTCCCAATGCTTCATCAATGCTATTGTCTATTACTTCTAGTGCGAGGTGATTTGGCCGAGATGTTTCCGTATACATCCCAGGTCTTTTTTTGACCGGATCTAGTCCTGAGAGGACTTCAATTGACTTTGCAGTATATTCTCTAGCCATTTAGTTTTGGCATATTATACCCTGTGGTATTGGACTGAGTGACTAGAAACAACAGAAAATAGAAATTATCTTCTCAATACATTTAAGGGTCAGAGTGATTAAGGAATATTAGAATTACCTATTTTGTAGTCAAAAAAATCGCTATTTAACAGTAATTTCACATAATATTCACAATATCTATATACATACATTATTTTCAGTGATATCATGCGCACCATTAAATATTCTTACAAACAAATGAAAAAAATAGAAAGAACAGCAAAAAAAGTAACAGGCGTAATACTACCTACTCTATATTTGGCTCCCATGTTTCTTGGGGCTTATGGTTTTATATCACTTGTGCAGTGGACTAGTTAACCTTCCTGTTGTTGCAACATTCCTATAAGGTCACTGACTTTTCGTCTTTGGTGCATAGATCTCATTAAATCTATACCTTCTTTGAGTAAAATCTTGTCTCCCTCTTCTTGAATAGCCTCAAACTGCTTATCAAGCATCTCCCTTAAACTCTGATTATCCTGATCGTACTGATCGATAGTCTTATCATCTAAAATTTTGAATTTATCAAACTCTTTCATGCTTATTGTCGAGTGTTCTTTTAACCACTCGATAATGTCATGATTCTCTTTTTTCAATGACGAACTTGCATCATTAAATTTCAAGGCTGATATAAGTATCAAAGCCCCCCATGAACCTAAGCGAGATTTCTCATATTCATCCTCAATTAAAGGACTAAATCTATTTATAATTTCTTGTGCGGCATTTAGTAGCGCAATGTTGATATCCGGTTTCATATATTTTTTTCTAAGGTATCTAAGATTATTTCAAGGTGGATATCACCAGGTATCCAAGCTGAGAATAGATTAATAGGATCTATATTTGTACCTGACTTAAATTCATTACCAGCAGAAATCCATATAGCCATACCTTTAACGGCTGCAAAAAGTTCCCACCAATTTAGATCGTCTTTGTTTATACTAATATTACTAGTCTCTTCCCATATTTTTAGTGCATCCTCTCTTTTTAACAAGTAAGCGGGACGATCCTTGTCTTGCCAGCTCCATATAGGCGAAAGGGCCCAGCCTAAATCTTCGAGAGGATCACCTAGATGAGCCATTTCCCAATCGAGAATTCCGGTGATTTTGTTTTCAGAATATAGGAAGTTACCACTCCTATAATCTCCATGAACCATACTTATAGTTTCACTTTCCTTAGGAGGGTTTCTATATAGATGTCTTATGCCAGCCTCCAAAATTGGTTCAATTCCTATAGAATCTTCATGAATGATTTTGACCCACTTATCTAATTCATTTTTCCAAAAAGGTTTCTCTACCTCTCCAATAAAATCTCTGAAAATATCCTTATCTATTTCTTTTTTTGCTATC
>CACEHP010000005.1:0-75174 GCA_902559365.1 uncultured SAR86 cluster bacterium
CCTAATTTCTTGAATGGTTGAAGAATTGATGCGGTTAAACCAGCATGTCCTAAACTTAGTGTTATATTTTCAACTTCTGCAACCTCAAGACTATCAAGCATTAAGCTTATACTTTCCAGTTCTGCGTTTTTTGAAGAATCTCCAAAAATCTCAGCCCCTACTTGTATTGTTGTTCTTGATCGGAGGACTTTTGAGGATTTACTTTTTACCACCTCACCTGCATAACAGAGTCTTACAGTATCATTAGATTGAATTCTATAGGCATCGATTCTTGAAGCTTGTTCAGAAATATCAGGCCTTATAGATAAATTTTTGCCTGTTAAGTTGTCCTTAAAACTAAAGGCATGAGATTTAATTTCATCATGAGCTTCTCCCCCTATTGTTTCTGATAATTCAAGTAAAGGAGGAGTGATAAATTCGTAACCGGAAGATAAATAGCTGTCTATAAGCTTTCTCCTTAGCATTTCCACCTCTAAGGCCTTTGGCGGAAGCAGTTCGTCTACGCCATCAGGTAAACTCCAGCGTATCTTTGAACTCATCAACTAGTTTTTTGCGTTTGAGTCATCCAGGTATTTGAAGAAATCGCTATCCGGATTGATTAACAGAATATCTGATTTACTGCCAAATGTTGACTGATAAGCTTTTAAACTTCTTGTGAAATCATAGAATTCAGGATCTTTTGAATAAGCATCTGCATAGGTAGCTGTCGCTATTGCGTCTCCGTTACCTTTGATTTCTTCTGCCTGTCTGTATGCGTCAGCAAGAATAATTGTTTTTTCTTTATCCGCTGTTGCTCTAATCTTTTCTGCTACCTCATTACCTTGAGCTCTTAATTCTTTTGCCAACCTTTCCCTTTCTGTTCTCATTCTGTTGTAAACAGAGTCACTTACTTCAGGTGGTAGATCAATTTTCTTAACTCGTAAATCAATTACTTGCACACCAAGTTCTTCTACTGCGATTATATCAAGCTGGAGTGTGAGCTTATCCATCAATTCATCTCTTTCACCCGAGACAACCTCATTAACTGTTCTGCTACCAAATTCGTTCCTTAAACCGGCATCAACCCTTTGGATTAACAAACGTCTAAGTCTTTCTTCATCACCACCAGTAGTAGTGAAATATTTAGCAACATCACTGACCCTCCATTTCACGAAAGAGTCAACTGTTAGAGCCTTCTTCTCAGAGGTTAAGTAACTCTGAGGAGCTGCATCTAGGGTAAGAATCCTGGAATCAAATTTTCTAACTGTATTAACAATTGGAAGTTTGAAATGAAGACCCGGAGAAACGTCTGCCTCAACGATTTCACCGAACCTAAGCTTGACAGCTCTCTCAGTTTCTTTAACAACAAATATAGATTGGCTAAGTAAAATAATTCCTAAAATAAGAACTGGATATAATATTAATCTAAGGGTTTTCATTATCTTCTTTCCTCTTGTCTATTTCTTCTTCTTATTTCCTCTATAACCTGATTTGTTAAATCTCTTATAGAGGTATTATTGTTAGAAGATGAAGGCATGTTCAAACTTTCAATTCCTCGGGTGGATTCAGCAATTTTATCTAGCGGAAGATAAAGAATGTTATTACCCCCCTCTACATCAATCATCACTTTTGTACTGTTGGACATCACCCCTTGAATTGAGTCTAAGTACAGACGGTTCCTAGTTACATCTGGTGCTTTCTGGTACTCGGCTAGAAGAAGATTGAAACGTGTAGCATCACCTTCGGCCTCAGAAACCACTTGTTCTTTGTATGCCTCTGCATCTTGCAGCATCCTTTGAGCCTGGCCTCTAGCCTCTGGTACTAAGCCGTTAGCATATGTTTCAGCCTCGTTTCTCGCTCTAACCTCATCCTCACGAGCTTTGATAACATCATCAAAGGCTTCCTGAACTTGATTTGGTGGAGATGAATCTTCGATGTTAACAATAACGACTTCGAGGCCTGTGTTGTATTTGTCTAGGTAGCGCTGCAGCCTAGTCTTTACTTCTTGTGCTATTAGTTCACGACCTGTCGTAAGTGCATCATCCATTATTGAACCCCCAACAACATGTCTTAATGCACTCTCAGTTGCCTGTACTAAGCTTGCATCAGCATCTCTAATATCTAAAACATATTTCTGTGGATCAGCAATTTGGTATTGAACGGATACGGTAACATCAACAATGTTTTCATCTTTAGTCAGCATAAGGGCATCGTGTCTGTGTGGTCTTACCCTTACTACATCGACTATTTCCCAAGAATCGATAATTGGAGGATTCCATCTTAGGCCAGGTCCCTTAATTTCCTCAAATTTACCTAATCTAAGAACAACAGATCTCTCGGCTTGTTCTACCTGATAGATACCAGCGCCTACCCATAAGAGGGCCAAAATGCCCAAAATGAGTGGTAAATTCTTAAGACCAAAACCTCCACCTGAAGAGTCTCCAGAAGAGGAACTACCTCCAAAAATAGAGTCTATGCGTTCTCTAACTTTTTTTATTACTTCATCGATCTCTGGGGGAGTATCGTTTCTTCCCCATGGATCTTTATTATCATTTCCATTCCAAGACATTTATATTGCTTCCTGTGTTTGTTTTTTTTCGATTAAGGTGAAACCTTCTATTTCTAATAACTTTATGAGGTCATTTTGAAAACTTTCAAGATGTAATTCTATCAGACCTTCGTCAGATATTCTCTCTTCGAGTACACCTCCAGATGCATATAACTGAGAACGAAGCCATCCTAATTCAGGATTTAGTCTAATCCAGTTAGCAGAAATTTCTCCCTTTAGGTTCAAATTAATAGCATCAAACAAACTCTGAAAACCTTCATAAGTTTTTGATGACAGCCAGACTTGATCTTTGTCATTTTTAGATAAGTCTTCTAGGCGAGTTATTTCTAGTTTATCGCACTTATTATTAACTCTTATTACTGGCTTGTCTGATAGCCCAAGTTCTTTAAGGATTTTTTCTACCTCTTTTACTTTAAATCTGTGATCTTTATCTGAAATATCAACTACATGCAGCAGCAAATCTGCTGAACTCAGATCATCTAGAGTTGCTTTGAAAGATTCAACAAGTTGAGTAGGTAGGTTAGATATGAAACCAACAGTATCTGAAAATAAAATATGCTTAAGCTCAGGCTGACTATTTTTTCGCGTAACAGAGTCTAGAGTTGCAAAAGGTTTATTAGCTGCATACAAATCATTTTCTGTAAGGTAATTAAATAAAGTAGTTTTACCTGCATTGGTGTATCCAACCAAAGCAACTACCATTTCTTTTCCTTTTCGCCTAGCGTATCGGTTAACTTCTTTTTGATTGTGCGCTTTATCGAGTCTCTTTTTGAGACTCTTAATTCTATGTCCAATAAGCCTTCGGTCAGTTTCCAATTGTGTTTCTCCAGGTCCTCTGAGGCCTATACCTCCTTTCTGTCTTTCGAGGTGACTCCAACCTCGGACTAAACGAGTAGAAAGATGGGTTAATTGAGCCAATTCAACTTGAAGTTTTCCTATATGACTACTTGCTCTTGTAGCGAATATATCGAGTATTAAAGAGGTTCTATCTAGTACTCTTGCTCCTAAAAATTTTTCTAAGTTCCTTTCTTGCGATGGAGTTAATTCATTATTGAATATTACTAAAGTTGCTTTATGAACCCTGGTAAGCTCTTTAATCTCTTCAACTTTTCCCTGCTTTACAAAAAAATTGGGAGAAGGTCTATCTATCTTGCCAGATACCTCTGCGCATACTTCAGTACCGGAAGATAGGCATAGTTCCTTAAACTCTTGTAATGCTTCTAATTGCAAATCTCTACTTAGAGAGAATCTATCGATATGAACTATTATAGATTTTGGTAATTTCTCTTCGAAATTCATGAATTATTTAAAATTAAGTCTTCTACAGATTTTGGTAGTGTCCTATTTTTTTCTAAAAGAACTAGATCGGACCATCCACTAATCCAAGTCATTTGCCTCTTGGCTAGTTGTCTAGTTGAATTAATAGCCTTATCAATCATATCATCAAAATTATATCCACCTTCTAAGAATTCGCAGACTTGTCTGTAGCCAACACTCTTCATTGATTGAGAATTGATACTCATCCCTTCCATATTAAGTATATTTTCAACCTCAGAAACCAATCCATCATCAATCATTTTATTAAATCTTTTTGCTACTGACTCTCTATGAAGTTGTTTATCTTCGGGTTTAATAGCGATTTGAATCAAATTAGAGTCTGTAATGATTGGATTAACTTCAACTTTCTGTTCAGAGAGCCATTCAGAAAACTTTTTTCCGGTAGCTTTATAAACCTCTATGGCACGTTTTATTCTCTGCGAATCATTTGGATGAATTTTCAAAGAAGACTTCTCATCTATCTCCTTTAAATGTTCATGCATTGCATTTGATCCTTTTTCGCTAAACTCCTCTTCAATATCTTGTCTTATTTTTTTAGGAACATTGGGTAAATTTGAAATACCATTTATTAAATGATGAAAGTACATCATAGTTCCTCCAACCAAAACAGGTGTTAAATTTGACTCGAATGACTCCTTAATGGAACGTACAACATCGTCTTGAAATCTTGCAGTTGAGTAGTTTTCTGTCGGCTCTATCCAATCAATTAAGTCGTGAGGAAAGTCTTTTAGAACTTTCTTTGAGGGTTTTCCGCTTCCTATATTTAAAAATTTGTATATCTGAACAGAATCTACACTAATTATTCTGATGGGTAATTTTGCATATAGTTCTATAGCAAGATCTGTTTTACCAACTCCTGTAGGTCCCATAATTGTTAATATAAGGTTTTCTTTCACATGTATATGATAGTTTATTGAGAGAAAAAAAAACCGGCACAAAAGCCGGTTTTTTTTCTGCGCATCAAGATTAGGCTAAGTCATAGCCTCTTTCTTCATGTTCTACAACATCTAAACCTTCATATTCCTCTTCTTCTGTGACTCTAAGAGGAGTGAAAGAGCCAATTAATTTGAGTATTGCCCAAGAAGCTACAGCAGTCCATGCGCCTATAACTGCTATACCTTTTAATTGGATCATGAACTGTTCCATTGGAACCCAATCTTCACCTGCACTTGAACCTAGGAAACCTCCTTGAACACCTAAGAAACTGACCATGATGATTCCGATAATGCCACCGACGCCGTGGACGGGAAATACATCCAGAGAGTCATCTACACCCATCACGCCTTTGACGATCTGAGTAGCATAAAAACAAATTGATCCAGCCATTAATCCGATAAGTATTGCACCTTCAGGACCAACACTTCCAGCTGCTGGAGTTATGGTGGCTAATCCAGCTACCATTCCGGTAGCTATTCCAACGATAGTAGGCTTTCCACCTTTAATCCATTCTATTGCCATCCATGTTAAAGCACCTGTTGCTGCACTAATATGCGTTACCAACATAGCCATACCTGCCAAGCCGTCGGCTGCCCAAGAGCTTCCTGCATTAAAACCAAACCATCCTACCCATAGTAAAGCCGCTCCGGTGACAACCATGGTTCTATTGTGTGGTGGCATAGCTGTGGTAGGGAATCCTTTCCTGGGCCCTAACATTATTGCGATAACCAAAGCTCCAACTCCGCAAGTAAGGTGAACAACTAGACCGCCTGCGAAATCTTTTACATCTGCAAGATATCCACCGCCCCAAATCATATGACAGGCGGGTATATAAACTGCTGTAAACCATAATAAAGAGAACAAGCACATGGCACCAAACTTCATTCTCTCTGCAAAGGCACCAACTACCAACGCAGGTGTAATAATTGCAAACGTCATTTGAAATATGACAAACAAGGAATGAGGCATTGTTGTTCCAGGTGCCAAAGTATCACGACCAATTCCATTAAGAAAAAAGGCACTGGTTCCTCCAATAAAGGCATTACCTTCGGTAAAAGCCAGACTGTAGCCGTAAACAACCCAAGCTACAGAGACAATACATGCTATTGCAAAACATTGCATTAGCACTGATATAGCATTCTTGCTTCTTACTAGACCAGCATAAAAAAGAGATAAGCCTGGAAGAGTCATAAGCAGAACCAAAGCAGTAGAAGTTAGGATCCATGCAGTATCTCCAGAATTTAACTCGTCTGCTGAAGCGCTTATGGAAAATAATGCTACTGAAATAAGAAGAAGTTTTTTTATCATTGTCTCACCTTTATTTACAAGGCATCTTCGTTTAGCTCTCCTGTTCTAATTCGAACAACTTGTTCTAATGAAGACACAAATATTTTTCCGTCTCCTATCTTTCCAGTATTAGAAATTTGCGATATAGCGTCGATTACTTGATCAGTATTATCATCACTCACCGCAACCTCTATCTTTGTCTTTGGAAGAAAATCAACGACATATTCCGAGCCTCTATACAACTCAGTATGTCCTTTTTGTCTGCCAAAACCTTTTACATCAGTAATGGTTAGACCTGTAACACCCACTTCAGACAAAGCTTCTCTGACTTCATCAAGTTTATAAGGTTTGATTATTGCTGTAATTAATTTCATTAAAAACTCCTAAATAATTGGTCTAGTCACTATAGATATAAATAACTGTTTATCAAATAGAAAACTACTCAAATAATGTATGCAATTTTCGTGCCAATTAGTAGATTTAAGGGTTTTATAGGGTTTATGAGGGTTTCAGAGAAATATGTAGTTGCAAATTGAGTTAAAATGGTGCATCTCTGGAAGATTTGCACCATAAAGTATCTCCAAATTTTATTCTTCTGCTTACTGAGCAGATACTCTTGAGGATTCTATGAAGCTTAAAATATCATCAAGCTTATAGAGAATCTTACCTTCTATTTTGTAGTAGCATGGCCCCTTCTCTTCTCTTCTCCATGCTTCTAGGGTTCTCTCGCTACACATTAATATGTTAGCAACTTCTTTAGGTTTAATAAGTTTTAAGTCCATATCAAAATTGAGTTAACTTCCGTGTTAAATAAGTAAATCCTTTTACTCTCAAAAAAAGTAAATGAGTGGTCCTATTTAGGACCACCCATTTATTATTATGCAAACAATTTGACATAATTTAGCGCAGCTTTACTTGAAATCTGGGTAAGCTTCTACTCCAATTTCAGCTTTATCTAATCCAAGCTCTTCATCTTCTTCAGAAGCTCTTATTCCTACAAGAGAATCTAGAACCTTAAGGACTATAAAACTGGTTATGAAGACCCAGGCAAAGATTATGATTGCTCCCAAGAATTGAGTACCAAAAGCTCCTGCCCCTGAAAGAGGAGTAGCCATGATGCCCCATATTCCGACTGTTCCATGAGCTGATATTGCACCCACCGGATCATCAATCTTAAGCTTTGTATCTAGGATAATTACTGAGAAGTAAACTATTACCCCACCTATAAACCCGATTAAAGTAGCCAAACCACCTGTAGGTGTATCTGGTGCAGCAGTTATTGCCACTAAACCTGCTATAGCTCCATTAATTGCCATAGTTACATCAGCTTTACCACTGAAAATCTTACTTGCGAGTAAAGCACCAAGCACTCCACCTGCAGCAGCCATATTGGTATTCAAAAAGACCTGTCCCACAGCTATAGCGTCTGCAGCAGTATTTATGGCGAGTTGAGAACCACCATTAAAACCAAACCAGCCGAGCCATAAAATTAAAGCACCGAGGGCTGCGATGGGAATATTAGATCCTGGAATAGCATATACAGATCCGTTCTCTCCATATTTACCCTTTCTAGCTCCTAGGATAAATACCGCAGCTAGTGCAGCTGCAGCTCCGCAAAGATGTACCACACCGGATCCTGCAAAATCGGTGTAACCTAGCGCATCAAGACCTCCGCCTCCCCATTTCCAATAACCTTGTACAGGATATATAAATCCCGTTAAGACAACTGCGAAAGCAAAAAATGGCATAAGTTTCATTCTTTCAGCAACAGCACCTGAAACTATCGACATAGCTGTAGCAACAAAAACAACTTGGAAGAAGAAGTCTGATGCTTCAGAGTATGAGCCATAGCTCATATCTTGATCACCCATTCCTAAACCAAGGTAACCTAGGCTGAAACCTGGAACCCATGCTGAAACAGCTGAGTCACCTGGATACATAATAAAAAAGCCACATACCAAATACATTACACAAGCTATTGAAAACAGACCAAAGTTCTTGGTCACAATCTCAGCAGCATTTTTCGATCTTACCAATCCTGCCTCTAACATAGTGAACCCAGCGGCCATCCACATGACCAATGCTCCACTCATTAGAAGGTAGAAGGTATTTAGCGCAAATTCTAGTTCTGTCATTTTATCTCCTTATTTTTAAAGCGCATCTTCGTTGAGATCCCCGGTCCTAATACGGACCAGTTGATTAAGATCTACGACAAAAATCTTTCCATCACCTATTTTGTTTGAATTAGCAGAAGAACTTATTGCCTCTACAACCTCGTCAGCTTTATCGTCGGAAACAGCGATCTCTAATTTTGTTTTTGGCAACAAATCGACCTCGTATTCTGAACCTCGGTAAAGCTCTGTATGGCCCTTTTGTCGACCATAGCCTTTTACATCTGTAACTGTTAGTCCTGAAACGCCCACTCCAAGTAGTGCTTCTCTGACCTCATCCAGTTTAAAAGGCTTAATAACTGCTGTTATTAACTTCATCTTTTTTCTCCTTTTATTATTTAGAAAAATACAAAGTTATATATGCAATATTCGTGCCAATAAAAAATTGGTTAATTACAGGGAAATATAGTGATATTTATATTTGCTTGTACTAAGACTGTGCTTAGATAGAGAGTAAAGCTCTAGAATCGAGCAAATTAAATTTAAGCTTGAAGATGCTCATGCAGATAACCGACGATTTTCTGTAATGCTCCCCTATTTTCCATAAAAACTCCAAATGCAGCCTCTCCTCTTTCTTTGAGTTCATCTGGATTGTTTATAAGCTGAACAAACACATCTGATAATTCCTGAGCATTTCTAATTACAGTCAATCCGTCTTTTTTAATCAACTGTTCTGAGATATCTGAAAAGTTTCTCAAACTTGGACCAGATAGAAGTGCTAAGCTTTGAGCTGCTGGTTCTAAGAGATTTTGACCGCCATGATCGATTAAACTACCACCCACAAAAGCTATATCTGATAAGGAATATAAAAAGTTTAATTCTCCAATGGTATCTCCAAGTAAAACTTGAGTACTTCTCTTCAATTCTTCTTTCTTTGAGCGCGAAGCTAAAGCTAAACCAGAGGTATTGATTAATTTTTTGACTTTATCAAATCTTTCAAGATGTCTTGGTACGAGAATAAGTAGAGCATTTGGAGAGCTCTTGAGGATTTGTTTAAAAGCTTTTAAGACCTCCTCCTCTTCTGTTTCATGAGTACTTGCTGCAATTAATGTTGGTCTATATTTTCCATCTATCGACCAGTCTTGTTTGATTGTTTTTGATATATCT
This sequence comes from uncultured SAR86 cluster bacterium, assembly GCA_902559365.1. Taxonomy (GTDB): domain Bacteria; phylum Pseudomonadota; class Gammaproteobacteria; order Magnimaribacterales; family Magnimaribacteraceae; genus Magnimaribacter. The sequence continues at coordinate 9,388 of CACEHP010000005.1, forward strand.
TCTAGTTCTGTCGGGACATCTTGATCAAACTTCAAATTTCCGCAGGTATTAATATCTTTTCTTTCTACTATTTCTTGGAAACGCCTTTTATCAGATTCAAACTGCGTAAGTATTAGGTCAATTTTTTCAATAACTGGTTTAATTAAAGCACTGTAATTAAGATAATTTTTTTTAGACTTCTCAGAAAGCCTAGCATTCACTAAAGCTGAATAGATTCCCCTACGCTTGCATATATTTATTAGATTTGGCCAAATCTCGGTTTCTAAAAGTATCAAAATTTTGGGATTCCATTTATTTAAAAAGGAATTTATAAAAAAAGGTATATCTACTGGTAAATATTGATGTTTTATTTTATTTCCAAGTCTTTCAATTAAAAGTTTTGATCCCGTGGGTGTGGTCGTCGTTACAAGTATTTCAGAATAAGGATAATCAGCAATTAAAGATCTCAATAAAGGCATGGAGGCATTTACTTCTCCCACGGAAACAGCATGTATCCAGATAATTGATTTATCTTTAGAAGGAAGTTCTGAACTATACCCTAGCCTCTCAGACCATCTTAAAAAATACTCTTTATTGGACAGGCCCTTCCAGCATAACCTAGCAAAATAAACAGGCAACAATAAGCAAAATAAAGCCGTATAAAGGTTTCTTGGCATAAGCCTATGCTACCATAGTAGATAATCCTAAATTAAAATTTAAATTGTGATAGTAGTAACTGGAAGTAATGGATTTATTGGATCCAACTTAATAAAAGGTCTCAATGAAATTGGGCATAAGGATATTATTGCAGTCGATGATCAAGACGATCCAGGGCTTAAAGAAAATATTGCACTTTGTGTTATTCAGGACTTCCTAAATATAGATGAATTTATTAATTTGATTAGGAGTAATGAAATTGATGGGACAAAAATTAGGGCTATTTTTCATCAAGGAGCGTGCTCTAATACTATGGAATGGGATGCTGATTTTTTATACAAAAATAATTTGTTATATTCTAAAGAGCTCTTGAATTTTTCACAAAAAACTCAAACACCCCTGATTTATGCCTCTTCTGCTTCTGTATACGGAGCAGGAAAAATTTTTGAAGAATCTATTGAAAACGAAGATCCAATAAACCTTTATGCATACTCTAAATTTAAATTTGATCAGTTGGTAAGACAAGAATTAATCAAAAGTGAAACACAAATAGTTGGCTTGAGATATTTCAATGTGTATGGGCCTCAAGAACAACATAAAGGAACTATGGCAAGCGTTGCTTTCCATTTGCATAATCAACTCAAAGATAATGATGAAATTAAATTATTTGAGGGCTCTGATGGTTATGACGATGGAGAACAAAGGAGAGATTTTATTTATGTTGAGGATGTAGTTAAAGTGAATCTATGGTTTCTAGAAAATCAAAAAGTATCGGGTATATTCAATGTAGGAACAGGTAAGAGCCAGACTTTCAATGAAGTAGCTGACTCAGTAATAAATTGGAATAAAAGAGGAAAGATAAATTACATTCCTTTTCCTGAAAAGCTAAAAGGTGCATATCAAAGCTATACTCAAGCTGATATCTCAAAATTGAGAAAAGTTGGCTATAAGGATGAGTTCTTGAACGTTCAGGAAGGTGTAAAGAAGTATTTAGACAGACTTGAAAGTTGGCCAAAGAATGAACCGTCTTAAATCCTTAGCAGAGAAGACAGAGCCAAACCTGATTAAAGCTCTCTCATCCTTCAAAAGTTTACTTACTTGGCTAGGTATTGGCTTGCTAAGACTTACATCCTATCTTCCTTATTCAATTCTAATGAATTTAGGTGATGTAATTGGTAGCTTAATTTATAAAGTCAGTCCCCACCGAAGAGAGATAAGTAAAATAAACATAAAACTTTGTCTTGATATTAAAGATAATGAATTAGACACATTAGTTAAAGACAACTTTCGAGCCATAGGCAGAGGTGTCTTTGAGATGGCTATAGCCTGGTGGTCTTCTGATAAGAAAATTAAAAAACTTGATACTAGATTATTAAATAAAGAGTTAATAGAAGATGCACAAACAGGCGTACTAGTTCTCATAAAACACTCTACCCATCTTGAATTAGACCTGCGTTTATTAAGTCAGCATTTTGACCTGACTGGCATGTATAAATCTCAGACAAATGAAGCCATCAATTATGTAATGATTCGAGCGAGAAATAATTACATTCAGGGTTCTTTAACAAACAAAGAAGCAATGAAGGCTGTTAGATGGATTAGATCGGGTAAGAATTTCTTATATGCAGCTGATCAAGATTATGGCTTGAAAGTTTCCAAAATGGTTCCTTTCTTTGGACATTCAGCAGCAACAGTTTCTTTTCCAGCTCTATTTCTTAAAAAAGATATAAAAATAGTTGTAGCAGATGTTTGTAAAATAGATGATACATATGAAATCGAAATCAAAAATATTGAATCCTCTGCGAGCGAAGAGGAGTTACTATTTGAAATGAACAAAACTTATGAAGAGTTCATTAAAAAAGATCCAAGTGGCTATCTATGGATGCACAGACGATTTAAGTCAGGACAAACTGAATCCCTTTATCCTAAGTGGACAAGTAGAGAAAAGAGAAGAGAGAAGAGAAGAGAGAATCGCAATAAAGATTAAAGTGTCTTAGAAATTATTTTTGAAGTTGATAAGCCCTCTAATAAAGGAATTGTGACTACAGAACCTCCAGACTTGGTAACCTCTTTATAACCCACGATGTCTTTAATTTTGTAGTCTCCTCCCTTTACAAGCACGTCTGGTTTAATAGTTTTAATTAGCTTAATTGGAGTTTCCTCATCAAAAAAAACTACCTTATCTACACACTGTAAAGAGGCTAAAACTTTAGCTCTATGAGCCAGGGTATTAATTGGTCTACTAGAACCTTTTAATTTACGAACTGATCTATCAGTATTTATGGCAACTATAAGCTTATCTCCCAGTTCTTTTGCAGCTGCAAGATACTCAACATGCCCAGCATGCAAAATATCAAAACATCCATTAGTGAAGACTATTTTTTTGGATCTTTCATGAAGGTCTTGTGAATAACCTTTTATTTCATTAGACGTAACGAAAGATTCAGAAAGACCTAAGTAAGGAACTAACTCAGACTGGTTAACTGCAGCTGTACCAGATTTACCTACCACTATTCCGGCAGCGATATTGGCCAATCGAATTGACTCTGAAAGAGTGAATCCTCCCGCCAGTCCTGCAGCAATGCTAGCAATAACAGTATCGCCGGCTCCGGAAACATCAAATACATCTCTTGCCTCTGTTGGAAAATCCTCTCTAATGATTTTTCCATTTCTTTTGTTTAAGAGTGTCATTCCATCTGAGCCTCTGGTTATTAAGAGTGAATTCAGTCTTAGAGATTTAATAAGATCCTTTCCTTTCTTCGTAATTTCAGATTCTTTATTTATCTTTCCGACTACTCTTTCAAATTCATTAAGATTTGGAGTGATAATGTCAGCTGACTTATATTTTGAGAAATCATCTCCCTTGGGATCAACTAAGATTGTTTTTTTTGTCTTTTTTGCTTCTCTAATGATTAGCGGGATATTCTTTAAGGTGCCCTTTCCGTAGTCAGAGATGATAAGAACCTTATTTTTTTTAAAACTTATGTGCTTTTTATAATGAGATAAACTTGATTGCCAATCTGTTTCAGAGAATTCCTCTTCATTATCTATTCTTATTAATTGTTGCTGAGATGCCAGAATTCTTAACTTTGAGATAGTAGGATGATCAGATTTGCTTAAAGCTTTTTTAATATTGTTCTTCTGTAAAAGTTTAATAACCTGAGTCGAAGAAGCATCTTTTCCAGTTACTCCAATTATTGTTGCATTAGAACCAAGACTAGATAAATTTAAAGCAACATTTGCAGCTCCACCTAATCTTATCTCTTCGCCGGATGGTTTGAGAACAGGCACAGGTGCTTCGGGAGAAACTCTGTCAACACTTCCAGAAATATATCTATCTAAAATAATATCTCCAAAAACAAGGACATGTCCTTTATTTAACATCTTAAGGTCCATATGTGTTAATTATATACCTTGAGATCATTATGCTGTTCTATATTATTGATTTAAGTAGTTTAGTAAGTTTTATCGTATTCAAAATGATCTTAAAAATTAATGAAATTAAATCTTCCTATTGATATAGAAAAAGTGAAAGGCTTTCTTGATCCATTGGAAGGAGAAGCTCTATACGTTCACTCAAAAAATGCAACTGAGGCAGGTCCTGCACTAGAAATTGGAAGTTATTGTGGAAAATCAGCAGTCTATATTGGTTCAGCTGCGAAAAAGAATGAAGAAAAACTCTATTCTGTAGATCATCACCGAGGATCAGAAGAACAGCAACCAGGAGAACAGTATTTTGATCCTGATTTAGTGGATGATACAGGAGAAGGAATAGACACCCTACCTTACTTTCTTGCAACTATTCGTCGATCTCAATTAGAGGGAGTTGTAGTACCAGTAGTTTCAACATCTGAAGAAGCTTATGCTGACCTAAGATTGGAGTTCAGTTTTATCTTTATTGACGGCGGGCACAGTGAGGAAACAGCTCAAAAAGATTACAAACTATGGCAAAACAGGTTGTTTGTAGGTGGTTTATTAGCAATTCATGATGTTTTCCCTGATCCAAAAGATGGCGGTAGGCCCCCTTTTAATATCTATAAGAAAGCCCTTGATAGTGGACAATTTAAGGAAATAGAGGCTATAAAGTCTCTAAGAATACTTAGAAAAATAAAGGGTTAATTTACGCCCACGTTTTAGAGAAAAGCTCAGACCCAGGTGTAAAATTGTAGACAGCATCAGCAGCAAGTAAGACTGCGCCTGCAGTCCAAGTGGGCTTTTCAATTGGCCAAAATTTATCATCCGGATATACATATCCTGTCCAATAAAGTTCATCATCATCACGCCACTGATGCAAGGAATCTAAAAGCTCCTCAGCTTCACTTAACAATCCAATTCTCACAAGAGCAAGGACTAACTCTGAACTTTCCGCTACTGTTACCCAGGGTTCTTCTTTTACGCACTTACAACCTTTTCCTTCGACAATAAAATCTGACCATTTCGATTCTATTTGTTGAATACTTTTATCTTGATCATAAATGCCACACAAAACTGGATAATACCAGTCCATGCTATATCTGGACTTACTCTCCCAACTTCTATCATATCTCTCTGGATTATTATTTATTGATTCTTTCAAACTAGCCATTGAAAAATTAACTCTTTCTGCAGACATGCCAAAAATCTTAAAAATTGCTGAAGCGCATTCCAGACTTTTATATATTGAACTACTGCCAGTAATTAATGAATCATCTAATATTTCCTTACCATCCTCTGCAGCCCAGTAAATATCACCTTTTTCTGTCTGCATTGAGATAACAAAATCAATTGCATTAGTTAATGAAGGCAACATTTCATTAAGAAACTCTTCATCTTGAAAAATCAAGTAGTGATGCCATAGTCCAGTAGCTATGTAAGCAGAGAAATTTGTTTCTCTTCTTTTAGTAGTGGGCTCCGACTTAATAAATTCAGAGTACCAAGAACCATCTGTAAGCTGATTATCCCTTAACCATTTATAAGCTCTTTCTGTTTCATCTTTTTTTCCAGCTATTGCCAAACCCATGGCAGCTTCTATATGGTCCCATGGATCAAGCTTCTTTCCAATTTCCCAAGGAATAGATCCATCATTGTTTTGAACATCTAGTATGTAATCTACTGAGCTCTTATAAAACTCAAGACTAGAGTAGTCCATTTATATCGGTTTCCTAAAATACATTACCAGGCTTTTTCCTATAAGAGGTTGCAGAATCGATTCTAATATCTTTGTAAATAGAGGTTTTTTCATTAAATCCCAAACTAGAAGTTTATGGTATTGCTTAACTAGAAAAGAATCCTCTTTAGTTTTCCAAAAAAGACATTGCAACCACCAATATGGGGAATGCAATCCATGAGCCCAATGGAAAGACTGATATTCAAGACCATTAGATACAGCCAGATTCTTTAGTTCCTGATGTTTGAATATTCTCACGTGTCCGCCTGGTGTTTTTGAATATTCTTTACTTAGTTTCCAGCATATCAACTCAGGTAAATATCTTGGCACGCTTAATGCCATTACTCCTCCCGGCTTTAGGACTCTTACAAGCTCTCTTACTGATTCGTTCGGTGAATCTACATGCTCCAGAACTTCACTACAAATAACTGCATCAAGAGAAGAATCTTTAAGAGGAATATCATCTATATTACCAAGTCCAAAAGTACAAGATGAACTAAGTTCAGAAGTATCAAAATCTTTCAGTCTGGACTTAGCAATTTTTAAATCTTCAAAAGAAAGATCCATACCCACTATACTCGCTGGAGTTTCCAACAATGCACCAATTGAATGCCTTCCTTCTCCACAACCCATATCCAACATTAGCTGCCCTTCTCTAAGATTAAGGTTGTTATATTTAATTGTATTCATTGATGAAAGATTCTATTACTGCCTTAAAAGAAGATTCATAAGAACTTGCTGCAATTTTCCAGTCAAAGATTTCTTCCATTCTTTGCCTTCCTTTTATGGACAGGTTTCTCATATCTTCTGGATTATTGAATAATTTTATCACTGCCTTCTCAATTTCTTCTGCAGATGATGGCATTATTTTTAAGGCAGCATCGCCAACTACTTCTTCTAGTCCTCCAGAATGAGTGCTGATTAAAGGAACTCCGCAGGCCATTGCTTCACCTGCTCCAAAACCAAAACCTTCATAAAGAGAAGGTATAACTGCTAATTCAGAAGAGTGATATAAATCAACAATCTCTTTCTCAGATATACCTGATCTAAAAGTTATTACATTACTTAGATTCAACTCCTCTATGAGTTTACTAACCTCACTATTATTGGGAGATTTACCTATCACGGTTAAGGTAGTTTTAGGAAATGAGTGCAATATCTTAGGTAAAGCTTTAATTAAATACTTTAGACCTTTCAATGGTATATCTGCACTAGCAGTTGTAATGATTTTGTTTTCTTCTCTCTTATCAAAAGAACACGGACTAAATGTATTTATATCAATACCATTTAAAATAACCTCGATTCTATTCGGGTCAACATGAAACTCTTCAACAACATCATTTTTTGAAGGTTTGCTAACGCAAATAATTTTTTTTAGCTTTGGAGCAACTCTTTTCTGCATAGGAAGAAAGTTATGCCATCGCTTTGAAGATAGTTTCTCTTTCCAATTAGTAGCATTTTGCATTTCTAGTTTGTGATCTTTTGTAATTGGATGATGGATAGTAACCACCAAAGGAAGAATCTCTTGGATTCTTAATAAAGATCCAGATAAAGATTGGTTGTCCAAAATAATCTCAAAATCACTTTTATTATGTTTAATATATTTGAGTACTCTCTTTCCAAAAGTATAAGGCTCAGGAAAGCCACCGGTCATTACAGTAAGCCATTCGTAAAGATCTAGGGGACGAAATAATAAATTCAAACCGAACGAGCTCATTCTATTTTGAGTCTCAAATAATCCTAAACTAGGAATTTTTATTAATTCTACTGATTCATCTAACTCAGGATAAGGCGGGCCAGATAAGACAGAAACTTGATGACCACGATCACTTAGAGCTTTACTCAAGTGCTTAATATAAATACCTTGCCCTCCTGAATAAGGATGACTTCTATAGCTTAAGATTCCAATTCTCAATATTGCTTTCCCTTTAATCTCCTGGACAAAAGGTCATATATAAATATATGCCCTTTCAAGCTTCTTAAAATTCTCTTTTTATCTTTTTTTATAAACTTATTAAAAAAATAAGTGCTATGTAGCTTTCTGGAAGAATCTAGATCAAAAACAACAAGCCCATTTCCGTCCAAGAAAAAATTCGAACTTTTAGCATCTCCGTGAATGAATTTTATCCACTCCATTCTTTTAAAGAAGGACACTATATGACCAATTAATCTCAAGTGATCAAGGTCTTCTCCTATTGCATCATCAAGTCTCTGGCCGCGAACTTCTTCTGTGACAAAAAATGAATCTCTAGCCCCTAAAATGCCTGATCCTTCATACAAAAGAACAGGTTTAGCTGTCCTGATGCCAACGGCGTTCATCCAATACGTTGATAAAAAAGAGTTATGAGCTCTGGTTTTCTTGAACAACCTTGAAAAGAAGTGCAAGGCGCCCTTAATTCTATATTTTTTTATGTAGAAGTTTTTACCTTGAATATTGGTTTTGGTAATCAAGTGACCCTTTTCATTTTTTATTATTTCTCCGCTCTTAATGAGTAAATCTTCATCTCTAAAGAGATTTAGGAATTGTTTTGTATCTACGTTTTTTCTTGCAAGGTATCTTGAAGAGTTACTTATGTGTTTTGCAAAAATACCGTCTTCAGAAGTTAATGACGAGTTTTTTATAAATACTTTGAGGTGAGGCTTTAAATACATAGAAAAAGCCCTACTTAAAATGGCTTTGGTAGTATCTGAATAATTTGAAGTAAATTCTCTAAACGTACAATCATAATAGGTCATCATAAATCTATAGAAATCTCTTTCTGAGAGATCAAACTGCAAAATAGAATGCATGAAACCTCCCAAGTCTTTGACAATCCATCTATGCGGAACTTTTGATCTTATTTGAGCTCTGTGCAAATCAATAAGATAGATTTGTATATTGTTAAAATCAATTTCCTTATTTATGTGCAGATGACAAAGATATAAATCTCTATGATTTAACCCGCTAAGATGCATTTCTCTGATGATAGAAGCAGCCGCTTTCAAGAGTTTATTTTTCTGATTAAAAGTAAGTTTCTTATGCAAGCCCTCTAAAAAAAAGTCTTCTAAAGATATAGTTTCATACAACTCTTCGGTGATAAGAAAAGAAGAAGAGTCTGCAGGATTTAATCCGCGAGTAGCAAAACCTTTAACTTGAGGGCAATTAATGCCACATTCATACAAATGATTTAAAGCCTCGTATTCTCTTCGGGCACCAACTACAGGGATTTTTAATTGTAGAATATTTTTTAAAATCTCTTTCCAGCCTACACCTCCATGAAATTTTATGAAATAGCTTCTGCCCTCATTCACAAATTTCTTTGTGATTCTATTTTCATATTTTCTATAAATTTCTCCTTCAAAGTTTTTTGCAACTGTGAAAGTATCTTTAGTATGAAATAAATGCTCTAAATGCTTATCAAAAATTTTAACGTTACTCATTAGAAAGTTTCTTCTATGAAATCAGCAATAAATTTAAACCTAGAAAAAAAGTATTTGTTATCAGACAAGTTGCTAATCGAGCTTCTAATGTAAAATAAATTTTTATCTGAAACACTCTCTTCTAGAAGTATATTAAATCTATTTTGGTTAAATTCTCCTTCCAGTACAGTTCCGGATCTAAATTTTAGAACCTCACTAGAGAATCCAACTTCGCTAGTTACTAGAGAAGGCAAACCTGATACCAAAGCTTCAATTATTATATTCCCAGCAGCCTCTTCTCTAGCTGGGTGTATTAGTAAATCTGCAGACTTCATAAATGATGCAACATCTTTTCTTGGACCTAAAAAATGGACCTTCTTAGACAGAGAAGCATCGGTAAGAAGATTTTCATAGGGTTTTGACTTATCGTCACCTATCACTACCAAATTAGAGGATATGTTCTTTTCATTAAGGTGACGCAATCCAAGTATTGCACGATCTAACCCTTTTCGTGAAAAATCTGAACCAACAAAAAGCAATATCTTTTCACCAAGTGGAATATTTAAAGCTTCATAAATGTTCACTGGTTCATGATCGGACCAATCCTTATCAATACCGGGAGGAGCGATGATTATTCTCTCAGCTTGAGTAGAGTAAAATTCTCTGAATTCATTTGACTGCTTATCATTAAGAGAAAGTATCTTGGTATTAGATTTTTGGGAAAATACATCTTCTTCAAACTGCATAGATTGCCTATATCTTCTTGTAAATTTTTGAACTATATTTTTTTTTAGAGCTTGCTTAGCAAAGCAAGTATCTGCAGCAAAGTACAAATCTAAGCCAGGCATTTTATTGAATCCAAAAATAATATCAGGAGAAAAGTCTTGCATAGAAAGGTAAACATCTTTCACAAAATTCCTATTCTTTGCATAATTAAACTTTCCTTTTTCTCCAAGAACAACGACATCTAAACCTTCCGGTATTGGACCTTCCCAACTGCGCGTAAAAGCTTTCAGGACATGTCCTCTCAAAATTAACTCATTTGCAACTCCAAGAAAGTCTTTTTGTAGTCCTCCATATGGAAAATATTTAAATAATAATAAGGCTAATTTCTTTTTCACACGCTCTATTACAATGTCTCAAGGGCTTCCATCACTTCTTCAGGGCTAATAGACAAAAGTGAAGCATCGTAGCCGTCAGGCAAATTACCTTCTCTTATTTTTTTATAACCTTCCATTTTTCTAATGATTACCTTTTGATTAATTAAAGGTGGAGTATATTCGGGAGAGGAAGGACCATAAACCGCTACTAGAGGAGTTTCAACTGCTGCAGCTATATGCATCAGACCTGAGTCATTTGATACAACCTTCTTGCAGTAAGATAAGAGGTCTACAGCATCAACTAAAGAGGTCTTGCCAATTAAATTATAGAAATGATCTTCTTCTTGTAAGTTATCAAAATTAGAAATTTTCTTTCCAGTTTCATGATCATTTGCAGACCCGAAACATAAAACATTCCAACCTTTTTTTAGATAATTTTTTGCAACTATAGAATAATTATCTTCAGGCCATTTCTTCGCAGGTCCAAACTCCGCTCCAGGGCAAATAGCTAAACAGGGTAAATCTTGATTAATACCAAATTTAACCAAGGAAGATTGTTGATTTTCAAAATCAATGCTTAGTTTCGGAAAAGATAAGCTTTCAAGACAATAATTACTGTCTTGCATTGAAAGAGCTGCAAATTTTTCAACCATCAAATGATTCTTATTCTTATCAAGGTATCTTATATCATTCAATAGCCCATACCTCATTTCTCCTAACCAGCCAGTTCGAATGGGTATTCTTGCAAAGAAAGGTATCAGTGAGGATTTCAAAGAATTAGTCAAAATTATTGCCTGATCATAGTTATATTTCTTTAAATTTTTACCAAAGTGACGTCTAGAAAAAAATTTAAGGTCTCCATGTAAGTATGGAGATTTAATTGTTTTGGAGACCTCGGGCATTCTTTGTATAAGCTCTGAAGACCACTCTGGAGATATGACATCAATCTTGCAGTCTGAAGATTCTTCTTTCAGTCTTTTATAAAGAGTTTGAGCCATGACAGAATCTCCAACCCAAGATGGTCCAATTATTAAAATTTTCATGGGATCTATTTGACGTAGGTATGCCAAGAAGAGTTTTTTTCTCTAACTCCTCTAACTTGGTCAAAGTATGCACTTTGTAATTTCTCTGTTATGGGTCCTCTCAAACCAGATCCTATGGGTTTATCATCGAGAGAGTTTATTGGTACAACTTCCGCTGCTGTACCTGAAAAGAACGATTCATCCGCTTCTAGGACATTCTCCACTTTAAGTTTCTTAATTTCAAAGGGAATATCAAGTTCGGAAGCTAAATCTAAAATTGTTCTTCTTGTTATGCCATCTAAACAGGAATCAAGGTCCGGTGAGTAAAGTGTCCCTTCTTTAACTATAAAAAAGTTCTCTCCACTGCCTTCCGCTACGTAACCTTCTGCATCTAACATTAAGGCTTCATCAAATCCACTCTCAAGAGCTTCATTTAAAGCAACAATTGAATGCACATAGTTTCCATTAACCTTAGAGTTTGAAACTGGGTTTCTAACTTGCCTGGTATATGATGAAAGTTTTACTTTAATGCCTTTCTCTCGTGCCTCGGGTTCCATGTAGGAAGGCCACTCCCAAGCAGCAACCATAGTATGTACTTTTAAATTATCAGCTCGCAGTCCCATCCCTTCTGAGCCATAAAAGCACATTGGTCTGATATAGGCCTCTTCAAGATTGTTAGACCTAATAACATCTTGATGAGCTTCATTGATAATATCTTTGGAATAAGGTATTTCAATATTGACTGTAGAAGCTGATTTGTAAAGCCTATCAGTATGATCATGCAGTCTAAAGATTGAAGGACCTTTATTTGTTTTATAGGCTCTAACACCTTCAAAAACACCCAGTCCATAATGAAGAGTATGAGTCAATAAGTGAGTATTGGCATCCTGCCAGTCAATCATCTGGCCATCAAACCATATTTCTCCGTTTATTTTAGAAAGATCCAAAGCTAATCCCCTTTTTTGACTCTATATTCTATCGATATAAATAATTTTATATAGACCAAATATATTAGTGAACAGATATAATCCGTGCATGAAGCTTAATGAGCACATATTTAGAGCTAATGATATAAGAGGAATAGCATATGAGGATCTTAACGAACAAGTAGTTTCTTTACTTGGAAGATCTCTTGGATCGGAAGCACTTTCCCGAGACATAAAAGATTTAATCATCGGCAGAGATGCTAGAGTTTCAAGCCCAGAAATAATGGAATGGCTTTCTTCTGGTATTTTATCTACGGGATGTAATGTTATTGATATTGGCATAGTAACAAGCCCTATGTTTTACCATTCTACTTTTGAACTCGCAGCTTCAAGCGGGGTGGTAATAACAGGTAGTCATAATCCAGCAGAATATAATGGCTTTAAGATTGTTTTTAAAAATCAATCGACTTCAAGTGATGAAATTTTGCTTCTTAGAGAAAGAATCATAAATAAAGATTTTCACCTTGGTCAGGGCAAGTTAAACAAAGCTGATATTAAAGAGAGTTACATAAATAGAATAGTAAAGAGTGTTCAACTCAATAAGGCTCTTGATATATCAATTGATTGTGGAAACGGAGCAGCTGGAGTAGTTGCAAAGGAAGTCTATGAAAAATTAGGTTGCAATGTTACGGAACTTTATGGAAATCCTGATGGTTTATTTCCTAATCATCATCCTGATCCATCTAAAAAAGAAAATATGCTTGACCTAATTGATAGTGTTGCAAAAAATAATTCAACAGTTGGCCTAGCTTTCGATGGTGATGCTGACAGATTGGGTGTAATTTCACCTTCAGGAGAGATGATTTATCCTGATAGGCAAATGATCTTATTCTCTAGGCAAGTACTAGAAAGTAACCCAGGTGCTTCAGTGGTTTTTGATGTGAAATGCTCAAAATTATTATCTGATGAAATATCTCGTTTAAAAGGAAATCCATTGATATGCAAAACAGGACATACTTTCATCAAGCAAAAAATAAGAGAAACGTCAGCCCATCTTGGCGGTGAAATGAGCGGTCATATATTTTTTAATGATAGGTGGCCAGGTTTTGATGATGGGATATATGCAGGAGCAAGAATGCTAGAGATTATTGCAAACTCAGATGACAAAAATGTTTTTGAAAGTGTTCCTAATTTGGTATCAACCCCGGAAATAAACATTAAAGCTACAGATGATCGAAAATTCCGAATCGTAGATCAATTTATAAAACACTCTAATTTTGAGAATGCCAATATGATTGATATTGATGGTATAAGAGTTGAATTTAAGAAAGGATGGGGGCTGTTAAGAGCTTCTAATACCTCTCCATTTTTAGTTTTAAGATTTGAAGCTGAAACTGAAGAAGAATTAGCAAAGATCAAAGAAATTTTTTACTTGAACCTGAAAGAGATTGAACCTGAAACAGACAGATTTTAAAAATGGCTATAACTAGAAAACAAGCTGAAAACATTGCTTTAGTACTAAGTGAGGGATTGCCTTATATACAAAAATTTAAAGGGAAGATAATTGTCGTTAAATACGGAGGAGCTGCGATGACGGATGAATCTCTAAAAAAAAGCTTCGCAAGAGATATAGCACTTATGAAACTTGTAGGCATGAATCCGGTAATAATTCATGGAGGAGGACCTCAAATTGGCAAAGAGCTCTCCAAAGCTGGGCTTGAATCTGAATTTATCGGAGGTTTAAGGGTAACTACTAAATCTGTGATGAGTGTCGTAAAAAAAATACTTGGCACACAAATAAATCATGAAATAGTTAGGTTAATTAAACATTTTGGAGGTAATGCAATTTCCTTCAACCATAATAAGTATTCGATTATTAGAGCTACAAAAAGAAATAATGATGAAGGTCCAGACCTTGGATATGTTGGGAAAGTTGAAAAAATTCTGACTGGAGAGATAAAGAAAAAAATTGATAATGGCTTTATCCCTGTTATAGCTCCAATCGGTAAATCAAAAATTAATGATTACTGGAATATTAATGCAGATGTTGTTGCTGGAGAGGTGGCGCAGTCACTAAAGGCTGAAAAATTAATTCTATTAACCGATGTTAAAGGCATTGGAGATTCAGAAAATAAACTTATCTCTAAGATTTCTCTAAAAAAAGGTCAAAAAGTTCTCAAGGAAAAATTCATCAAAGGGGGAATGACTCCTAAATTAACTGCTGCGTTAGAAGCTAAGAAAAATGGTGTTAAATCTTGCCACATTATAGATGGAAGAGTTCCTCATGCAGTTCTATTAGAAGTACTTACTGAGGAAGGTGTAGGAACTATGATAAGCTAATTAATGACATGAATGAGCTAAAGCCACGTCAACTAGATATCATGCAAAGCCTGGCTAAAATGCTTGGTGAAAAAGGCCCAGTTAAGATTACAACGTCACTTCTTGCCAATGAGTGTGGTATAACTGAAGCTGCTATCTATAGACATTTTCCTAGTAAAAAAAAGATTTATTCTGGCTTGGTAGATTTCTGTGAACAAAATATTTTTGACTTAATAAGTAATATAAATTCTGCAGACGGGGACGAATTAGATAAAGTAAAGAAAACTCTTATTTTATTAGTTACTTTCAGCGAAAGAAATCCAGGGTTAGCCCGACTCTTAACTAGGGAAGCCTTCTCAGTTGATGAGACGAGTCTTGATGAAAGAATAGGTCAGATGATGTCTAAGATTGAACTTTTAATAAAGCAGAACCTCCAAAAATATGAACAAGTTACTAAAAAGAAACTCAATCTACCTACAGCTTCGGCAGCTAACCTCCTTCTTGCTTGCTCAGAAGGGATTATTCAGCAATTCGTTAGATCTGGTTTTCAAGACTCACCATCCAAGAGGATAAATGACCAATTTGAATTTCTTATTTCTGCACTAAGAGCTAATTAGGCATATTTTCTTCTAAAAAATATTCAAACATTACATTGTTGCTATCTGGCCTTGCCTTTTCACCAGAATCCTTGTCAATTTTGATTATCGAGAGGCCCTCGGGAGGAAGTGTCTGAGATATGGGTACATTATCTATAATCTCTTTTTTATAATTCAGCCAAATAGGTAAAGCAATGGATGAACCAAATTCTCTATCCCCTAAACTTTTGGGTTGATCAAATCCTACCCAAACAGAGGTAACAATATGGTCGTTATATCCTGTGAACCAAGTACTTTCAGCTTTATTGGTAGTGCCTGTTTTGCCAGCAAAGTCAGTCCTTTGTAGTTCTGAAACTTTTTTGGCGGTTCCTCTAGTTGCAGCTTCTTTTAAAATATCATTGACAAGGAAGGCTACGCGAGGATCTATAACTTGTTCAGGATTCTCTACTTGATTTTCAAAGAGTATTTTTCCCGATCTATCTGTAATCTTTTTAATCAAATAAGGCTCAACTCTCTTTCCACCACTTGCAAAAACAGAATAAGCAGAGGCATTGCTTAATGGATTTAAAGATGCTGTGCCTAAAGATAATGATAAATCTGCAGGAAGTCTTTGTTTGTCAAAGCCAAATTTTTCTGAATAAGAACGAACCTTTTCAATCCCTAATTCTCTAAGCAGTCTCACAGATACAAGATTTCTACTTTGAATTAACCCTTCTCTGAGTCTTGTCGGACCAAAAAATTTACCACTGGCATTTCTGGGCCTCCATCTTTCTTCTAAGGCCTCATCATCGAATATTATAGGAGCATCATTTATCAAAGAAGAAGGGGTAAACTTATCTGAGAAGGCTGCTGCATATAGGAAAGGTTTGAAATTTGATCCTAGTAAAGGTGATGCTTGTTCAGCTCTATTGAACTTACTTAGAAAAAAATCGTATCCTCCAACTAAAGCAAGAATAGCACCTGATTGAGGATCCAAAGAAATAAGAGCACTTTGAGCATCAGGGATCTGAGTGAGTTCAATATTCTGGGTAAGAGCATCTTTTTTTAACCAGATAATGTCACCTAAATTTAATATGTCTTCAAAGCTTCTTGGTCTTGCTCCACGCCTGTTTTCATTTATATAAGGTCTTGCCCAGTTATATTTCTCTATCCAAGGAATTTCTAATATCTCACCAGCCTTCGTTAAAAATTCCAGGTTAGTTTCAACTTTAGTTACGACGCCCAAGAAGCGATTTTTATTTTCCGTAAATTTATCTAGATAATCTAAAACATCTAATAGGGTTGATTCTGTAACTAACAAATCCTCATCATCTCGCTTGAGACTATTTTCTATATTAGTCTGTTTAACGTTCTTTGGCTGATCGAAGAATCCTTCTGGAAAAACTTCAAATATATTTTCTGGCTCTCTAAATCCATGGCGCTTATCGTAGTCCTCTAAACCAAGGGAGACTGATCTTGAGGCTTGGTTTTGAAACTTAGAATTAATTGTTGTGAAAACCTCCAAACCTTCTGAGTAAGCCTTTAAGCCATATTCCTGAATCATATAGCGCCTTACCTCTTCAGCAACATAAGGAGCCTCAACCTCAGAAACGAGACCATAGTAATTTGCAGTTAATGGAGCATTTATGGCAAGTCTGAGTTGTTCTGAATGAATAAAACCCAATTCAAACATACGTTCTAATATCCAGTTTCTTCTTACAAGCGCTCTTTTGGGATTGACGAGTGGGTTCATCGACGACGGAGCTTTGGGAAGTGCTGCAATCATAGCCCACTGAGCAAGATTTAATTCTGATAAAGGTCTTCCATAATAGACCTCACTCGCAGCTGCGATTCCATAAGCCCTATTTCCAAAGAAAATTCTATTGACATAAAACTCGAATATTTCTTCTTTCGAATAAGTTTCTTCAAGCCTATAGGCAAGAAATATATCTTTTACTTTTCTAAAAAGGCTAACATCTCTGCTGGTGAGATAGTTACCAGCTACTTGCATTGTGATGGTACTCCCGCCTCCTTGAATTCTTCCTGATACTAATAGACGGTACAAGGAACGAGCAAGACCTGTGTAGCTAACTCCGGAATGAGAAAAGAAATTATCATCTTCTGCAGCTAGTACTGCATTTACATAGTGTGTTGGAATTGCGTCAAAGTTTAATGCAGTTCTTCTTTTTTCTCCAAACTCGCCAATTAGCTTCGCATCAGATGAGAATATTTTTAAAGGTATTTGTAGTTCAATATCTCTAATTGTTCGTTCATCAGGTAGTTTGCTGCCTATATATAGGTTTAGACTAGAGAGAAACATAAAAGTAAGACATAAAAATAAAAGGCTTAATCTGACAATTAGGCTCTTAGTCATTAAAACTAAATATGTTTTCAATTTAACAAACATCTAGGAGTTATAATAACTCAATGAAGCTAATTATTATTGGACCTATGGCTTCTGGAAAGTCAGTTGTAGGTAAAAAACTTTCTAAAAGAATAGGTCTTAATTTCTTTGATACAGATGAACAAATAGAAAAGAAAGCTGGAGCAACTATTTCTTGGATTTTTGATATAGAAGGAGAAGAGAAATTTAGAGAAAGAGAATTTGAAACTCTTAGTAAACTCATTGAAGAAGATAATTGCGTAATCTCAACAGGTGGAGGTATAGTTCTACAAGAAGAAAATAGAGCTTTGTTAAAAAAAGGTACAGGTATTTATTTAAAAACAAGCATTCAAAGCCAATTAGAAAGGACTATGAATGATAAAGACAGACCACTTTTGCAAAATACAGATAATAAAGAAGAAACTCTCAAGGAGATGGCAAAATTACGTAATCCCATTTACGAAACTTGTAGCGAGATAATTATAGAAGAGACAAATAGTCCCAATGAGACAGTGGATAAAATAATTCAAGAGCTCAAATTAATTTAATGAAGGAAATAAAAATTAATACAGATTCCAAGAACTATTCAGTCTTGGTAGGTTCAGATATTCTTATCCAAGAAAATTTTAAGGAGTTTTCAAAAAGAGAAATACTTCTGGTGATTGATTCTAATATTGATTTAAAAGTAAAAAATAATGTCAAAGAAAGACTTGAGGGAATATCTTCAAAATTTGCTGAAATTACATTAGATGCTAGTGAAGAAAATAAAACGTATACGACATTGGCCCTAATTCATGATTTGCTTATAGAGAATAGTTTCAGCAGGGATTGTGTCCTATTTGCGCTCGGTGGAGGGATAATCTGTGATATGACTGGCTTTGCGGCGGCCACTTATCAAAGAGGAGTTGATTTTGTTCTGATGCCATCTACATTATTGGCCCAAGTCGATGCTTCCGTGGGCGGTAAAACTGCTATCAATCACCCTAAAGGAAAGAATATGATCGGGTCTTTTCATCAGCCTACTAAGGTATTAAGTGATACTCTTCTTCTAAAAGGATTAAAGGAATCTCAGATTAGGGAAGGTTTAGCGGAAATCGTAAAACATTCATTAATAATTGATGAAGAGTTCTTCATATGGCTACAAGAAAACATTGACGATCTTATAAAGGCAGAAGATTCTAAGTTGTTAGAGGCGATATCAAAATCTATTGAAATTAAAGCTGAAGTTGTTTCAAGAGATGAAACAGAACAAGGTGTCAGAAAGTGGCTTAATTTAGGTCATACTTTTGGCCATGCTATAGAAGTTTATGGCAGGTATAAAGAGTTCTCCCACGGTGAGGCTGTTGCTTTGGGGATAATAATGGCTACAAATCTTTCTGAAAAGGTTAAGGGCCTCGAAAGAGTTGAGAGTGAAAGAATTAAAGATCTTATTTCAAATGTACTTTCTGATGAGCATAAAAATAAAGAATTTCAGCCTGATCATCTTTTAGAATTAATGTCATCGGATAAGAAAAGAAAAGGAAATAAATTAAATTTTGTTCTTCTTAACTCCATAGGAAGTGCAGAAGTTTGCAGTGATATTGATGATCAAGAGATTCTCAATTCAATAAAAATAACATAGTCAATCTTCCCAGATGACTCTACAAAAGGTACAATCTTGCACCTGCGCAATTCTCAGATTTACTTTTTTCGGCAAAATAGTTAGCTGAGGGTTAATAACCCACAAAATATGAAGAATTTTAAGCTTAAAGATAAGTATAGATTTGGTTTCCCTGAAAAAAGCGGGTTGTACGATCCACAATTTGAAAAAGATTCATGTGGTGTTGGACTAGTTGCAAATATTAAAGGTATACCGTCCAGAGAAATCATGGATGATGCTTTTCATGTAAACTCGAAGATGGATCATCGAGGTGGATGCGGATTTGAAGAAAATACAGGAGATGGTGCTGGAATACTGATTGCTCTACCTGATAGTTTTTTTAGATCCCAGGCTATTAAAGCCGGATTCGAACTGCCCGAAATGGGTAAATATGCTGTTGGAAATATCTTTCTTCCTGTTAACGACATAGAAAGAAATCACTGCGTTAGTGAATTCGAAAAAATAATTGCTCAAGAAAATCAGAAAAGCATTGGATGGAGGGATGTGCCCGTAGATCCTGACAAAGCAGATGTAGGTCCTGCATCCAGGGGTGCTCAGCCGTTCATTAAACAACTTTTTATTGAGGCTGAGGAAGGTCTTAGTCAGGAAGAATTTGACAGGAAGTTATTTTTAATTAGAAAGAGAGTTAGCCACTTACTAAGAGGCGATAGTGAACTTAATGAGGCAAAACTTTTCTATGTTTGCAGCTTATCGACTTCAGTTATTGTTTATAAAGGTATGCTGACCCCTTCGCAATTATTTCCTTTTTATCCTGATCTTGAAGATAAAGAATTTGAGACGCACTTAGCTATGGTTCATTCCAGGTTTAGTACAAATACTTTTCCTTCATGGGATAGAGCGCAGCCTAATAGGTATATGTGCCACAACGGTGAAATTAATACTTTAAGAGGCAATATGAATGCCATGAAGGCAAGACAGGGTACTGTGAAAAGTGATTTATTTGGTGCAGACATAGAAAAACTTTTTCCAATTACAGAATTGGATTGTACTGACTCCGGAAGTTTCGATAATGTTCTAGAATTTCTAATCCTCTCTGGGAGAAGCCTGCAAGAGTCTGTAATGATGATGATACCCGAAGCCTGGCAATCTGATAAAAGCATGTCCGAGCAAAAGAAAGCTTTTTATCAATTTAGTTCTTCCATGATAGAGCCTTGGGATGGTCCAGCTTCTATTGTATTTACAGACGGAAAAAAAGTTGGGGCGGTTTTAGATAGAAATGGTCTAAGACCCAGCAGGTTCTATCTTACTGATGAAGACAAAGTAATAATGGCTTCTGAGGTGGGAGTTCTTCCTGTGGATTCTAAAAAAGTAGTTAAAAAAGGAAGGTTACAACCCGGCAAGATGTTCCTCATAGACTTTGAAAAGGGAGAGATGATTCCTGATGAGACCATTAAGGAAGATATCGTCAATAGGAATGATTATATAGAATGGAATAAATCAATTATTGATCTGGAAGAACTCAAAGGAAATATAGATCAAGACGTCATAGAGCCTAATCTTATAGCTAGAATGAGGTCGTTTGGTTACACGACCGAGACAATGCAATTTATGTTGCTTCCTCTGGTATCGGAATTAAGAGATCCTCTAGGATCAATGGGTAATGATGCGGCTTTAGCTTGTCTATCAGATAAACCAAGGCTTTTATTCGATTACTTCAAACAATTATTTGCCCAAGTTACAAACCCTGCTATCGATTCGATAAGAGAAGAAGTAATTATGTCGTTGGAGTGCTTGATAGGTCCAGAGGGAAACTTACTTGAAAATGATAAAAACAATGTCAAAAGAGTAAGAGTTAAGAATCCCATACTTTCTAATCAAGATTTAAGCGCAATCAAAGAAATATCTGTAGATGATTGGAAAACGCAAACCATAGACCTTACATATTCAAAAAAAGATGGACTGAAAGGTATGCTCTCAAGGCTGGCTGAAATTGCACTAGAAGCTGAGGAAGCAATTCAAGACCAATATTCTTTTATCATTCTCTCCGACAAGGAAGTTTCTTCTTCTAGAATGTCACTAAGCTCTCTATTGGCCTGCTCTTCAATTCATCATCACCTTATAAAAAAACAACTCAGAACTAAGATAGGTATTATTTTAGAAACTGGAGAAGCAAGAGAAGTTCATCATCACTGTTTGCTCTTTGGATACGGTGCAGATGCAATAAATCCCTACCTAGCTTTTGAAGCTATTTATCAATCACTTGAAGATGGAACTCTTCAAGACGAAAATTTGAAAGAAAAAGATCAAATAGTAGAGGCATATAAAAAGGGAACCAAAAAAGGAATTCTCAAGGTTATGGCCAAGATGGGCATTTCTACACTTCATTCTTATAAGGGTGCTCAAATTTTTGAGGCAGTGGGACTTTCAGATGAAATCATACAAAATTCCTTCCCGGGAACAGCAAGTAGGGTTGGAGGTATTAGTTTCGAGGCTCTTTTTAATGAACAAAAGAGAAGGCATGATCTTGGATATCCTGAAGAAGCGATTAATGTAACTACGTTACCAAACCCTGGAGACTTTCACTGGAGAAACGGTGGAGACGCCCATATGTGGGACCCTAAAACAATATCTTCACTCCAACTAGCTGCGAGAACAAACAATGAGGATGCATATTGGGACTTCGCAAGACACGCAAATGAGGTTTCAACTAAGCAAAGTTCTCTGAGAGGTTTACTTAAGTTCAAGAAATCATCTAAACCTATAAGTATTGATGAAGTAGAAAGTGAAAAAGAGATAGTCAAGAGATTTGCAACTGGTGCTATGAGTTTAGGCTCTATTTCTACTGAATCACATGAATCGCTTGCTATAGCTATGAATGAATTGGGCGGTAAATCTAATACAGGAGAAGGGGGTGAAGATCCAATTAGGTTTAAGCCCGATGCATCTGGTGTATCAAAAAGATCTGCAATAAAACAGGTTGCCTCAGGTAGGTTTGGGGTGACGATGAGGTATTTAACTAACTCTGATGAATTACAAATTAAAATATCCCAAGGTGCAAAACCTGGAGAAGGAGGAGAACTTCCTGGGAAAAAAGTAGATGACTATATTGCAAAAATTAGACACTCAACACCTGGAGTTGGCTTGATCAGCCCTCCTCCTCATCATGATATTTACTCAATAGAAGATATAGCACAGCTTATTCATGACCTAAAAAATGCTAATAGAAGCTCGAGGATAAGTGTCAAATTAGTATCTGAAGTAGGTGTTGGAACAATTGCAGCGGGAGTTGTAAAAGCTAAAACAGATCATTTAGTCATAGCAGGTCATGATGGCGGAACTGGAGCCTCTCCTCTCACGTCTATAAAACATGCAGGACTTCCTTGGGAATTAGGAGTAGCCGAAACTCACCAAACTCTTGTCATGAATAACTTACGATCTAGAGTAGTGCTTCAAACCGATGGTCAAATCAAAACTGGAAGAGATGTTGCTATTGCTGCTTTATTAGGAGCAGAAGAATTTGGATTTGCAACTGCACCTTTAGTTACTCTTGGTTGCATAATGATGAGAAAGTGTCATCTCAATACCTGTCCAGTAGGCATTGCTACTCAGGACAAAGAGCTCAGAAAGAAATTTAAAGGTAAACCAGAGCATGTTGTTAATTACCTCTTTATGGTTGCTAAAGATCTTCGCATGATAATGGCAGAATTAGGGTTCAAGACTGTTAACGAGATGATAGGCAGAGTGGATTGTTTGGAAACTGATATTGCAATCGATCACTGGAAAAGAAACGGTCTAGATTTTAGCAGCATTCTTCAACCTGCTGAAAAGATCTTCGACAATACGGAAGTTTACAACACACAAAGTCAAGATCATGGACTAGAAAAAGCTCTAGATAATTCTTTGATAGCAAAATGTAAAAACGCCATCGAAAAAGGAGAAAAGGTTTCATTTGATAGCGAAATAGTTAATACAAATAGAACTGTAGGGACGATGCTATCGAATGAAGTTGCTAAAGTTTGGGAAACAAATGATCTTCCCGACGATACCATAGAAATAAATTTTAATGGTTCTGCTGGTCAAAGTTTTTCTGCATGGCTTGTCAAAGGCATTACATTTAGACTGGAAGGTGATGCAAATGACTACGTGGGAAAAGGTCTTTCTGGTGGAAAATTAATAATATATCCCCCGAAAGATAGTACATTTAAGGCTGAAGAAAATATCCTTCTAGGAAATGTTGCTCTATATGGTGCTACAGGCGGAGAAGCTTATTTTAGAGGAATAGCTGCTGAAAGATTTTGTGTAAGAAATAGTGGTGCAACTGTAGTCGTAGAAGGTATTGGAGACCATGGTTGTGAATATATGACTGGCGGCAAGGCAGTAATTCTAGGCCCTACAGGAAGGAATTTTGGAGCAGGAATGAGTGGAGGTATTGCCTATATTTATGATAATGAAGGTGTTTTCTCTAAAAAATGCAACAACGAAACTTTTGAGATTGAAGAGCTAATAGAAGAAGATGAAAAAGATCTTAAAGACTTAATATCAAAACATCTCGATTATACGGAATCAGATGTTGCGAGCTTCATATTAGAAGATTGGAATAATCAGAGAGAAAAATTCATAAAAGTTATGCCTACCGACTACAAAAGAGTTCTAAATGAAATGAAAAATATTAACGAGCAAAGCAATGGGTAAAACTACAGGATTTAAAGAATTCTCAAGAGCTGTCGAGCCTTATCGACCTGTCAAAGAGAGACTTTTAGATTTTAAAGAAATATACACTGACCATGATGATGAAAAATTGTCTGTGCAAGGGGCAAGGTGCATGGATTGCGGAGTTCCGTTCTGTCAATCTGGAGAAGGTTGTCCGGTTTACAACCTGATTCCGGAATGGAACGATCTAGTCTATCAAGATAAATGGGAAGAAGCTTTTGATAAGCTTATGTTAACAAATAACTTTCCTGAAGTGACAGGCAGAGTATGTCCTGCAGTTTGTGAAGGAGCATGTGTGCTCGGAATAACTGAGAGTCCTGTTGCAATCAAAAACCTTGAATTTGCAATAGCAGACAAAGGCTTTCAAAACGGTTGGCTTAAACCTAGAATTCCTTCTAATAGAACCGGAAAATCAATAGCAATTGTCGGTTCTGGGCCTGCAGGACTTTCTGCAGCTCAACAATTAAATAGTATTGGACATCATGTAAAGGTATATGAAAGGGCTGATCGTATAGGCGGCCTAATGATGTACGGTATCCCTAACATGAAATTGGATAAATCTATAATTGATCAAAGGGTCGAGATAATGGAAATGGAAGGTATAGAATTTTTTGCTAATGCCGATGTAGGTGGAAAAGGAGAGAATTCAGTAAGCATGAATGACCTAGACAAATCTAATGATATTGTTTTGCTGACTACAGGTGCCACTAAACCCAGAGATTTACCTATTCCTCAAAGAGAGGGCGATGGGGTGCATTTTGCAATGGACTTCCTTAGGACCAATACCAAGAGTCTTCTAGATTCAGAACATGATGATGGTAATTATATTTCCGCTAAAGGTAAGAATGTAATCGTAATAGGCGGTGGAGATACTGGAACAGACTGCATTGGCACTTCCTTGAGACACGGTTGCAAATCGTTAATTAATTTTGAAATAATGCCTGAGCCGCCAAAAGAGAGAGCTGACAACAACCCGTGGCCACTATTCCCTAGGATATATAAAGTCGATTATGGTCATGAAGAATCACAAGAGACTTATGGAGAAGATCCGAGAGTCTATTCAATATCTGGAAAAGAATTTTTAAGAGATGAAGATGGTGTTCTTAAAGGAATTAAAACTGTTGAAGTTGATAGTAACTTTCAAGAAGTCCCTGGTACTGAAAAAGATTGGGAAGCTGATCTAATTTTACTAGCAATGGGCTTTTTAGGTCCTGAACATTACGCAATTGATAACTTAAAAGTTGATCTTGATGAGAGGTCTAATTATAAAGCTGATCATAATGTTCATCAGACATCTAATCCTAAAGTATTTGCTGCAGGTGATTGCAGAAGAGGACAGTCCCTTGTAGTTTGGGCAATAAACGAAGGTAGAGCGGCTGCACGTGAGATAGATCAATACTTGATGGGTGAAACTATTCTTAAATAAAATTTATTTTTTATCTCTTCACTACGCGCATCAAACCTTCTTGAACAGCAGATGCAACCAGAATGCCCTTCTCGGTATATACGCTCCCTCTATTAAAACCTCTGGCATTACTTGCGCTAGGACTATCAGTTGAATAGAGCATCCATTCATCGGCTCTAAATGGTCTATGAAACCACATTGCATGATCTAAGCTGGCGCTCATCACATTTCCTTTTGCGTAACTAAGTTTATGAGGAAGCATAGATGTGCTTAGAAGTCCCATATCAGATGCATAAGCCAGAATTGCCTGATGCTGCAAGACTTCATCCGGTAATTTCCCTGCTGCTTTCATCCAAACATGTTTATAGGGAAGTTGATTGGTTGGTTCATCAAACATACTTTCACCTGGCAAGTGCCTCATCTCTATAGGCCTCTCTCTTAGGAAGAAATCTCTATGTTTTGCAGGAATCTTTTCAATAATTTTCTTTTTAATGTCCATGTCACTAATACATTCATTAGGTCCAGGAATATCACTCATATCGATTTGATGAGAGGGACCTTTCTCCTTTTTATGAAAAGATAGTGCCATATCAAATATAGGCTCTCCTTTCTGTATAGCAACAACACGACGGGTAGTAAAACTTCCTCCATCTCTAGTTCTTTCCACGTTGTAAATGATTGGATATTCCATATCTCCAGGGCGAAGGAAATAAGCATGCAAAGAGTGTGCAAATCTCTTTTCAGGTACAGTCCTAGCTGCAGCAGTTAGAGCTTGTCCTATGACTTGTCCTCCAAATACTCTTGGTCCTCCAATATTTTCACTTTGCCCTCTGAAGAGATTTTCTTCCAAAGTCTCTAATGCTAGAAGTTTTACTAACTTATTTAATGCCTTCTTTGTCATATTAACTAAACTCCTTTTCATCCCACCAAGGGTAGTAATCTGGCATATCTTTAGAGACTCTATTAGGAAATTCTGGTGGTCTTTTCTCAAGAAAAGAATTTACGCCTTCTTTGGCGTCGTCTCCTCTTCCTAATTCGTAGATAAATCTTGAATCAACCTTATGAGCCTCCATGGGATGATCAGCTCCCAACATTTTCCAAAGCATCTGCCTAGTTAAAGAGACTGATATTGAAGATGTATTTTGAATGATTTCTTCTGCAATAAGCTTTGCTTCATTTAATAGTTCATCTGGTTTGTGCACTGATCTAACTAAACCACCCTCCTTTGCTTCTTCGGCACTGAAAACCTTTCCAGAATAAGTCCACTCCAAAGCTTTACTTATTCCTACTAATCTTGGTAAAAACCAACTGGAAGCTGCTTCTGGTACTAGACCTCTCCTAGCAAAAACAAACCCAAACTTAGCCTCTTCACTTGCGAGTCTTATATCCATAGGAAGTGTCATTGTGACTCCAACTCCAACGGCAGGACCATTGATCGCAGCTATAATTGGTTTCGGGCAATCATAAATAGATAGAGTCGTTCTTCCCCCACCATCTCTCATCCATTCTGGATCTTTTTTATGATCTACCTGGTCCCCTTTATTATTCCTTACATCTCTATTAAAAGTGTTAGATCCAGAAGATAAATCTGCTCCAGCACAGAAGCCCCTGCCCTCACCCGTAACGATAATTACTCTAACATCATCATCCTTTCCTGCTTTATCAAAGGCCGAAATGAGTTCGTCCATCATTTGCCCTGTGAAAGCATTTAACTTATCTGGACGATTTAAGGTTAATGTTAAGATTTTATTCTCAACTTCATATTTTATAGCTTCAAAATTCATAGATTTTCCTATTCAATTAAGTGATCAATATTATCTGCTGGAACATTACTGACATCTTGTCGTACTTCCTTAGCTGGAACCCCAGCAACTGTAGCCCCTTCTCTAACATTTTCTAAGACAACACTGCCAGCAGCAATTTTAGCATTTCTTCCAATTTCTACATTGCCTAAGACTGTTGAAGAAGCGCTAAGAAGAACACCTTCTCTAACTTTAGGATGTCGATCTCCAGTTTCCTTACCTGTACCGCCCAAGGTTACACCCTGAAAGATAGATACATTGTTCTCTACAACCGAGGTTTCTCCTATTACAACCCCAGTACCATGATCGATCATAATACCTCGACCTAGTTTAGCTGCAGGATGAATATCAACTCCATAGACCTCAGATGTCCTACTTTGAAAATAATGTGCCAAAGTATGCCTTGAGTTATCCCAAAGCCAACTTGCAACCCGGTGTGATTGTAGCGATTTAAATCCTTTAAAAAATAGAAGGGGTTCAGAAAGGTATTTACATGAAGGATCTTTTTCCTTTGCGGCAAGCAAGTCAGTCATTGTTCCTCCAAGGATATCATCGCTCGAGTTTATGGCATCTTTAATTACACTCCTCAACATCATAGGTTGAACTGAAGAGCTGCCTAAATCGTTAGCTATAAGATCTGCAACTGCTGAAGAAAAAGATGTGTGTTCAAGTACAGTAGTGTGAAAGAAACTGGCAAGAACAGGCTCAGCTTTTACTCTCCTTTCTGTTTCATCCTGAATGGTATTCCATAGAGAGTCTATTGATTCATTATTATCCATATCTATATTGTACTTCAGGCAAAGTATTGCTGAAACGATTCAAATCAGGATAATGGAGCGCCTTTCTTTAAATAATTTAACATGAATAATAAAAGTGATAACGGAATACCTAACTTAGAGATAGATGTTAGGAAGACATTTGATATAGATGTTGATATGAAGGTAATGGGTTTCAAAGAACCTAATGAATATGTGCCTACATTAGATGAATCTTATAAATTTGATAAAAATACGACATTAGCTATTCTTGCAGGTTTCTCTCATAACAGAAGAGTTATGATTCAGGGATATCATGGATCTGGTAAATCTACACATATAGAGCAAGTTGCAGCCAGATTGAATTGGCCCTGCATCAGGGTAAACCTAGATAGTCATATTAGTAGAATAGATTTATTAGGCAAAGATGCAATCACCCTGAAAGATGGTAAACAAATCACTGAATTTAAAGAGGGTATCTTACCCTGGGCCTTACAAACACCTACTGCACTCGTTTTTGACGAATATGATGCGGGAAGGCCTGATGTAATGTTTGTGATACAAAGGGTTTTGGAAGTTGAAGGAAAATTAACTTTATTGGATCAAAACAAAGTTATATCTCCTCACTCTGGCTTTAGACTTTTTGCTACTGCAAATACCGTTGGACTTGGAGATACATCTGGCTTGTATCATGGAACTCAACAGATAAACCAGGGACAAATGGATCGATGGCATATTGTTTCAACCCTCAATTATCTTGATCCGGAGCTTGAATTAAAAGTAGTGCTTTCGAAAGTACAAAGCTTAGATAATAAAGAAGGTTTAGAAATAGCCAAAAATATGATTTCAGTTGCAAACTTGTCTAGGCAAGGTTTTGCTAACGGTGATATTTCTACTCTCATGTCCCCCCGAACAGTAATAAGCTGGGCGGAAAACTATCAAATATTCAATGACCTAAATAAATCATTTGAAATAACTTTTCTAAATAAATGCGATGAGACTGAAAGGGTGATCATTGCTGAATATTATCAAAGATGTTTTGATTCTGAAGCTGTAGATTCCATCGCTGAAGATATAGAAGAGGCTTAAAGCGCCTATGGTATCTAAGAATTCTCATTCTGAGACTATAAAAGAAACTGTCTCGGCAGCTTCTAGAGCTATTTCAGGGAATCCTGAGCTAGAAGTAAATTTGGCAGGTATAGGTTCTTCAACTGGAAATCTTCCTAAAAATCTGAAAGAACTTTCATCTTACAGAGGTAAAGCTGATGCACTTGCGTGCATAGAAAAATATAGAGATAAATCGATAAAAATAAACACCGGTGTTGAGAAATTCAACTCTCTATTGACGGTGATGGAAGATGCAAGGGTTGAGATACTCGGCTCATTACACTATCCAGGAATTGCAACAAACATTGCTTCTAAATTTAATGATAAATGTAAGCTATATGAAAGTTTTGAAGATCAAGAGGATCACCTAGAAATAGCTCTAGAGACTTGGTTGAGACAAACATGCCTTCCCAACGAGGAATCTAAAAACTCAAATTTATTTCTAAAGTATTGGGGCAAATTCTTTGATCAGCAAGGCTCAAAATTAAAAAATGAAATTATTGATTCCCTGGATGATCAAGCTAAATTTTTAGAGATCGCCGAAGAGTTTCTAAGAACTCTTAATATAGATGATGAAGAAACAGATTCTGAAGATAATGATATAGAAGATGAAACAGAACAAGAGGAAGAATCAGCTTCTGATAGTGGTGAGGATGATGAATCTCAAGAATCCGAAAGCTCTCCCGAACAAGACAATCAAGAAGGTACTGAAGAAACTGATGCAGACGCCGGTGATATAGATGAAGATGCTATCGTAGATGAAAATCAAGAAATGATGACCAATCAATCTTGGCTGGAGTCTCTTGTAGGTCAAACGTCAAACTTCACTTATAAAGTTTATTCAAGAAGTTTTGACGAGGAAGTTAAGGCGGAGGACTTGTGTAGTCCTGAAGAACTACAAAGACTCAGAAAACATCTTGATCAACTGATGGGCCCAAGTAAGACAACAATTTCTAAACTAGCTCACAGGCTACAAAGATTCTTAATGGCTCAGCAAAATAGATCTTGGGAATTTAATAAAGAAGAAGGTATGTTGGATTCTGCTAGATTGCATAAAATTATTACAGATCCTCTTACCCCTCTTACATACAAAATAGAAAAAGATACAGAATTTAGAGATACAAGCGTTTCAATCTTAGTGGACAGTTCCGGATCAATGAGAGGAAGATCCATGACAGTAGCGGCTATATGTGCAGATATAATCAGCACTACTTTAGAACGTTGCAATGTAAAAACTGAAGTTCTTGGCTTTACCACTAAACAATGGAAGGGTGGAGAAAGTAGAAAGATGTGGATGGAAGATGGTAAGCCCGAAAACCCCGGAAGGTTGAATGATATTAGACATATCATATTTAAATCAGCAGATACGCCATGGAGAAGAGGACAAAAGAACTTTGGGCTTATGCTGAGAGAAGGTCTTCTAAAAGAAAATGTTGATGGAGAAGCTCTAATTTGGGCTCATGATAGGCTTGCAAGAAGGTCTGAGCAAAGAAAGATACTAATGGTCATTTCTGATGGAGCCCCAGTTGATGATAGTACTTTATCTACCAATCCAACTAATTTCTTAGATCTTCATTTAAGGCAAGTTATACACTCAATAGAGACTAAATCTGATATCAATCTAATAGCAATAGGTATTGGCCATGATGTGACACGGTATTATAAAAATGCGGTAACTATACACAGGGCGGAAGAGCTAGGTGGAGCTATGCTTGAACAACTTACAGATTTATTTAAAGTGGATTAAAAAGGAAGAATTTTAAAATTTAATGTAGAATAAAAGGTACATAAAGGATTTAAAACATGAAAATTACACAAGTAGAAAATTGCCCTACAGGGCTTCACTATTTCGATAAAGATGATCTCGAAAGTAAGCTTGAACCGCAGGATATTGAGGATATAGTTGAGATATTTCAAACACCTCTAACTGGAACATATAATTGGGACTATACAGATGCCGACAATAGATTAAAGAAGCTTTATGAATTGGGGAAAAAACTCAATTGGAATGCAACATTAGATCTAGATTGGACTCAAGAGCCCTATTCATTAAAAGATTGGGCAACTAATCCAGAAATACAACAGTTATCTGGTTTCAAACCGTACGATGATCTTTCTGAAGAGAAAAAAATAGAGTGCTCATGGCATCTTCTCGCTAGTGGATTAAGTCAAATAGTTCATGGAGAACAAGGCGCTCTACTAGTTGCTTCTCAGTTAGTGTCCTGTGCTCCTACCTACAATGCTAAACTTTATGCCGCTTCACAAACTTTTGATGAAGCTAGGCATGTAGAAGTCTTTAATAAGTATTTGCAAGAAAGAATAGGATGGAATTATCCAGTTATGCCCGGACTTAAAGCTTTACTTGATAAAATCCTTTCTGACCCAAGATGGGACTTAAAGTTTATTGGAATGCAAATAATTATAGAAGGGTTGGCACTTGCAGCTTTTGAAAGACAAAGAGCAGCTGCGATGGATCCTCTTTTGAAAGATATCTTTTATTTAGTTATTAGAGATGAAGCAAGGCATGTAACTTTTGGTGTAAATTATTTAGAAGAATTTGTTGCTACTCTTTCTGATAAAGAAAGAGAAGAAAGGGCTGATTTTGCTTATGAAGCATGTGTTGTCATGAGAAATAGATTTGGTTCAGATAATGTAATGAAGCATTACGGATGGAATGTTGAAGAAGCACAAGAGGTGCTTAACCAATCTGAAAATGCGAGGTTATTTAATAATCTCTTGTTTGCAAAAATAATGCCTAATCTAAAAAGAATTGGTCTTATAACTGAAAAAACTCAAGAAAAGTATGAGGAAATGGATATACTTCAGTTCCAGGATCTTGAAGATCACGGCAATATAGATTGGGATGAACTTTCTCAACCGTTAGATTACTCTTCTAAAACTGCATAAAAATGAAAATAACTGTAGTAGATAATCCTCCTGTTGATCCTAGAGAATTTGACCTACCTGAAAGCTTCAGTGAGGAAAATATTGAGGACATAGTCGAAATCTTCAATACCCCCCTAATCGGTCATTATAATTGGGACTATACTGACGCTGACACCCGCATTAAGAAGCTTTACGAGCTGGGTAAAAAGCTTAATTGGGATGGTTCAATTGATTTAGATTGGTCTAAAGCGATAAAGAAAGGAGAAGCTCCAGTTAAAGCTGAATTAATTGCCAGAATGGAAGGTCCACTTTCTGCACTACCAGAAGAAGAAAGAATAGAGTATATGTGGCACGATACTGCTTGGTCTTTGAGTCAATTTCTCCATGGAGAGCAAGGAGCTTTGCTAGTTGCCTCTCAACTTGTTTCTTGTGCTCCCACTTACCAAGCAAAACTTTATGCTGCATCACAAACTTTTGATGAGGCAAGGCATGTTGAAGTTTTTGCTAGATATCTCAAAGAAGTTTCTGGAGTTGAGTATCCCATTAATAAAAATCTTAAATCCTTGATAGATAAAATCCTTTCTGATCCAAGATGGGATTTAAAATTTATAGGAATGCAGATCATAATTGAAGGACTTGCTCTAGCAGCCTTTCAAACAACAAAAGAAACATCTAACTGTGCCCTTTTAAGACAGCTAGTCCATTATGTAATTAGAGATGAGGCAAGGCATGTTACTTTCGGAGTAAACTACTTAGAAGAATTTATATCCACCTTATCTGAACAAGAAATTGAGGACAGAGCTATGTTTGCCTACGAAGCCTGTGTTGTTATGAGAGATAGAATCATAAATACAGAGTTACCTGCACGATGGTTTAATATTAGCGAAGAAGAGATTAGGGAAATGCTTGTTAACGATGAAACTCAAGACATGTTCACTAATATGCTATTCAGCAGGGTTATGCCTAACCTAAAAAGAATTGGACTTCTGACCGACAAAGTACTTCCTCTTTATGAAAAATTAGATTTAACATCCTATATGGATGCTGAGAGCGAATTTGAAATAGATTGGGCTGAACTAAATAAACCTCTTGAGTCATCAAAAGAAATAGACGAGCAATCGGAAAAAGAGCTTGCTGCTCATACAGCTCAGGGATTATTCTAATCTAAATTCTATATCTAGCTGAAAGTAAGGCTCAATCTTACTTTCACTCTGATGGTATTCATTTGATACAACCCCTAACTTGCCAAAGAATGTAAGTTTATCTTCAGTCATAGCATAAATTAATTGTGAATTAATCTGCCTACCAGAAGGTGTGAGATCAATGCTTAATTCATCAAAGAGTATTTGTTTGTCTTTAGTTCTTCCGATAGGAATATTGAAATTCAGGTTTGCATACTCAGCCCTCAAAGGTTGATATACCTGTATTCCTATAGAGTCATTTTTCATAAAGATATTTTCTTTGTAAACACCTAAATCAAATGAAGAAAAATAAGTATCTTCAATATCTTCTATCAATCCTAACTGATTAAAATCTGATTCAGTTTGACCCACATGAAGTGAACTCCTCCACATAAAGTCTTTAGTTCTGGTTAGAGCTTCTATACCAAAAAATGAAGTTAAAGTATTTTCTGAACTTCCAAAACCACCTTGAGAAGAAATACCTAATAAATTAGAGTCATCCAGTGTCATGCCAAACTGATATGAAACCTCCGAGCTCCCGAATCTATCACTGATCTCCATTAAAACACCCGTACTTTCATCCAAAGAACTAACAAACATTCTATTATCTTGGTGAGAGCCTTCGAAAAAGGAAAAAATCAATGACTTGCCAGACGGTAAGGAGATATCCATGCCCATGAAAGATCCGTCTGAAGAGAATTCAAGAAAAGGAATTCCTCTATGACCAATGCCTTTGTTTGCAGAAAGATAGATATTTGGGTTCGTACCATTTCCAAAAAATAATTTACTATTTTTTGTTATGTGCTGTTCTATTGATATGTACTCTAAATTTGTTTGCGTATCAGCCCATAATCTTGAAGATTGAGGTATGGTTGATAAATTATGATTAATTCCTAATCGAATTTTTCCACCATTTCCTGTCATAATCGCGTGCTGATTTACTTGTTTATTAGGATTTGATTGGAAGTCAGTAAGCCATCTTATATTAGGGATGTTATTAAGTATCCTTTGATTAAAAGATCTTTTGAAAGGGGCTCCAAGTTCATCAAATACAACATAAGATAATTGACTTAAATTTGTGGAAATTGAATTACCAAAAGCTGGTCCAACAATTCCAATATAACTACCTTCTTCTGCGAGTGTTAGGTTCGAAAGGTTCGCTCCACTAGTTGCTATCATTGCAGTTCCTACAGGCTTTGTTGCTGCATCTAGATCCATCAAACCTTGACCATAAATTTCCGAATCAGAGTAAATTCCAGATTTATTGGCCGTAGAAAATAAACGTTGAAGTATTTCTGTATTACCAAGCTGTCCTTCGAAGTAATCTGACAAAAGAGCAATGCCTCCCGAAACATGAGGTGCGGCCATGGAAGTACCACTAGCTCTCCCATAAGAGTCAGTTACAGGAGAATCTTGTGCATAAACGCTTAATATAGATCCTCCTGGTGCAGCTAAACAATAATCTTTAGCTACTCCACATCTGTTTGAAAAGCTGCTAATGGAACCATTTTCATCTACTGACACAACTGCGGCTGTATTTCCTCTTAATTCTGGTAAAAGATAAGCTAAGCCTCCAAAAACTTCAGGGCTAGAATAATCTACTCCTTGGTCTGCATAACCTCCTCCGTTACCAGCTGCCCATACAAAAATTGTTTTATCAGCATCTGCCTTATCAGGTTGAGCTAACACATTGATTGTTTTTGGAAAAGCTGTTCTTAAATTTTCTTCTGTATAATCATTAATATTCCCTTGATATCCGAAACTACCGTTAACAACAGTAACATTCTTATCAACAAACTCAGCCTCTAGCTGCGACCAGCTATTATCAATACCAGTATAGTCAACCGTGGAATCTATAGTTGCTGGCTCATAAGTGTCTCCAGCTGTTCCAAGTTCGATAGAAATAAAGAAAAGTTGAGCATCAAATGCAACACCATGAATCCCTGTACCATCTCTCTCCCCGAGAGCTATACCGGCTACGTGTGAACCATGTCGTTTTTCATCTGTGGTAGGAGATCTGTCTTGGTAAACTAAATAACTTTCGGAAAGGAGTTTGTTATAGCCATTTAATTCTTGATGAGATGTATCAACTCCTGAGTCCATTATTCCAATTATTGACCCTCTTCCAGTAGCTCCTCTAGCATAAGCAGCAGAGGCATTAATTAAAGCCAATCCATATTGCTCCGTATATTCAGATGACTCTTCGTAAGCTAATTTATCTGAATCAAAATTACCAGAGAGGGTAATTGCTCCAGAAGTTGGTAAGTTTGGGTTATATGTACTTGTTGTTGTAGTTGTTGAGGATGATGTTGTTGTAGTGGAAGTATTTGATCCAGTTGAAGTACTACCTGTGCTTTGGGAAGTACCTGTAGAACTAGATCCATCAGGAATAGTAGGTGAACTTGAACTGCCTCCACCGCCTCCTCCACACGAAACTAAAACAATAATAAATGTTATTAGAATTAATGATTTCATTTTAAGTAAAACTTCATACCCCCTAACAATATTGCATCATCATGAAGCAGTTCTAGAGCTTCTGCTTTCTTTTGTATTCTTTCTATCTCATTACATCTTAAGATAAATGTGGAAACTCCTGGTCCTCTTCCATCTAAATCAGGAATGAATTTTATCCGAGTATTATCTAAATATATCACCCCATCTTCTTTATTCATTCTAGGATTTCCTAAAATCTGAGACCAAGTTTCAAACATTTCTTGAGGATTATTTGACTGTATCTCTACTCCCTCTATGCCGGATATGGGTCCTGATATATGGTCAGTCCAATTTGGACCTGCCCATTTCCAACTGTCTTTTGGGTTCATCCAGTCCAATGAAAGTATCGCACCACCTGTTTGTTTTGGATGAAGGTGGATAGCTTTCGCTTCTGGTAGATCTGTTTCCCAAACAATATCTATGCCTTTTTGAGATACTAAGGCCTTAGATTCCTGTAAATCATCTACCTGAACAATGATCATATAACCCCCATCGCCATTTCTCTTATCTATAAATCTTCCAGCAGTGGTATCTTCTTGCACAGGGCTAACGACCTCTAAAAAGTCATTACCAATTGGTATTACAGCATTTTCAAGACCAAAATGACTTACACCAGGGTCATTAAAAGCAACTTCAAATTCAAAGAGCTCACAAAGGTCATTTACGAGAGGATCTCTTAATTGAGAAACCATAACTATCTGTCTTATATCCATTTATAATCCTGTCCTGAAGCCATTTATAATATAACTTAATACTAACTCAATTTTGAAGAAACACCTTATGAATATTTCTGCTGATTTTGGAATAACGGTTACAGATACGCTAAGAAGGAAAAATGATGAGTTAATCCATAGAATGGATTTAAGCTCTGATAATTTAAACCATGATAGGGTTAGGGAGATTTTTCCTGATATAGACTTTAATAGCAATACAGGATTTCTAGCGGTTACTGGCGGAAGACATCTGGAACTAGGCGCAAATATTGACAAAACTCCCATCATTCATGTCAATGAAATTGAAGCCATCGGAGAAGGTTCAATGAGTTTAGCAAAATTAAATAAAGATGAATCAACTATAATAGTAAGTGCCGGTTCAGGAACTGCATGCATACATGCACAAAATGGAATTTATACTCACTGCTCTGGTACTGGGGTAGGAGGAGGAACAGTCTTAGGTTTAAGCAAACTACTTTTAGGTACAGACAACCCTGAAGAAATTGCAACTTTGGCCGAGAAAGGTAATGAAAGTCAGGTAGATCTAATATTAGAGGATGTTGTCTCCGGACCTATAGGCCAACTCCCTTCCACCACAACGGCAGTTAACTTTGGAAAAATATCTAAAGTAGATAAAGAATTCTCTAAAGAAGATATAGCATCAGGAATTATTAACTTAGTAGGACAGACAGCGGCAAGGATCGCAACTTCAGTCGCTATGATGTTCCAAGCAAATCAAATAGTTGTAGTTGGCAGAGCTCCTTCATTTAACGGATTAAAGAAGTCACTTGAAGATGCGGCATCAATAACTGGATTCACTCCCCACTTTCCTGAAAAAGGTGAATATGCTTCTGCTTTAGGAGCATTACTTGTAGCAGAAAAAAACCCCTCTAATTAAGAAACTAGAGGGGTTCTAAAAAAAAGTCTGACGATGTCCTACTCTCACATGGTCGCAACCACACTACCATCGGCGCTAAGAGGTTTCACTTCTGAGTTCGAAAAGGTATCAGGTGGTTCACTCTCGCTATGGTCATCAGACAAAAACTTATAAATTCAATCATTAATGTAATTTGGTATATCAAGAAATTACTTGATGTAATACGGTCAAGCCGATCGAGCAATTAGTACAGGTTAGCTCAATGCCTTGCAGCACTTACACACCCTGCCTATCAACGTCCTAGTCTTGAACGGCTCTTTAGGACCCGAAGGTCCAGGGAAAACTAGTCTTGAAGGAGGCTTCCCGCTTATATGCTTTCAGCGGTTATCCTTTCCGAACATAGCTACCGGGCAATGCCACTGGCATGACAACCCGAACACCAGAGGTTCGTTCACTCCGGTCCTCTCGTACTAGGAGCAACTCTTCTCAATTTTCCAACGCGCACGGCAGATAGGGACCGAACTGTCTCACGACGTTCTAAACCCAGCTCGCGTACCACTTTAAATGGCGAACAGCCATACCCTTGGGACCTGCTTCAGCCCCAGGATGTGATGAGCCGACATCGAGGTGCCAAACACCCCCGTCGATGTGAACTCTTGGGGGGTATTAGCCTGTTATCCCCGGCGTACCTTTTATCCGTTGAGCGATGGCCCTTCCATTCAGAACCACCGGATCACTATGACCTACTTTCGTACCTGCTCGACGTGTCAGTCTCGCAGTTAAGCAACCTTATGCCATTGCACTCATTGCACGATGTCCGACCGTGCTGAGGTTACCTTCGCACTCCTCCGTTACTCTTTGGGAGGAGACCGCCCCAGTCAAACTACCCAGCACACACTGTCCTCGACCCGGATAACGGGTCTAAGTTAGAACTCCAAATTTAATAGGGTGGTATTTCAAGGACGACTCCACAAGAGCTGGCGCTCTTGCTTCAAAGTCTCCCACCTATCCTACACAAATAAACTCAAAGTCCAGTGTGAACCTATAGTAAAGGTGCACGGGGTCTTTCCGTCTAGCCGCGCGTATACGGCATCTTCACCGCAAATTCAATTTCACTGAGTCTCTGGTGGAGACAGCGTGGCCATCGTTACGCCATTCGTGCAGGTCGGAACTTACCCGACAAGGAATTTCGCTACCTTAGGACCGTTATAGTTACGGCCGCCGTTCACCGGGGCTTCGATCACGAGCTTCGCCCACAAGGGGCTAACCCGATCAATTAACCTTCCGGCACCGGGCAGGCGTCACACCCTATACGTCCACTTTCGTGTTAGCAGAGTGCTATGTTTTTAGTAAACAGTCGCAGCCACCTGGTATCTTCGACCCTCTTCCGCTCCGAGAGCAAGTCTCTTCACGTAATGAGGGCGTACCTTCTCCCGAAGTTACGGTACCATTTTGCCTAGTTCCTTCACCAGAGTTCTCTCAAGCGCCTTAGTATTCTCTACCTGACCACCTGTGTCGGTTTACGGTACGATTCCTTGCTACCTATAGCTTAGAAGTTTTTCCTGGAAGCATGGCATCAACCACTTCTTATCTCCTAAGAGATAATCGTCATCAGCTCTCGGCCTTAGAGATCCGGATTTGCCTAAATCTCCAGCCTACAACCTTAAACACAGACAACCATCGCTGTGCTGGCCTAGCCTTCTCCGTCACTCCATCGCAGTAACAAGAAGTATAGGAATATTAACCTATTTCCCATCGACTACGGCTTTCGCCCTCGCCTTAGGGGTCGACTCACCCTGTCCCGATTAACGTTGGACAGGAAACCTTGGTCTTTCGGCGGAGAGGTTTTTCACCCCTCTTATCGTTACTTATGTCAGCATTCTCACTTCTGATACCTCCAGCAAACCTCTCGATTCACCTTCAGTGGCATACAGAACGCTCCCCTACCATGAATACAAGTATTCATTCGCAGCTTCGGTGTATGATTTAGCCCCGTTACATCTTCCGCGCAGGCCGACTCGACTAGTGAGCTGTTACGCTTTCTTTAAAGGATGGCTGCTTCTAAGCCAACCTCCTAGCTGTTTGGGCCTTCCTACAACGTTTCCCACTTAATCATACTTTGGGACCTTAGCTGGCGATCTGGGTTGTTTCCCTCTTGACTACGGACGTTAGCACCCGCAGTCTGTCTCCCTCACTGTACTTGTTGGTATTCGGAGTTTGCATCGGTTTGGTAAGTCGGGATGACCCCCTAGCCGAAACAGTGCTCTACCCCCAACAGTAATATGAGAGGCTCTACCTAAATAGATTTCGGGGAGAACGAGATATCTCCGAACTTGATTAGCCTTTCACTCCTATCCACAGCTCATCCCCCCATTTTTCAACATAGGTGGGTTCGGGCCTCCAGTAAGTGTTACCTCACCTTCACCCTGGCCATGGATAGATCGTCCGGTTTCGCGTCTAATACCTGAGACTAAGTCGCCCTATTAAGACTCGGTTTCCCTGCGCCTTCCTTAAAAAAGTTAAGCTTGCCACAGAAATTAACTCGCTGACCCATTATACAAAAGGTACGCCGTCACTATTAGTAAACTAATAGCTCCGACAGCTTGTATGCAAGCGGTTTCAGGTTCTATTTCACTCCCCTCTCCGGGGTTCTTTTCGCCTTTCCCTCACGGTACTGGTTCACTATCGGTCAGCTAGGAGTATTTAGCCTTGGAGGATGGTCCCCCCATTTTCAGTCAAGATTTCTCGTGTCCCGACCTACTCGATTTCACTTTAAATTAGTTTTCGTGTACAGGGCTATCACCTTCTACGACTGGTCTTTCCAAACCATTCCACTAACCAATATAAAGCTTAAGGGCTGTTCCGCTTTCGCTCGCCGCTACTCACAGAATCTCAATTGATTTCTTTTCCTGCGGTTACTAAGATGTTTCAATTCTCCGCGTTTGCCTCTTTATCCTATGAATTCAGATAAAGATACCTAGGTTATCCTAGGTGGGTTTTCCCATTCGGAAATCTCCGGATCAAAGCCTGTTACCGACTCCCCGAAGCTTATCGCAAGTTACTACGTCCTTCATCGCCTCTAGCTGCCAAGGCATCCACCGTTTGCACTTCATTACTTGACCATATTACATCAATTAACTTAATGATATTTTCAAGCATTTCTATCTACTATATGTGTTTTAAAAAAACACAAAAACGCCAAATTACTTTGCAGTTATTCATATAAGGTTTCGGATTAAAAGAATAATAAAACCTTGTATGAATAGTTAATTTGCATATCTAAAACATAAATGTTTTTGATATGACTTGATTGAAC
The DNA here is from genome assembly GCA_902559365.1 of uncultured SAR86 cluster bacterium. GTDB lineage: Bacteria > Pseudomonadota > Gammaproteobacteria > Magnimaribacterales > Magnimaribacteraceae > Magnimaribacter. The sequence continues at coordinate 49,739 of CACEHP010000005.1, forward strand.
TTATAAAAATGTTAAAAAACTCATCTCTTATCTAATTTAAGATAGAGATAAATAAGTAATTCGTGTGAACGCCTACAAATAAACGATTTTATTTTAAGGAGGTGATCCAGCCCCAGGTTCCCCTAGGGCTACCTTGTTACGACTTCATCCCAGTCATGAATCACACCGTGGTGATCGTCTTCCCGAAGGTTAGACTAACCACTTCTGGTGCAACCCACTTCCATGATGTGACGGGCGGTGTGTACAAGGCCCGAGAACGTATTCACCGCGACATTCTGATTCGCGATTACTAGTGATTCCGACTTCATGGAGTCGAGTTGCAGACTCCAATCCGGACTAAGAAAAGTTTTAAGGGTTTGGCTCCAGCTCGCGCTTTCGCATCCCTCTGTACTTCCCATTGTAGCACGTGTGTAGCCCAACCCATAAGGGCCATGATGACTTGACCTCGTCCCCGCCTTCCTCCGGGTTTCACCCGGCAGTCTCCCTATAGTTCCCGCCTTAACGCGCTGGCAAATAAGGATAGGGGTTGCGCTCGTTACTGGACTTAACCATACATCTCACGACACGAGCTGACGACAGCCATGCAACACCTGTCATAGCGTTCCCGAAGGCACATTCTCATCTCTGTGAACTTCGCTAGATTTCAAGGGTTGGTAAGGTTCTTCGCGTTGCATCGAATTAAACCACATGCTCCACCACTTGTGCGGGCCCCCGTCAATTCATTTGAGTTTTAGCCTTGCGGCCGTACTCCCCAGGCGGAGAACTTAATGCGTTAGCTGTGCCACTGAACAGTTAAATCTGCCCAACGGCTAGTTCTCATCGTTTACGGCGTGGACTACCAGGGTATCTAATCCTGTTTGCTACCCACGCTTTCGCACCTCAGCGTCAGTGACGAGCCAGAGAGCTGCCTTCGCCATTGGTATTCCTTCTGATATCTACGCATTTCACCGCTACACCAGAAATTCTACTCTCCTCTCTCGTACTCTAGCTTAGTAGTTTTGGATGCAGTTCCTAGGTTGAGCCCAGGGCTTTCACATACAACTTGCTAAACCGCCTACGCGCGCTTTACGCCCAGTAATTCCGATTAACGCTTGGACCCTCCGTATTACCGCGGCTGCTGGCACGGAGTTAGCCGGTCCTTATTCTTCAGGTAACGTCAACATATTAAGGTATTAACTTAAAATGCTTCTTCTCTGATTAAAGTGCTTTACAACCCTAGGGCCTTCTTCACACACGCGGTATACCTGGATCAGGGTTGCCCCCATTGTCCAATATTCTTAACTGCTGCCATCCGTAGATGTCTGGGCCGTGTCTCAGTCCCAATGTGGCTGATCGTCCTCTCAGACCAGCTAAAGATCGTTGCCTTGGTAGGCCATTACCCCACCAACAAGCTAATCTTACGCAGGCTCATCCAATAGTGAGAGCAGTAAACTGCCCCCTTTCCCCCTCAGGGCGTATGCGGTATTAATCCGAGTTTCCTCGGGCTATCCCCCGCTACTGGGTAGATTCCTACGCGTTACTCACCCGTTCGCCGCTCGTCAGCACCGGATTCAGCAAGCTGAATCTTTATGTCTGTTACCGCTCGACTTGCATGTTTAAAAGTTACCGCCAGCGTTCAATCTGAGCCATGATCAAACTCTTCAATTGAATTTTGAATTAAGTGCCTAAATGACACTAAATCAGTTTATTAAATTATATAAATATAATCTAAATACTGACTTTGGTAAGTTGCGCTTAATTATAAGCGCCCACACGAATTACTTATTTAAAACTTTTAAAAAACTTCCCTTCGCGAACGAGGGATGCGCAGTATACATCAAAAATATAGGTTTAAAAGGAGTTTTTAACTATTAATTAACAATAATTTTTGCAGCTTTTTTCTTTCCTACAAGGACAAGATTAGAAGTGCCCTTTTTTAGCATAAACTTAGTGTCTGAAACCTTCTCATCATTAACTTTTATAGCACTTTGTTTAATCAATCTAAGGGCTTCAGATGTACTTTTCAGGAGGTTAGATTCTTTAAGTATACGTGTTAAAAGTTCTGATTCAGATTCTATAGTTACAACAACTTCTTCTAAGTCTTGAGAGATATTTCCTTTCTGGAATCTATTTATAAAATTTTCTTTAGATTTCTTACCTAAACCCCCATGAAATCTATCTACTATCTCTTCTGCTAGTAGAAACTTGGTATCCCTAGGATTGGATCCCTCTTCAATGTCTCTTTTATAGTCTGATATTTGCTCTGAGGACTTAAAACTTAATAGAGAAAAGTAACGCCACATCAGGTCATCGGAGATAGACATTACCTTCCCAAACATGTCATCTGGACTATCCTCTAGAGCAATGTAATTCCCAAGAGATTTAGACATCTTTTTTACTCCATCTAGTCCTTCAAGAAGAGGAACAGTCAGAATTGATTGCTGTTCCTGACCATAATGCTTCTGAACTTCTCTACCCAGTAGTAAATTAAACTTCTGATCAGTCCCTCCAAGCTCTATATCGGCTTCGAGTTTTACAGAATCGAAACCTTGTAAAATTGGGTACAAAAATTCATGTATTGATATAGGTTGTTGAGATTTATATCGTTTTGAAAAGTCATCTCTCTCTAACATCCTGGCAACGGTATAAGAAGATAGCATTTTAATGAACTCAGAAGGATCTACACTCTGCATCCATTCAGAATTAAATCTAACTTCTGTTTTTTTTGGATCGAGAATCTTAAATACCTGTTCTTTATAGGTTTCAGCATTTTTATCAAGCTGTTCCTTTGTTAGAACAGGACGAGTTTCGTTCACCCCAGAAGGGTCTCCAACTAATCCAGTAAAATCACCGATTAAGAAGATTACTTCATGACCTAAATCTTGAAAAATCTTCATCTTATTAAGAAGAACAGTATGACCTAAGTGTAAATCTGGTGAAGTGGGATCAAATCCTGCCTTCACCCTTAACTTCTTCTTAGATTTGATTTGTTTTAAAAAACTTTCTTCCGGAATTATTTCTTCAGCACCCCTGGTAAGAATTTCTAGGTTTTCTTTACTCATTGTTTGTCTATTATATGACCTTTTTCAGGTATCATTCGACTTAATGCCGGGTACTGAGATTATAAACATCTTTAAAAGCTTTCCTAGAAAGCATATCTTTACCCTGCTGCTTGGTACCTCATTGTTAATCTCAATTAGCATCCTCGGTAGCAGTGACTTCAATGAAGAAATAGAAATTAACGATCTGACTAAGAGTATCTCTATATCGAGTCTCACCGAAAATAATCAAGTCGAAGTGCCTTGGATTGAAAAAGAAGCCTTAATTAAAAGAAATGATTCCCTATTCACCATCCTAAATAAACTTGGTGTTATTCAAACTGACATTATTGAATTAGTGAATAGTAAAAAAAGCAGCCTGCTATCGAAAATAGAAGTTGGAGATAAAATTAAAATATTTGTAAATGAGAAAGGCCAACTGCAGAAAATGTTTTATATAGATGATATTAAAACTGGGGTAAAAGCAGAAAAAGTTGGAGAGACTTTTTCAATTTCTAAATATGAATCCAAAATTGAAAAAGTAAAAATATTTAAGCACGTTGTTATTACTGATTCTATGTATGTTTCAGGTCTAAGAAAAAATGTTCCTGATAGTGTTTTAATGGATTTGGCCTATATAAACGGATGGGACATCGACTTTACCCACGACATAAGGCCGGGCGATAGTTACAACATAATATACGAAGAAATAATTATTGATGGAGAGAAAGTTATCGATGGAGATATACTCATTTCAGAATTTAAAAATAGAGATAAGAACTTTGTAGCTGTTAGATTCGACCTTGATTCTAAAACTTCGGAATACTTCAATCTTGAAGGAGAAAATGTGAAAAAGGCTTTTCTTAGATCCCCAGTTAAATTGAGTTACATAAGCTCCAAATATAACCTCAATCGAAGACATCCTGTACTTCACACAATAAGAGCTCATAAAGGGGTAGATTACGCAGCAAATAGAGGATCTCCAATTAGAGCTACAGGAGATGGAACAATAATTTTTGCTCAATATAACGGTGGGTGTGGAAATGAAATAAAAATTAAACACTCTGAAGACTACGAGACCCGTTATTGTCATTTAGATAGATTCAATAACAGGGCAAAAGTAGGAAGAAAGGTTAAACAAGGACAAACAATAGGATATGTTGGTAGTACAGGTTTAGCAACAGGGCCGCATTTACATTATGAATTTCATGTTAATGGCAAGCATACTGACCCACTTAAAGTTAAGTTTCCAAACGCATCTCCAATTAATTCTTCACAGCTATCGGCTTATAAAGAGAGATCCGAAAGTCTTTTGAAAGAATTAAATAATTATAAATATCTTCTTAATGAGCAAGAGGTACATGGTGGCTGAAATCTATATTGGCTTAATGACGGGAACTAGCGCAGACTCTCTTGATATTGCCGCCGTAAATTTCTTGAATGATGATATAACAATTATCGGAGAAGAGAATTTCTCTATTCCCACTCATCTAAAGGAAGAAATCAAAAAGATTACAAATTCTAATAATCTTGATAGATCGTCAGTAGAGAAATTAGACCTTGATTTAGGAGAATTTTTTGCAACTAAAATTGATGACTTTTTAAAAATTCATGATTTAAGACATGATGAGATAAGTGCCATTGGATCTCATGGTCAAACAATAAAACACGAACCAAATTCCCTCAAACCATTCTCTTTACAAGTTGGTGATCCTCAATTGATCAGTGATAAATTAGGAATAAAAACTATTGGAAATTTCAGGGAAGATGATATTGAAGCAGGCGGACAAGGGGCGCCGTTATCACCTTTATTCCACAGAGAAGTCTTTGAAGGCAGCCAAGAAAAAAGAGTAATCATAAATATTGGCGGTATAACTAACATTTCAATCTTAGGAAAATCTAATCTCATAGGATTTGATACTGGCCCTGGTAATTGTCTGATGGATACATGGATAAAAGAAAAGAAAGGAAAGAATTATGATGCAAATGGTAACTGGGCTAAGTCTGCTAACTGCAATGAAGAGCTCTTGAGCATAATGCTACAAGATCAATATTTTTCTCTTGAAAATCCCAAAAGCACCGGCCCTGATTATTTCAATTTGGAATGGATAAATCGTTCAATTAGCAATTTAAACTATGAAATTAGTTCAGCTGATGTCCAATCAACTTTAGCTGAATTAACTGCTGTAAGCCTAATGGACTCCTTAAAAAGGGTGGAAGTTATCAACCATGCATTATATTTCTGTGGAGGTGGTATTCATAATCAATACCTCATGAATAGAATATCTCATAGAGTTGAAACTCCTTGTCTTTCTACGCAAGATCTGGGTATAAGTCCTGACTATCTAGAAGCAGTTTGCTTTGCCTGGTTGGCATATAAAAGAAACAAAAATATTACTTTTGATTTAAGTGAAATTACGGGAAGTAATCGAGAAGTTTTTTTAGGTAAAATCTACAACCCAATCAAATAGAGAAGGACTCTCCACAACCACAGGTAGTTGTAGCATTTGGATTAGAAATAATAAATTTAGAACCTGTAAGATCTTCTACGTAATCTACTGTGGAACCCTGCAGATATTGCAAGCTTAATGAATCTATAACTAAATTAGCTCCTTGTTTTTCAATACAGGTATCATCCTCATCAACTGTCTTGTCAAAGGAGAATCCATATTGGAAACCAGAGCAGCCTCCACCTGTTACATAAACCCTGAGATTCAATATTTCGGAATCCGTCTCGTTACTCCTCAGAGATAAGATTTTTTGAACAGCCCCATCGGTCAACTGCATCAAAGTGGGTGTATACGTCTCAACCATTATCTATACCTTGCATTTGGCTATTTCCACAAAGCAAATTGTAACACTCTACAGCCTGGCCTGCGGCTCCCTTAACTAAATTATCTATAGCCGAAATAATAACTACCTGATTCTCTATAGCAGAAGGATAGATACCTATTTGACAGTTATTTGTTTGGCAAACTTTCAATATTTCAGGAACTTCGCCTTCTTCCATTAATTGGATGTTAGGTGATTCTTTATAGAAATTCTTATACAAGTCAATTAATGGACCGGAAGGTTTAGCTTCTAAATTAACATACATAGTTGAGTATATACCCCTCATGGCCGGTATAAGATGAGGTAAAAAATTTATTTTAAGAGAAGAGCCATAAACACCTTCGAGAACTTGTTTTATCTCAGGTAGATGCCTGTGGCCTAAGGTAGCGTAAGCTTTAAAATTTTCTTTGATATCAGAGAGCAAGGAGCTGTTTACGGTTGAGCGTCCAGCGCCGCTAATTCCTGACTTAGCATCAATTGTAATTGAGTCTATTTTGGAACGGCCATCAAGTAGAGGTAATAAGCCTAATATAGATGCAGTAGGGTAACAGCCTGGAACAGCTATTAAATTACTGCTCTTAATTAGACTCCCATTGAGTTCAGTTAGACCGTAAACAGACTGTTCTACTCCTTCAGGATCTTTGTGATCGGAGTTATACCAATCCTTCCATATAGTTAAATCTTTTATTCTGAAATCAGCAGAAAGATCTATAACCTTGATGCCTTGCTGGATAAAGTATTTAGCTTTTTCCATAGAAATTCCATGCGGAGTTGCAAAGAAGACCACATCACAACTAAAAAAGATTTCATCATCAGGATCGACAAATATTAGATCACTGCCTTCTACAAATTGAGCAACTGACTGACCTTTAAGCTCTCTTGAGCTAACAGCCAGAAGAGAAGTAGATTCATGAGACGATAAGAATCTAATTAATTCTTCACCCGCAAAACCAGAACCTCCAATTATTCCTACTTTATTCATCTAATACACTTTGATATCAAGGGGCGCGAATTATATAGATTTGCACTAAAGGTATCTAGAGCTAGTTTTTTAGGTAAACATTAAGCAATAACCTTTCCCATGATGAGATGTTAGAGAGTAGCAATCCCTTAGAGGCAAAAGATTCTGATTCTCTTAGAAGACCTTGCTTGTATCTTAAGTGGGCCAATCTTAAATAGAGAGCTCCATCACTTTTTGTGATCCTAAAAGCACGTTCCAAGTCAATATTTGCTTGCCTATAATTTTGCTGTCTTAATTTTTTATCTGCATCTAATAAGATTCTCTGCACCGAAGGGTTTTGGGCATTTATCTTTAAAATTTCTTCTTGTAAGAATGCATCATTGGAGATTAATAACTCTACTGTCTGAGTAAAATTATTTACTGGAACTGAATAACTTGAAGGGTCTCTAGATTGCTGATCGGTGGCACACGAAATTAAGCCTATCAAAATAGAGAAAGTTACTAGGAACTTAATTTTTTTCAACCTTCGCCTCCCTCAAACACTTCTTTTAATTTATCCAGAACACTCTCTGTAGCTCTTCTACTTTTATTAGAACATTTCTTTCTGACATCCGGAACTATCTTTGGTTCGGTACCTTTTATGAAAGGAACGAGCAATGAATTTTTACACTTTTCACCGCTTAGCAGACCGTCTTGCAAATCAGTCCAAAAGTATTCTATTCTGGACAAGGATGTTTTATCAGCCTTAACTGGGTTAGTTTCATTGATAAAGTTTTTCCAAACTTGGAAAGCACCTGTTCTACCTGTGAGAGGAGTCTGTCGATTATCATCAAAGCCCAACCAAACCAAAACTAGCAGATCTCCTGCAAATCCAATAAACCAACTGTCTCTTTGATCATCAGAAGTGCCTGTTTTGCCTCCTGCATTCCAATTTTTGATTTGTTTCTTGGAATAGCCTCTTGCAGTTCCTCGTTCAAAGGTTTGTTGCATGGCAAACTTTAATAATGCTATGGGTTCAGGCCTGATTTTTTGTTCAATGCTATAAGGATATAAAAATTCAATTTCTCCTGTTGTGTCTTTTATTTGCCTTATAGACCTTAAAGGTGAGTAAAAGCCATCAGCGGCTATTGTTTGATATGCTTGAATTGCTTGATAGGGAGATAGCTCGAACGAACCTATAAAAAGAGAAGGATAATTTGGCACCTCCTTCTGAATACCTAAGTTTGAGAACATTTCTTCAACTGCCTCAAATCCAATGTCTAAACCAAGTCTAGCAGAAGCAATATTGTAAGACTGCCATAGAGCAACGTGGAGAGGAATCTGTCCATGAAATTTTTTATCAAAATTATCAGGTTCCCAAATCTTACCTCCACTTACCATGCTGAATTTTGAGTCGTCCAAGATGGTAGTTAAGGTGTAATCTTCATATTGATTTAGAGCGGTAAGATAAATAAAAGGCTTAACCAAAGAACCTATCGGTCTAATAGCATTTATAGACCTATTAAAACCGTAGCTATATGGTTGGGTGCTTCCTACTACCGCTCTAACTTCGCCGTTAGTAATATCTACTGCTATCGCGGCTCCTTCCAATTCAGATAGTTTAGATCCATATTTCTTGATCAACTGTGTCTTTGTCTCGCTTAAACTTCTCTCTAAAGCTTCCTGAAGAACAGGATCTAAATTTGTTTCTATTGCCAGTCCTTGTGTTCTAAGTTCTCTTTCATCAAAATTTTTCTGCAGCTCAAGCCTTACAATGTCATGAAACGCAGGGTGCTTGGTCTCTGTTCTATAATTTGGTGGAGCAATTCCTAGTTCTTTGCTTCTCAAGGCTTCAAGTTGGGAATCAGAGATTTTATTACTCCTGTTTAATACGCCTAAAACAAGGTTTCTTCTCTTAGTAGCATTATTTGGATTTCTTCTCGGGTTATACAAAGAAGGGCCTTTGAGCATCCCTACCAGTAAAGCAATTTGATCAGTAGCAAGATTATTTATAGAAGTTCCAAAAAAATGTTGTGCTCCCATACCAAATCCATGAATCGCTCTCTTGCCAGATTGAGCCAGAAATACATCATTTATATAAGCAAGAAGAATCTCTTCTTTAGAGTAATGTAACTCGATAAGTACAGAAGCTATAGCTTCCATAACTTTTCGCCTGATAGTTTGTTCAGATGAAAAGAAAAGACTTTTTGCTAGTTGCTGGGTAATGGTACTTCCGCCTTGCTCTACTTCTCCAGCTTGAATATTTCTCAAAAAAGCTCTAGAAATTGATTTTAAAGAAACTCCATAGTGGTTAAAGAAGTTTTGGTCTTCAACAGACAGAATAGTATCAACTAAAACTTGTGGCACTTCAGGCCAATTTAATAAAACCCTATCTTCCATGTGGGAGGGATACATTCCGCCTATTACAGTTGGTTCAAGCTTAATCAGGTCCTCTGAGATACCTAATTGGTTCTTTATACTCTTTATTTGAGAGTCTTCGTAAGCCAAACTAAAGATGCCTGGCTTTTGATCCATGTAACCTCTTAAGAAAATTTTTAGCTCGTTTTTGGAAAAAGAGAACTGCCCTGGTCTTTGTGGATTACTTACTTTCTTATAAGAGAGCATTTCCAATTCTTTCATTAAATTATTGCTGTTAAAGTTAAATCCTTCAGCGAGCTCTAACGGTCTGGAGTAAATTTTTGCTGGAACTGTCCAAAGCACCCCGTCCAACTTTGAAGTAACTCTATAATCAATAACCGCGACAACTGCCGCAAAGAAAATAGAGACAGCTAAAGCTACAAATCCTATAAATGCTCCTATAGTTAGCTTAAATTTCATTTAATACTTGATTACTTGTAACATTTGGCACAGTCTACGACCTTTAAAAAAATTTAGGTAAAAAAATGAAATATGATTTGTATTGTTTAGGTAGCGCTTTGGTCGATATGACCTTTCAAATTGATGATGACTTCACAAAGAGGAATGAAGAGAGAGGGATATCTAAGGGTGCAATGACGTTGATAGAAAAAGATGATCAAAATAGCTTAATCAGTGAATTAAAAGATCTAAATAAATCTCCTGAGCGGGCCTGCGGAGGCTCTGGAACAAATTCTATTGTAGCTGCTTCGCTTTTTGGATCTAGGTCTTATATGTCCTGTATTGTTACAGATGATGAAAATGGCAGATTCTTTCTCAAAGATTTATCTTCTAATGGAGTTGATCATGCCTCGAAGCTCATTGATGCCGATCTGCCTTCCGGACAATGTCTTGTCATGATCTCTGATGATGCCGAGAGAACAATGTGTACCAATCTTGGTGTAAATTCTGAATTTTCGCCCAATGATGTTGATGAGAAAATCATTCAAAACTCAGAGTATCTTTTTTTAGAGGGCTATCTAGTTGCTTCTCCAAAAGGATATGATTCATTTAAGAAAGCTATAGATTTGGCTCGTCAATATAGTACAAAGGTTGCCATAACATTATCAGACGCATTCATCGTTAATACTTTTGAGAAAGAACTAAAAGAGCTAATAAGTATGAAATGTGATCTTATTTTTTGTAATGAAATTGAAGCTATGGAGTTTAGTGGTTCAAAAGAGGAGAGTGAAATATTCAGCTACTTTAGAAATTTCACACCTAATTTAGTAATCACTAAAGGGTCCGAAGGCTGCTCAGGTTTTGAGCAAGCACAAGAATTTCATGTCCCAGGAATAAAGGTTGAAGCTATAGATACCAATGGGGCTGGCGATATGTTTGCTGGAGCTGTCATGAATGCCATAAGCGAATCAAAAAGCTTAGAAGAATCAGCGAGATTTGGCTGTTTTGCCGCCTCTAAGACAGTCCAAAGTTCAGGCCCTAGACTGACAAGTGAGGAATATAAAAAAATTAAAGAAACTTTTTCTAGCTATTAAAAAAATATTCTGCTAAATTGCTGCGCCTTCTAGGTTAAACAATAAGAAAATTTCACGAAATGCCTACAAAAAAGACAGACAAAAAACCAACAAATAAAAAGACTCCAGCAAAAAAAGCTACAACAAAAAAAACTGCTACTAAGAAAGCGCCTGCTAAGAAGACAGTAGCAAAAAAAACAACTGTCAAAAAGTCAGAAAGATATGAGGAATCTCAATTCCTTGCGTCTATAAAACCTTATGCTTTAAAGAAGAACGAGAAATACATGAATGCTAAACAACAACAGCATTTCCAAGATATATTGGCAAGCTGGAGAGAACAACTCCAAATAGAACAGGATCGAACAGCAGACAAAATCCAAAAGAATGTAAGTCATTTTCCTGATGAATCAGACAGAGCGACTCATGAAGAGGAATTTACCCTAGAGTTAAGAACTAGAGAAAGAGAGAGAAAGCTTTTGTCTAAAATTAATGAATCCATTGAAGATTTAAAATCAGATGATTACGGTTATTGCGCTTCATGCGGAATTGAAATTGGAATTAGGAGACTAGAAGCTAGACCAACTGCTACAAGATGCATAGACTGTAAAACCATAGAAGAAATTCATGAGAGACAACAATATGGTTAAAGTGTTTTGTCGCTAGACAATTCCATTTCCGCTCCTGAGATCATCAAGGCCTCAGATCATCACATAAGACCAGAATATATAGATAAGGATGCAATATCCGTCATTAATCAACTTAATGAAGCTGGCTTCCAAGCACTTATTGTAGGTGGATTTGTAAGGGATTCTATTCTTGGCCTTAGGCCAAAAGATTGTGATGTAGTTACAAATGCTACACCAGAAGAGATCAAGACTGTTGTTAAACGAACACGAATTATTGGAAGAAGATTTAAAATTGTTCACGCCAGGTCAGGAAAGAAAATTACAGAAATCTCAACCTTTAGATCTTCAAGCCAAAAGAATATAAAGAAATCTCAAAAAGGAATTTTGCTCAGAGATAATAATTACGGAAATATTGAAGACGACGCTTTTAGACGAGATTTTACAATTAACTCTCTATATTTAGACATTACCAAGATGGAGGTTATTGATTTTGTTGGGGGCTTTAAAGACCTACAAAACAAATTACTCAGATCTATTGGGCAAAGCCACGAGCGGCTGAGAGAAGACCCTGTCAGAATTCTAAGAGCAATTAGATTTAAAGCTAAACTAAATCTTTCCTTGGAGCAGAAATTAGAAAAAGACATTACCAAATTATGCTATCTACTGAAGGAAATATCTCCAGGAAGAAAATATGAGGAAACACTCAAGATGTTTCTTACAGGGAATGCTCATTCTATTTTGCTGGAAATGCAAAGTTACAAAATTACAGAACATCTTCTTCCGCTAACTAAAGATTTCTTAGGATCAAAAAAAGATAGAAGATTTATATTTAATGCTTTGAAAAATACTGATAAACGATTTCAACAAAATAAAACTCTCACTCCGGCATTTCTTTTCTCTGTATTGCTATGGCCAGCATTAATAAATAAGAGCGGGGAAATGAACTCTAAAAAAGTAAAACTTCATAGGGTGTCCAGAAACGCAAACCTTATACTAAAGAGGCATAACGAGCATTGCTTTATTCCAAATAGGATACAGCAGTCGATCAAAGAAACCTGGGAAATGCAAATTGTGCTATTGAGGTTCCCCGAAAAATATAAAATCGCTCTAAAACGCGCAAGATTCAGAGCGGCTTATGACTTTCTATTACTGAGAGAAAAATCAGGAGAAAATTTAGGAGGTGCAGGCGCATGGTGGACTAAAAAGATACTAAATTAAATGAGGTTAATTTTTGTAAAATTGATTAACTTTTTTTTACTTCAGTTAAGATATATTTTTTAAAATTTTATATGGAAGAAGATCCAATAGATATAAAAGAATTCGATAGATTGCCTCAATTTATAGCTGTGGAAGGCCCTATTGGGGCTGGAAAGACAACCCTAACAAACCTGTTGGCAGATTCTTTAAACTATGAAACCTTTTTGGAACAACCTTCTGAGAATCCGTTTCTACCTGACTTTTACATTAACCCCTCTCAAGCTGCACTTGCTACTCAACTTTTCTTTTTATTCCAAAGAGTTAAACAAATTCAAGAGCTAAAACAAGGTGATATTTTTTTGAACAAAAGGGTTTCTGATTTTCTTTTGGATAAAGACAAGCTTTTTGCAAAGGCAACTTTATCTTCGGAGGAACTTAAATTATATGAACAAATCTATCAATATCTAGCTATAGATTTACCAACACCAGATTTAGTCATCTATCTTCAAGCAAGCACAAAGACACTTTATGAGAGAGTTATGCATAGAGGTATAGAAATGGAAAAGACAATTAGTTTTGATTATTTAGAACTGTTAAATGAAACTTATAAAGAGTTCTTCTTTGAATACGAAAGATCACCGGTACTTATAGTCAACTCAGATTATTTAGATTTGCAAACAAATAAAAGTGATTACAATCTTCTTCTTAAGAAATTATTGGATTACTTCAACAAACCAGAAGGTTCAAAAATGTACTTCAATCCCTCTCCAACGCTAATATAGACATCATGAACAAAGAAAAAATATATAACGTCCCAAAAGATATATCGGAACATTCAAATGTTAGTGAATCTGAATTTCAAGTGCTATATAAACAATCTGTAGAAAACCCAGATGAGTTTTGGTCTTCTCAAGCTGAGTCTTATTTAGATTGGGATAAAAAATGGGAAGAAGTTAAAAATACAAATATTGAAAAAGGAGAGATTGCTTGGTTCTCTGGAGGGAAATTAAATGCATCTGTAAATTGTATTGATAGACACCTTCCGAAAGATAAAAATAAAATTGCATTTATTTGGGAAGGAGATGATCCAGAAGAATCAAGAAATATCACTTATCAAGACCTTCATGATGAGGTGTGTAAATTTTCTAATGTTCTTAAAGCTAGAGGAGTAAAAAAAGGAGATAGAGTTTGTATTTATATGCCTATGATTCCGGAAGCCACATATGCGATGTTGGCTTGTGCAAGAATTGGAGCAATACATTCTGTAGTTTTCGGAGGTTTCTCTCCTGAATCTTTGAAAGATCGGATTCTGGACTCAGATTGTCAAACGGTGATTACGGCTGATGAAGGCTTAAGGGGTGGAAAAACTATCCCCTTAAAACAAAATGTAGATGAGGCTTTAGAGGGCTGCTCAAATGTCCATACAGTTTTGGTTATAACAAGAACAGAGGCTGAGATTCCATGGAATGAAGATTGCGATGTGCGATATGAGGAAATTTCTAAAAACGTTTCTAATGAATGCACTCCAGAATTGATGGACGCGGAAGATCCGCTTTTCATCCTCTATACATCTGGTTCAACAGGAAAGCCGAAGGGTGTTTTACACACTACTGGTGGGTATCTTTTGCAGGCAGCTATGTCTCATAAGCTTGTTTTTGACTACAAAGAGAATGAAGTCTATTGGTGCACGGCAGATGTGGGTTGGGTAACAGGTCATTCATATATCGTTTATGGCCCTCTTGCGAATGGAGCTACTTCTGTAATCTTTGAAGGAATACCTACTTATCCTTCCCCATCAAGATTTTGGGAAGTTATTGACAAGCATAAAGTAAATATTTTTTATACTGCTCCTACGGCACTGAGAGCCCTGATGGCCCAAGGAGATGACTTCGTAGAGTCTTCATCAAGAGAGTCTCTAAGGATTCTTGGTACTGTTGGTGAACCCATCAATCCAGAAGCATGGGAATGGTATTTTAAAGTGGTCGGAAATTCCTCTTGTCCTATAGTCGATACCTGGTGGCAAACCGAAACCGGTGCGATGATGATAACACCTGTAGCAGGGTTTACAGCTATGAAACCTGGAAGTGCTACTAAGCCATTTTTAGGAATTGAACCTGCCCTTCTAGATGAAAATGGGGAAGAAATAGTTGGTGAAGGCTCAGGAAACCTCGTTATTAAATCTAGTTGGCCCTCGCAAATAAGAACTGTTTATGGAGATCACCAAAGGTGTGTCGATACTTACTATTCTATGTATCCGGGATACTATACGACAGGAGATGGTGCCAGAAGAGATGCTGACGGATATTATTGGATTACAGGAAGAGTAGATGATGTGTTGAATGTATCTGGTCATAGACTAGGAACTGCCGAGGTAGAAAGTGCGTTGGTTCTTCATCAGCAGGTAGCAGAAGCAGCTGTAGTCGGTTACGAGCATGAAATAAAAGGTCAAGGAATTTATTGCTATGTAACACTTATGTCTGATGTAGCTCCGAATGAAGAACTCAAATCTGATCTAATTCAACTTGTTGCAAAGGAAATAGGTCCAATTGCTAAACCTGATATCATTCAATGGGCTCCTGGGTTGCCTAAAACAAGATCTGGTAAAATTATGAGAAGGATACTTAGAAAGATAGCCACTAATGAGATCGATAACTTAGGTGATACTACTACTTTGGCAGATCCATCTGTAGTAAAAGAACTTATATTAAATAGAGAAAATAAATAATGTCGTTAATTGATTTATTAAACAAGAAAAGTATTCTTCCTCTTGAGTCTGAAGCTTTAATAGGAAGAGAAGAAGAAATAGAAGTCCCCGAAGAGCACTTTATAAAAGGTACTCCACTAAAAGGTCCGTTCCCTGACAACCTTAAACAAGCAATTTTTGGAATGGGATGTTTCTGGGGTGTTGAAAGAAGGTTTTGGGAGCTAGAAGGAGTATATTCCACATCTGCTGGGTATGCCGGAGGATATACAAAAAATCCATCTTATAAAGAAGTTTGTACAGGTTTCACGGGACACAATGAAGTGGTTTTGGTTGTGTATGATCCAGAAACTATAAGCTACGAGACTTTATTGCAAACCTTTTGGGAAGATCATGATCCTACTCAAGGAATGAGACAAGGAAATGATGTTGGCACACAATATAGGTCAGGTATTTATTACAGCACTCAAGAAGAAAAAGAAATCATCGATGCAACAAAAGCAAAATATCAATCTCAACTTGATAAACATGGCTTAGGTAAAATTACGACTGAAGTAAAAAAAGTAGAATCCTTTTATTATGCCGAGCATTATCACCAACAATATTTAGCCAAAAATCCTGATGGTTACTGTGCCCTAGCTGGTACAGGTGTGAAGATTAACTAGCTCCTTCGTATATATACTCTTCACCAGATCGCAAAATTAATTTGTCTTCTTCAAGCTTGATTAAATGCGCAAGTAAGGAGGCTTTTGCAATGGGAAATAGAGAAGAGTCGACATCATCATAAACCTTTTCGACTAAGGTATCGGGCGTTCCTCTAGTAACTTCTTTTAAAGCTTCGAAAACCTTTTTTTCTCTCTCAAGTCTATGATTGATGATCCAATCGGCAACTTGATATGGGTTTTCTAAAACTTCACCATGACCAGGAGCAATCTTTTCAATTTCGTAGTTCTTTAGTTTTTCTAAAGATTCAATATATTGCTTCATATTCCCATCTGGAGGACCTATTACGACAGTAGAACCATTCATAATATGGTCGCCAGTAAATATAAATTTTTCTTCTCGAAGGATAAAGCATAGATGATTTGAAGCATGTCCAGGCGTATGAACGACTTCTAATGAATATTCTTCCTCTTCAAAAAGCTCTCCATCTTGCAAAATTCTTTCAGGACTAAATGATGTGTCTTGATTCTTTGAAGTATTGGTAAGCATACCGAAAGCGGGTACATCCAATTTTTGCTTTAGTAATCTTACTCCAGGTGAATGATCAGGATGAGTATGAGTAACTAGAATCTGCTTTATTTTTTTTGATGCAGAGATAATGGCATCTATATGTTCTTCCATTGCAGGTCCAGGATCAATAACTGTTACTTCTTCTGTACCTACTAAATATGTATTTGTTCCAGGACCAGTAAAAACACTGCCATTTCCAGCTGTAATCCTTCTAATTTGAGGTGAAATTTGAACTACTTGCCCAGGTTGCATCAATGATCCTCGTATCCTTTATCGCCTGGTAAAAGGCCAACCATTTTTCCGTTTTCCATAAAGAATTTAGGTTCAATTGTTGGAATTGTAGAAGGATCAATTGAAGATTTGTCTTTCA
Source organism: uncultured SAR86 cluster bacterium (assembly GCA_902559365.1). GTDB lineage: Bacteria > Pseudomonadota > Gammaproteobacteria > Magnimaribacterales > Magnimaribacteraceae > Magnimaribacter. Next base: position 66,545 of record CACEHP010000005.1, read on the forward strand.
GTAACTCCTCAACATTGGAATAACCGCAGATGCTCTCCAGATTTTTTATAGTTGGCATTATTAACAATAACTTGCCTTCCTTTTGTTGTTGAAGGGCATCTTCAGGCTTAATCCAAAGGCTATTGACGCTTTCTGAACCATCATGAAAGCCTTCTTGTCCTGCAGGAGAGATAGCTACGAAAAAACGAGTTGTATACCTTCTTTTTTCAATTTTGGGAGTGATCCAATGAGCCAAGTAAGCCAATCTGTCGGTTGCTAAGGTTAGATTTTCTTCTTCACACATTTTTTCCAAGACTGCTTCACCGGCATTAAGTCTATTTCTGTAATCCACGAACCTGTCTCTTTCTTCAGAATCAGAAGGGTCAAAAGGAGATCCATCTTCACGATAGGCAATTAAGATTCCTGCCTCTTCAAAACACTCTCTTATACAAGCAACCCAGTAGGCCAAACCACCCTTATCCTCTCCTAGAATATTTGATAATTCTTTATCAGAAGCTCCAGTTGTTATTATCTCCATATGATCCAAGCCATCTTCAGGATCCACTTTTCCACCAGGAAATACAAAAGCGCCGCCAAAATTGGCCTTTGACGCCCTTTCTACCAGAAAGACTTCTACACCTTCCTCTTTAGAATCTCTAACTAATAAAACTGTTGCAGCAGGTTGAGGAATAGTAGGTTCTGCATTAGGGTCTGCCATTTGGGTGTTTGCGCCTTGCAATGGATTTTTCATAAATCGTCCTTATTTTTTTAAGATTATAATAGACTAGCGTCCTCAAAAACTTAATTAACTATAAATTTATTTCAAAGGAATGTCTAAATGATAGATTCATATCCAGATTGGTTCAAAGAAGCTCTGGCAGTAAGCAAAGAGCAAAGAAATGTTCTAGTTGAAGGAAATTCTATCCATTACCAAAAATGGGGAGATGTTTCTAAGCCCGGCATGGTATTGGTTCATGGAAGTGGAAGTCATTCCCACTGGTGGGATTTCATAGCTCCTCTATTACTGGAAAATTTCCAGATAAGTGCCATAGATCTATCTGGGATGGGAGATAGTGGGCACAGAGAAGATTATTCACCCGAGTTATACGGTAAAGAAATACTGACAGTGGCCGAAGATAGTGGCTTTTTTAATAATGGGAGTCCAATTATTTGTGGTCACAGCATGGGGGGTTTCATGAGTGCCACTGCTGGATATATATCTGAAAAGAAGATTGCTGGCGTCATTATGGTTGACTCTCCAATACGACCTCCGACTTATGACTACTCAACCCATGTAAGAAGTGGACCCATTAGGAGAATAAAAACTTATCCAAATCGAGAAAGCATCTTGGAGAGATTTAGGCTAACTCCAGAACAAGAATGTGAAAATGAGTACTTAGTTAAATATATAGCAGAATGGTCAATCAAAGAGGCTAATAATGGATTTCAATGGAAATTTGACGATACAATTTTTGATAAGTTAGGGTTCTCTCATATGTTACGAAATATTGCATTTGAATTAGAGTGCGATTTGGGAATAATTTATGGAACTGAAAGCAACATGATGAGCGACGAAATTCTGAATTTTATTGCAGAAAATGTACCAACAGGAACTCCTATGATTCCTATAGAAAAAGCAGCCCATCATGTCTTGTTAGATCAACCTCTAGAATTAGCTAAAGCTATTGAGGAAATTGCAATTAAGTGGATTTAGCTTAGTGATTAAGACAATTTTACTCTTTATATTCCTCTACTTCTCTTTTTCCATTCATAGATCTCTTCATAAAGAGGAAGTAGAGTACGGTTGCACATCCATTAGCGTATTGATGTTTGTAGATGTAGTGTTACTACTTCTAATTTACTACACCTTTTTCGACTAAATTATTTTCTGGGAGGTAAACCTTTTACGAGACTAAGAGATCTCAATGGTGCCCCTTCTCTTCTAAATTGGGACAACTCTTGGTATTCGGGATCATTATACCAAGCATCAGCTGCAGCCTCTGAAGGAAACGAAAATATAATCACTCTACCACCAGCTAAAGGCTCTGGACCTTCAATATGTCTGAAGGAATCATCAAAAGTTAAAAATTCTCCGCCGTGCTTTTTCAGCATGGGAAAAAATCCTTTCTCGTATTTTAAGTAAGTGTCTTTATCTTTTATATCTAGATTTACCACCATATAAACTTTCACATCTTCCATTTTTTATCCTTAAGCTTTTACAGACTGAAGTCGTCCATCGATAATTTCTTCAGCCTCAGAAACTAGTCTGGAAACCATTTCCTTGCAAGTAGGCACATCCTTAACTCTTGCAACCGAAATACCAGCTGACCAGATACCATGCTCCAGATCGCCTTCTTCGAATACAACTCTACCCCGCTGTCCTGCTACTAAATCTTTAACATCTTCAAAAGTTGCATTGCCTGTAGATTCGATTTCAACTACCTGGTCTGAGACTGAGTTTTTAAAGACCCTTGCAGTATTATGCATTGTCCTAAACATTAAGTTGGTAGAGAGCTCATCAGCTTCAGTCATTTTTTCTTTCACATTCTGATGAATACCAGCTTCTTGGGTAGCCATAAATCTAGTGCCCATTACAATCGCCTCACCTCCAAGTGCTAATGCTGCAACCATACTTTTTGCATCACTGAATCCTCCACAGCCTGCTACAGGAACATCAAGGGCTTCAGCCGCTTGAGGTAATAAAACCAGGGAGGGAATGTCATCTTCACCAGGATGTCCAGCACACTCAAATCCGTCGATTGTTATAGCACTTACTCCAACAGACTGAGCTTTAAGAGCGTGCCTAACAGAAGTGCACTTATGAATTACTTTTACGTCATATTCTTTAAAGAGCTCCATGAAAGGTTCTGGACTTCTTCCGGCAGTTTCCACAATCTTTACACCCGAGCCGACAATTGCTTGTGCGTATTCTTCGTAAGGTGGAGGATTAATTGTTGGCAGAACAGTTAGATTTACTCCGAAAGGCTTATCTGTCATTTCCCGAGTTCTTTCAATTTCTTTAGCCAAATCTTCAGGAGTTGGTTGGGTTAATGCGGTTAAAATACCCAATGCTCCGGCATTAGACACGGCCGAAACTAGTTCAGCATATCCTACCCACTGCATACCCCCTTGTATTACTGGATGTTCTATTCCAAATAAATCAGTAATTCTTGTTTTTAGCATCTCTTCCTCTCCTCGATTTAATTCAATTTATTTAAGTTTGAATGAAAGATAGTAAGATACTTGAGTTAAATCAAGAAGAAATACTTTATGAGTGAAAAATTAGACCTCTTTATAGAAGGAAAATTTACAAAAAGTGATACTAAGAATTGGATTGAAGTTTTAGATCCCTCTAATCAAGAAATACTTTGTAAGGCTCCTTGTGCTACCGATCAAGAAGTTGAAAGAGCTATCACATCTGCCAAAGAAGCTTTTCTTACCTGGAAAGAAACACCTCCTCCTGAGAGATCTAGGGTAATGATGAAATATCAAGAACTTCTTAAAACGCATCAAGATGACATTGCAAAAATACTCAGTAAAGAAAATGGTAAAACTTTTGAAGATGCTAAAGGTGATGTTTGGAGAGGTATAGAGGTTGTGGAACAAGCTGCAAACATAACTCCACTTCTCATGGGAGAAACTGTTGAAAATGTAGCTAGAGAAATCGACTCCTACAGCTACATCCAATCATTAGGAGTTTGTTTGGGTATTACGCCATTTAACTTCCCTGCAATGATTCCGCTATGGATGTTTCCAATGGCTATAGCTTGCGGTAATACATTTATACTGAAACCATCCGAACAAGATCCCATGACTTCAAATAAACTTGCTGAACTGTTTGTTGAGGCAGGTGCACCCCCAAATATTTTACAAGTAATCCATGGCAATAAAGATCAAGTAGATATTCTTATAAAACATCCCGACATTAAGGCTATATCCTTTGTTGGATCTGTTCCTGTAGGACAATATATTTACAAAACAGGAACTGAGCATCTCAAAAGAGTGCAATCATTTGCTGGAGCTAAGAATCATATGGTGGTGATGCCAGATGCAAATAAGAATAAAACCATAGATAGCTTAGTTGGTTCTTCTGTTGGCGCTGCAGGTCAGAGATGTATGGCTATCAGTGTGGCTGTTTTCGTTGGATCTTCCAAGGACTGGATTGAAGATCTTAAAAATGAAATGGAAATGGTTAAACCTGGTCCTTGGGACTCAGAAGAGTCTGGGTTTGGTCCAGTAATAAGTCCTCAAGCAAAAGAAAGGATTATTAACTTAATCTCTAAAGGAAAAGAAGAAGCTAATTGTCTTATTGATGGAAGTAGTTGCACGGTGGAAGGATATCCAAATGGTAATTGGGTTGGCACTACACTGTTTTCTGAAGTTAAAACAGAATCAGAAATATATAAAACCGAAATATTTGGACCTGTCCTATTATGCATAGAAGTTGATACCCTTGAAGATGCAATAAAGCTGATTAATGCCAATCCTTACGGTAATGGAACATCCATATTCACAGCATCAGGAAGATCTGCAAGAAAATTTAGACATGAAATTGAGGTAGGTCAAGTTGGTATAAACGTACCGATTCCAGTTCCATTGCCCTTTTTCTCTTTTACCGGCTGGAAGCAGTCTTTTTACGGCGACCTCCATGCTTATGGAAAACAAGCAGTTAGGTTTTATACTGAAACCAAGACAGTAACTGAAAGATGGTTTGAGGACGACGAAGAAAGAACGAAAAACTTGACCATCAATTTGGAGTGATAGATGGATTTTGATTTAAATTCTGATCAAAAAAATTATAGAGACTTGGCAAAGAACTTTTCTGATAAAGAACTTAAGCCATTTGCTGCCGAATGGGATAAAGAGTCTTTTTTTCCTAAAGAGACACTAAATAGAGCCGGAGAACTTGGTTTCTTGTCGCTTTACGTAGATACAAATTTGGGTGGAATGGGCCTAGGAAGACTCGATGCATCAATAGTTTTTGAGCAACTTGCACAAGGATGCACCAGCACAACGGCTTTCATGACAATTCACAATATGGCAATTTGGATGGTCAGTAAATTTGCTTCAGAAGAATTAAAAGAAGAGTGGTTTCCTCAACTTAGCTCAGGTGAGAAACTTGCCTCGTATTGTCTAACTGAACCTGGGTCTGGTTCCGATGCAGCTTCCTTGAGAACTACTGCTAAAGAGAATGGAGATTATTTTATTTTAAATGGTTCGAAGGCTTTTATATCAGGATCGGGGGCTACAGACTGTCTAATACTGATGGCGAGAACAGGTGATGAAGGAGCAAAAGGTATTTCATGTTTTCTTATACCTGCTGACTCGCCTGGTATTGAGTATGGTAAAAACGAACCAAAGATGGGTTGGAAGAATCAACCTACCAGATTGGTATCTTTAACTGACGTGAAAGTTCCAAAGAAGAATTTAATTGGAGAAGAAGGAAATGGTTTCAAAATAGCTATGCAAGGCTTAGATGGAGGGCGAATAAATATTGCCACCTGCTCAATAGGAACTGCTCAATCCGCATTAGAGGAAGCTCAAAAATATATGAACGAAAGAGAACAATTTGGAAAAAGAATTTCTGAATTCCAAGGTATGCAATTCAAGATAGCTGACATGGTAACTGAATTAATTGCTGCACGAACCATGACTAGACTTGCAGCTTCAAAAATCGATAGCAACGATTCAGAAGCAACCGTTTATTCGGCTATGGCAAAACGATTTGCTACGGATGTTGGGTTTAATGTTTGCAATGAAGCTCTTCAAATATTTGGAGGCTATGGATATATTCAAGAGTATCCTTTAGAAAGACATGTAAGAGATGTCAGAGTTCATCAAATATTAGAAGGAACGAATGAAATTATGAAAATGATAATAGGACGCAGAATGATAATGGAAGATGCTGCTTCAATTATCCAATAGAAAATTATGACAGATAAATTAATTCTAGAAAAAGTAGACAATACTGCAAAGATTACCATTAATAATCCGAGTGCCAATACATGGGATTTGGACAGTCTTTCTGGGTTAGAAGAAATTATTGAGCTTCTAAATAAAGATGATGAAGTTTTTTCTTTGGTAATCACTGGTCAGGGAGAAAAGTTCTTTTCAGCAGGAGCTGACCTTAAAGTTTTCCATGAAGGCGGGAAAGATGCTGCTAGAGAAATGAGCAATGCTTTCTCAAAAGCTTTCGAAGCGCTTAGTAAATTTCGAGGTGTTTCAATAGCGGCGATAAATGGATTTGCTATGGGCGGCGGACTAGAGTGCGCATTGGCTTGTGACATAAGAGTGGCAGAAGAAAAAGCTGTCTTAGCTCTACCAGAACCTAAGGTTGGCTTACTTCCATGTGGCGGAGGTACTCAGGTTCTTCCAAGATTGGTTGGAGAAGGTTGGGCTAAAAGAATTATTTTGACTGGAGAGCAAATAAAACCTGATCAAGCTCTTAAAATTGGACTAATTGAAGAAAAGGTCGAAGATGGAAAGAGTCTAGAGGCTGCTATGTCTATAGCCTCTTCTGTAGCAAACCAAAGCCCCGGTAGTATTGCACAATGTAAGGAGCTAATTCATAAAGCTCGCCTATCTGATGAGCCTTACAACGAAGAACTGGAACCGTTTGTAAAATTATTTGATACAAAAGATCAAAAGGAAGGGGTTGAGGCCTTTTTAGATAAGCGAAAACCGAATTGGCAAAATGCCTAATGATCAACTAATTGTTGAGAGATTGAGGTGTCAGAATGATACCGAGATTGGACATATAGCTCTCAACTCTCCAGAAACATTAAATTCATTAACCCTAAATATGGTTAACGAAATCTCTGATCTATTAGATCAATGGGAATTAGAACCCCAAATAAAAATGATCCTAATCAGCGGTGCAGGTGAAAAAGCATTTTGTGCTGGTGGAGATATCAGAGCCCTTTATGAATCAATGTGTTCTCCAGAGGGGCCAATTTTTGCCGAAACTTTTTTTGAATCTGAATATAGACTGGACTATAAAATCCATAATTTTCCAAAACCAATAATCTCTATTTTAGATGGCATCGTTATGGGTGGCGGGGCCGGTCTGATGTTTGCCAGTACTTATAAGATTGCTACAGAAAGAACAAAGTTTGCAATGCCAGAAATTGGCGTTGGCCTATTCCCTGATGTAGGTTTCACATCTGTGATAAAAGATCTACCCGAAGGCCTTGGACTCTATATTATGCTTACAGCCTCCCCGCTTAACGCTTCCGATTTGGTTTTCTGTAATTTAGCCGATAGTTATTTGAGCTCAGCAAAGATGGAAGATTTCCTTACGGATGTAGTTGAGTTGAGTTGGCATGATGATGTTAAACAGAACTTAACTCTACTTGATTCAATACTTAATAGTAGTTCCAACTTAAAAGTAGTAGAGAGCTTTCCTGTAAGTAAGATTGAAGATGAATTAGACAAAATTCAATCAATGACTAATGAAGAAGACCTCTTCGGAGTTATAGATAACATAATGAGTCATACAGAAGATGACGAATGGTTTAAGAAAGGACAAGAATCACTAATCAAAGGGAGTCCTACGTCAGCACATTTAATATGGCTTCAGCATTTAAAATCTTCAAGCTTAAACTTAAAAGAGGTATTTAATTTTGAGCTTAACTTAGCTATACAGATTACAAGAAGAGGTGACTTTAAAGAGGGTATAAGAGCTCTAATAATAGATAAGGATAATAAACCGAACTGGAAATATGATTCTATTAAAAATGTTAAACAGTCATGGTTAGATAAGCATACGGACTTAGCATGGGAGAAAAATCCCCTGGAGGATCTTTAAAAATGAAAAAAGTTGGTTTTATTGGTTTAGGAAATATGGGCTTACCGATGGCGAATAACATCTTAAAAGCCGATATTGAAGTAAATGCTTTTGATTTATCAAAGGATGCAATGCAAAGAGCAGATGAATTGGGTATGAAAACTAAAAGCTCTGCCTCAGAAGTTATAGAAAATATAGATGCTCTAATTACCATGTTGCCGAATGATAAGGCTGTTGAAAACATATTCTTGAAAGAAGGCTTACTAGAGAAAATTAGTAAAAATACGATTGTTATTGAATCGTCCACTATAAATCCTGAGGTTTCCAAAAAGGTTTCAAAAAAAGCAAAAGAGATGAATATTTCTATGCTAGATGCTCCCGTATCGGGTGGTGTAAAAGGAGCTGAGTTAGGTACTCTGACTTTTATTGTTGGTGGTGAAGAAGCCGATCTTGAAAAATCAGCTCCTCTTTTCAAAATTATGGGAGATAAAATCTTTTATGCTGGTAAGGCGGGCTCAGGCCAGATAGCTAAGCTTTGTAATAATATGCTTCTAGCAATCCATATGTGTGGGACTGCTGAAACTATAGCAATGGGAGTAAATAACGGACTAGATCCTATCATTTTGTCTGAGATCATGAAGAATAGCTCTGGGGGGAACTGGTCTCTAGAAAAATATAATCCTTTTCCAGGGGTAATGAAAGAAGCTCCTGCCAGTAACAACTATTCTGGTGGCTTTTTAAACTCCTTGATGCTTAAAGACCTCAACCTAGCGAAAGAATTAGCAAATCAGTCTAAGTCTAATACCCCCATGGGAAGACTGGCTAGAGAACTTTATGAAGAATTAAATAACCAAGGATTTGAAGG
>CACEHP010000006.1:0-74566 GCA_902559365.1 uncultured SAR86 cluster bacterium
ATTTCTTTTATTCATATGGAATTTTTTCTAGGAGATAGCTACTTTAATACCTCTGGTTATCAATCATTAGCATTTTGGGGTGGATTAGGGATCTTTATAAGTACTGCAGTTACGGCTATGGGAACGCATAAACATATACCTAATTTACATGTTCCCCCAGAAAGAAGTTTTCATATTCCTACTTTTTTAAAGGAAGCAAAAGAAACTCTTTCAAATAAAGCTTGGATAGTTTTATTTCTATCGGGCTGCATATATTCTTTATTAGTTGGCGTTGATACAGGAGCAGTCACTTATTACTCAGCATATCTATGGCAGTGGCAACCTAACGAAATCTCTGTCTTTTCTTTGTGGCAAGCAGTATCGGTCATTTGCATAGCTTTATTCGCACCGATGATTGCTTATGGAAGAAGTAAGAAAAATATAGCGGTTGGTATATTTCTATGTACGATTTTCATTGGACCTTTACCCATAGTCTTGCGACTCTTAGAGCCCTTCGTTGGAATAAACTTAATGCCTGTGAATGGATCTGACGCTTTATGGTGGATTCTTTTATTCCATGGATGTCTAGCTGTAACCTTGGGTTCTTTAGGTTTTATCTTCATTGGTTCGATGGCAATGGAAATAGTAGAAGATGTTGAAAAGAATACTGGAAGAAGAGAAGAGGGACTTCTTGGCACTGTAAATGCCTTTATACACAAACTTGTTGGTGCTGGAGGAGTTTTGATTGCAGGATTAATAGTATCTTGGGCAGGGTTTGATGATCCAAATGCAACTCAAGAAATGTTAAATGGCGAGGTAATAAATAGATTCGCCTTTGTTCATGTTGTGCTAGGATTTTGTTTACCCATATTTTCTACTTTATTGGTATTAATGTTTGATATTGATAGAAGAGGACATTTAGAAAATGTTAATGATTTAGGTTACGTCGAGAAGGAGTAATGTTCTTCTTTCCAATATCGGACGATAATCTAAGCAATTCCAAGCCCTATGTCTGTTATTCAATAATTTCAATTTGTTGTTTTATTTTTCTCTGGCAGAGTACTCTTCCTGCTGACCTTAATAGTAATGCAATATATAACTTCGGAGTTATACCAGCCGCCTTATTAGGAGATCAGCCAAGTTTTATAAGTCCTTTTTTAACTGTTTTTACTTCTATGTTTATGCATGGTGGGTGGATGCACTTGATAGGCAATATGGTCTTCCTGTGGATCTTCGGAGATAACATCGAGGATAGTATGGGACACAAGAAATTCTTGTTTTTTTATTTAGTATGCGGTCTGTTAGCAGCATTATTACAAGCATCAATCAATCCGAGTTCTCCTGTGCCTATGATTGGTGCAAGCGGAGCAATAGCAGGAATTTTAGGTGCTTATTTAGTTCTACACCCTAAAGCTAATGTAAATGTTTTATTTTGGTTGTTTATCTTCATAACCGTAATCAAAGTACCCGCATTTATTGTCTTGAGCGTATGGATCGTAAGTCAATTTTTTAGTGCTTCTCTTGGATCAGAAGGGGGGGTAGCTTATTTTGCCCACATCGGAGGTTTTATTGCAGGAGGTTTGTTGATAAGTTTTTTTAAATACCCTCAAATTAAGTTATTTCAGGAGGGCAACTCTCAATCATTTCAGTCAAGCAAATTTTCTCTCAACGGAATGTTAGGTCAAGGAAAAGAGAGAGACTTCATGCAAGAATTTATCGACACAGCTAATAAAAAAGATAAAAATTAGTTTATGCGCTATATATACATTCTCTTAGGAACAGTATTTATTATTTTTGGTATTTATACTGCAGGTATTTATTTAGATCTATATGGTGAGCTAGAACGCCCTGGAGCGTCTGTCAATTCCGAACTTCCCAAATCCTTAGTTAAAAAGAAATCTATTTCCCAAGAACCATTCGGGAAAGAAAAGCAGATATTATTCGGTGATACCCATGTGCACACCACTTACTCAACCGATGCTTTCTTATGGAGCTTACCTATCTTGAATGGTGAAGGTCCTCATCCAATTTCTGATGCTTGCGATTTCGCTAGATTCTGCGCCAATCTAGATTTTTGGGTTTCAACAGATCATGCAGAAGCTTTGACGCCTAGAAAATGGAAGTCAATCAAAGAGGCTGTAAGGAATTGTAATAATCCAACAGATCCAGAAGAACCTGATTTAGTTACTTTCTTAGGTTATGAGTGGACTCAAGTGGGTGATAGTGCTCAAAATCATTATGGTCACAAGAACGTTATGTTCCGTGATGTGGAAGAAGGGAAGGTTCCTCTTAGGGCTATTGGAGCGGGAGGAATCGCAACTAATGGGATGAGAAATACCTTACCTGAACAATCCAAGCAAATGAGACCTGTTGCATTGCTAGATTTTGAAAACAGACATAGATATTTCAATTTCATTGCTTTTGCTGACGAGCTAGGTACTTCAAAGTTATGCCCTGAAGGCATTCCTTCAAGCCAATTGGGTGATGACTGTTATGAATTCGCCAATACTCCTAAAGAGCTTTTTTCAAAGCTAAGAGATTTAAATATTCCAACTATTGTAATTCCGCATGGTAATACATGGGGTTTTTATACTCCTCCTAATAGCTCACTTGATAAACAATTAACTTCTGAATTTAATGACGATAAGTTACAGATCTTATTTGAAGTAATGTCAGGCCACGGTAACTCAGAGGAGTATAGACCATGGCGAGCTCTCACTAATGATGCAAATGGTAATCTTGTCTGTCCTAAACCAACAGAAGATTATTTACCTAGTTGCTGGCGTGCAGGAGAGATAATAGAGGAGAGGTGCTTGAATAATGACTTCTCTGATGCAGAGTGCACCTTGAGAGCCGAAGAAGCAAGAGACAATTATGCAGTTATGGGAGTTGCTGGTCATTTAACTGTTCCAGGTGTCCAAATAGAGGATTGGCTTGACTCTGGTCAATGTAAAGACTGTTATTTGCCTTCTTTCAATTATAGACCTGCTGGTTCAGCCCAATATGGATTAGCTATTTCAAATTTTGATCAAAACAAAATTTCACGTTTTAATTTTGGTTTTATTGCTTCAAGTGATAACCATAGAGCAAGACCTGGAACTGGTTATAAAGAAATAGATAGATTTGTTACTACTGAAGCAAATGGACCAAGTCATGAATATATTGCTGATATTCTTTATCCAGTTGATGCTGTCACTGATAGATCGGTTGATTTAAGAGATCAACCTCTTTTGGGATTAAGAGCAGGTTTCGGTTCCTTTGAAGCGGAGAGGGAAGCCTCCTTTTTTACAACAGGTGGACTTGCCGCAGTTCATACTTCTGGAAGAGATAGGGAGTCAATATGGGCTGGTTTAACTCGAAAGGAGACTTATGGAACAAGTGGAGACCGAATACTTCTGTGGTTTGATCTTGTTTCAGATGACTCTATCTTCCCAATGGGAACGACCACAACTCTTGCCGATAACCCTAGATTCAGAGTCAAAGCTGTGGGCGCTTTTGAGCAAAAAGATGGCTGTCCAGATTATTCATCAACAAATATTTCACAAGAAGAGCTTGAGAGAATTTGTAAAAATGAGTGTTACAACCCTTCAGATGTAAGAAAAAATATATCCAGAATAGAAGTAGTTAAAATAACCCCTCAAATCTCTAATAGTGAGAGTGTTGAAAATCTGATTAAAGACACCTGGAAAACATTTGAATGCAAACCGAGTCAGCAAGGTTGTGAGATAGAATTTGAAGATAACGAATTTACTGAAAATTCTAGAGATACTATTTATTACGTTAGAGCTATCCAAGAACCTTCACCAGTTGTAAACGGAGGCAATTTGCGTTGCACCTATAATGAAAAAGGGGAGTGTATTAAAGTGAATATCTGTTATGGTGACTCAAGAACAGATAAAGAAGATGACTGCTTAACGCTTTCAGAAGAAAGGGCTTGGTCGTCTCCTATCTATATAAATTACCAACAAATTTAAGCTTTATATCATGGAAGAAAATACTCCAAATAAGAAAATTGATTTTAGAACAAAATTCTTCTATGGATTTGGATCAATTTCTTTTGGAATTAAGAATAATGGATTTAGCTACTTTGTTCTTTTTGTCTACAGCTCCGTTTTAGGATTACCAGCATGGATGGCTGGTTTAGCTTTAAACCTTGTGCTAATAGCTGATGCCATTACAGATCCCCTTGTAGGATATTTTTCAGATAGAACCAGGTCTAGATGGGGTAGAAGGCATCCTTTCATGTATGCAGCTGCATTACCAGTAGCTATCACATACTACTTTTTATGGACCCCTCCAGAATCACTTACTGACTGGCAATTATTTTCTTATCTTCTTGTTTGTGCAATTGTAATAAGAGTTTTTATAACATTTTACGAGGTGCCTTCAATTTCTCTTGGTCCTGAGTTAACAGATAGCTACGTTGAAAGAACTTCATTGATGTCATTTAGATATTTCTTCGGTTGGTTTGGGGGTTTAACTACCTATAATTTAGTATGGTTTTGGTTTGGTCCCTCTAACGTAACAGAAACTTTCTCTGATGGAAGATATAATCCAGAGGCATGGTCTGAATACGGATTAGTTGCTGCAATACTTATATTTATTGGAATTATAGTAACCGCTGCTGGAACCCATAAACATATCCCAGATTTAATTGAACCACCAGAAAGAAAAAATACATCTTTTACTAAAGTTCTTACTGAGGTGAAAGAGACATTACTTTCAAATCGCTCCTATATGTTTCTATTTTTCTCTGGCTTGCTTGCTGCTTTAGCTGGTGGAATTGAGGCTGCATTTGCAGTTTACTTTGATAGTTATTTCTGGGGTCTAAGTTTAGATGAAATGCTAACCAGAGGATTATGCCTATATCTAGCTCCCATTATTGCAATTTTTGCAGCTCCTTTTTTTACTGACAGATTTGGTAAAAAGAATACTGTAATGTCGATATGGGCCTTTCAGATTATATTTGCAGCACTTCCATTTGCACTTAGGTATTCTGATTTAACCTACGGTACCTCTTTATTTCCAGAAAATGGAAGTCCTTATCTTCTACCTACCTTGTGTATTCATGTTGTCATCAATGTTTCCGCTGCAATCATTGTTTTTGCAACACTGGCGTCAATGTTAATGGATCTTGTTGAGGACATTCAGTTAAAAACCGGAAGAAGAGAAGAAGGAATCTTATTTTCAGCTAGGAGTTTTGCTGATAAGGCAGTGAGCGGATTTGGTTTAACTTTTGCAGGAATTATTCTTTCGCTAATTTCTTTTCCTGAAAGCTCCGTTATAAGAGAGCAGCTCAATGGCCAAGTACCAAGTGAAGTTTTAGCTAATCTAGCCTTATGGTATATACCAATATGTATCATTGCTTTTGGTTCGGCACTTTCACTAGTTGCTGGATATACCTTAACTAGAGATGAACATGAAGAAAATGCTGCCAATCCTGATACTAAGGTTTGGAAGTCCAATTAATGCTCTTAAAGCATACTTATAGTTCTCCTGTAGGCAATATAGGGTTATTGCTAGAAGATCAAAACCTTATTTCGATCTCACTGACCAACCCTATGCTTGAAGGGATAGAAGCCAAGAAGGACTCCGAAAGTTTTAAATACGTAATTACTCAGTTAGATGAATATTTCTTTGAAGGCAGGAAGAAATTTGATATTGCTTTTAAGATTTCACCATCTAATTTTAGATTAAAGGTTTATCAAGAGATGCAAAAGATTCCCTATGGTAAAAGTATTACGTATTCAGATTTGGCCGGTAAAGTTGGCAGTCCCAAAGCATTTAGAGCAGTTGGAACTGCATGTGGAAAAAATCCTCTCCCTCTAATAATTCCATGTCATAGAGTGAAGGCTCAATCAGGTTTGGGTGGATTTACTGGAGGCCTTGATATCAAAAGATTTCTCTTAAACCTCGAAAGCAATTAAAATTCATACATGAGTGCAATTACATCAATTGAAACAAAACTAAAAAAAGCTTTGGAAACAAGTCATCTTGAAGTCATAGATGAGAGCTACCTTCATAATGTAGAGCCAGGAAGAGAATCTCATGTAAGGATAGTCGCAATTTCTAATCTATTCGAAGGGCTCAATTTAGTTAAAAGACATCAACTGATTTATGCAGAAATTCAAGATGAAATCGCTGGTCCAATCCATGCCTTATCCCTGCACACCTTCACAGATGATGAGTGGTTAGAGAAAAATAAAAAGGCTGAGCCTTCACCGGATTGTCTTGGTGGAAGTAAAAACGATACTTAGCCATTCAAAATGACAGCTAAACATGTTGTTACCTTTTACTCTATTGAAAAAATAGAGGATTACTTAAAAGTAGGGAGGTCTGTAGAAAGGTTTTGTACGAAAAGGAATATTGTTGGCACATTCTTTTCTACTTCACAAGGCATCAACACTACCTTGTCAGGTCATAAAATCGATTTAGAAGAGTTGATTAGTATGCTTGATACTAAATTTAATTTTAAACTTCAAGATTTGACATGGTCTATAACTCAGGCAGAGCCTTTTAAGAGATTAAAAATAAAATGTAGAGAAAAGCTATTACCATTAGATGGGAATTTTGATCCGACAGAAACAAGCGGCAAGCATTTAAATTATTCTGAATGGAATTCAATAATCTCAGATCCTGATACCATCGTTATTGATGTAAGGAATGATTATGAGACTGAGATTGGCACATTTAAAAATTCCTTAATTCCAAACATGAAGAACCTAACCGAATTCCCTGATTTTGTAGAAAGTAAACTCTCTAAAGATAAAAAAAAGAAAATAGCTATGTTCTGCACAGGTGGCATTAGATGTGAAATAGCCTCTTCTTTTATGATTGAAAAGGGATTTAAAGACGTTAATCAACTCGACGGAGGAATACTAAGATATCTAAAAGATTCAAAAGATAAGAATCTTTGGAAAGGAGAATGTTTTGTATTTGATGAAAGAGTAACGGTGAATAGCAATCTAGAGCCTGGTGAATATTATCAATGTTTCGGTTGTAGAAGACCTCTTTCGGAAATGGACCTTAAATCCGAATATTATGAAAAGGGAGTATCTTGCCATCATTGTTTCGAATCTTCTTCAACAAAAGATAAAGAGAGGTATGCACAAAGACAGTTGCAAATAGAGCTTGCAGAAAAAAGAGGTCATGTGCATATGGGTGCTAATGCAAAGCAAAAATAAAGTCATAACAATGTCTAAATCTTTATCTAAATTCATTACAACAAACCCAAAATCTTTATTATTTATTTTTGTTGTTGCTTTAATTTTCTCCTTATTCAACTTGGATAATTTCAAGCTGGATGCTTCCTCAGATTCTTTAGTTTTGGAAAGTGATGACGACTTAAAATATTACAGAGAGGTAAACTCTGATTACTCCTCTTCAGATTTCTTGATAGTTATTTTTGATCCCCAAGAAGACTTATTCTCTGAAAAAACTGTAGCTCAGGTTCGTGAAATGGTTACTGTGTTCGAAAATATTGATGGAGTTGAATCAGTATTAAGTTATCTAGATGCTCCTTTACTTTTTAGTCCCAAAATGAGCATGAGCGAATTAGTAGATAATTTGCGAACCATAGAGGATGATGGAGCAGATAAAGATCTTGCACGAAAGGAATTTAAAAATAGCCCTCTCTATACAGAATTACTTACTGATAAAGAGACAAATTACACGGCGATGCAATTAATACTTGCCAATAATCTTGAATACGATGCAGCCATCAATAAACGCTACGAGATTCTAGATTTAATCAATTCTGATCAATACTCTCCTGATGTGCATGACTTAGCTTTAGAGGCTGTAAATGAAGAAATCAAGTTATTGAATGCTCAAGCTTCGATTAAGAGAGATACCTTAATCGAAGACACCAGACAAGCCATGAATGAGTTTAGAGATAGTGGAGATATTTATCTTGGAGGCACAGCAATGATAGCTTCAGATATGATCAGCTTTATCAAAAGCGATTTACAGTATTTCGCATTAGGTGTTTTGGTTATGTTCGTAGTGACCTTAAGTATTATATTCAAGAAGTTACGTTGGGTAACAATGCCTTTAGTATCAAGCGCCCTGATAGCAGTATTTGTTATAGGCTTTTTAGGTTGGATGGACTGGAGGGTGACAGTTGTTTCGTCAAACTTTATATCTTTGCTTTTGATAATTTCTATTTCCTTGACTATCCATTTAATTGTTAGATATCAGGAGTTGTATGAAATCAATGCCTCTGCAACAAGACAAGAATTAGTCTCAATGACAATAACACAGATGCTTAAGCCTTGTTTCTACACCGCTTTAACCACTATTATTGCCTTTGCCTCTTTAGGGGTGAGTGAAATTAAACCAGTGATAGATTTTGGCAAAATGATGGTTGCAGGAATATTTTTTGCTTTTTTATTTTCGTTCATTCTTTTCCCTATTTTCATGCTCTTATTCACTTCCAAGAAAGGTCAAGAATCGAGAGATTTTAGCAAAGGAGTAACTGTTATTTTTTCATCCCTTACGGAAAAGTTAGGCAATTACATTACTTTAATAGCAATCGTGCTTTTTTCCATCTCTTTATATGGAATTAATCAATTGACTGTTGAAAATAGATTTATTGACTATTTCAAACCATCGACAGAAATTTACAAAGGTATGGACTTGCTAGATACAAGGTTAGGAGGGACAGCTCCTCTAGATATAGTAATTAATGCTCCTAGTGATTGGAATATTCAGGAAGAAGATAATTTTGATGATGATTTTGGTTTTGAGGATGATGAGTTACAAAATGGATATTGGTGGAATACCATTTCATTAGATAGATTAGAAGCAATTCATGATTATATTGATTCTTTACCTGAGATAGGAAAGGTCTTATCTGTAGCTAGTGGAATTAAGGTAGCTAGAGAATTGAAGGACGGTGAGCCATTATCTGAACTTGATTTGGCTTTAGTCAAAAATATGTTACCTGAAGATATAAAAGAAAATTTACTTAGTTCTTATATCAGCCAAGATGAAAATCAAGTGAGAATATCTGCTAGAGTCATAGAATCTGCTGAAGGGTTAAACCGTAATGAACTCTTGGAAGAAATTTCAACTAATCTTGAAAATGAATATGGTCTAGCTAAAGATCAGTTTAGGCTTACTGGTTTAGCAGTTTTATACAACAACATGCTCCAAAGTTTATTTGATTCCCAGATAGGAACCATAGTCATTGTTTTCACAATTATTTTCTTAATGTTCCTAATACTCTTCAGATCTTTTTATCTGTCCATTATTGGTATTATTCCAAACTTATTAGCAGCGAGTGTTGTTCTGGGGACAATGGGTTTATTCGGCATCCCGCTTGATATTATGACCATCACTGTAGCCGCAATAAGTGTAGGTATGGCTGTTGATAATACCATTCACTATATTCATAGATTTAAGAAAGAATTTGCTAATTCAGGAAATTACAAGAATTCAATGCATAACAGTCATAGAACAATAGGTAGAGCTATGTTCTATACTTCATTAACAATTATTCTAGGTTTCTTAGTGTTTGCTACATCTAATTTCAATCCTAGTGTTTATTTTGGATTTTTTGTATCACTCGCCATGGTTATGGCATTATTAGGTGCACTAACACTATTACCCCAATTGATTCTTTATTTTAAGCCATTGGGGAAAGAAAAAATTATAGGAGACTAATATGGGACCTCTAAAAGGATTAAAGATTGTTGAAATGGCTGGAATAGGTCCAGGTCCATTTTGTGGAATGATTTTAGCTGATCTAGGTGCTGAAGTTATAAGAGTTGATAGAGCATCTGCTGCAGGCACTGGTTCACGTGAAGAGCCAGCTAATAGAGGTAAGAAATCTATTGCAGTAGATCTCAAATCTCCTCAGGGTGTTGAGGTTGTTTTGAAATTAGTTGAGAGTTCTGATGCTATTTTTGAGGGTTTTAGACCGGGTGTTATGGAAAGACTTGGATTAGGACCAGAAATCTGTCAGGACAGAAATGACAGGATTGTTTACGGAAGAATGACTGGTTGGGGTCAAACTGGACCCCTAGCTAATGCAGCTGGTCACGACATTAACTATATCTCTTTATCAGGGGCTCTAGCAGCGATAGGTAGAAATGACTCTCCTCCTGTTCCTCCTCTTAATTTAATTGGAGATTTTGGAGGAGGGGGAATGCTTCTTGCATTGGGTATTGTTTCTGCCCTCTTAGAGACAAAGAATTCAGGAAAAGGACAGGTTATAGATGCTGCAATGACAGATGGATCGTCATTACTTATGACAATGATGTATTCCATGCATCAATCAGGATTTTGGAATTTAGAACGTCAGACCAATCTTTTGGATGGCGCCGCCCACTTTTATGATACATATGAATGCATTGACGGTAAGTATATTTCTATAGGTTCTATAGAACCTCAATTTTATTCATTGTTATGTGAAATAGCGGAATTATCTGAAGAAGATTTTGGAGATCAAATGAAAAGAGACACATGGGCAGATAAGAAAAAGCTTATACGAGATGTATTTCTTACAAAAACAAGAGATGACTGGTGTTCTTTGATGGAGGGAACAGATGTTTGTTTCGCACCAGTTTTAGATATGAGCGAAGCACCTAACCATCCACATAATGTGGCAAGACAAACGTTTATTGAACTCGAAGGTGTAACTCAACCAGCACCTGCTCCGAGATTCGATAGAACTGAGAATGAAATTCAATTACCCCCAGCCATTGCAGGTGAACACTCTAAGGAGATATTGGAAACACTTGGTATGAATCAAGATGAAGTTGATGATCTTTTAGCTTCTGGTTCAGTGGTTTGAAAGAACTAATTCTTCTCACTGGAAAGGATTGTCATCTATGTGAACAAGCTCGAACTCTTCTTTCTGAAATTGAAACTAAATATTTTATTTTAGAAGAGTTGGATATCTATTCCAAAAGAACTTATCACGATAAATATTGGGATAAGATTCCAGTCTTGATTTATAACAATCAAGAATTACTTTGGCCTTTTGATTCTCAAAAGATTCAAGAATTTCTAGATTTATAAATTAAAAAAATCAAGTGAATTCATGTAGATAGCAGAAAAGACTAACTCTTCACTTTCTTTTCTTAATCCTGCAATTTTCCTTGCAATATGTCCAAGGAACTTTGGTTCATTTCTAGTCGAGTTATCAACGCCCATATCGCGCGGAAGCAAGTAAGGAGCATCAGTTTCTATCATCAACTTTTCCAACGGAATCAACGGAATCAGCTCCTCTAAGTGTTTACCTCTCCTTTCATCACATATCCATCCTGTAATTCCAATATAAAAACCCATATCTATGTACTTGATTAAGGATTCTTTATTTCCTGTAAAACAATGCACAACACTCTTTGGCATTTCATCGATATACAAAGAAGTGATTTCTACAAATTTTTCATGAGCATCTCTTTCATGAAGAAATAATGGAATTTTCGTTTCAATTGAAAGTTCTAAATGTGCTTCAAAGCTTAATTGCTGTTCTTCCGGTGAAGAAAAGTTTCTGTAAAAGTCTAAGCCTGTTTCACCAATAGATTTTACTTCTTCATTTTCAAGAAGAGATTTAATTTCAGAAAAAAGACCTGGTGAATATTCTTTAGCATTATGAGGATGAATTCCAGCGCTAGAAATACATGTACCTGGATTATTTAGAGCAATCTCATATGCAGAAATGCTGTCTTCCAAGCAACTTCCGGTTACTGACATTCGTTTAACTCCGGATTCAGAAGCAGCTCGCAGAACTTCTTCTAAATCTTGATCAAATGATTTATGAGTAAGGTTCGCTCCAATATCAAAAAATTGTTCTTGAATAAGTGGCATGATGATGTCTATTATAAAACACTAATTTTCTTAGGGGGGAGTTATGAGCGGACCATTCAAAGGAGTAAGAGTTTTAGAGCTTACTTCAACAGTGTCAGGGCCATTTGCTGGAATGATGCTTGCAGATCAAGGTGCTGAGGTGATTAAAGTAGAGCCACCAGGTATCGGTGATCTTGCTAGATTTATGGGTACTACAAAAGATGGTATGGGAGCCATGTTCTCTACTCTGAATAGAAATAAAAAATGTATCTGCCTTGATTTCAAAAACGAAGAAGATATATCAGTTCTTAAAGAGCTTGTTAAAACATCAGATGTTCTTATAGAAAACTATAGGCCTGGCATAGTAAAAAAACTAGGAATAGATTATGAAGCACTCTCAAAAATAAAACCTGATCTCATATATTGCTCAATATCAGGCTATGGTCAGTCAGGACCATACAAAGAAAAAAAAGTATATGATCCTTTAATTCAAGGCACTGTAGGAATACCGCATGCACAGAGCGGAAAATTTCCTGAACTTATTCGAACAATTATTTACGATAAAGTAACAGGCTTAACCAGTGCTCAAGCTATATCAGCCGCTCTTTATCAGAAAGCCAACGGTGAAGGTGGCCAATACCTTCCAATTTCTATGCTCGAATCAGCTCTTTATTATAATTGGCCAGACATAATGATGAATCATACCTTTGAAGAAGGAGGAATTAATTTAGGAGAACTTGCAGACTTATTTGAAGTATACGAGACAAAAGATGGTGGGGTTGTTTTGATAATTATTGCAAATGATGAAGTGTTTACAAAATTTTGTAGTGTTTTTGATCTAAACCTATACCAAGACGAGAAATATAATAATCTTGTTTCCAGAATTATTAATAAGGAAGAGCTCACCAAAGAAATTAATAAAGTAACAAGTAAAATATCTAGTAAGGAATTAGAACAAATGATGGACAACGAGGGAATTTCAGCTTCAATATGTAATGAGCTGAATGAAGTCCATCTAGACCCACAAGTAATTGACCAGAATTCTATAGTGGAAATAAAGCACCCTGATTTAGGAATCATGAGAATGTCTAAGCCACCTGCAAACTTAAAAGGTCAGGAAATTTTTCCAAGATCTCTGGCTCCTATACTCGGATTTGATAATAGGGAGGTCCTCAGTGCTATTGAAATTGATAATGATACAATTGATAGAATGGAAGCGAGAGAGAAACAAAATCGAGAGATGTTAGCTAGCTTAATGCAAGCTGCGGAGGAATAGAAAATGTTAATAAATTCTTTTAATTTATTTATAAGTATTGTTTTAGCTACTTGCCTAGTCATATTACAAGAGACCATGAGTAATATATTTTGGCTCATTTCAGTGGATATGCCAGTTTCTTTGGGCATCTTTCTAAACACTTATTTCAATAACTTATATGCAATGAATTTATCTGGGGCCATACCCTTAATAGCTTTAATTGCGATCGGTTTTTTAATAGCCTATTTAGTTACTAAGATAATTTTAATTTGGGTAAAAGTTTCTAAATCTTATGCTTATGCATGTGCCGGGGCTGCTGCTGTATTGGCAATTGTACTTCTCATGCCTCTTGCATTTTACAATCTAGATATTTTAGCTGGCGGAAGGAGTATTCTGGGCAAAAGTATTTTAACTTTCTTTGGTCTTCTTAGCGGTTATTATTTTGGAAAAAAACTTGAAAAACAGGTGACAACATGAACAGGAAAATATTCATATTTTTGCTAACTTTTATTTCTTTATATACATATTCTAAAGAACAAAATTATAGCTACAAAACAATAGCCGATAACCTAAGCCATCCTTGGGGTATAGCTGTAATAGATGAAAATGATCTTTTATTTACAGAACTCTCAGGTCAACTGAGACTAGTAGAAGATGGCTTATTAAAACCAGAACCAATTAAAGGTGTGCCTGAAGTGCTTTTTGCAGGTCAAGGTGGTCTATCAGGGATAATCTTAGATCCTAATTTCAATTTAAATAAAAAAATATATATAGCTTTTTCCTCGCCTGATAAAGGTAAGAGTACAAATACACTTGAGGTTATTAGTGCAAAATTGTCTGCCGATTCTTTAGAAGAAGTTAAAACTATCTTTAAAGCCTCTCCTTCTAGAAGGACGGCTGCTCATTATGGAGCCAGAATGGCTTTTTTAGATGATGGAACTCTACTCGTAACTTCAGGTGATGGATTCAATTACAGGGAAAGGGCTCAATATCTTGATAACCATTACGGAAAAATTATCAGGATTAATACAGATGGCAGTATTCCTGACGACAACCCCTTTCTAACTAGAGAAAATGCTAAATCAGAAATTTGGTCATACGGACATAGAAATCTTCAAGGCATAACTGTCGTTAATGGCATTGTTTACGAAAACGAACATGGACCTATGGGTGGAGACGAATTGAATATTGCTGAGCCATCAAAAAACTATGGATGGCCTGCAATAACATATGGGAAAGATTATAGTGGAGCAACTATTTCACCTTTTACCGAAAAAGAAGGTATGGAGCAACCTATAAAATACTGGGTCCCCTCAATTGCCCCTTCTGGAATGGCTTTCTATGATGGTAATTTATTTCCAGAATGGAAAGGTAGTCTTTTGGTTTCAGCACTTGTACCGGGAGATGTAAGACGTCTAACATTAAATGGATCTAAAGTAACCGAAGAGGAAATTTTATTTTCAGACTTGGGCAGAATAAGGGATGTAGCAACTTCACCCGATGGAACTATTATCTTGGCAACAGATGGGCCAAATGGAAAATTAATTAGAGTAGTAACTAAATAAGGAGAAAATTATGTGGGCAAGAGTTATATCTGGAATCATTGGGGCATTTATGCTTTTACAGGCCTTTACGTGGTTAATAGATCCATCTTCTGCTGCAGCAGGTTTGTCTATGTCATTGTTAGAAGGTGAAGGTGGAAATACGCAGATAGGAGATTTTACTTCATTCTTCTTTACAGCAGGCTTAATGGCAATCATCGGTGCTTATAGAAGCGAACACGTATGGCTATATACAACAATATCTTTACTTGGTTCTGCAGCTGTATTTAGAATTTCTGCTGGATTATTTCATGGCACTGATTTTTTAACCTCGGCTATAGCTTTTGAGATCGTAGCTTCAATTCTTCTATTAATTAGTGCAAATAAATTAAAATCTGAAACTTAAATTTTTTTATGACTGAAGAAATTGGTTATGCAAAATTTCTGAAAGATACTGCTGTAAATCAATTAAAAGATAACATTTATTCTGGACATTTAACTGACTCTTGGAGTATTGAAGGAGCAGTAAATGGAGGTTATTCCATGTCTATTGCTGCAAGAGCTCTATCTGATTATCTATCTCATAAAGATCCTCTTACAATTACCGGTCATTATTTATCCGTTGCTGAACCGGGTCCGGTCGAATTACATATAGAAAAACTTAGTGAAGCAAGAAGTATATCTAATGCTACAGTAAAATTTATTCAGTCTGGTGAAGAAAGAATTAGATTCACTGCAAGCTTTACAGATTTTGATAAATCAAAAGGCGACACACTATATGAGAGAAAGCCTTTAGAATTCCCACCAATTGAAGATTGCATTAAGTTGGATTCTTCAACATCATTAGTACCTACTTTTGAGGAACAAATAGATAGGTTCTTTACACCAGGCAGTAAGTGGTGGGATGAACAAAAGCCAAGAGAAAAAGCCCAACTCGATGCCTTTTACTCTTGGCCAAAAGGCGACCCAGTAGATCTTTTTAGTTTGATTTTTTTCTCTGATAGCATGACACCACCTATCTTTAACAGAATAGGTTCAAGAGGATGGGTACCTTCAATAGAGTTAACAGTTCATTTAAGAGGAATTCCTGCACCTGGACCTGTTTTAATGAGAGGAAAAACTGATTTTGTTATTGATGGATTTTTGGGTGAAGATGATGAAATCTGGGATTCTGAAGGAAATTTAGTTGCTGAATCTAGACAAATGGCAAAACTTAGGATGCCTAAATAGTATCTATAGTGATTTTTTTAGTGTGTATGATAAAGTCACGCTACATTTAAAAAGGAAATATTATGAAATTTAAAGGGACTGATTCTTATATCTCAACTGAAGACTTAAGCATGGCGGTAAATGCTGCTATTGAACTAGAAAAACCGCTTTTGATTAAAGGAGAGCCGGGTACAGGAAAAACCATGTTAGCTGAGCAGGTTGCTGAATCTTTGAATATGCCTTTAATTGAATGGCACATCAAGTCTACAACAAAAGCAAGACAAGGACTCTATGAGTATGATGCTGTCACTAGACTAAGAGATTCACAATTGGGTGATGAGAGAGTAAAAGATATTTCAAACTATATTCAAAAAGGAAAAATGTGGGAGGCTTTTACTTCAGAAGAAAGAGCTGTTTTACTGGTTGACGAAATAGATAAGGCTGATATTGAGTTTCCAAATGATCTTTTACAAGAAATAGATCGTATGGAATTTTATGTATACGAAACAAAAGAAACTATTAAAGCTGTTCAAAGACCTTTGGTAATTATTACCAGTAATAATGAGAAAGAACTTCCTGATGCCTTCCTAAGAAGGTGCTTTTTTCACTATATAAATTTCCCTGACAGAGAGACCATGGAACAAATAGTTAAAGTTCATCACCCTAAGGTTAAGAAGAAATTAGTGAAAGAGGCCCTTGAAATTTTCTTCGATATAAGAAAAGTTCCTGGAATGAAAAAGAAACCTTCTACTTCAGAACTGATAGACTGGCTAAAGCTCCTTATGGCTGACGATATTCCTGATGAGATATTTAAAAATAGGGATCCATCAAAGGCCATTCCACCTCTTTATGGTGCCTTAGTTAAGAATGAACAGGATGTTCAGTTATTGGAAAGACTAGCTTTTATGGCTAGGAGAGAAGGCAACGCAAATTAATCAATGTTCATATCTCTTTTTAACACCCTTAGAGCAACAGGAGTGCCTTGCTCATTACGAGAATTACTCGACCTTATTGCAGCTGTAGACAAGCGATTAGCTTTTTCTGACATGGAACAGTTCTATTTCTTGAGTAGAGCCATTCTTGTTAAGGATGAAAAACACTATGATAAATTCGATAGAGCTTTTGATATTTACTTTAAGGGAATAGAAAGTTTGGATGATATTTTAGAGATGTTAATTCCAGATGAATGGTTAAAGGCTGAGTTTGAAAAACATCTCACAGAGGAAGAGCTCAAAGAAATCAAAACTCTAGGCGGACTTGAAAAACTTCTTGAAGCATTTAAGAAGAAGCTTGAAGAGCAAGAAGAAAGACATGAAGGCGGGAGCAAACAGATAGGAACCGGTGGAACATCTCCATTTGGTAATTCAGGTGAAAACCCAGAAGGAATAAGGGTTGGTGGCGAAGGAGGAAAAGGTAAAGCAGCAAAAGTATGGGAAGCTAGAGATTTTAAGAACCTCGATGATGACGTAGAGCTGGGAACTAGAAACATGAAGGTTGCCTTGAGGAGACTTAGAAAGCTTATACGAGATAGTGCAAATGAAGAATTTGATTTAGACAATACAATTAGCTCCACAGCAAAGAAAGCTGGACTTCTAGATGTAAAATTTAGACCTGAAAAGAGAAATGCAGTTAAAGTTTTAGTGTTATTTGATGTCGGAGGTTCTATGGATCCGCACATTAAAGTCTGTGAAGAACTTTTCTCAGCTGCAAAAACCGAATTTAAAAACCTGGAATACTTTTATTTTCATAATTTCATCTATGAAACTGTGTGGAAAGATAATAGAAGAAGACAGAATGAAAGAGTTTATACAGAAGATATCATCCATAAATATTCTGCAGATTATAAGATTATCTTCGTAGGAGACGCGACAATGGCTCCCTATGAGATTACTAATCCTGGCGGCTCAATTGAACATTGGAATGAAGAGGCTGGTGCGCTATGGATGAAAAGAATGGTTGGAATTTATGACAAACTTGTCTGGTTAAATCCAGTCCCTGAAGAGCATTGGGAATACAGTGCCTCAGTAGAACTTACTAGGAGTCTCGTAGAAGATAATATGTTTCCTTTAACCATAAGAGGTTTAGAGGAGAGCATGGCTTACCTAAGTAAGTAGCTTATGAAAGCTCTTTCAATTACTAATCTAAAAAAAGAATATACAGGTGGTCTGCAGGCGCTAAAGGGTATTGATTTAAGCGTAAAAAAGGGCGACTTTTTTGCATTACTCGGACCTAATGGCGCAGGTAAATCAACTACTATTGGAATCATTAGCTCCCTGGTAACAAAAACTTCTGGCGAAGTTAAGATTCTAGATATAGATATTGACGAAAATCATTCTCTTGCAAAAAAGAAACTTGGCGTAGTTGGTCAAGAGGTTAATTTCAATCAGTTCGAAAAAGTTGGTGACATAATAAGAAATCAAGCAGGGTACTATGGTTTAAGCTTCAAACAAGCTAGAGATAATGCGAAGTATTACATGCGTAAACTTGATATCTGGGATAAAAGAAATGAACAAGCCAGAAAATTATCCGGTGGGATGAAAAGAAGAGTTATGGTAGCTAAAGCTTTAGTTAATAATCCTGACTTGTTGATTCTAGATGAACCTACAGCTGGAGTGGATATTGAATTAAGAAGATCTTTATGGGACTTCTTAACAGAAATTAATGATCAAGGGACGACAATTATTCTAACAACTCATTATCTTGAGGAGGCTGAAAGATTGTGTAGAAATATAGCTATTATTGATTCAGGAGAAATAGTTGAAGACACAAGCATGCAAGAGCTCCTTACTCGGCTGGAAGTAGAGACATTCGTTTTTGATTTGAGTACTCCTATAACTGATTTGCCAAAATCTCTTGATTTCGAGATGTTATTGGAAAACCCTCAGAAATTAAAGGTAACTGTTGGAAAAGGACAAGGTTTAAATTCAGTATTTCAAATTTTATCTAATTCTGGAATACAAATATCTAGCATGAGAAATGAGACTGGTCGTTTAGAAGAGTTGTTCTTAGGTCTTGTAGATTCCACACTTACTAACGAACAAGAATGACTCCTATAGAACAATACAGAGCTTTGCTAACTATTCTCTATAAAGAGATACATAGATTTATGCGAATTTGGACTCAAACCCTTATTCCTCCAGCTATCATGATAATGCTCTATTTTGTTATTTTCGGAACACTAATTGGCAAGAGGATAGGTCAAATGGGCGGTTTTGATTATATGCAGTTTATGATTCCTGGTTTAATAATGATGTCTGTCATCAGTAATTCCTATTCAAATGTTGTTTCATCATTCTTCGGTCAGAAGTTTGCTAGAAGTATTGAAGAACTTCTAATAACACCATTACCACATTATTTAATTCTATTAGGTTGGGTTCTTGGAGGAGTCGCAAGAGGTCTATTGGTTGGAGCAATAGTCACATTCGTTTCATTGTGGTTTTATGATTTATCAGTAAATAACTGGACATTAAGTATATTTGTAGTTATTTCGACTTCGATTTTATTCTCTTTAGGTGGATTTCTAAATGCACTCTTTGCTGAATCATTTGACGATATATCAATAGTTCCTACTTTTATCATGCAGCCCTTAATCTACCTTGGTGGTGTTTTCTATTCAATACAGCTACTTCCTTCTTTTTGGCAAACAGTATCTTTAGCAAACCCTATCCTTTACATGATTAATGCTTTTAGATACTCCATATTAGGTTCTTCTGACTTAGAGGCATTAGGATTCTCCATAAATTACGCATTATTTATGATCATAGGATTCATAATTCTATTATCAACAACATGTTTGTGGTTTTTACATAAGGGACGCGGTATCAGATCTTGAGAAATGAATAATAATTATCTTGGAAAGGATATAAACATACCCAAAGAATACGATCCTTCCATACTTAG
Organism: uncultured SAR86 cluster bacterium; assembly: GCA_902559365.1. GTDB lineage: Bacteria > Pseudomonadota > Gammaproteobacteria > Magnimaribacterales > Magnimaribacteraceae > Magnimaribacter. Next base: position 19,681 of record CACEHP010000006.1, read on the forward strand.
TCCTCTGAGTAGACTGGAATCTAGATTAAAATCAGGTTTAGAAGAGTTTTCTGATTCTTATCATGGTCGGGATTATTGGACATCTTACGAAAACTCTTGGTTGAATGAAAAAGGTATTCCTCAAAATAAGATTCTCAACATTTCTTACGACTGTAATTCAAAATTCTTCGTGGAATCTAAATCTTTAAAACTATATTTATATTCTTTGAATAATAAAGAATTTGATTCTATTGAATCAGTTCATGCTTTAATTAAAAAAGATTTAGACTTTGCTTTAAAGACAGATGTAGAAGTAGAGTTAAATGACATTCCTCGTGAGATTTTTGACAACTCTGTATCCATAGATTCAGTTTCTATAGAAAAGATTGATCATCATCCAAATTCACTAATTATAGAACCTGGTGAAGAAAAGAATATTTCAGAAAATTTATCATGTAGTCTCTTTAGAAGTTTATGTCCTGTAACAGCACAACCCGACTGGGCAACAATATATATCTCTTATAGTGGTAATGCTATCAATCATTCAGGACTACTAAGATATCTTCTTTCCTATAGAAATCATCAAGGTTTTCACGAAGAGTGCGTAGAAAGAATTTTTACTGACATCTTGAAAAGATGTAGGCTCGAAGAACTGTCCATTAAAGCAAATTTCCTAAGAAGAGGGGGTATAGAAATAAATCCTATTAGAACTACCCCTGATTACAGTACTGACCTATTTAGAGAAGTAAGACAATAGCAATAATATGAGCGAAAAGAGCGATAAAAGGTTAAATGAACTAGAGGCAAAATATTCATTTCAAGAGGATTCTTTAGAGCGATTAAGTGATGAGGTCAGAAAACAACAACAAGAAATATTACTCTTAAAAGAGGAATTAAAGTTTTTGAAAGAAAATCAAAAAAATGATTTTCATGAAAATAAAGACGAAAAGCCACCTCACTATTAATACTGAGACTACTTTATTTAATAGATAAACAAAAAAAATACTATAATGCCGTCTCTAAAATTAGGAGAGATGGCAGAGTGGTCGAATGCGCACGCTTGGAAAGCGTGTAAGGTGTCAAAGCCTTCGAGGGTTCGAATCCCTCTCTCTCCGCCAGTTTAAAAAATAAATGAATGCGAATATAGATTTAGGATGGGAAGAGTGGGTTAATCTTCCTGCCATCAATCTTCCTTATATAAAAGCCAAGGTAGATACAGGTGCTCAAACTTCCGTTCTTCATGCTAAGCATATAGAAGTATTTAAAGTTAAAAATAAAAAGTTTGTAAGATTTGAAATATCTCCTTTACCTGAAAAACCAAATTTTACTATTTCTTGTTCTGCACCTTTGACCGGTAGAAGAAAGGTTACTAGTTCAAATGGAGAATCTGAAAAAAGATACTTTATAAAGACAGATATAGAGATATCAGGAAATACCTGGCCTATTGAAATTTCTCTAACTGATAGACATACGATGCAATATAGAATGCTTTTAGGCAGAAGCTCTATTGGTCCTGAAATGACTGTTTATCCTAACGAGAGCTTTTTGAACGGACAGCCACAAGCAAAAAATCCATATTCAACTCGAAAAAAGAGAATATTAAAATCTCGAAGGGCCTTGAGAATTGCACTTCTTACTAGGGAACCAAATAATTACACCTCTAAAAGGATCGTTATTGCCGGACAACAAAGAGGTCATCAAGTAGAGCCAATAAACTCTACTAGATGTTATTTGGATGTTGATACAGGAAATCCAGAAATCTATTATGATTCAAGTCCATTGCCCAAATACGACGTAGTCATTCCTAGAATTGGAGCTTCTATAACATCATATGGATTAGCAGTTACTCGACAATTTGAATTAACAGGGGCATTGCCTCTAAACAATCCTCAAGCAATAGCTAACTCAAGAGATAAATTATTAGCCCATCAATTACTTGCTTCAGCAAATATAAATATGCCAGTTACGGGTTTTGCTTCTTCACCAAAAGACACTATGGGTGTAATAAATACTGTTGGAACTATGCCTCTAGTTATCAAGTTATTGGAATCTTCGCAGGGGAAAGGTGTAATATTAGCCGAAACAAAAAAAGCTGCTGAAACTGTTATAAATGCTTTCAGGGGTCTTCAAGCAAATTTTTTGGTTCAGGAATATATAGAAGAATCCAAAGGCGAAGATTTGAGATGTCTTGTGATAGATGGAAAGGTAGTAGGATCTATTTTAAGATCTAATAAAGAAAATGATTTTCGATCTAATTTACATCAAGGTGGAGTAGCTCAAAGCACTTCAATTACTGCTAAAGAAAGAGGCATTGCCGTGAGGGCCGCTAAGGCTATTGGCTTGTCGGTAGCAGGAGTTGATATACTAAGAAGTAAGAGAGGTCCTTTAGTACTTGAAGTTAATAGCTCGCCAGGAATTCAAGGAATTGAAAAGACCTTAGAAATGGATATCGCCGGTCAAATTATTTCTTTTTGTGAAAAGAAATTAGGTATTTTGCAAAGTTAAAGGAGAAAAAATATGAGTAATTTAAAAAACAAAACCTTATTTGTTTCAGGTGCAAGCAGGGGAATAGGTCTGGCAATAGCCAAAAAAGCTGCAAGAGATGGAGCCAATATAATCTTGGCTGCAAAAACTGCTGAACCTCATCCTAAACTTCCTGGAACAATTTATTCAGCTGCTGAAGAAATTGTTGAAGAAGGAGGCGAAGCTTTACCTGTCATCTGCGATATTAGAGATGAAGAAAATGTAAGAAAAGCCGTTAATCTTGGAGTGGATAAATTTGGAGGAATAGATATCTGTATAAATAATGCTTCAGCTATTCAACTAACTGGTACTTTGCTAACTGACATGAAAAGGTTTGATCTGATGCACCAAATAAACACGAGGGGAACTTATTTGGTAAGTAAAGTTTGCCTTCCTCATCTACAAAAATCTGATAACCCTCATATACTAAATTTATCTCCTCCACTTGATATGGACCCTAAATGGTTTGGTCCTCATGTAGCTTATACAATGGCTAAATTTGGAATGAGTATGTGTGTTCTAGGGATGGCTGAGGAATTTAAGGATGATGGTGTGGCTGTAAATGCTCTTTGGCCTAGGACAGCAATAGCTACTGCAGCAATAAAAAATGCCCTGGGAGGTGATGCAATAATGAATATATCAAGATCGCCAGAAATAATGGGAGACGCCGCCTATGTGATCCTTACAAAAAACTCTAGAGAGTTTACAGGAAACTTTTGTATAGATGACAATCTCTTAGCAGAAAATGGAGTAGAGGATTTTTCTCAGTATGCAGAGGTTCCATTTGAGCAATTAGCCCCTGACTTCTTTGTGCCTGATTATATAGAAGTACCTGAGTCATCAAAAAATAGCTAATAATGAAAAAAATTCTCATATTAATTGCTTGTACCCTGGTAACAGTCTCAATCTTTGCAAATCAAGATGTGAGTGAATGTAGTTCTATAAAAGACGATACAGAAAGGTTGACTTGTTACGATAAGTTTTTTTCTTCCTCTAATGATTTGGTGGTGATAAATTCAGACACTGTTATAGAAATCAAAGAAGTCGAAACAGAAGAATTGGAAACTATCAATAATGAGAATTCATTATTAGCAGAAACCACCAAAGAAACCGATCTTGAGGAAAAGAAAATAGAAAGGACAACAGTAATAAGCCTTAAAGCCTCTGAAGAAGTAATTCAAAAATTTTTAAAAATCAAATTCGTAAAACGTAAGGGAAGCAATTTTTCTATAGAACTTAATGATGGTTCTGTTTGGAGAACTAATGAGTCAATATGGAATAAAAGTTTATTAAAAACTGAGGTTGATGTGCTCATAGAAAAGGGGTCATTTGGTTCTCACTTTATTAAATTTAAAGGCACCAAAACTAAAATAAGGGTAAAAAAAATTAAATGAAGGTAATAGAGCAAACTAGAATATATTCTGCAGATATAGCTATAGTCTGGAATATCATTAGTAACTTATCTAGAAGTGATTGGGTCCCAGGAGTTGAACGTATAACCTTGAAAGAGGATACAAGAATTTTTGAGATGCAAGGAATGGGTGATCTTGTAGAGCGTATAATCAAATGCGACAGTGAAACTAAAGAACTACATTATTCTGCTATTAAAACGCAAGCACCTATTAATCATCATTTAGCAAAGATTAAACTTGAAAATTTTGAAGGAAAAACTAAATTCATCTGGAGCACTGAGATTGATCCGGAAATTTTTTCTGATGCAATTGAAAAAAGCATGATCGCCTCATTAGATCAATTAGCTGAGGTGCTTAAAGAATCCTAGTTTAAGTTCGGTAAATCTTTATTAAAAAAACCCTCAAAAACACTTTTTCTCACCTTTTTTTACTGTTAAGGTAAAAAAATATACGTAAATTACTGGGGAGGGTTTATGTTGGTATTAAGCAGGAAGGCTGAAGAGTCAATGTATATTGGCGATGACATCAAGATAACTGTTCTTGATATAAGAGGAGGTCAGGTAAGAATTGGAATCACGGCCCCTCAAGAAGTTAAAATTCACAGAGAAGAAGTTTATCAACGTATAGTTGATGATAAGTAGATAGCAGAAAAAGTTATCTAATTAAGAGTTATAATCTCCGATAAGGGGCTGTAGCTCATTTGGATAGAGTGTCTGGCTACGAACTAGAAGGTAGCAGGTTCGAATCCTGCCAGCCCCGCCATATTGTTTATCAAAAAAAGGACTAATCATGAGTGCAATAGAAAAATGGCATGACATAATGAAAAGCGGCGGTTCAAACGCTAAAGAAAAATTAGACAATCTCTTACATGACGACGTAGTTTTTTATTCACCTGTAGTGTTCACTCCCCAAAAAGGTAAAGATATTACAAAACTTTATCTTGCAGCAGCATCTGGTGTGTTCAGCAATGACAAGAAAACTCCAGATTCTGAAAAAAAAGAAAGTAAGTTCAAATACGTTAAAGAAGTCGTTAATGGAAATACAGCCTGTTTAGAATTTGAAACTGAAATGAATGGGATCTATGTAAATGGCATAGATTTAATTTCATGGGATGATGAGGATAAGATTACTGAATTTAAAGTTTTAATAAGACCACTTCAGGCAGTAAATAGAATACATGAGATGATGGGAAAAATGCTTGATCAGTTGAAAACAAAATAAATTTGAAAGTTTTTTTATCCTATTTAATACATCTTTTTACAGTTAGCGGTGTTTTATTTGGCTTTCTAGCTCTTCTTGCCTCAATACAGAAAGACTTACCATTAGCGTTCTTTTTCTTAGCGCTAGCTTTATTTATTGATGGTATAGATGGCTCCTTGGCTAGGAAGGTAGATGTAAAGAAATATACCCCCCATATTAGTGGAGAAAATTTAGACAACATTATTGATTATCTAAATTATGTATTTGTTCCAGCCTTTGTCATTTACTGGCTAGATCTTGTTCCATCTGGAACAGAGTTATTATCTGCACTGATAATATTAGTTGTATCCTGCTATACGTTTGCAAACAACAACATGAAAACATCGGATTTTTACTTTTCAGGATTTCCAGCATTATGGAATGTAGTCATCCTCTATTTTTATATTTTGAACACCAATCCTCAACTTAATTTTATTGTGATATGTGTTTTATCAGTTCTCACGTTTATACCTATAAAGTATTCGCACCCCTTTAGAGTTCAACATTTGAGGAAGACCACATTGTGTTTATTGATGATATGGATTATCACCACAATAATAATCCTCTACTTTGATTATTTAGATAGTTACATAACTAACACGGCATTTAATATCTGGGTCTTAACTAACTTATATTTCTTGTTTCTGACTATATTACGAACAATTCGGGGTCCTAATCAATAGGTCTGTAGTGACAGAATATGTTGGCGAAACTCTTTCCATTAAGAGGGTAGGGCCTTCCATGAAGTAGTCTTGCGCTCTCATAAAAAATAACTTCTCCTGGTTCTAAGAAAATTTCATGTTTTCTATAAAAATGATCTTCTATCACTAAAGGCCAATCTTCATCTACATCTTTTGCGATATTGATAATTGCACTAATAATATGAGTATTTTCTCTATCTCTGTGAGGTACTAATACAGCCCCTTCTTTATAGTCTCTTATGCCATAAACAAAAGTAGGTTCTAGGTTGCTTTGACTCCATTCTTCTAAAGGTTTTTTTAGAGAACTATGAATGTCTTGTCTCAGATCATCATTCAAATCTAGTAAAGAACTTGGCACTTCAGTTACGTCAGATTGAATAAAACCACCAGCAACAAACTCATCTATGAACTTGTCTTTTTTTTCTTCATAAAAACAATTTAATTTTTTAAATAATTCATTGTCGAGGTTACTTTTTTTAAAACCTTTTTTTGTGAATGCTTTTATGTGCTTATTTAATTCTTCCTTCTTCGCAATTCCTAAACTTGCTTGTCTGAACCATTTTGTAATTATAGTTTTGTTTCCTCTAATCACAGGATGGGCCTGATGCATAGTACTCTCATTAGGTGTTCCATCTTCATTTAGATTATTCCATATAAGGGCTTTACCCTCCGATGGTGAAAATATTTTATTTAAGTTAGGAAATTCTGTTGTGCCACCTTCTTTTACTTCATTCAAGTAAATCATGAATGTATAAGTTCTTTGTCCTCTTCCACCATCATGTTCTATTAATTGAGTGCCTTCAAAGTAATCTGTATGGGCTTTAAACTCTTCATTTTCTAAATAATGTTGCCCTTGGAGTGTTTCTCCATAAGAAGATTCAATTCCAATAAAGTTGCATATTCTTCTATCAATCTCTTGAAGAAATGGAGTATTTTTATTTCCTAGATCACAAGTACTGCTAGTTCTATAGGTAGAATCAAACTCTCCAGTAGAAGCTATAGTAGAGGGCCTTAATTCACTTTTAATTTCTTGAATCAGATATTCACATTCATCTTTAGATAAGAAGTTTTCTATTTCATAGATTTCTGCAGGCACATCAGGGATATGCTTAGCAGATACTAAACTATTTGGAGAATATTCATTTTTTTCTTCTTTAAATTTTTTGACTTCAGCTAAATCATTCCCAGATAGATCTAATCCTAGAGCAATTTTGGCTTGAGATGGATTAAGCCCTTCCTTTAGAAGAGTGTCTAACAATTCATTTTTATCACAACCTCTTTGAACATTTTCAAATATCCAGTTTAACCACTCTTGGGTTAGGTCTTTTTGCATAATTTAAGAGTCAGGCTTAATTAGATATTTTTCACCTGTTGCTTGCTTTGTATATGAAAGAATATTTTGTTCTTCTAAAGCGTCGCTTAAGGAAATAACCTTAGAGTATGAGCTTTCAAATGTTGTATCAATTTCATTGGCAACTCTTTGTCTGAGTTCACCAAATCTTTCTTGACCTATTCTTCCAATAAATGGAGTTAATAACCAACCACCCAGACCCCAAGAAAAACCAAAAGATCTTGTTAATGTAGTAGGATTTCTGTCCAGACCTCCATATATGTAGACTTGCTTATACTGATCAGAACCATACCTGCTGTATTCAGTTGCAGTTTTGTTAGCGGCAATTTCCATTGCAGTTAATATTTGACTTGCAAGCTTTCCACCACCTGTAGCATCAAACCCTAAAGTAGATCCAGTCTCGACAAGAGCATTGACCAGATCTTCCATAAAGGTATCTAAACTTGAATTACAAACATACTTCGCTCCTAAAGATTTTAATAAATCAACATGCTCTTCTTTTCTTACTATGTTTACTAGGGGGATATCTTCTTGACCGCAAATCTTAACAAGCATCTGTCCAAGATTAGATGCAGCTGCTGTATGAACGAGTCCTGTGTGATTCTCCAATCTCATTGTTTCAACCATACCTAGAGCAGTTAAAGGATTTACGAAACAAGATGCTGCTTGTTCAGGAGTAGTCCCTTCATTCATTTCAAGACAACTCATTGCTGGTAAGCATCTATATTCGGAGTACATTGCCCCTCCTGCAACACCAACAACCTTACCTATTAAATGTTCAGCTCCTTTACCGGCAGCTTCAACAATTCCTGCACCTTCATTACCTACAGGAAGATTTTGATCAAACCTCGCTGCTACTGATCTAATAAGTCCTTCAGGCACTTGCATTTCTACCAAGGCACCATTTTCAATAACTTTAAGTGAAGATATATCAGCAGGCCCAACCAACAAACCCAAATCTGAAGGATTGATAGGAGTTGCTTGAACTTTAATTATTACTTCACCTTCTTTTGGTTCTGGAATTTCAACTTCATCAATAGATATAGTGAGTTTCCCTTCTTTTGAAATATTAGATTTGATTTGTTTTGAAGTTGTCATTTTTTCTCCCCTTTAATTACAAGATTATGATTATAAGTCAGATATATTAGAAATTTTAAGCTTGAGGCTAATTTAACTTTTTAATATTGAAATAGAATTAAACCAAACTATTTAGGTTTTATATATAGTCCGTCTAAATTTGCTGTTTAATATTATGGCTTATTATTTCAGACTTCCAGGCTATATTTTTTTATTTTTTCCCAGTCTCCAGATACTATTAAAGTCTTTCCAGCATGTTGCAGATTTAGACCCATTTTCGTTCCATCAGGAGAGAAGCAGACACCTGCAATCTCCGTAGAGTTCTGAGACGAAACTTTTCCAAGAGTATACAATTTTCCATTTGGTGTGAAACCAATTAATTTACAGGCGTTGCTGTCGTTGTCTTCACATACTATTAAGTCTCCCCATGGAGAGATTGTTATATTATCGCCCATCCAGAATTCTTCTTTATCTGAAGATTCATAAAATAAGGTTAAACTGTTTTTTGAAACGTTGTACTTCCATATTTGGCCTAAGCCCTTATAACCCCCTGATTTACATGTAAAGAAAACTTCACTTTCTTGATAATTATTTTTTTGAATGATTATGCCCTCGGAGCCATTAAAAGTTGTGGCTCCTTTCTTAATTCCTTGATGTTTTGTTTTAGATGAAATCGCTTGGGGGTCATTAATTTCGATCCAAGAAACTTTCAAAGAATCACCTATATTGATGGAACCTTTAAGGTTGTCTGCATTTATTAGATTGTCTGCTTTGAGTGCATATAGTTTCCCTCTGCCAGCTAAATCATTTTTATTTTCTGGCACAAATTTATAAAATAAACCATCTGGACTATCCTCTGTTTGATAAACGCTTCCAAGGTTATCTATTGGATCTACTGCGACTGCTTCTCTTTTAAAGCGACCCATATTGGAGAGGCGCTTGTATCCATCTAATTTTTTTTGAGGGTCAATTTCAAACGCATATCCGTGATCATCTTGATAAGTTTCCTCACATGAAATCCAGGTATTCCAGGGGGTTTTACCACCTGCACAATTTTTTACTGTTCCAGTGAGGCTTCTAAAGGACTCTTCTACAGATAATTTTTCTTGATTTAAAACAATAGTACTTGTTCCACCAGAGTAGGGTAAATCATTCATTGTTCTGTAGGCTGTCGATTTATTTAACGATTTATCTAGATGAGATGTTTCATGATTAACAACTAGGGCTAATTTGTTTCCAGGTAGCTCAAAGAATTCCATACCATCAGGATCTCCTCCATAAACTAAACCATCGGACAACAAATCTCCTGAATTCATAATCTCTTTGTAACTAAGGCATTCAGGCAAATCAAAAAGAGAATTTGTATCAGTGATCAAGGACCCATTCCATCCAGATCCTGAGCTTTTATTTGTATTTGAAATAAACCGCGTTCTACCTGTTGCATGAAATGCGATCAAAGCCCCAACTCCTAAACTAGAAAACTTTAAAAAATCTCTCCTTGTGTACTTCCTATTCATAAAATAATTATAAGTTTTTTTAATGAGCTTAAAAGTGATATTCCAGTGAATTCGATCCTTAGATATAAAGACTAGTTACTAAATCTAATTTTTAAGTTTTTATGTATAATGCATGCCTTTTTGCGGGTATCGTATAATGGCTTATTACCTCAGCCTTCCAAGCTGATGATGCCGGTTCGATTCCGGCTACCCGCTCCAACTAAATCAAAGCATCCCTATGTTCGAATTCAATTTATTTAACTTTGCTCAATTTGCAGACCAAGGCCTATCTCTTATTGGTACTTTATTACTTACTAGTATTAGTGCTAAGACAAGGATGTATGGCTTTCTAGTCTTTGTTCTAGTAAACATTCCAGGCATATATCTACTTATAGTCACAAAATTGTGGTGGATTCTTGCTGTGACTCCAATATGGTTGGTAATAAATTTTGCAGGTCTTTATAACAATTACAAAGAGAGTAGAGTGGAGAATTAATTACATTATTTGTTTCCAAAGCTCTAACTCTTCAATACGAAGATAGCTGTTTATCTCTTTCACTTTACCCATAGTTTCAGATTCTTGAGGACTATAGTGATGTCCTGGATAGAGTATAGTCTCATCAGGAAGAGATGAAAGTTTTCTCAAGCTATGGAACATATCTTCAGAATTAGAACCTGGTAGGTCAACTCGTCCACAACCTTGAACAAATAAAGTATCTCCAGAAACTAAGTTATTGTTAACCTTGAAACACTGAGATCCAGGTGTATGCCCTGGTGTATGTAAGAACTCAATATCATTCTCCCCAATTGCTAAATGATCACCAGAGTCCACGATATTAAGATCTATGTCAGATACACCAGTTACTTTTTTTAAACCTTCAGCTTCATTTTTATTAACAAATATTTTTACTGGTTCCTTTTCTAGAATTTCAGCAATCCCCTCAATAGAATGTCCTCCCATGCCACCACCACAATGATCAGGGTGATAGTGAGTGACTAATACTGATGCAAGTTTTAAATCTCTTTTTTTTATGTGATCTAGAAGAGCATCGATATCCCATGCTGGATCTATAAGTGCAACTTCTCTGGTACTTTTTGATCCAATTAAATAAACAAAGTTTTCCATAGGTCCAACTAAAATTTGTTCTAAGTAAAGGTCATTGTTATCCATTCTTTTTTCCTTATTTAAATGTTTCTTCTAGCACAAGCTTATCAGCCTTATATTTCTTTCCAGCAAGATAATAACAAGGGATAGATATTATGCTAATTATAGAAAAAATTACCAACATAAGAGTATAAGGCTCAGAGTAACCTGAAGACCTCAATAGGTCAGCGCAAAATCCTCCTCCTAGCGATCCTATTGTTAGTCCAATAAGATTGAGTGTGAGTATGTAGAAGGAGACCACTGTGGCCTTTATATTATCAGGTACAAGTTCTTGGACTGTTGAAAAAGTTGGTCCAAAAAAACATCCAAGTTGAAAATAACCTATTACTATACCTATCCAGAATATAGTTGTTCCAGGTTCTACAAATCTATAAAAAATACCAATTGGCAGTGTTACAAGAGCTAGCCAGAAAAGAAACATTGGCCTGCCTTGGTTAGTATTTTCTTGCCACCAATCACTTAAAATTCCTCCAATTAAATTGCCACTTAATCCTGCAAAAACACCTATCCATCCCACAAGTTGAGCAATCTCTGATCTTTCAAAACCTCGCTCTTGCACCAACCATAATTGCTCAAATCCCGATGCTCCTAAGACAATGTGATAGAACACGCCAGCTAGGATAGTAAATCTTAGTGCAGACGAAGTTTTAAGGGCCTTTATTAAGGTATTTACTATATTTATAGTACTTTCTTTAGAGAGAGTTTGAACCTCTTCTCTAGAATTACTAATTTTTCTGTTCCTATCTTTAAACAATAAAGCACAGAGTCCTAGGATGAGTCCTATGCCTCCTAATAAATAAAAGCAATTTCTCCAGCCTAGCGACTCTCCAAGATAACCGGCAATTAATAAACTCACACCAACTCCGATTGGCACGCCCATGTAATAGAAACCAGCTGCAAAACCCATTCTCTTGGCAGGAAATGAATCCGATAGCAGGGACATTGAAGTAGGAGTTAAAATTGACTCTCCTATACCAATAAACATTCTTGGAAGTGCCATTGATATAAAACCTTTAGCTGCTCCAGTTAGAGCAGTAAAAACACTCCACAAGACAACCCCGAATGCTATGAGCTTAGGTCTATTCACCATGTCGGCCAAGACTCCCATAAAAAGTCCCGCAATAGAATAAAAAACTATAAATGGTACTGTAGTGAGAAAGCCGTACTGAGTATCTGTTAAGCCTAAGTCGGGAACAATAAAGTTTGCAAAGCTAGCTATGAGTTGACGATCTACAAAATTTAGTAGGTTTAAGAGTGTAAGGAAAAATAAAAGTCTGTATGCGTTCAATGAAGATTCCTTTTTTGTTCAATCATAACATATGGACTTATATTAAATTATTTGAAATTATCTGAATTTTGGTGTTATAGTTGAGTAACACACTGGGAAGTTAAAATGAAAAATAAAAGAAAATGGAATAACTCTGAAATGAGGTCGTTAACAAGAGGGGAGGCTATGCATTACTTCTCTACCGGCCAACATTATTATCGTGATCAGGATTGGTATATTTGGTTTCTCGGAAATGCAACTCGTTATGCAATTTTCCAAACTTTTTTATGGAAATACGGTAATGGCGAGATGGTCAGTTACACTGATTTAACTAGAACAGAGAAAATTGGATCTCAAAGACTCAAGATAGACTCAATCAAAGCAACAATCAGAGAAGGTCTCAGTCTTGGTTACATAGAAGCTTTTAAATCTGAAAAAGATAGAAGAGTTACCATGTATTCCTTTGATGAATCTATTCTGCAGGAAGTAACAGATTATTGCTTCACAATGAGGCGCAACCGAATGTGGGAGTCTGCATCATTCATTAGTCAATATTCAACTGACAAGATCAATCGAGAACTTGCTCATGCCGGTATGAAGAAAGATTGGTTGCAATCTATCAACAAGTTTATGTCTATGTTTGCTTTAACTGCCAGAAGTACTTTTGGAAAAGACTTGCTTCCCAACGTAATACCCATAGAAAAGGGCAACAAAAGAGGGTAATTAATTAGTTGTAACTTTTAGTTTCTATAGTCCTTGATTAAAAGTTATCAGAGTATAAATTAGCACAGTACAAGGATGTATATAGAGAGTGAGTTTATTCAGATTTCACCCATCCCTTCCCAGGATAAAAAATCTTAGAGTCTAGGCTCACTTCTCTATTTATCTACGAATCTTCATTAAACATAGCGGTTCTCCCTCCATCAACCACAATATCCTGACAAGTAACAAAACTTCCTGCATCGCTTGCTAAGTAGAGTGCTGCCTCAGCAATATCTACTGCATGTCCTGATCTTTTTAAAGGAACGGCTTTTGCAAGGTTGCCCTCTAGTTTTTTTAATTTTCTTTCATTTTCTTCATCGCTTAGAGTGTTCGATACACCAGAGCCTCCCCAAAATATTGGGGTGGCAATTGCTCCAGGCGAGATTGCATTTACTCTGATATTATCTTTTCCTAACTCGACCCCAGACATTTTTGTGAAATGAGTCACACCTGCTTTTAGTGCAGAATATAAAGGATCGCCTTGCCTGTATCTTATCCCGGCAATACTTGAATTATTAATAATGCAGCCTCCACCATTTTCTCTCATAGGTGAAATAGCATAACGCGTACCTAATATAACGCTGGCAAGTAATAGGTGTACACCGTAATCAATATCCTTTTGAGTGACTTCTTCTAAGCCTGCCCCAACAGGACCACCTGCATTGTTGAAAAGGATATCTAGTTTCCCGAAGGTATTCGTGGTGTAAGAAATAGCATTTTGGATATCCTCTTCTTTTGTTATATCAGAAAGACAATAAGATGCATTATCTCCTAGCATATCCGCTAATTTAGATCCTTTTTTTTCTGATCTGCCTGAAATAACAACTTTTGCCCCTTCGTCAATAAATAATCTAGCTGTCTCCGCACCTATACCACTGGTACCGCCTGTAATTAATGCAACCTTGTCTTTAAGCTTCTTCATATTAGTTTTCTCCTTTTAGGCATTCGTATGTTTTGTTTATAAGTTCCAATGATCTGCCATCAGCTGCAAAATTATTCTTCATATTATTCATGACATAAGATATCCCTAATTTGTTATTTGGGTCGCCAAATCCGCAAGACCCTCCCCATCCAGAATGACCAAAGGAAGCTTCTTCCGGGCCATATATCACTTTATGCATATTCATAATAAACCCTGACCCCCATCTTGTTACTACATCCAAAACCAGATCTCTATTTGCAATTCTCTCTTTAGTCATAGTTTTGATTGTTGAATCATTCAAGATCTTAATCTCTTTCTGGTCAGTGACTACTAGACTATAAAGTTTAGCAATAGCTGATGCGCAACCTTGTCCATTTGCCGAGGGTATTTCGGCTGCTCTCCATTCTCTAGAGTTCTGATGTTTTAAGAGATTCGGACCTCTGCCAGAAGCTATTTGCGCATCATTAGGATGATTGTTTGATTCATTTTTCTCTTTAGGGAAGGGCACCATCTCCGCTACCCTGTATTCTTCAGATTCTGGTAAGCCAATATGAAAATCAATTTGATTCGGATCACCTATTTCATCTTTAAAATAATTACCAAGAGTTTTACCAGTAATTCTTATAATTAGTTCTGATGTTAGCCATCCATATGTCATAGAGTGATAACCAGAAGCAGTCCCTGGTTCCCATATTGGGGTCATTTGTGCCAGCTCTTCTGCCATTATTTTTTGATCGTAATAATCTTCAACTCTCTCTGCATTAGAACCGCAAATACCTGCTTGATGCGACAAAAGCATTCCTACAGTTATATCTTCTTTTCCATTACACCCAAATTCAGGCCAGTATTTTGAGACTTTTTCTTCGTAGTCAAATAATCCTTTTTCATAGGCGTATGCTAGTGTAATTGCTGCAACTCCTTTCGTTGTTGACCATACGGTAGCTAAAGTATCTTTTTCCCATTTGTTCTGTCTATCTTTGTCAGAGTATCCACCCCAAATATCTATAATCGGGTTGCCATTTTTATACACTGCAAAAGATGATCCTATTTCTCTATCAGTTGAATGTAATTCATTAAAAAGTTCTTTGACTTCAGAAAACTGATTTTCGCACTCTCCATATATGTTCATTTTAATATCCTTAATTTTTTTTAATAAAAACAATTATTTACAATAATTGTCTAATATTAAATTTAATCTCTTTATCTTTATTCTTTATATCAAGTTCAGAAATTATCATAAAACCAAACTTATTTAATTCAATATGATTTTTCTTTAAATCTGCATTAGAGAAAATAGTTTTATGATCTATAAAATCGAGGTTAATACTAATCGAATATGATGAATCAGTTAAATTAAAAAGACATAAAGTTCTCATCTGTAAGTAATCTCTTGTGAAGATTAAAACTCTATCATCATTCTCTAAAAAAGACTGATTACCTTGCGATAAGGCATGATCTAACTTCCTGTAGTTAATAAAATCTCTATAAAAATTTACAACAGAATTGGGTTCTTTATTCTGCAGGTCTGCTGATCTTTTTTGTTGTTTCTCTTTAATAGGTAGCCAAGGTTTTGCTTCCGTGAAACCTGCATTTACTTTTTTATGGTTCCACGTCATGGGTGTTCTGCATCCATCTCTTCCTTTATTCTCTGGCCAGAAGCGTATACCCGGAGGATCAGTAAGTTCATCAAATTCAAGCTCTGTTTCTACTTGACCGAGCTCCTCGCCTTGATAAATACAGGGTGTTCCTCTCAGTGAAAGTAATAATGCGCAAGTTAATTTAGCGAATTCTTCCGTTTCATTTTCATCCCACCTGGAAAGGTGTCTTTTTACATCATGATTTGAAAAGCTCCAACAGGGCCAACTATCATCTCCATCTTTAAAAAAGTCTTCAAATGTATCTCTAATAAAAGATGTTGAAAAGTTATTTCCTAACATCTCAAAGCTATATGCCATATGCAATCTAGATTCTTTTGTATAATCTCTCATGAGCTCTACTGCCCTATGTGAATCACCTATTTCTCCTACAGATGTTTTCTCAGGATAACTATCCAGCAGAGATCTAAATCTTTTAAGAAACTCTAGATTTTCATTTTGATTTATCGCAAAAAGCTGATTTTGAGTGTAATAAGGATTTACGGGAGGTTGCTTAAACTTTATCGGACTGGCTGGATTGTCCCTCAACTTTTCATCATGAAAGTAATAATTTACAGTATCTAATCTAAAACCATCTACTCCTTTTTCTAACCAAAATTTCACAATTCCTAATACATATTCTTGAACTTCTTTATTGTGAAAATTAAAGTCAGGCTGACTCTTAAGAAAATTATGCAAATAGTATTGTTCTCTTAAAGGTTCCCATTCCCAAGCTGATCCACCAAAAACTGATAACCAATTATTGGGAGGAGAGCCATTTTCATTCGGATCAGCCCAAACATACCAGTCTGACTTTTCAGAATCTCTACTAGTTCTGCTATTTAAAAAAGCTTCATGTTGATCTGAGCTGTGTGACAAAACTTGATCTATGATTACCTTGATATTTTTTTGATGAGCTAATGAAATTAAAAACTCTAAGTCATCCATACCACCAAATAAAGGATCAATCTCTACATAGTTGCTTACGTCATAGCCCATATCCTTCATGGGTGATTTAAAGAAAGGAGAGAGCCAAATTGCATCTACTCCAAGACTAGAGATATGGTCTATTCTATTAGCAATTCCTTTTAAATCGCCAATTCCATTGTTAGAAGTATCTTGAAAAGATCTAGGATAAATCTGATAGATTACTGCTTTTTTCCACCAATCACTCATTGATTGATTTAGTCTTTAGCCAATTAATGAGGTTTTCTTCGAACGGAGTTATAACCTTATAAGCCTTCATGTCTCGATCTAAATTGGTAATTGCTTTAACTAGATCCAGAGTAGTTTCATTATTATCTAGAATTGCTGTTATTGGATCTACATGAACCCTTACAGTAAATAAAACTGATCTAGACTTTTTTAATCTTCTTATTGTTTGCCTTTCAACTCTTATGAATAGTTCTTCAGGCTTAACATCGCCAATTTCTACCAATGTTTTACTATTGATGGGCTGAAACAATTCCGGTGAATCGAATATAGACCAATTAAACCTTTCAAAAATTTTATCGTTTGGAAGATTAGAGAATATGTTATTTACCCTGTCATCTATTTTGTTCTTATAACCAGGTACTTCTTTGTGAATCTCAGATAAAGATTTTCTGAATTTATCTCTGAGAGACCAGCGAGTAGGTGCACAAAGTGAAGCTGTTTCAAGATGATAATGTTCATTGATTGGTTTCATTACAATCAAATCTTCTTGAACAAGAAGAGAGGCAAGCTCTAAAGGATTATCATCATCTTGGTGATTATAAACTTCCTTTGTTTTAATAATCTCAACAGTTTCATCATTTATTCTAAATTGATTGTTATGAAACATACGAAGATGTTCCAACAGCACATGCAGAACTTCTTTTTGGATGGATATTGAGGTTGAGGGTGTTATTAATACTTCTTGTCTTCTTTCTTGAAATAGCCTTTTCTTCAGGGCTATCTCATTAGGAAACAGTTCATCTATCTCCAGCCAAGAATTTTCTGGAATAGGTTTTAGACCAATTTCTACTCCACCTTTTCCATCCTTATATGGTTGATGGACTGGAAAATTCAACTTAATTTAGTCCTCTTTTTTTAAGAAGCGGTTCAATTTCAGGCTCTTTTCCTCTAAAGCGAATATATTGAGTCATTAAATCATCTGTATTACCTGCTGAGTAAACATATTTTTTAAGTTTATCTGCAGTTTCTTTATCAAATAATCCTTTTTCTTTAAAAGCCTCAAAAGCATCTGCTTCTAATACTTCAGTCCATAGATAGCTGTAGTAACCAGAAGAATAGCCACCAGCAAAAATGTGTCCAAAATAAGTACTTCTGTATCTGCTCTCTATTTGTGGAATGAGACCTAACTTCTCTAATGTCTCATCTTCAAATTTATCTATGTCTTCTATTTGACCTTCATTAGTATGATAAGCCATATCCAAATGAGCAGCCGCGACATATTCTGTGGTTGCAAAGCCTTCGTTGAAAGTACCAGAAGCTGATATTTTATTCAGCAATTCATCTGGAATGGTCTCACCTGTTTCATAATGTTTTGCAAAGGTTTTTATAACTTCTGGTTCCCTTGCCCAGTTTTCCATCATCTGAGAGGGAAATTCCACGTAATCTCTAGTAACTGACGTACCTGACAGGCTAGGGTATTGAGCATCAGATAATAAACCATGCAAACCATGACCAAACTCATGAAATAGTGTTTCTACTTGCTCAAAAGAAAGAAGTGAAACGCCATCTATATTTTTTGGAGGAAAGTTGCACACGTTTACAACTATAGGAATGATTTCTCCATTAAATTTACTTTGACTTCTGAAGGTATTCATCCAAGCTCCTCCACCTTTATTAGGTCTCAGAGTAAAATCCGTATAAAAGATACCTATTACCTTTTTCTTAGAATCTTCCACGATAAAAGATCTTATATTGTCACGATATTTTGGTAGATCATTTTTTTCTGTAAAAGTTATATCGAATAATCTTTCTGCTACATCAAAAGCTCCCTTGAGTACATTTTCTTCGCTGAAATATGGTTTTACTTCTTCTTCTGTAAAATCATATTGTTCTTGTCTAAGTTTTTCAGCGTAGTGCCACCAATCCCATGCGGCGAGTTCAAAGTTACCTCCCTCCTCAGATATCAATTTTTGCATAGATTCAACTTCACCTTTGGCTTTTTCGACACCCGGATTCCAAATCGTCTGCAGAAGTTTATTCACGTTCTGAGGCGATTTAGCCATAGTATTGTCTAAGACATAGTCTGAATGACTCTCAAAACCCATCATCGCAGCCTTTTCTTTTCTTAAAGCTACCATTTCAGCAATTATTTTTTTGTTGTCAAAGCTATTGTCATTATCTCCTCTTTGAATATATGCATTGTATAGCTCTTCCCTAAGTTCTCTCTTTGTTGAATAAGTTAGAAATGGATACATACTTACACGTGTAGGTTTAAAAACCCATTTCCCTTCTTTCCCTTCTGACTCAGCTAACAATGCAGCTTGTCTAATTTCTTCTTCAGGAAGTCCATCTAAATCTTTTTCATCCTCAATAACCATACTGTATGCATTGGTATCTTTAAGAACATTTTGATCAAATTGAACAGATAATGAAGATAAAGAACTATTGATTTGAGTTAATCTATCCATAGAACTCTGATCAAGCTTTGCACCGGACCGAACAAATCTTTTATAAGTTTCTTCTAAGAGTCTTTTTTGCTCTACAGATAGACCTAATGAGTTTCTCTTTTCATGCAAGACCTCAATTCGATTAAATAAGCTTTTATTCAAAAGGATGGTGTCATTGTGAGCAGATAATTTTGGGCTCATTTTCATAGCCAAAGTATCCATGTCATCATCGGTATTCGATCCTAGAAGATTAAAAAAAACATTTGCTACCTTGTCTAGAGTTTTACCTGAGGCTTCTAAAGCTTCGATTGTATTTTTGAAGGTCGGTTCATCTTTATTATCAGCAATAGATATAATTTCATTATTGTGTTCTTCCATTCCTATTTCGAAGGCGGGTTCATAATGACTGAACTTTATTGATTCAAAAGGAGGGATCTTAAATGGAGTTTCGTATTCACTTAAAAATGGGTTCATAGAATTATCCTTGTTAGTACAACTGAAAATAAAAAGTATGAGTAGAGGAAAGAACTTTCTAAACATCCCACAATATTACTTAAATATCCTCTCAAGTGAATAAATATTTTAGAATGTAGTGGAATGTTCAATCTAGCTTTTCTTTTTTCAGTAATCAAACGTGCTTTTGGTGTGGGTCTGTTAGCGCTAAACTATCTAAGTTACGGTTTAATGATAAAACTCGCTGCCGATCCTAGCCTGTCCGCATTTGAGCGTATTATCTACCCAGCTTTGATATGGTTAATTGGTTGGGTTTTTGTGATAGCTGGAATTTATCTAGCAGGACCTGAATTAGTAGCAAAAATAAAGGATTTATTTTTGATATTTAAAAATAAGATAATAAATACTAAAGATGATAAACAAACTTGATCACCTAATAGTTTCAGTTGAGAACATATATGAAGCTGAAAAGAATTACTCTAAATTATTTGGAATAGATCCAGTATGGAGAGGAGAACATTCTGAGCTAGGCACAATCAATTCAATTTTTAATTTTAATAATACTTATTTTGAACTCTTAGCAGCGAATGGAGATGGACTTGGAGCTCAACTTGTTAATAAATCAATTGAAGAGAATGGTGAAGGGTTAACAGGTATTGTCTTGGGTTCTGAAGACCTAGAAGAAACTAGAGATCAGCTATTAGAACAGGGTATCGATTTTGGAAATATTTCTCTGGGTGAAGGTAAAGATTTTGATAGTGGGAATATTAGGAGATGGAAGAACTTATTTCTTCCAGATAATCTAACAAGAGGTTTGTTTTCTTTTTTGATTGAACATACAGAAGGAGATTTACCTATGCCAGGAAGCTTTCCAGCTTCATCAGTTCATAAGCTAGACCATGTTGTTATCAATACAAATGATCCAGAAGGTTTTATACAAGTTTATGAGAAGACCTATGGAATAAGGCTTGCACTAGATCAAACAGTTGAAAAATGGGGTGGTAGGATGCTTTTTTTTAGGCTTAATAAAACTACTATTGAGGTAATTGCTAAAGAGGATGGAAAAGAAAAACAAGATAAACTCTGGGGTCTTGCTTGGGATGTTGAGGATCTAAATGCAACACATACAAGACTTATTAAAGAGGGATTTGATATTACTCCAGTGAAAGAAGGTAGAAAACCCAATACACTTGTTGCTACAGTAAAATCTCGTACTCACAATATTCCTACTCTTCTTATTGAACACCTTGCTTCTTAAAATGATCGTAGATCCAATAAGGCGAATAGATTAAATAAAATACAATAATACCCAGAAAAATAAGGACCGGGATATGCATCGGTGGATCTGGGAAGAGATCTAATAAACTTTCCCCTGCAGGCTTAACTCCTAAATACCAGTAGTTTGCAGGAGGACCAACAATTTTATTGACTAAATAAATCACTGGTAAAGTCACTAAGGAAAAAACAATACCGTTTTTTACAGATGCTAGCGTTGGTCTATTTTTTAAGCTCAAACATGCAAAGACTATAGCTATGATTAAAAGACCATGGCCGAAAAAAAACAATATATATTGTGGATCTGGGAAGGCTTTAGGCACATCAGGAGTTAATAGAGCATTGATCCCTCCGCCAATTCCCCAAAAAAATGATACTTCAAAGAATAGTCTCTTTTCGGTTAATAAAAATACACCTATGAAGATGGTTGAAAGATTACACATGTGAATTGGAATTAATCTGGCCCAAGGGAAATCCATAGCATAATGCCATATGAATGGTTTTATTAATTCTAAACAAATAGCAGAACAACCTAAGATTTTTGCCAAAAGTAATTTTTCTTCATGACTTTTATTTTTTATTGTTGCAGGGAAGAGAAAGGCTATTGATATAATAATAATGAGAGTAACAATATGAGAGTTACCAAACATTATAAAAGGCTGAGCTTCCATCAGAAGAGTATAAAAATTAATCCAGTATTGTGATAGTCGATATTAAAAATTTAGATGTATAAATGAGTAATAATTCTGTAAGTTTTTTTCCTAGTATAGAAAAAAAAGAAGTTTTTACACTAGTAAAAGCGTTTCTCTTTTTTTTCTTTGTATTAGCATCGTGGTATGCCTTACGTCCAGTTAGGAATGAATTAGCTGTACAAGGAGGTATCTATAATCTCCCATGGTTGCTCATGGGTGTAATGCTGGCCATGTTAATAATCAATCCTATCTACTCTTGGTTAGTTTCAAGAATAAGTCAGAATAAAATTATCTTGTACATCTATTCTTTCTTTATTCTTAATTTAATTATCTTTTTATCATTATGGTCTTTTACAGGTGAAGAAGGGAGAATTTGGACAGGTAGGGCATTCTATATATGGGCTAATGTTTATTCTTTCTTCGTGGTCTCGATTTTTTGGGTCACCATGATTAATTTTTTTGACCACACGGATTCAAAAAGATTTTTTGGAATTATAAGTGCTGGGGGGTCTTTAGGAGCTTTCTTTGGGTCATCGGTTGCAAGATACTTTTCAACTGAAATATGTGGAAACACTTCTATATCTGATTTAGGTCCCATGAGTCTTATAATCTTCTCAATCTTTTCTCTTTTATTTGCGATTTATTTTTCAAGATCTTTCAAGCCCACTCGAATAGAAGCAGATTCATCTAAGGAAATAGGAGGGTCTAGTTTGGAGGCAGTTCAAAATATTTTTAAAGATCCTGCTATTAGAAATTTAGGTATCTATGTTGTTCTCTTCACTATGTTAATGACTACATCGTGGATGATCTCACTTGGAATAGTAGAAGAATGGTCCAATGATCCTTGTGAGAGGACAGGTCTCTTTGCAAGGATAGAACAAATTGTTACTCCTTTAACTTTAATAATGCAGGTCTTTCTGGCATCTTACGTTTTAAGAAAGATCGGAAGCTTAACTGTTTTAACCATTTATGGTTTGTTGTTTGCAATTGCTTTTATGGCTTACTCATTTTTTCCAAATATTACGACAGTTATGATGGTTGTAATTAGTTTAAGAATTTTTGAATATGGTCTTAACAAGCCTACTAGAGAATCAATTTACACTAAACTTAAGCAACAGGATCGATACAAATCAACTGTCTTCATTGACACCTTCCTTGCTCGATCTGGTGATGTAATTGGAGGATGGTTTGTGAGAGGGTTGGTCGGTACTGGTATTGCAGTTTTATCTGTTACATGGGCTGCGTTACCTTTTGCAATGCTAATTTCATTCATGGGCTTGAAAATACACCAAACAACTAATAATGAGTGAAGAATTTATTCAGGTAGCTGATATAACTGACATTGAAATCAATCAGTCTCAAACTATACAAATTGAAGGGATAGATATTCTCATTTGCCATACGACTAATGGTATTTTTGCCGTTGAAGACAAATGTACCCACGCAGATATTCCCCTGTGTGGTGGCCAGATAATAGATAATTACATCACTTGCCCGGTTCACGGTGCTGTATTTGATTTAACTGATGGATCTGTACAGTCGCCGCCAGCTTTTGAGGATTTACAGACTTTTGAAGTTTTGCTTGAGGATACTTCAATTAGTGTTAAAAAACCTTTTTAGAGGTAACATTTAATTCATGAGTTATAAATTTATTGAATGCACTGAACCTGAAGCTTCAGTTAGGCGTATCATTTTAAATAGACCTGACAAAAGAAATGCGCTTTGTAATCCTTTAAGAAAGGAACTGTTTGATTGTTTGGAGAAGTTTGATGCTGATCCGAATGTAAAAGCTATTATAATTTCAGGAAACGGGTCATGTTTCTGTGCTGGTTACGATCTTTCCTATGACAACAGTGAAGATCTACCTTACCATTCTTCTAAAACAGATGGATTCTGGCCCCGTCACGTAGTTGAAGGTGCTTTCAAGATATGGGACCTTTCCACTCCTGTAATTGCACAAGTCCACGGTTATTGTCTTGCCGGAGGAACAGAACTAGCCGCTTCCTGTGATCTTGTTTATGTAACAGATGATGCAGAAATAGGGTACCCAGTAGTAAGATCCATGAGTCCTCCTGATAATCAATTTTTTCCATGGCTATTGGGAATGAGAAATGCAATGGAAATGATGCTTACAGGAGAATCTATGACAGGTAAGGAAGCTGCAGCTAACGGATTTGCAAATAAATCATTTTCATCTCAAACTATTTCTAAGGAAGTAGAAAAAATTGCTAGTAAGATTGCAAAAGTACCAGCTGACATACAGGCAATTAATAAAAGAGCCGTACATAGGCAAATGGAAATTATGGGAATGAGAGACGGCATAAGAGCAGGAACTGAATTACAAGCTTTAGCTATGCATAGTAGGTCTACCAGAGACCATTTAAAAGAATTATCTTCCGGTTTAAAAGAAGCCCTTACCAAACGAGATAAAGAATTTGGTGATTACAGAACAAAAGATAAAGGCTAGTTTTACGATCCTTATAATCACTCTTTTCATGAGTGCTTGTTCAGATGCTTCTCAAAATAAAGGTGCTTCCTGGAAGGGGGCACTTAATTTTATGCATGTCACTAAAGATTCAATGCAAATGACTTACTCAGTTGATGTAATGGGTCAAAAGGTTTTCCTTGATGGTTATTACGAAATTACCCTAAAGAATACTGACGAAGTGATATTTAGATTGGCGGTCGATGAACTTGAATTTGGTATTCGAGATGACGGTTTGCCTTTTTGTAGAATTTGGGGTGAAGTTGATGAAACTAGTATTAAGAGTTACTTATATGCTTTAGATTGTATAGCGCTTTAATTTTTTAAAGATTTATCCTTATTTTTAAGTCATTTATTAGTTCTTCAAGAGATACATCATAGGTTGTAGAACCAAAAATATATCTATCAGGTCTTACAAGGTAAGTTTTACCTTCTTTCATAAATGATTTAAGCCAAGAATTTTCTTCTATATATTCTTTTTTAAGGATCAAAGTTTTACATCCCAGTAGATCAAGAAATTTTTGATTATCTTCACTTAGGCTAAATTTAGATTCCGAAATTAAAGTAAAGTTATCACCTAAAATATGGTCCATTCGTTTAACTATTTTTTTATTGAGATATTCCACAGGTTGAGGAAATATTTCTCCAGAATGCATTGTTTCATTTGCTTTTCCACCAAAGAAAAACCCACTCGAAAGATTAGGTAAAATAAAAGAACCATAACCCTTGTTTACTAGATCTTGGGGAACCTTGTTTGGGTCCTCAGTTTCGGCATAAGCCTCCATCAATTCACCTATACCTGCAGAATTTTTTACAACAAATTTAGAGTGAGGTATTCTTTCTTCTTCATATGTTTCTAGCAATTTTTCATTTAATTCATTCTTAATTGTGCAAGCTATTTTCCACGACAAATTAACAGCATCTCTATATCCAGACATCATTCCCTCTCCCATAAAAGGAGGGGCTTGATGTGCGGCATCACCAACTAGAAAACAATTATCTTTTTTAAAATTTTTCGCGATTATTGAATGAAATTGATATACAGCCTTTCTTATGATTTTATATTCTTCTGGCTTTAACCATTTATAAATAAGTTTTTGTATATTACTTTCATCAAGAAACATTTCTTTATCTTCATGTTCGTGAATGATGAATTCCCACCTTCGAAAGGGCAAATGTGAAGGTACAAATGTTGTTAACCTTTCACTGTCGCATACCTGTAGCACCTGGTCTCCAAGAGTGTTTTCATTTCTTAGCTCAACATCTACAACTACCCAGTCTCGATTATAGTTTAGATCAATCTGCTCAATATCTAACTTTCTCCTCACTACACTTGATCCGCCATCTGAACCTATTAAGTACCTGCAAGTAAATTCAATTTCTTCTTGTTCCTTTAAATTTAAAACCTTAATTTTATTTTTTTTATCTGCACAAATTAACTGTTTAAATTCGTGCTCTAATAAAACTTCAACTGCAGAGTTATTTAACTTTTCTCTGATAGCATGATCCGTATAGGGCTGATGAAATAGAGAAGATGGTGGCCATCCATTTTGCGATATATGTCCTTGTAAATCTATTCCATTTCCAATTGTATTTAAGTTCTTATCAGTGAAACGAGCTCCACCTAAAACTGTACTATTTTCCTGGTAGATATGGTCAATACCTGCCAATTGAGAAATTCTAAATCCCTGGTCACTAATAGTTACTGCTCTAGGCAGATTGTAGATTTCCTTTTCTTTTTCTATGGCAAGGACTTTAATGCCATAAGATTCCAATAAAAGCGCAGTAATACTTCCTGTAGGGCCTAGCCCAACTATGATGACATCAAAATGATTCATTAAATCGACTTGCCAAGTTTCTTGTGTAAGGATTTAAGAAATAAATTTTGATCAATAAATTCTTTTAAATCGCTGATTCCTCTTTCAAGATTCGGATTACTTTGAAAAACTATTCCTTGTATAAAGCTTTGTCTTTTTTTTATTTTTGCATAATAAGCTTCAATGAATGGTTTATTTTTGAACAAAAGATAAGACC
Organism: uncultured SAR86 cluster bacterium; assembly: GCA_902559365.1. Classification (GTDB taxonomy): domain Bacteria; phylum Pseudomonadota; class Gammaproteobacteria; order Magnimaribacterales; family Magnimaribacteraceae; genus Magnimaribacter. The sequence goes on from CACEHP010000006.1 coordinate 45,750, forward strand.
AACCACATTCTTCTAGTCTATGTAATATGACTGACCAACTTATATCAGCTAGAGTGAATTTATCACCTATAAGCCATTGACCCTCAGAAGAGGATAGTTTGATTTCTAATTCAACCAAGTGAGAATTAAGATCTTTGAAAGAAGATCCTATAAGGTTTTTAATAGGAGCTAGTTTGAGAAAATTAACGCCAAATATCTTGAGCATCAAAAAAATTACAACTCTTTGCCTTATTGGATGGAATATCAATCCTTTTAAAATCTCAAATACCGGAACATAACTTAACATTGTTGCAAAGAGTGGAAACGTTAAAGGCCCTATGGTATTGCCTGCATATTTTTTATGCTCTTTTACTGGATTTCCAACCATAGATGCTTTTTCAGTCCAGAAATCTATGGCAATTTGTATATCAGTTTTCTCGCTAACTTTATTATCCCTGACATGATGAAAAATATATTTTATTTGTTCATGAGATTCATATATTGGCCTTCCTTTATGAAGCAAGACAGGAACTGTTGCACCTGGATTAATTTTTAAAAATTCTTTTGATGCAACTTCATATTTTCCAGTTTCAATAAGGTCTATATGCTTTGATACGTAATCTAACCCATTTTCAAATAGACAAATTCTTACTTTTCTTGAACACAAAGAAAAATCATTATGATAAAGAATCCATTCAGCTGAAGTTTCCTCCACTGTATAGTCTTGTAAGCCTATTGGCATCCTTTAGAAAGAATCTGAAATAATATCTAAGTGATTAAATGATGCCCACCATCCATGAGCATTGTTTCTCCAGTCACAACTGTATTTATATCTATAAAGCTATATATTCCTTCAGCAATTTGTTCAGGAGTTACTGTTAGCTTTAAAGGGGTATTATTAGTTAAATTTTCTAGAGCAGCATTGTATAGGTCATCTCCCATACCATTTCTTAACCAATCACCTTGAATGAAACCTGGACAGATAGCATTAACTCTAATTGGTCCTAAATTTCTAGCCATAGATTTGGTCATAGTATTTAAGGCACCTTTTGAGGAAGCATACGCTAAAGAGCTACCTAAACCCTTAATGCCAGCAATGGATGAAATATTTACTACACTTGGATTCTCGCTATTTAAGAGCATTTCTTTACAGGCTCTAACCATTTGAAAGGGACCAACAACGTTCACTTTATAAATATGTAAGAAGTCTTCAGCATCTAAGCCATCCAAGTCGGCATGATTAAAAACAAATTTAGTCGTTCCAGCATTGTTAACAAGTGCATCAATACGACCCCATTTTTCAATAGTTTCTTGTGCAGTTTGCACACAAGAATTGTCTTCAGAAACATCAGCTGTTATGGCAATAGCTTCTACACCTAATTTCTCGCACTCATTAACTACATTTTTAGCGTCATCCATTGAGCTTGTGCAGGTAATTGTGATATTCCACCCTTTAGAGGCAAGTAATTTAGCCGTGGCTGCACCAACACCTCTACTTCCTCCTGTTATTATTGCTACTTTATTTGAAGATACTTCTGCCATATTAATTCCTCTTTTTATTATCTATTTACAAATTCTTTTGTACTTTCATCTCTTAAAACGAACCCTGGTTTGTCTTTAAACGTCCTTTCCACCCAATCGAGAGCTTCTTTTTCATCAAGCTCGGGGTCCCAAGGCTCTCCTTGTGGCTGTTCTACATCCCATGGTGTATCAAAAAATATTTCCATTCCATTATTCTCTGGATCATTAAAATAAAAAGATAATGCATTGCCGTGACATAAAGGCATATAGTTATGGTTTATTGCATCAAATTTTTCTTTAATTTGCTGCAATTCTTCATAGCTCTCAACTCTAAAAGAGATATGATTTAAAGCTGTTGAAGAAGTTATATCTTCTCTGCCTAATACAAAGGCTAATTGATGGTGTTCATTAGGGTCATAACTGATAAATATTATTTCTGGACCGTTTTCAAAGACAGGACCACTATCACTGATCTTAAAACCCAAAGTATCAACATAAAATTCTAGGATTTTCTTTTTATCCTTGATATTTAAAACTGTATGAGACCAGCCTAGTTTCATCTTTTTAAATGTTAGTTGTTAATTATTTTTATTTGATTAAGTCTAATTTACTCAATTCCTGAATGATTTGTAATCCTTTTACATACATTTTTGAGAGTTCCAAGGCCCTCTATTTTCGTAGTAACTACATCTCCTTCCTGAAGAAATTTTCCTTCCATCACTCCAACACCACCAGGTGTTCCAGTGAAAATAACATCCCCAATATTGAGAGTAACTATTTCAGATAAATAATTAATTATCGAAGGTATATCAAATATAAGGTCATTAGTATTGTCATCTTGTCTTATTTCTTCATTTACTTTGCATTCAATTTTAAATCCTTTTTCATATTCCAATTCATCCAATGCAACCAAATAAGGACCCATTGGTCCAAAAGTATCAAATGATTTTCCTAGATTGAACTGAGGTGGTTTTGCAGCAAATTGAACTACACGATCAGATATATCTTGGCCTACACACAAGCCTGCAATATGGCTCCATGCATCATCTTTACTGATATCTTTTCCAGATTTTCCTACAACTGCAACTAGCTCAGCCTCATAATCTACATGATCACTTCTCATTTCTATATCAGAAAAAGGGCCGACTAAGCACGTAGTGTGTTTTGTAAATATCATAGGTACACTAGGTATCTCCATACCAGCTTCCTCGGCATGATTCCTATAATTCAAACCAACTGCGTAACAATTTTTTGGATTGGATATAGGGGCATCAATGCTTACATCTTTTAATAATCCTGTAGGATTAGTCTTATCTAAGCTAGAATTCAGTTTGTGGAGCTCATCGAGATGGTTTAATGCATCGAGTGTATCGTCACTTAAAGCATTATTTGAGATTGTCTTAAGATCGTAATAATGTTCCCCTTTTACAAGAGCTGCTTGACCGGAAATGTTGGCTAATTTAAATGCCATGAGGACTCCTTTGATATAGAAATTGATTATAGGCAATTCTTGATAATTTATAAGCTTTTATATACTAATAAAATTCATGGAAAGAAAAAAATTTACTAATGCATTGGGCGAAGATTTCTCTTATCTTGTCCATGAATCAACAAAGAGTAAATTAAATTTTGTTTTTTTTCATGCAACTGGATTTAACTCTGAAACTTACCAAATTTTGTTTGAGAAACTCAAGAATCAATTTGACAACCAAATCAATATTTACGCTTTAGATCAGCGTGGACATGGACTGTCCAAAGCAAAATCTGATCATAAGCAGTTAAAATCTTGGGATATTTTTGTAGAAGACGGTAAAGAGTTTATCGATTCAATAGAAGGACCTGTTATATGCTCGGGACACTCTATGGGTTCTATAATTGCAGCGAAAATAGCTTCTCTATATCCTGATAAAGTTCCTAATTTATTCATGATAGAACCTGTTCTCTATGGGCCACTAGAATCCTTAAAATTTAGATTTATGTCCTTCATTAATTACAATAGAGGTCTCTCAATAGCAGATGGTGCAGCTAAAAGAAGAAGGGAGTTTCCTTCTATTGAAGAAGCAGTATCTTCTTATACCGGAAGAGGGGCCTTTTCTACATGGACTCCAGAGTGGATAAGAAATTATCTCATTGGTGGTTCAGTAAGCATTTCTTCGGGTATCGAACTATCTTGTGCACCTGAATGGGAAGCAGCAACATTTAGATCATCTTCTATGGATACTTGGAGGTATTTAAGAAAAGTTAAAAATAATGTGATGGTTGTATACGGAAGTTTAGGTTCAACCTTTTCTATTCAAGCTAGAAAGAATTTATTTAAGTTAGGCCCAAATTGGGGCTCAAAATATTATAAGGAAGCCTCACATTTTTTACCTATGGAATATCCAGACTCGGTAATTAAAGATCTGAAGGATTATCTAAATAATTAGAGGGCCTTTACAAAGTTCCTAAGAGCAGACCCAATTTCCTCTGAAGAATCCTCTTGTACGAAATGATTTCCACTTACTGTAACTTCAGTTTGGTTTTTCCATGTTCGCGCAAATTCTCTTTGTTCTCCAACCAGAATTGAACCTGGATCAGCATTTATAAAAAGCTTGGGAATTTCTGAATCTTTATGAAATTCTGAATTTTTCCTTACTTCCTCCACAACTTCACTAGGATCGCCGTCCAAAGGAATTTGCCTAGGCCAGGTGAGGGTAGGTCTTCTATCTTCACCTGCATTAATAAAGGGTCTTATATATTCTGCTTTTTCTTCATCTGTATAGCCTGTGGCAGAGTCAGCAAGCAAGATTCTTTCTACAAAGAAGTTTTTTTCAAGGACCAATTCTTCACCTGCTTCAGATCTAAATAATCCAAATATCTTTGTTGCAGCATCCGGCCATTGCTCCCAAGTTAAAGGCATAACAATTGCTTCCATATAAGTAATAGATTTAATCCTGTCAGGGTTCTCTCTAGCGAACTGGAAACCCATTGCCGATCCCCAATCGTGAATAATAAGATGGATATTATTGCCTAGATCAAGTTGATCAAATAGCTCTGTTAAATATCCATACTGTCCATGGTATTTATAGCCTTCGTTATCAACACCATCTAACTTATCAGAATCCCCCATACCTATTAGATCAGGAATCACTACTCGACCTAAATCTTCTACATGAGGTGCTATGTTTCGCCATAAGTAAGATGAGGTGGGATTGCCATGCAAAAATAAAAAAGTATCACCACTTCCTTCATCAACATAGGCCATTTTTTTATTTCTAATTTCTTGATATTTTTTAGTGTATTTCATATTTAATCTAAATTAGGGACCACAAAAGCCTTAAATTCTTGTTCATAAAGCTCAGCAAACTTAATTGTTGTTTTGTCTTCATAAGCACCTCCAATAGCTTGTAAACCAATAGGCATTCCATCACTAGCAAGACCAGTCGGAAATACAGTGCTTGGGAGATGAGCATTGACAGCAAGACCAGGCCAAAATATTTGCTGGAAGAATCTCTGTTCTTGATTATCAATCATGATTGTACGTTCGGAGATCTTTCCATGATCATGCTTAATAGCTGTAGTTGCTAACTGAGGACAAATTAGTATGTCCCAGTCTTGAAAGAATTTAGACCAAGATATCTTGATTTGTTCTCTAGCATAATTCTGTCGAATCCAGTTTCTATGAGATAGAACAGTTCCTTTAGCCAAGATAGCCTCTGCAGATAAGTCATTTTTATCTAGATTTGATGCAATTTCTTCTATCTTCTTAAATTCATCATCAGACATTCCTGATTGCATTACAGATTGAAGTAGTAATTGATAATTAATTTCTCCTTTCAAAAAATCATGATCTGGTTTTGCCGTATAGGAAACATTGGCACCTACAGAAGTAAGATTCTTACCTACTTCTTCGCATCTTTGAGAAATATCCTTGGAAACAGGTGCCATTTCGTCATTAGACCAAATAGCGATATTAAAATCTTTAAGGCTAGATTTTCTTGATTCAGGGAGGTTTAGTTGCCATCCTCTAGCTTCTCTTTCTATAGGACCAGCCATAATATCCAGTGCAATCTCAAGGTCTTTGGCACTTCTTGCGAGAGGACCACAGACAGACAGATCCGGTTCAGGAACATTAGGTATCAATTCATGTCCAGATGAAGGAATAATTCCGTGACTAGGTTTATGACCAAAAACACCACAATAATGTGCTGGGTTTCTTATTGAACCGCCTATATCACTACCTGCTTCTAGAGAGGTAAATCCAGCAGCTAGTGCAGCCGCACTTCCACCAGAAGAACCTCCTGGCGTTCTATTCACATCCCATGGATTACCGGTAGTTCCATAGATATCATTGTAACTTTGAAAGTCAGCAAGGTTCATCGGAACATTAGTCTTTCCTAAGAAATGGGCTCCTGCATTTTTAAATCTTTGCACAGCCAAACCATCCTCTTTTGCAATGTTACCCTTATACTCTGGTATACCCCAATTCGTACTTTGACCTTTGATGTTATAAGACTCCTTTATGGTCATAGGAACGCCATGAAGAGGACCTAAATTTTGATTAGTTGAAAGAGACTTATCAGCTTCTTTAGCATCTTCAATTGCTTGGTCAAATATTCTGACAATTACAGAATTAATTTTATCATCGTACTTTTCTATCCTGTCTATGAAATGTTGAGTGAGTTCTAAAGAGCTTATCTCTTTACTTTTAATTTTCTCTGCTATTTCAAGGGCAGATAAGTAATGAATCTCCATATTTAATCTTCTCCTGGTTTCCAGTCTTCATATCTTTCTTGAAGTCTTTGCATTCCAGATATCCAACGATCTCTGTCATTACCTTTTCTTGAAACATATTCAAGAACTTCAGTATGAGGAGTGACTAAGAACCTTTCATTTTCAATAGCATCTAGAACATCAGCAGCAGCTTCATCGGCCTCAATCATTCCATCAACACCTGCAACTCCAGCACCCTGAGCCGTCATTGCTGTTCTTACTGCTTGTGGACATAAACATGAAACACCAATACCTTTACTTCCATATGTTATTTTTATCCATTCCGCAAAACTCACTGCAGCAGCTTTAGTTACCGAATAGCCAGCGGAACCAATTTGAGTGAGCAAACCTGCAGCAGAAGAGGTATTCATTAGATAGCCTTCACCTCTTTCTAACATTTGGGGCAGAACATGCTTAGCTGCAAAAATATGAGATTGAACATTCACTTCCCATATATTTTGCCAATCTGAAGTTTCAACTTCGAAAAAGCCATGAACTCCACCTATTCCAGCATTGGAACAGAATATGTCTATTCCGCCGGAATACTCATTCGCTTTCTCAATAACATTAATAATATCTGTTTCCTGACCTACGTTAGCCTGAACTACCAAACCACCTATATCATTCGCTGTTTCAGTGGCACCTTCTATATTCATGTCTACGCAAACAACTGATTTTGCTCCAGCATTATTAAAAGCCTCACATAAAGCTTTACCGATACCACTGGCCGCTCCAGTTACTACAACTCTTTTATCTTGAATATGCATTAGTCTAATCCTAATTCTTTTATAGCCTCTTCTCGCATTTGTTTTTTGGCTATCTTTCCAGCAGCTACTTTTGGTAATTCGTCAGCCTGGAACCACATATATTCAGGAACTTTAAATTTTGCAATTTTAGCTGCCAAAAAGGATGACAAATCTTCTTCAGAAAGTTCTGCCCCTGGATTAAGAGATACTCTTGTAGCGAGTTTTTCGCCAAGTCTTTCATCGGGTATTCCAAATACCGAAGCTTCTCTTACTGAAGGGTGTTCATAAATGGCCGCTTCGATCTCTAAGCAAGCTATATTTTCTCCACCTCTAATGACTATATCTTTGATTCTATCTTTAATGTAAAGAAAACCATCTTCATCAATGATTCCAACATCACCACTTCGGAACCAACCCTCACTATCTAGTACTTCATTGGTTGCTTCTTCATTTTTTAAGTAGCACCTAAAATTGCAAGTAGATTTGATAGCAACTTCACCTAGTTCATTAGGTCCTAATTCATTACCTTCTTCATCCATTATTTTAATTAAGTTTAGGAAGGGAGTAGGGTAACCAGCCGTACTTGGACGTTCATACAAGGTTATCCCTGAGGCATTTGTCGCGTGAGCATTAGTTTCAGTAAGACCATATCCAACTGTAGCAACTTTATCGGGGTGATCTTTTTCCTGAGCTTTAATTTGCTCAGGAGGTCTAGCTGCTCCACCTGATCCAAGTCCTTTCAAACTAGATATATCTATTTCTGGATTATCCTTATGAGCTTGCAGTACTTCAGCAGACATTGTAGGTACACCAGTCATATCCGTTACCTTATGTTTTTCAATCAGTCGTAAGGCTTCAACAGCATCCCATTTGTACATAAATACAATCTTTCTGGCAGTTACTAATGAAAGTAAAAACACGGCATGAGATCCCGTTACGTGAAAGAGGGGTACTGCAGCAATTGTACAAGGGTTTTCCCCTGCGATTGGTGAAGCTAGTGGCTCACCATCAACTTCAATTTGAGTAGCAAGTTGACCCATAAGCGCCCAAGTGATGGGTGCAGAAACTACAGCTCTGTGCGTAGACACTACTCCCTTTGGATATCCAGTACTTCCTGATGTATACATGATGCTTGCGTCATCTTCAGGATCAATTTCAACTTCAGGGAAAGCTTCCATTGGAGAAACCAGGTCATCAAATGACTCGGTATTTGTAAACTTACTTGCATCACAACGAACAGTTATTCTGGGCATATTTTCAACATAGCCCTCTAATCTTTGTAACCTTTCTTCATCAGCAATAAATATGGAAGATTCACTATGGGTTAATCCATAATCTAATTCCTCTCCTTGCCACCATGAATTCAGTGGAACTGCAACAGCACCTATAGAAGTGACAGCTATATATGAATTAATCCATTCAGGATAATTTCTCATTGAAAAGGCAACTTTATCGCCTTTCTTGATACCATATTTATCCATTAGCACATGTGCCAATCCTGCAGAAGTATTTAAAACTTCTTGATAAGAATAAGTTTCTTCTTCATAGGCTAAAAAATCCCACTCTCCGTGTATTAATGGAAACTGAAAATAATCTCGGAGTGTTTGAGGAAGGTTTGCAAAGACATGATAATTATTGCCTCGTATTTCTTGTTCTTTAAGCTCAAACAGTCCTTCTTTAGTGAATTCTCTTGCAAGACTTTCACGTGCTTCTTTTTTGACAAATTCTTTTATATCCATTTTTTATTTTCCTGTAAATTTTGGTTCTCTTTTTTCAACGAAGTGTGACACACCTTCTTTAAAATCTTCCGATTTAAAACTTTCTAACATTGCTTGCATCGAACTATCTAAATTTTCTTTAATCGTCTCTCCCTGAGCATTATAAATTTGCTGCTTCATGATTCTGAGAGATCTCGGAGAGACATTTTTTGCAAGGTCGGCAGCATAAGCAAATACCGCATCATCAAAATTCTCTTCTGAAAAAGTTTTATTAACTATTCCCATTTGTTCTGCCTCTTCGGAACTAAACTTTCTTGATGAAAACAAAATATCATTAGCTCTAGCTATTCCAACCAACCTTGGAAGGATCCATCCCACTCCCCACTCAGCTATTAAACCTCTTTTTGAAAAAGCACTTGAAAAAACTGCTCCTTCTTTTGCGAATCTTATATCTGCATATAGTGCCATGATAAAACCTACTCCAGCAGCTGGTCCGTTTATTGCTGCAATAATAGGTTTAGGAACTGTTGGGAAATAACTAAAACCACCATCAAATCCTTTTACCTCATTAGCTGCATATTCTCTTTCTTCAGCTTCAACCTGTGACCCTTGAGATTCACCTTGACTAGTAGCTGCAAGACCATCCATATCCGCTCCAGCACAGAAACCTCTACCAGCACCTGTGACTATAATGACTTTGACTTCTTCATCTTTAGCTGCGTCATCTAATTTTTCTCTTAATCCAGCTCTAATTTCATCATTGACTGCATTAAGTCTTTCGGGTCTATTTAATGTAACAACCGCTACACCTTCTTTTTTTTCATACAAAACTGCATTATTCATCTTAATCTCCTTTTTTTAAGCAGTTGAGCCGCCATCTATTACTAGCGTGTGGCCGTTAACAAATGTTCCGGCGCTTGAAGCTAGAAAAACTGCAGCTCCACCTATTTCATCTGGCTCACCAATTCTTCTAAGAGGGCAGGTCGCTGTTGATTGTTTCAATATTTCAGGATTTTCCCACAATGCTCTTGCAAAGTCGGTTTTAAATAGACCAGGTGCAATTGCATTGGTTCTTACATTATGAGGTCCAAATTCAGCTGCTAGATTTTTAACCAACATGATATCCGCTGCTTTAGATATATTATATGTACCAATAACTGTGCTTGATTTAAGTCCACCAATAGAGGAAACAATTATTATGCTTCCATCCTTCCTTTCAGTCATTTCTGGTATAACCATTTGGCATAACAAGTGGTTGCTCTTGATATTGTTATTCATGACTTTATCAAAGGCATCCTCAGGAATATCCATCATAGATCCAAAAAAGGGATTGGATGCTGCATTGCATACCAAAATATCTATTTTTCCTAATTGTGCCCTTGTTTCATCGACTAGCATCTGAAGAGCAGCTTTATCTGAAATATTACAGGGGATTACAATCGCCCCGCCTTCTGTTCCTTCACATGCTTCATTAATCTCTTCGGCCACAACCTGGCAGGCATCCGCCTTACGACTTGAAACAACTACCTTAGCTCCATGAAGAGCCATTTGCATGGCAATAGATTTACCAATTCCTTTTGATGAGCCGGTAATAATTGCCGTTTTTCCTGTTAAATCAAACATATTTTCTCCCTAGTAATAGACAGCAGTCTACTCTAGATTCTTTATAGAAAAAATACTTTCAAGAACTAAATGTTTTGAGTTTTGATACCATTAGAAAATGATAAGGAAGTCAATCTACTTATTTCTACTAATAGTTGCAGTTTATTTTGGATTTGCTTATTTAGTGGCTATAGGATCATTAGGCTCATATGAAGGTCCAGGAGAAATTACTACTATTCCTTTACCTGAAGAAGAGACAATTAAAAGAACAGAGAGACAATTAAAAGATAAAAATAAAATAGGTATTCAAGATAAAAAAATTATTTTATTTGGAGACCTTCATGTTCATACCACTTACTCTTCAGACGCTTTTCTTACAAGCCTTCCTTTGATGGCAGGTGAGGGGACTCATCCTCCAGCCGACGCCTGTGATTTTGCTAGATACTGTTCCTCTTTAGATTTTTGGTCTAATACAGATCACGCTGAAGATCTTACTCCTGAAGATTGGCAAGAAATTAAAGAATCTGTTCGTCAGTGCAATAATGTAAGTGGTAATGGACAACAAGATACGATTGCATTCTTAGGATGGGAGTGGACGCAAGAGGGTGGTTTTGGGCAACCTCATTACGGTCATAAGAATATTATTTTGAAAGATCTAGATGAGGATAAAATTCCTGCAAGACCTATAGCTTCACCTCAGCTAGGATTTGCAAATATGCCTTTTTCAGGCAGATTTGCTTTATCTTCTTTGAAAGCTTTTGACGGAAGAGTTCAGGATTTAATGACTTACGCAAGAGATGGAGTGACCATACCCTGCCCATCTGGAGTGGACGTTCAAAAATTACCCAGTGATTGTAAGGAATATGCTAATAATCCAGGAGAGCTTTTCGATAAGTTGAATCAATGGGGTCACGATGCAGTGGTAATACCTCATGGCACGGCATGGGGCACCTATACACCCCCTGAAGCTGATTGGAAAAACCAGCTAACAGAAGAATTTCATGATCCTAATTTTCAAACATTGATAGAAGTATATTCTGGTCATGGAAACTCAGAATTACATAGAAACTGGAGAAGCGTGCTCTATGATGAAGAAGGACAAGCTATTTGTCCCAGTCCTTCTGAAAATTTTCTTCCAGCTTGTTGGCAGGCTGGTGTAATAATCGAAGAAAGATGTTTTGAAGAAGGGGAGTCAGATAGGGAATGTAAAAAAAGGGCTAAAGAAGCTAGACAAAATTATGCCAATGCAGGTAATGCTGGACAAGCGACTGTATTTAAAGAGGATCCAACGGAATGGCTTGACTCTAATCAATGTCAAGATTGCTTTTTACCAGCCTTTAATATGAGACCAAAGGGTTCTGCCCAGTATATTTTAGCTCTAAGAAACTTTAATCCTGACGATACGATTGAAAGATTTAAATTTGGTTTTATTGGTTCAAGCGATACACATTCGGCTAGACCGGGAAATGGTTATAAGGATATCAATCGAATTGACTTCACTGATGCGGCTGGTCCAACCGAATCTGTAGGATTTATTTTTGGTTTTAATGAAGGAGAGGGTATTTATGGCAAATCAACCCCTAAAATATATACAAAAGATAATAAGCCATCGGGGCCTATAGAAGTTGATAGAGTAATGTCTTACTTTTACACAGGTGGATTAATAGCTACTCATTCTGAAGATAAATCTCGTGATTCAATATGGCGTTCTATAAAAAATAAGGAAGTCTATGCAACGAGCGGTCCAAGGATTCTTTTGTGGTTTGATCTGGTTAATTCAGATGAGGGGATTTTGCCAATGGGTTCAGAAACAAGTCTTAAATCTAATCCAAGGTTTATTGTCAAAGCTCTTGGCTCCTTAGAACAAAAACCAGGTTGTCCGGATTATGCCGTCAATGCTCTTGGCAAAGAAAGATTAGCTTTGCTCTGCAAAAATGAGTGTTACAACCCATCCGATATAAGAAGAGAAATAGATCGAATTGAAATCATCAAGATTATTCCCCAACAATATCAAGATGAAAAACTTGACGATCTCATAATGGATCCTTGGAAGAGCTTTAAATGCAATGGAACTGAAGAATGTCTTGTCACTTTTACTGATTCTGATTTTGAAACTCAAGCACGAGATGCTCTCTATTATGCAAGAGCTATTGAGAAAGAATCAAAAGTAGTAAATGCAGGAAATTTAAGATGTGAAGTTGATGCTTTTGGTCAATGCAAAGAGGTTAATATCTGTTACGGGAGTCCCATACAAAATCCTCGAGAAGAAGATTGCCTTGCCAACACACAAGAGCGGGCGTGGTCCTCACCAATATTTGTTGACTACAAAAAATATTGATGAGGAGAAGTTCTATTTACCTTTCCAGTTAGGTGCTCTTTTTTCTGCAAAGGCTACAGGACCTTCAATAAAGTCCTCGCTGGTAAAAAGATCATGAACAGCTGTATATTGAGCTCTCATAGAAGCTTCCAAACTTGCTTCATTCAGACTGTCATATGCAACTTGCTTTGTCGCTCTTATAGACATTGGTGAACAAGCTTCGATTTGCTTAGCCCAATCTCTTGCTCTGTCCATTAAATCGCTCTGCGATTCAACAACCTCATTGACGATGCCAAGTTCTTTTGCCTCGGCTGCTTCTACATGCCTCCCAGTAAGCATCATACCCATGGCATTCTTCATACCAATTTGTCTAGGAAGTCTTTGCATACCACCAGCTAATGCTGCAAGGCCAACCTTAGGTTCTGGGAGAGCAAATCTTGCATTAGATGATGCAATAATTAAATCACAGGCTAAAGCGATTTCCATTCCACCTCCCATAGCAACACCATTGACGGCGGCAATGATAGGTTTATTGAGATTGAAACGACTCGTTAGTCCAGCAAACCCTGTCTCAGGCATACCTGATCTGTCTCCACCTGAGGCTTGATACTTCAAATCATTACCTGCAGAAAAGGCTCTATCGCCCGCACCAGTGATAATACCTACCCATAGATCTTCATTATTTGAAAATTCACTCCACACTTCATCAAACTCTCTATGAGAAGGCGGGTGCAGCGAGTTCATTACATCAGGTCTATTGATTGTAACTTCTAAAATATGTCCGTTAATTTCTGTTGTAAGAAATTCGTAGTCATTTTTCATGTAAATCTCCTTAATTTTTTTAAAAGAATATCAGTCATTCAATGATCAGTCATGCTTTATAAGTTAACATTCTTACTAATGACTAAATTAACTATAGGAATTCTTTTGACAGACCATGTTTTGGATGATCTTAAACCTAAGCATGGAGATCAAGATGATTTCTATTCCAAGATATTTGTTGAAGCAGATATAAACATTAAACTCAAAATCTACGATGTTACCTTGAACAATTACCCAGCAGACATTAATGAATGTGATGGTTACATAATCACAGGCAGTAAATTAAGTGTTTACGATGACGAGAAGTGGATTAGAGATTTAGAACAATATATAAGAAATTTGAACCAAAATAAGAAGTCCTTGTTGGGCGTATGTTTTGGTCATCAACTCATTGCTCAGGCACTAGGAGGAGAGGTATGTAAAGCGGAAATAGGTTGGGTAACCGGCCTACAATCCTACACATTTCATGACAACTTTCCTTGGTTAAAAGACCTCAATCAGGAAATAAAACTCATTCATTCTCATCAAGATCAGATTACAAAATTACCAAATCGAGCAAAATTGGTTGCCTCTAATAAGGACGTTCCAATATCAATGTACTATATTGATAATCATATTATGTCTATTCAGGGGCATCCAGAATTTACCAATGAATACGCTTATGATGTGGTATGTAAAAGACGAGATATCATTGGAGAGGAGCTTTTTAAAAGAACTGAACAAAGCCTTTTAAATGAAACATCAAATTATCTTGAGGTGACAAATTGGTGGATAGAATTCTTTAAATATCAATTCAAGATTCAATAGTGATTCTTTCCATGCGTCTCAGCTGCGGCCAATAATCATTTACAGGCTTATGTAGCACGGATCTATTGTCCCAAAACGCTATAGAGTTATTTTCCCAAGAAAATCTGCACTGGTACTTATCTTGATGAATGTGATCAAACAAGAAATTTAAAATCGAACCCTCAGGATCATCTCCTTCAATATGAGAAGTGAAGAGTCTATTAACATAAATTACTTTTCTACCAGTTAGAGGATGTTGTTTGATTACAGGATGGGATACTGGTGGATTTTCTTTAAGGGCATCAGCTAATCTTTCACGACCACCTTTCTCTTCAAGGCTTTCTTTAAAACCAAACTCAAAACTATGGATAGCATTCATCTCTTCAAGCTTTTCCTTCCATTCCTGCGAAAGATCATCATAGGCTTTAGATAAGCTTGAGAACATAGTATCACCTCCAGATTCAGGAATAATTCTTCCAATCAAGATACTTCCCAAAGGAGGATTTTTTTTAAATGTCATATCAGTATGCCATTCCTCTATTTTGGAAGGATTTTCTTCATCATTTTCAAGGATGGTAATTTCTGGAAAACCTTCTACTGTTGGGTATGCTGGATGAGTCTGTAAGTTTCCAAAAAAAGAAGCAAATCTCTTATGATCTCTTGGACTTATGTTTTGATTTCTGAAGAAAAGAACTTCATTTTCAGCTAAACAAGAAAGTAATCCAATTGATGTTTTTTCAGAAATATTAGATAGATTAATATCTTCTATGTAAGCACCCAGTTCATCGTCTTTTTTAATTACTTTAAACATAATTTAGGTTAGGTTATCAGAAACAGACAAGAATTTATAAATATGAACATTGTTTTAACAAGACACGCTAAATCTAGCTGGGATAATTTGAATCTTACTGATCATGACCGCCCTTTGAATAGAAGAGGAAGGGAAGATGCAGAGCTTGTAGCTAAATATCTGGCTACTTATGAATATACATATAAAACTATATTGTGTAGCACATCAAAGAGAACATCTGAGACGCTAGAGATTTTCTTAAACTATATCCACAAAGTAGATCAAATTAATTACCTATCTAACTTATATCATGCTTCAGCAGAGACTATAAGAAAGGAAATTACTACTTTAGACACAGATGGAACATATATGCTTTTAGGGCATAACCCTGGTATAGAAGACTTCTTAAGAAATCTCCATAAAGATACTTCTTTGAAAGTCCCCACATGCTCAATAGCTTTATTATCTAACCAAAATAATTACCTACGGTTAAATAAATTAATTACTCCAAAGGAATTAAAGTCACAATAAGACTCTTTACAATGTCACACAAATGTCATATAAAAGACACATATGTGACAATTATGTGACATATAAGGAGTAAACATGAAATTAATCGTCAAAATAATTAGTTTAAGTCTAATAATGATTTCTTCTTATACATATTCGGAGTCCAATCACGGATCTCTTTTCTCATTTACAGAAAATATGCTAGAAATCGAAGGATCTGCTCCTAATATAATATTTTCAAGCAATGATGAGATAGGTGAATTATGCTCAGATGAAATGATTGCTTGCTTTAGGTCCGATAAACCTTCAAACATATATATTCAATCAGGACTCGGCGAAGACTTGATTAATGCTACATTAGTTGGTCTTATGTCTGATTATTTACAATTTAATGAAAATAAAAATATAGATTATTTAAAGAGTTGTAATGTTCAAGTAGACTATCTTTTAAGCTCATTTAAGGTAAATAAAGCCAAGATTTATAAAGCTACTGCTTGTGGAAGGAAAACTATTTCACATAAAGAGATGGAAATTCTTCTAGCATCAAAATAAATTTCTTGGGGAGAAAAAAAGAGGGACTTGATCCCTCTTTTTTTTCAAATTAGAAACTTAACATTCACAAGTTTGTAATCCTATAAGTTTAAGATTTGCACCATATATAGTTTTAAAATTTCTTAAAACCACAATATGTTGTAGATTTATGATAAATTTAGATAACAAATGCTCTCATTTTAAAACCATTTGGCTCAGCGATATACACCTAGGAACAAAAGGTTGCCAAGCTGAAAAACTATTAGATTTCCTGTACGAATATTCTTGCGATAAACTTTATTTAGTAGGGGACATAATTGATGGATGGAGATTAAGCCAAAATTTTTACTGGCCTCAATCTCACTCCAATATTGTAAGAAGATTGCTTTCCTTTTCAAAACAAGGAACAGAGATCATTTTTATTACTGGAAATCATGATGAATTTCTTAGATCCTTCTCTCCTTTGAATTTAGGAAACATAAAAATACTTGATGAGGATGTGCATAACGCTGAAGACGGTCGAGAAATCCTCATAATTCACGGTGATGAATATGATGTTGTAACAAAATATAGCAGATGGCTTGCAGTTTTAGGATCTATTGGTTATGAAATACTTATGACTTTCAATCGCTTGTGGAATGCACTTAGAAAAATATTAGGCTATAAAAATTATTGGTCCCTCTCTGCCTTTGTTAAACATAAAGTCAAATCAGCGGTTAATTTTATAAGCGATTTTGAAGAGACACTTGCACTAGCTTGCAAGAAGAAAGGATACCAAGGGGTCATCTCAGGTCACATTCACCATGCAGAAATAAGAAAAATCCAAGGAATAGATTATATGAATTGTGGTGATTGGGTTGAGTCCTGTACAGCACTAGTAGAAAACGAGGATGGTATCATCGAAATAATTCAATATGGAGAATTAACAAATAAAAATATTCTCGATATAGCCAATAAGGTTGCATGAAGATTGTAATTGTTACAGATGCGTGGTTTCCTCAGGTAAATGGTGTTGTAACAACATTAAATTTTCTTAAAAAAGAATTGGAAAAACAAAATTATCAAGTAGATATTATCCATCCCGGTCTATTTAGAACCTCTTCATTTTCTATTTATCCTGAAATTTCATTAGCGATGAACCCTTGGAAAGTAAAAAACTATATAAATGAAGATATGGACTATTTACATATTGCAACAGAAGGTCCTTTGGGTTTGTTTGCAAGAAATTTTGCAATTCGAAATAATATTGAGTTTACTACAGCAATACATACTAAATTTCCTGAATACCTAAAAAAGATTCTCTTTATTCCATTGTCCTTAACTTATGGATATTTGAAATGGTTTCACGGACCAACACACAAAACACTAGTAAATACTAATTCACAGATTGAAGAACTTTCTTCAATAGGATTTAAAAATTTAGTTTTGTGGAGTAGAGCGATTGATAGAAATATTTTTTATCCTCGAAAAAAGTTATCTAACAAGGATTATTTGTTATATGTGGGTAGAATCTCGAAAGAAAAAAATCTTGAAGATTTTTTAAACCTAGACACAATTAAACAAAAAATTGTGGTTGGATCTGGCCCCATGCTCAATGAATATAAAAAGAATTATAGAACTGTAGAGTTTGTGGGTCCTAAATTTGAAAACGAACTTGCGCAATATTATTCTGACGCCTCTGTTTTTGTTTTTCCATCCAAGACAGATACATATGGAATAGTTATGATTGAGGCATTGGCTTGTGGAACACCTGTAGCTGCATATCCTGTAACAGGACCAAAGGATATCATCATTAATGAGATTAACGGATACCTCCATCACGATCTACTTACGGCTGTTTCACTTGCTGAGAATATAAATTCTAAATTTTGCGAAGAGTCAATCGAATCCTTGTCCTGGAGCAATGTAGCAAATACTTTTTTGGGAACTTTGATTCCAGCAAGACCTAAGCTCATTACTACTTAAATTTTTTTACTTCATGCAAAGTGATTAATTAGCTAAAATTGAAGTTCATTATGAATACAAAGAAGGGAATAACTTTTGGTGCATTTGACTTATTTCATGCAGGTCACATTCTCATGTTACAAGAAGCTAGAACCGTATGTGATTATTTGATAGTTTGCATACAAACCGATCCGAGCATTGACAGAAAATCTAAAAATGCTCCAGTTCAGTCAATAGTAGAAAGACAAATTCAGGTTACAGCTTGTAAATATGTTGATGAAGTTCTCATTTATGACACTGAATCAGATCTGCTAGAAATTCTAGACACTGTTGAATGGGATGTCAGAATCTTAGGTGATGAATATCAGGATAAAGACTTTACTGGTCGAGAAAAATACCTTGAAAAATGCTATTTTAATAAGCGACCTCATACTTTTTCCAGTTCTGAATTGAGAAAAAGAGTAGCTGACAAGCAATTTGGTTCAGACTAAGTCACAAAGCTTTCGTTTATAATTAACAGATTTGTCACTTTGTGACATTATAATTGAATAATGGCAAAAAACATTCTGGTTGTAGAAGACGAACCTGATTTAAGAACGACTCTTGAATTCAATTTAAAGTCTGAAGGATATAAAGTTAAATCTGCTGCAGATGGAGAAGCAGCAATCAATGAAATTGGGAAAAAAGTACCTGATCTTGTGCTTCTTGATTTAATGCTACCTGATATGTCGGGACTTGAAGTGTGTAAAAAAATCAGAAATGAGTCTTTTAGTGACCAAGTCTCTATCATCATGTTGACTGCAAAGGGAGAGGAAGTAGATAGAGTTTTGGGATTTGAACTAGGTGCTGATGACTACGTAGTTAAACCCTTCAGTGTTAGAGAGCTTATGTTACGAATTTCATCAATATTAAAGAGAGGATCAGAAACAAATTCCAGTAAAGAACAAATTTCGATAGGTGATGTTGAGATTAATTTAGCGTCACATAGGGTTTTTATAAGCGGATTGGAAATTGAACTTACTGCAAAAGAATTTGAGTTACTTAAATACTTGGCTGAACGCAATGGAAGGATTCAAACTAGAGAGGTATTACTGGAACAAGTGTGGGGTTATAACAATTCAGTAACAACCAGAACTGTAGATACTCATATTAAAAGACTTAGATCTAAAATAGGCGAAGTGGGATCAAAAATAGAAACTGTAAGAGGTGTAGGTTACCGCTTTAATTACGTCGTATAATCTATGAATGGATATTAGATGGAGGATCTTCTGGTCTACTTTTCTGCTTACATCTATGACTGTTCTCAGTCTAGGATATTTACTCTTAGAAAGAACAGGTGATTATTTATTAGAGCAATTAGACTCGGAGCTAACTTCTGAAGCAAAAGGTGCAATTTTTATACTTTCTAATCCAGAGTATAAAATTTCCAGTTACCAAACACTTTCACGACAACTCTCAGATGCATATGGTTTTAGAGTTTCTCTCATCAAATCAAACGGTGAAGTTGTAGGCGACTCAGATGTCGAAGAGGAAGATCTTAGGAAACTGGACAATCATTACAATAGACCTGAAATTCAGGCAGCTATTGATAATAATATTGGAAAAGCAACTCGTTATAGTAATACCCTAAAAACAGATATGCGGTATCTCGCTTTAGCATCAAATAAAGCAGGAGAAATAAGCTTTGTTCGATTCGCAGTTCCACTATCTGAAATAGAAGCTACATTGCTGGTTCTGCAAAATTCTGTATATGGCTTTTTATTCGTATCCCTATTAATTGCCGTACTTTTAAGTTATTTATTGTCTAGATTTCTCACTCTTGAGTATATCGAATTAATATCAAGTGCCAGGAAATTAGCTAAAACAAGTGGCATGAAGGGATCGAAAAGAGCTGCGGTAGAGCAGATAAGTTCTAATTTAATTGAAATTCAAGGAGCACTTAAGAGCGAGTTTACTGCTATTGCTAATGAAAGAAATCAGTTCGGAAATGCACTTGAAGAAATGGGACAGGGTGTAATTTCGATTAATAAAAATGGAATAATAGAATTAACCAACCCAGCTGCTAGTAAACTGTTAGGTGTAGATAATCTGTCTGTGGGTGATTCTTTTATGGAAAAGGTCTCAATATCTGGATTACAAGACCTAATACAAGAAACTACTTCTTCAGAACCTGGATTAGATGAGATAGAAATACACCATCCCTTTTATAGAGCTTTTATTGCAAGCGCCAGTTTCAATCCAGATACAGAAGAGTCTCTACTCGTATTTTCAGATATTACTAGAATAAAAAAACTTGAGTCCGCCAGAAGTGACTTTATCGGTAATGTATCTCATGAGCTTAGAACGCCTATTTCTGTTCTTCTAGCTTCATCAGAGACTATTCTTAATACCGACATAAAAAAAGAAAAAGATCTAAAACAATTTATTAAAGCTATACACAGAAATTCCGAAAGACTTAAAAATTTAGTAGATGATCTTCTGCACTTATCGCGCATAGAAGGTGGCAGTCTTAATATGACTATCGAGAAGATAAATCTTGATCACATAGTTGAATCAACCATATTAAATTTGGAACAAGAAGCACTAAAGAAAAGTATAAAAATTGAATCTCTGGTTGATAAAAGAATTGAGGTATTATCGGACTTTATTTCCTTGGATATAATTATCTCTAATTATTTAAATAATGCGATAGCTTATTCTCCGAAAAATTCAAAAATCTTAATTACTGCAGAAGAGGTAGATCAAAAGATAAAGTTATCTATTCAGGATGAGGGAGAGGGTATTCCTGAAAACTATAAAGATAGAGTTTTTCAAAGATTTTTTAGAGTTGATAAAGGAAGGTCTCTGAACCAGGGTGGTACAGGGCTTGGGTTATCAATAGTCAAAAATTTAGCTTCAACTCTTTCTTCTCCAGTTGGAGTAGAAAATCTAGAGCCTAATGGGGCAAGCTTTTGGATAGAACTAGATAAATCAACTTAATTTATTATTAAGATATTCATAGGCCAGGGCATCACAAATTCCCCAATCTATTGCGAAAAGCTTATTTATATTTGAATGCTCCAAAATATAAGAAAAAATATCTGAAGCGGGAACTATTACATCTGCTCTGTCTTCTGCAAGATCATATAGATTTATTCGATCAATAATTGGCATCTTAGATAAATTATTTCTAATTTCTTCAAATTTCTTAAGTTCTAAAGGACTATATTTTTGTAATTTTAGAATTTTAAAAATTCTCCTTATATTGCCACCGATACCTACTAAAGCATCTGCATTATTTTTTTTAACTATATTCAAAAAGGCTTTTAATTTTTCCCACTCTTCTGTGCTGTCTTTACCCTTCATAATTCTTACAGCCCCAAGATCAAATGATTCATAAAACTCCTCTGAGGCATTGCGCATATAAATTTCTGTGCTGCCTCCTCCAACATCAACATAGATAGGGTGATTCAGGTTTTCAATTTTTCTTGTATTCGCATCTCTAAGGTAATAGGCCTCTTGTTTACCGCTTAATATATTAACCGATGTCTGACAGGCTTCTTCAATCTTGCTGCATACTTCAGTTCCATTTACCGCATTCCTAGTGGCCGATGTTGCGCATATTCCAGCCCACTGTATTTTCCTTTTTCGCACTTTGTTAGAAAGATTTTTAAGTTCTTGAATAAGTCTTTTTTCTGATTCTTCTGAGATCCTATTTGTTTCAAATACATCTTGTCCAAGTCTAAGATCAATTCTTTTAAAGGTATCTAACTCTAATGGGTAGAGATTCTTTGAGGTCCTAATCCTAAATTGCTTGAACTTGATTGCATTTGATCCAATATCAACGGCAGCAATACGTTGGAAAGTTTTTTTTGATTTCAACTGGATTGGTTTTGTATGAGTTTTTGTAACAATTTAAACTGTTGATATGTGAGACCAGAAAATTCAATACCTTTATGCTCTATTCTGTGGTTATTTATACCTACATCCCATGTTTTGGGTTTGCTTAGTTTTTTTCCTTCATAGTCAATCTCATTTAAGAGATACCGTAAGGCTGTTAAGCGAGCAACCATTTTATTATTTGCATTAATTACAATCCAAGGACTTTGTTCATAAGATGTGTTTGAGAACATTTGTTCTTTAAAAAAAGAAAAAATTTCCCATTTGTCTGCCATTCTTAAATCATTAGGACTTAGTTTCCAGAGTTTCAGAGGATCAGTTTGTCTTTCGTTGAACCGTTTGCTTTGTTGTCTTTTTTCAATGGACAAATAGAACTTGATCAAAATAAGGCCGTCTTCAATATATGATTTTTCCCATCTTATAACTTTATTCATAAAATGGGTGTATTGTCTTTTAGAGCAATAACCCATAGTTATCTCAACCGTGGCTCTTGTATACCAAGACCTGTCAAAAAAAACTATTTCACCTTTTTTAGGCATATGTTTTTCATAACGTTTAAACCATTTTTTTGATTCATTTTCAGTTGGTATCCCTAAATGCACATACCTAAAATGATCAGGTATAAGATGTCTGGCTAGTAGGTTGATTGTGTCAGTTTTCCCAGCTGCGTCCCTTCCTTCAAAAACAACGGCTATTTTTTTCCCTTCTTTAATTGCCCAATTTTGAAGCTTAAGAAACTCAATTTGCAGGTTTCTTTTTTCTTTTCTATAAAGGTCGGAATTTAGTCTGTTGTATTCGGAGACGTCGTAGTTGATCATAATAAAATTGTGTGAATATTAAAGTAGGGTATGTAATAAATAAAGGTGATAAGTTATATTTCACATAATATAAATTGACACTAATAAATTTCTGGAGTGTGATGCCTCAAAATGATAATTGAATTCGCTCTACCAATTTTAATTCTTACAGCGCTAGCTGGCTTGATAATGGCTTGGGGAATTGGTGCAAATGATGTTGCCAACGCGATGGGAACATCGGTAGGATCCGGCGCTATCACCCTTTCGACCGCCATCTTAATAGCCTGTATATTTGAATTCTCGGGAGCTTTTTTAGCTGGTGGAGAAGTAACCTCTACGGTTAGAAAAGGTATTCTAGATCCCTTATTATTTCAAGATAATCCTGACCTGTTTGTGTTTGGAATGATATCAGCACTGCTAGCTGCTGGAACATGGCTTGTGGTTGCTACCTATTTTGGATGGCCTGTTTCAACTACCCACACCATAGTAGGAGGTATAGTCGGTTTTGGAATATTGGGATTATCATTTTCAGCAATAGATTGGGACACGATGTCAGATATAGCTTTAAGCTGGCTCCTCTCTCCCCTCATATCAGGGACTATATCTTTCATCATATATCTATCTATAGACAAATTAATTTTAAGAAATAACAACCCAATTCAAATGGCACAAAGATATGGCCCAATATATCTTTTCTTTGTTGCCTTTATTGTCAGTATGGTGACTTTTACCAAGGGACTTAAGCATATTGGTCTAGGTTTAGATTATACAGATAGCATAATCTATTCATTTATCTTTGGTTTATTTATAACTTTTTTAGGTTTTGTATTTTTATCAAGACTAAGAAATAGTTCTATAGATCAAATTTTCGGAATACTTATGGTATTCACAGCTTGCGTCATGGCGTTCGCCCATGGTTCTAATGACACTGCTAATGCGGTTGGTCCTGTTGCAGCAGTATTTTCAACTGTTTTAAATGAAGGTGTATCTAAAGAGGCTGCAGTATCAGCTTGGCTTCTACTTGGAGGAGGGGTCGGAATAGTTCTTGGTCTGGCTATGTGGGGTTATAGAGTCATTCAAACTATAGGAAAAGAAATTACTAAACTAACCCCTACGAGTGGTTTTGCTGCAGAACTAGCAGCTGCTACTACGGTTGTTATCGCATCCGGTAATGCCATGCCCATTTCAACGACGCACACATTAGTCGGGGCGGTCTTTGGTGTTGGCTTAGCGATGTCTATTAAAGACTTAGATTTCAAAGTAGTTGGCAAGATAGTAGCCTCTTGGTTGACTACTGTTCCAGCAGGAGCAATTCTCTCAATGATTTTTCTAACACTATTTAGGTACTTATTCCAGATCTAATCGTAACCAAATTGTCACAAAGTGACAGCATAATTGTCACCAAAATTTCAGAAAATATAAACTACTTTTATGGAGTAATTTATGAAACGTCTGAGTTTTTTGTCGATTTTTTCTTTATCTCTTTCCCTTTTTGTACCCAACTTCGCATTTGCAGACGAAGATTCGTCGCAAGCCGATGAAGAAGTTGTAGTTGTAGGCTCCCTTGCTAGCTTAAGAAGTGCCCTCAACAAAAAAAGGGATTCTGATAAAAATGTTGGTGTCATTGATTCTGATGCCTTAGGAAATTTTGCCGACATTAACGTAGCTGAATCCTTGAGAAGAATTTCTGGTATATCAGTTGAAAATGATCAAGGTGAAGGAAGATACGTAACTGTAAGAGGAATGAATGCTGATTTAAACGCTATGACTATAAATGGTGTCAGTACAGCTTCTCCTGAGGATAGGAGAGGAGTGATATTAGATGGCGTTCCTACAGATCTTTTAGAATCTATGACAGTTTATAAGACACTTACTCCAAACTTAGATGCAGATACAATTGGAGGGGCTATAGATTTAGAAACAATTTCAGCATTTTCTTATGGACCTAATTTTACAAAATTTAAAGCTGAAACTTCTAGAAACGATCTTACCAAAGATAGCAGTAATCCTAAATTATCCGGTACATATACTACAGTTATTCCTCAAGAGAATGGTGATTTGGGAATCGCATTTGTCATCAGCTCTCAAGAAAGACATATCATGGCAGATAACAATGAAACTGGTGGATGGGGATCTACTTATGTCAATGATGACTATGAAATGCGTTATTACGATCTCACAAGAGAAAGAGATGGGATAGTTCTGAATCTAGATTATGTATCAAATTCAGGAAGTAAAACTTATTTACATGCTTTCCATAATGAATATGTAGATACTGAATATAGAGCAAAGTGGGAAGTTAGAGATGTAATGGAAGAGTACACACCAACTATATCTGGAACAGTAGCGACATATGGAGCTTCTAGAATGGATACTGAAGGGAAAAATAGAACTGAAATTAGATCTATCGATAATTTAGCTATTGGTCATGAGACGCAACTTGCAAATGGAAGTTTTTTAGAAGTTCAAGTATTTAGATCTGAAGCAGAACAGGATGATACGGATAGATATAATTTAATATTTAGAAGTAAAGAGAAAGATGGTGTTACTACTTTAGATACTGCCAATCCTCAGAAACCAGTTTTAGGACTTCCTTCTGAATTCTATGATGCCTCTACATTCCCTGGAAAGGCTGCAGAACAAGAATACGCCCTTACTGAGGATGAGGAACAGGGCTTCAAAATTGATTATACCTATATGATCGGTGAAACGGTTGTGCAGACTGGACTAAAGTATAGACAAAGAGAAAAGATAAATAATTATCAATTCTGTGAGTACAAGATGCCAAAAGATACTACATTGGCAGATTATGATTATCAGACAATAGGTAAGTATTTAGCAAACACACACGGACCTGCTCCAACTTTTGAACAAGTCAAATCAATAGTAACAAATAATACTTCTGGAACAGTTACATTCTCAGATGGTACTACCTGTCCTGGACCAGGTACTTATTTTAGAGGTATGGGTGGTGATGAAGAAGAAGAATCTATCCCAGCAGACTGGACAACAGAAGAAGACATCCTAGCCTTATATTTTATGGGTACGACTTTGTATGAAAACTCCACTTGGGTTTATGGCATAAGGTTTGAAGACACTGAAACTACCTACAAAGGTAAAAACTGGAATGATACTTATCTTGGAGATAATGAATTTGAAAATAATTACACCTTTGCAGCACCTTCTTTAAATATTAAATATGATATCTCAGATGATATGGTTCTTAGATTTGGTGCATTTAGATCACTTGTAAGACCTGGGTTTAAAGAATCAAGAGCTGGTGCAATTATCAATGTTGACGATAATGAAATAGAAGGTGGAAATCCTAATTTAGATCCTACCAAAGCCACCAATATCGATATTTCTTTTGAATACTATATAGATGAGAATACTTTCTTAGGAATGGGTGCTTTCTATAAAAAAATAGAAGATGCAATCGTAGAAGTTGAATCTCAAGACTTCAGCATGAGAGGATCAACATGGGATATAGCTGAAACTTATATCAATGCAGATGATAGCAGCATCAATGGTTTAGAGTTTTCCTATCAAACAGCTTTTGATAATGGTTTTATTTTAGTTGCAAATTACACATATGCAGACGGTGAAACTGACTTACCTGCTGATGCCGCTGCAGGACAAAGGACTATCCCTTACTTTAAACAAGTAGAAAATACATGGAATCTTTCTCTAGGCTATGACGATGGTCCATGGGATATTAGATTGGCCGCAACATACAGAGACAATTATCTTGATGAAGTAGGATCTAAGCCTCTTAATGATCGTTATACAGATGATCATATGCAATTAGATTTAACAGCAAAATATAAAGTTAATGATTCTCTAAGACTAACGTTTGAAGCTATTAATTTGAATGATGAACCTGAGTACTATTACTTTGGTAATCCCTCAAGACTCTCGCAATATGACGAGTATGGAGCTACTTACGGAGTCGGATTTAGGTACATCTTGAATCAGTAGAAAACTTTCTTTAACATGAAACCCCTCTCGCTGAGGGGTTTCTTTTTTAAGACAAAAAAACCTTAATATGAAAAATATAATTTATTTCCTTCTCTTGATTTCATTTACTTCGAATGCTGCCATAGAAGATCATAAAATTTATCCAATTTATGAAACTGAAGCAGTAAAAACATCGGGTGATGCCGCAGACGACTCTGCATTTTGGTTAAACAAAAGCGACCCTGAAAAAAGTATAGTTTTGGGAACTGATAAAAAATCAGGTATTTATACTTACGACTTATCAGGTAAAACATTAGATTATTTTCCAATGGGAAGGATTAATAATATTGATTTAAGAAACGATTACTTAATTCAAAATAGGACAGTCTCATTATTAGCTGGTACTAATCGAGACTTCAATAGAATAGATTTTTTGTTGATAGGATCAAATGGTAGTGTTACTCAGTATTTTGATAACTCTTATCAGACTGAACTAAACTCTGTTTATGGTCTCTGTATGTTTAAAGATGCAGATAACTCCAAAACTTTTGTATTTGTAACTGATGAAGAAAGTTTAGCAATATACCAATACGAAATTCAGACTTATACACCAATCTCAGCAAAATTGGTCAGAACAATACCTACTCAATCTGTATCTGAGGGCTGTGTAGTGGATGATGATTTGAAAATACTTTATTTTTCTCAAGAAGATGAAAAATCTGGAATTTTCAAGACTACTGCATTGCCAGAAAAAGGAAATATTGAAACGATAGATTTACTTAAACCATCAGGAAATATAACTGGTGATTCCGAAGGGCTGGCTTTAGTTAAATTACCCGATCAAACATTACTAATTTCATCCTCACAAGATTCTAATGAGTATCTAATTTATACAACCGGCACAGATGATAAGTACCTTGGTAAATTTACTATTGAAGCATCAACAATCGATGGAACAAGTGAAACAGATGGGATAGAGGCATATTACGGGCCACTTAGCCCTCAATTTCCTTTAGGAATTTTTATAGCGCAAGATGATGTAAATCTTGATCAATACGGTGAACCGATAAATCAAAATTTCAAATTTTCTTCCCTGAAAGATGCTATAGATCCATTTATTAAATAGATAATAAAAGTAATAACCTTCAGTCACAGATAAGGGTAAAATTGTGTAAAAATTGAGCAGAAAAATGTGTGGAAGATTTACACTTAGAAACTTAGATGATCTCAAAGCTAGATATGGAGAAACAGATTTTAGGCCTAGCTATAATGTAGCTCCTAGTCAAAAAATATTAGCACTTACTGATAAATTTCAAACAATGGAATGGGGATTCTCTCCATATTGGGCTGAAAAGCCATTCAATTTGATAAATGCAAGATTAGAAACTCTATTTAAGAAACCTTCCTTCACCAATTCTAATAGATGTCTTATCCCTGCAGATGGCTGGTATGAGTGGAAGCAAGAAGACGAAGTCAAAACACCATATTTTCATCATTTAAATGGAGATACATTTTTCTTTGGTGGAGTCTTTGGAGGATACAGAGGGAAGGTGGGATGTGCTATCGTCACTACAGATGCAGTCGAGTCCTTAAAAAATATTCATGAGCGAATGCCTTTGATTATTTCAAGACAACACTTTCAAGACTGGTTAAGCGGAGATAATATTGACTGTTCAGATATTTTTTCTTCAAAAGCAATCGTCAATCATCCTGTTTCGACACATGTGAATAATCCATTCAACGATGATCCCAAGTGTGTATTTCCCGCTAGTTAATTATATCGCCCGCCTTTTAGTCTAAGAATGAATAAAACATTATTAAAGAAACTATTGGCTGAATTTGTCGGGACATGTTTTCTTGTGATGATTGTCGTTGGTTCTGGGATAATGGCTCAGAACTTATCATCTGACCAGTTAAGTATTCTTCTGGCAAATACCATAGCAACTGGAGCAGGACTGACTGCATTAATTTGGATATTCATCTCAATTTCAGGAGCAAACTTCAATCCTGCGGTTAGTTTAATAATGTTTTTAAAGAAAGAGTTAACATTAAAGGAGTTTTCTTGTTTCAGTTGCGCCCAGTTTGTCGGAGGGTTTTTTGGGGTAATGCTAAGCAATATTATGTTCGGAATGGATCCATTGCAGATTTCAGAAAACTCAAGAAGTG
>CACEHP010000007.1:0-73491 GCA_902559365.1 uncultured SAR86 cluster bacterium
CAAGAATTTTGGCTAAAAGCTTAAACTGTGAGAATGGTTTAGACTCCAAACCTTGTCACGAATGCTCCACTTGCTTATCTGTTTCTGAAGGTAGCTTTATGGATTTTCAAGAAATTGATGCCGCTTCAAGTAGAGGAGTTGATGACACAAAACAACTTTTAGAGACAGTCATGCATATGCCAAGCTCTTCACGGTATAAAGTTTATCTTTTGGATGAAGTGCATATGCTTTCTACTCAAAGTTTCAATATGCTTCTAAAGACTCTAGAAGAACCACCTGAACATGTTATTTTTATTTTAGCCACTACATTACCCGAAAAGATTCCTGCTACTGTTCTCTCTAGATGTCTACAGTTCAACCTAAAAAATCTTACCAATAGACAATTAGTAGATAGATTGTCCTATATTTTAAAAGAAGAGGGCGTCAAATTTGACCAAACTGCCATAGAGCAAATTGCTAGAGCTGGAAGAGGCAGTCTTAGAGATTCCTTAACTATTACTGATCAAGCAATTGCCTTTTGTGAAGGAAGGCTTTCTGATTCAGAAGTTGCATCAATGTTAGGAACTCTGCCCTCAGATAATGTGTTAAAACTTTTGAAAGATATTGCTGAAAGAGACTCTAAATCTTTACTGAATAATTTAAACGAGATAAGTCAACTTAGTGTCGATTATTTAAGACTAATAGACCTTTTACTAGAAACAATTCAGCTCTTAGCTTTTGCAAAAGTTTCTGATGAAATCCTTGAGGAAATTAATTTAAATAAAGAAGAGGCTCTTGAATTAATGAATATTCTTTCAGAAGAAGACCTCCAGCTTTTGTATCAAATAGGACTAATCGCAAAAAGAGATATGGAATTAGCCCCTAGTTTGTCTGGAGGTTTTGATATGGCCCTTTTAAGAATGGTTTCCTTTATCCCAAATCAACCTGAGCAATCTAAAAAAAAAGTTAAATCCTCCATTGAAGATAAAAAGGAGATTGAGCCCTTAAAAGAAGTAGTTAAGGATGAAAATATAAAACAATCTTCTTTAGAAGATCAAAACAATAAAGAAGATAAGGATGCAGAAGAAATAATTCTTGAAATATCTTCTGCTAATTGGAAAGAAATATTTGACCAGCTTTCTTTAGATCCAGGAACTAAACAACTTGCTTCACATTGTTACTTTATAAAAGTTGATGAAACTGTCATTTATCTGTCTATGCCTGAAGAAAAACTTAATTTATTTAGTGGAAAGCATAGAAAACAACTCCAAGATGCCTTAAGTTCTTTCTTTTGCACACCTTGCAATCTATTCCTGGAAGTAGGGGATTATTCTGAAGAGTCTCCCAATAAGATAAAGGAAGAAGAAAAAAAGACAGAGCTTAGAAATGCCCAGAAAGAAATTGAAGATGACCCAAATGTTCAAAGTCTCGTAGAGGCTTTTGGCGCGAAAGTAATTGAATCTTCCATAGAGCCTAGAACAGAAAAGTGAGTAATGTAAGTCCTCTTGTTGATAGTCTAATTGAAGCATTCCAATGTCTTCCTGGAGTAGGTCCTAAATCTGCTCAAAGAATGGTTCTGCACCTCTTGGAAAGGAATAGAAATGGAGGACAGTCCCTAGCCCTAATTCTTGGGCAAGCCCTAGAGTCTGTTGATAAATGTTCAAATTGTAGAATATTCACAGAATCCTCAACTTGTCAGATTTGTCTTAATGAAAAAAGAAATAATAAACAAATATGTGTAGTTGAATCAGTTTCAGATGTTTTCGCTATTGAACAAAGCAATCAATTTAATGGACATTATTTTATTTTGCATGGTCATTTATCACCTATTGATGATATTGGACCCGATGAATTAGCATTAGATAAGTTATTTTCCAGAGTAAAAAATGAGGAGATTGAGGAAATTATCCTTGCAACTAACTCTACTCTTGAAGGAGAAACAACTTCTCACTTCATATTTGATAATATTAAAGATATTCCGGAACTTAAAGTCACTAAATTAGCAAGAGGTGTTCCTTTAGGAGGAGAATTGGAGTATGTTGATCGAGGAACAATAATGCATGCTTTTACTGGGAGACAAGATTTAAGAGGAAAAGAATAAATGAGAATTTTTTTTGGTATTTTTCTTGCCTCCTCTGCAAACTTTTTTGCGGGGATAGCGGGGTTTTATATTGCTAAAAACTCCTTCATTTATTCTCAAGCACCGACTGATTTTCAAAGTAACTTAACTTTTTTAAGTTACTTTTATAGTTTCTTTTTTAAGTTTTTGGTTCTGCTCATCCTCACTTGGATAATGCACAGAGTCATGACCATGTTAGATTCCCCAAAAAAAAGAATTTTATTTATTTTTATCCTTGGCAGCGCATTTTCTATTTATAACCAAGTAGATATTTTTTGGGTTGATAATAATCTATCCTGGAGTCTCATCAAGTTAGTTGGAGAATCCCTGAATTGGCTTCTAACAGGATATATTTTATCTCAATTTGTTAGACCAAAGCATCTCGGAGCACTTTAATCTTTAGCTTTAAATAAATCTATTGCTGCATTTGTCATTGCCTTTACTCCTGTCTCTATAGCAGGCTCAGCATCAGGTAAAAATAAATCTGAATGTAAAGAAGGTAGGATCAAATCCTCTCTTACGGCTTTCTCGTAAACTCTTTTATTGACTGCGCCCAGCCAAAACAAGGCAGTAGGAATAATAGGTTCTACTCTTCCAAACATTCCAAAATCCTCACCTCCCATAACTGGCGATACCTTGATAACGTTCTCAGATCCTAGACTTTTAACAAAACTCTGTTGAAGTTTATCTACAAGATCAGGATTATTGAAAACTGCGGGTGTATATTCATCTTTAATTTCAACTATGGGGTAATATTCTTCATCTAAACCTGCAGCAATTGCTGAACCTCTTACAATTTTTTCAATTGAGGATATGGTTTCATTTCTTACTTCATCGGTATATGAGCGCAACGTTAGCTGCAGTTTTACTTCATTAGGTATGACATTATGTTTTGTTCCTCCATGAATTGATCCAACAGTCACAACAGCCGGATCAGTTGGAGCAATTTGTCTGCTCACTATAGTTTGCAGTTGGGTGATTATATTTGCAGCTAAGACTATGGGATCCTTAGTAGTATGAGGATAAGCTCCATGACCACCAAGTCCTTTTACAGTTATATCTAGTGAATCTACATTTGCCATAGCCCATCCAGGAAGATAACCTACTTTTCCAGCCTGCAGATTAGAACTTACATGGAGAGCTAAATTAAAATCAGGTCTCGGAAATTTAGTGAATAGACCATCCTTGATCATATTCCTAGCTCCACCACTCACTTCTTCTGCAGGTTCCAAGATTAACAATAGGTTTCCTTGCCATTGTGATTGATTATTGAATAGGTATTCTGCTGCCCCGATTAATACTGACATATGCACATCATGTCCGCATGCGTGCATCGTGAATACTTCTTTTCCTTCCGCATTAACTGATTTCTTTGTGCTGGCATAACTAGCGCCTGTTTTTTCTTCCACAGGCAAACCATCCATATCCGCCCTTAACATTACAGTTTTACCCTCACCATTTTGAAGAAGAGCCACAACACCGTTACCTCCAATATTACGAGTGACCTCGTAACCAATGTTTTCCAAAATTAAGGCTAGTTTTTCTGAAGTTTCAAATTCTTGGTAAGACAACTCAGGATTGGCGTGTAATTCTTTATATAATTCAAATAAATTTATTTTATTTTCTTCGGCATGAAGAAAGTTGAAGCACAAAATTAAAGTTATAAATAATAATTTTTTCATTAGATAAAAGTTTATGTATTTTTTATTTGGCACAGTATCATACAACATCAATAAAGATTAAATATAAACAATCATGAGTATTAAATCCGATAAGTGGATTAAAGAAATGGCCAATAATCATAGGATGATAGAGCCTTTCGAGGCTGGGCAGGTAAGGTTAGGTGCAAAAGAAGAGAAATTGATTTCTTATGGAACCTCTTCTTATGGATATGATGTTAGATGCTCTAACGAATTTAAAGTATTTACTAATATTAATTCTGCTACTGTTGATCCTAAAAGCTTTGATGAAAATAGCTTTGTAGATGTAAAAAGTGATGTTTGCGTAATACCTCCAAACTCCTTTGCCCTTGCTAGTACTATCGAATATTTTAGAATTCCCAGAAATGTCCTTACTATTTGTTTAGGTAAGTCCACATATGCTAGGTGCGGGATAATAGTAAATGTGACACCACTAGAACCAGAATGGGAAGGACATGTTACTTTAGAGTTTTCAAATACAACAAGCTTACCTGCAAAGATTTATGCCAACGAAGGTGTAGCGCAAATGCTCTTTTTGGAATCTGATGAGGAATGTGAGATAAGCTATAAAGATAGGGGTGGAAAATATCAAGGACAGACTGGAGTTACCTTGCCCAAGGCTTAACTAATTTCTTCGAAGTTCTTAATTTTTATCTCGACTTCTCGATCATTTTTATCATAGATTTTGATCACTGAAAAATCTAAGTCTGGAGCTAACCAGAAGACTTGAGATCTTTCGCTACCCTTTTCGAATTGCCTTGAAACCTTGAAGGCATCATAAGTTCCAAAGGGTGTTTCTATAGATTCTTTTTCTTTCTGAACTTCATAAGTTCGATTTTTTATAGTTCCTTTCCAGTAAACTACATAGGATATAGAGTCAGGTATTTTATCCATATCAAATTGCCTAAAATCTAGCCGTAGTTGCAAAGAAGCAGAGCTAGGACCTACGACATTTTCAGAAAGGGTCAAAATGCCTTTATCTTTATTTTCAATAAATTTAACTTCATTTTTATCCCAATTAAAATCTGCTGAAGCCTTATAGCGCCTAAACAAGATTCTTTGATTAA
Organism: uncultured SAR86 cluster bacterium; assembly: GCA_902559365.1. Taxonomy (GTDB): domain Bacteria; phylum Pseudomonadota; class Gammaproteobacteria; order Magnimaribacterales; family Magnimaribacteraceae; genus Magnimaribacter. The sequence continues at coordinate 4,866 of CACEHP010000007.1, forward strand.
AATCATACTTAATTGGTTTTATCTGATTTTCTACAAGTTCAAAAATTTCTGATTCTTCTCTTTTAACGATCGAACCTCCATCTAAAAGAGAATTTAACTTCCAATGACCATTATCTAGTTTTATCATCTCAACTTGCATCTCACCAACATTACTTTCTAATATAGCCCTTGAAGGCTTTATTTCATCTGCAGCTTTTAGGTAGCTAAAGATAGATAAGACTAATGAGATCAAAATTATTTTTTTCATAATTCTCTAAATTTTAATTACTTTTCCCTCTGATAGGGTAATTCTACCTTGAGAGATTTCCTTTATAACTTTTGGATAAATTATATGCTCAAGCTCGTGAACCCTTTTTTCTAAACTTTCAATACTTTTTGTTTTTACTTCAAACTTAGATTGAGCACATATGGGACCCCCATCAAGGGTATTATCTACAAAATGAACTGTAACTCCATGATATACATCATTGTTTTCCAAAACTTTTCTATGCGTATCTAGGCCTTTGTGTTTCGGAAGCAGGGAAGGGTGGATGTTTATCAGTTTACCTGTATATTTTTCTACAAATACGTTGCTCAGAATTCTCATAAATCCGGCCAAAACAATAAGGTCTACATTATATTTTTCAAGAACCTCAATTAGTTCTATTTCAAACTCTTCTCTTGAAGAAAATTGATTGTGATCAATGAAATAGTTACTTATTCCTGCTTTTGTAGCCCTTTCTAACCCAAACGCATCTTGTTTGTTGCTTAAAACACAACATATTTCAATAGATTTATCGGTCTCAAACTCATCGATGATTGCTTGTAAATTTGAACCATTACCAGATATAAGAACTGCAACTTTAAATGCGCTCATTGCAATTAGACAAAAGAAATCTCTTCTTCGTTCACCTTTCTTTCTTCAACTGTACCAATTTTCTTTGCAAAATAGGATTGATTTAATATCCCTAAAGCATCTTCCTCGTCTGATTGATTAACAGCAATAACCATACCCACACCACAGTTAAAGGTATTTAATAAGTTCTCTTTAGGCATATTTGTTAGTTGCATTAACCATTCAAAGTAGTGCCCTGCAGGCCAGTCACTGAAGTTATGGTTTATGATTGCTTTCTGATTTTCATTCAACATTCTAGGAATATTCTCAAAAAAACCTCCTCCAGTAATGTGTGCTATTGCGTTAATTTGGAGAATTTTTTTAAGAGCCAATATTGCAGAGACATAAATATTAGTAGGCTCTAAAAAAATTTTACCTATCTCCTCTTTTTGTATTTTAGATCCAAGATCTAGTTGATAATCAGTAATTATTTTTCTCAATAACGAATAACCATTTGAATGAAAACCTGACGATTCAATACCAATCAGCACATCATCATTCTTAGGCCCGTCCTGGCCTATCATCGAGTTTTCATCTACTACGCCCAAAGAAAAACCTGCCAAATCGAAACTATCATCTGGAAAGCTTCCTGGGTGTTCCGCTGTTTCTCCACCGACTAAAGAACAATTTGCTTGTTCACATCCTTTAGCGATGCCTTCAATGACTTTTGAAGCCGTTTCTATGTCTAGTTTATCTGTTACGTAATAATCGAGAAAGACAAGAGGTTCAGCCCCACAAACCACAAGATCATTAACACACATAGCAACCAAATCAATACCTATAGTTGAATAATTATTCATTTCTTTAGCAATTTCTATTTTGGTCCCTACACCGTCGGTACAAGTTACAAGAATTGGATTTTCTATATGTTTTGGAATTCTAGTTAAGGCAGAAAATGATCCTAATCCAGATAGAATCTCTGGTCTTCGGGTCTTCTCTACAAACGGTTTAATTTTCTTAACTAGCTCATATCCGGCATCAACATCAACACCCGATTGCTTATAGCTAAGCTCTTCTAGATTATTTTCTTTTTCTTTATCGTCTGTTGGCATCGACTTAGAGATTGTTTTAATCTATTTTACCTATCTTAGGTAAATACTTCTAAACTAATTAAGGATGTTTAAAAACTTTTTTCTATGCGTTGTATTATTTTGCGTTATTAATTACTTAAATTCTGCAGAAATATACAGCTTAAAAAAGAATTACGAAAAGGTTGTAACTATTGAAGGTACAGACCAGAACTCCATTAAAAGAGGCATGCAAAGTGGATTATCTACATTACTTGTTAATCTAACGGGCAACTCTAAGATTTCCAATCAATCCTCTATTACTAAAATGATTGATTCGCCTGAAACATATGTAACTCAATATAAACTAGGGTCAAAAGATGGGAAGATTGTAGCGACTTTTATTTATGAAGGAGACTTGATAAGAAGCTACTTATCGCAGAATGAACTTCCTATTTGGCTGTCGGATGTACCTTTGATTCTTACTTTTCTCCCTTGTGTAGAGATTGACAAGAGTACTCAAAATGCAAATGAATTAGAAAAGTGTAATGAGCTAAAAAATAATTTGGAAAGTCTTTCACTAGAAAGAAATGCAAAGATGACCAGGCCGCTTATGGATCTAACTGATATAAATTATTATGACACTTTAGGTTCAATATATCCTCAACGTTTCATGGAAATTATTTCTAGGCGATATGAAATAGATTCTTGGATTTTCTGTTTTACTAAGGACGAGTTTGGTCTTTTATTAGAAGAGCCTAAGTGCCAATCCTCTTTTGGGAATGTTCGCCTATCTCCGCAGGAAATGTTCAATGATCTGTTAGATGATATAAACTCAAAAAGATCTTTAGTTGTTAACAAAAATATTCAAAATAAAACTAAAATCAGACTAGAGGGCATAAATAGTTATTACGCTTTAGAAAACACTTTAGAAGATTTGAGTACTCAAGTTCTTATCTATAATGTTTCTATTTTGGAAATTTCAGGCGAGTATGTAGAGATTAACCTTGCGCATTACGGTTCAAGAGAAGATTTACTGAGTCTTTTGGACATACATGAAAATTATAAAAAAATAAGTAACTTGTCTCAGGATATAATTGCATTCGAATACTTTAAAGGTTAAAAATGTTAGCAGCTATTCCTAATTTGATAACGGGACTTCGGTTCGTCCTTGTCATTCCAATTAGTATTTGTATATATGAGGGTGAAGATTTTTTGGCTCTTATTCTATTTGTTGTAGCAGGTTTATCCGATGGCCTAGATGGATATCTTGCAAGAAAGTTCAATTGGTTCAGCGATTTTGGGCAATTTGCAGACCCTCTTGCTGACAAATGTTTAATAATAGCTACATTACTAGCTTTTGCCTTCTCAGAAAAACTTCCTCTATGGTTTGTTTATTTGATTCTCTCTAGGGACGGAATTATTCTAATCGGAGCCATGCTGCACTTGCTTCTTTTTGAAAACAGACAAGCTTTGCCAAATAGGTGGGGAAAGCACTATACAGGGTGGATTATTGCCCTATTTATAATTGTCTTAACTCAATCAGCCTTTCAAATATTACCTTATTACTTTGAATGGATAGCAATGGCCGGTGTCACATTTTTTATTTTTTTAAGCCTTTTCACTTATCTTTGGAATGAAGGCAAATCAATATTTAAGCAGATTTTATGAATCAATCACCTGATCAGCTTAGCCTAAATATAAAATTAGATGATTCTGTAAGCTTAGATAAATTTATAAAATGTGATAGCAATCGCAATTCCTTAGAGTTCTTAAAAAGTACTTTGATAGAAGATTCTGTTTCTAATCTCTTTTATTTATGGGGCCTTGAAGGAGTAGGTAAGTCATATTTAATGCAAGCCCTTCATAGAGAGTTTATCAATCGGGATATGAAGACTCTCCACCTCTCTTTTGATGATAATAGGATAACCTCTCCAGATATTTTTAAGAATCTAGGTACCTTAGAAGTTATACTTATCGAAAAGATAGATCAACTGCCTCAAGAAACTGATTGGGAGATAGCATTATTTTCTCTCATCAACGAAGCTCTTTCTAGCAAGACAAAGATTTACTTATCATCAAATTTAGTTTCAAGAGATCTAAAAATCGAGTTGAAGGACTTAAAATCAAGATTATCTTATTTCACTGCGATCGAAATACCTGAAATCACAGATGAAGAAAAAAAAGAGGCCCTTTTTCAATCATCCAAAAGAAAAGGAATCCATTTAGATGAAAAAACAATAGACTACATTGTCAGTCACACTTCAAGAAGCCTATCTGATTTATTAAAGCTTATTAATGAATTAGATATTTATTCTCTTAAGAAAAAGAGAAAAGTAACCCCATCCTTAGTAAGAGAGTTATTACAAACTAAATCTGACAGTCTTCACAGATAATATACATGCCCTTAGGGTCATTGAGTTTATCCACATCCTGTAAAATTTTCACAGTTTCCTTTATCAGGATATTGTCTTTGATAAAGGAAGGAAAAGCCCAACCAATATATCCTGAAAGTCTATTAAAAATTTGCTCTCTCCAATTAACTTCTTGTTCTGGATAATAGGAAATATATTCATCAATCCCTGCAAGTTCAGCAGCTCTTTCAATTGCCATTTGAAGGTTACCAATATTATCAATCAAGCCAAGCTCTAAAGCTTTAGAGCCTGCCCAAACTCTACCTTGAGAAATTTTATCTACTTCCTCTATAGGAATTTCTCTAGCTTCGCTAACTAATCCTATAAATCGCTTATAGCCGTATTCTATTTCGCTTTGAATAATCTTAGATAGTCCTTCATCAAGTGGACTTGTTGGATCCCCTGAAAGATCTAATCTAGAGGTATTAACACCGTCACTATTTATTCCAATCTCATTAAGCGCTCTGTCAAAAGTAGGCAATATTCCGAAGATTCCAATAGATCCAGTAATAGTATTATGAGATGCCCAAATTTCATGAGCGTTAGCAGAAATCCAATAACCTCCTGATGCAGCAACATTGCCCATAGACGCAATAATTGTCAGTCCTTTTTCTTTTGCTTCTAAGAGTTCTAGTCTTATTTGTTCAGAAGCAAAAACTCCACCACCACCAGAGTCAACTCTCAAGACTATGGCTTTAACATCTTCATCTTCATGAGCTTCACGTATCAACCTAGAAGTAGAGTCTCCACCTATCATGCCAGGAGGTTGCACACCATCGATGATAGTTCCTCTAGCTACTACAACTGCAATTTTATCTTCAGCAGATTCAACATTTTTTTCTGATTGAATCAGTCTGAAGTATTCATATCCTGAAATTTGAGCGAAACTCATTTTATCGTCTGATTCACCAAAAAGCTCTTTAAAGTAATTTCTTGTTTTAGTCCTGGGCATTAGTTTGTCTACAAGCCCATAATTTAAGATTGCTTCAGCACTTGATATGCCTTCTTCAGTTAGGATCGTATCGGCATTATCCACTAAAAACTGTATTTGCTCAGAAGACATATTTCTATTTTTTGAAATAACATCTTTGTAAGAACTCCAAAGAACCTCCAGATAAGCAAGATTAGCTTCTTTTGCGGCTTCAGACATTTCATTGCCTAAGTAAGGTTCAACCGCAGATTTAAAAGTTCCGACTCTAAATATATTAAAATCGACTTTTATTTTATCTAAGAAGGACTTGTAAAATAGTCTGCTTCTTCCAAAGCCATACATTTCTACAATTCCATCTGTATTCATAATGATTTCGTCAGCAAAAGACGCTAGGTAATAACCACTTCTCGAATAGTAATCACCCACAGCAATAATATTTTTATCTGCTTCTTGAAGTTTTTGAAGAGCATTGCCTACATCGTAAAGTACAGCCTGGCCTGTCCCATCTATGTTATCCAGGCTTAGAATAATATTCTGAACTCTTTGATCTGAAGCTGCTGCGTCTAACACTTCTAATAGATCACCCACATAAAGTTCTCTTGGCAAATTACCACTCAGGTTGTCGATAGGATCATTCGAACCAGCTACTTGCTCAACGATAGGGCCCATAGGCCTAATTACTAGTGCTTTATCGGTAGGATCATCGAAATCATCTACGAATATAGAACTGATAAATGAAATCAAACCTACTAGCAGCGCAATTAAGAAGATTATGTTCAATGATAGGAAAAATAATTCGCCAGAAAAAATCCAAAAAAGAGGATTTTTTTTGAATTTTTCAAAAAAAGTTTTTTGTTCCATAATTTTATTGATTGATTAACATCAGCACATTTTCTGGAGGCCTGCCAATGATAGCCTTATTTTTTGAGATAACAATTGGTCTTTCAATTAGTTTCGGATTCTCAGACATAATCTTGATTATATCTTTGCCTTTTAAGCTTTCATCTCTAAGGTTGTGAGTTTTATATTCTTCTTCACCCTTTCTAAGTAAATCCCTAGGATTGATTCCTAAAAGATCAATAAGCTCTGTAAGTTTCTCTCCAGAAGGAGGGTTCTCGAGATATAGGATAATTTCAGGTTCAATATTATTTTCTTTGAGTAATTCTAAAGTTTGTCTAGATTTGCTGCACCTTGGATTGTGGTAAATGGTAAAATTGTTCATCAGTAAATTTATTGAATTATGTTAAAAAACCTATATTACAAGACTAAATACTTTTTTCTTACATATCTTATATTGATTTTAAGTTCATGTTCCGAACCAGATTATAGGTTGGTAGATGGTAGTTCAGGAAAATTAGATGATTTTTTGGGGAGATGGCTCATTGTAAATTACTGGGCTGATTGGTGCCCTCCTTGTATAAAAGAAATGCCTGAACTAGAAAATTTTTATAATGATAATGAGGATAGGGCGCTCGTACTTACTTATAATTTTGACAGGTTAGAAGGCGAAGAGCTCCAGAGTCAGATCATCAGGTTTGGAGTCAATGTTCCTAGTATCTTAACTGACCCAGGAATTTTATTTGGATGGGAAGCACCACCCAGCTTACCCGCGACTTATATTATCAACCCTGAAGGAATTCTTATTCATACTTTAATTGGACCTCAAACCCAAGAAAGTCTTGAAGCACTCATCTTTGACTAATATTTTATTTTAAGGAATATCTCTGGATTAATTGGTATGCCAAGATAAAAGACTTCCCAATGCAGATGAGGACCAGTCACTCTTCCTGTGCTCCCTACAAATCCTAGAACCTCTCCTGAAGAAACTACTTGACCTACATCAACAGCCCTGCTGCTTAAATGAGAATAACTACTCACCAAGCCATCCCCATGATCAATATAAACTACATTACCTTTATAAAAGAAATTATCTGAAAGGATTATATTACCTGCTAACGGAACTTGAACTGGAGTGCCCTCGCTAGCAGCAATATCTAGACCTATATGCCTATTTCTTGGCTGACCATTTATAAACCTTTTCACTCCAAATTCGCTACTAATTATGCCTTTGAGAGGTTTATCCATCATGACCTGTTTAATTTCTTCTCGAGTAAAAGTATTTTTCGCTTTTTGACCTAAGGTATATTCTTTTTTAATTCTTTTTTGTGTGACTTCAGAAGGATTTACAAAATTACTATTCTGTATTTCTATTCTAGACTCTCTGTAGGATTTATCGGCTATTTTAATAGACGCGATAACTTTATTAGATAGAGTGAGTTGAACTTTCTTTTCTGGATATGCCAAGGGCACAGGAGCTAGAATTAATAATTTAGAACCAGATTTGCAAGTTGCAAAGGTTAAATCTTCAAGTTCCAATCTTTCTTCTGAATCAATTTCATCAAGATCTAGAGAATAGTTAATTAAGCCTCCTAAATAAGCACTATCTATTGGAAAAAGACATTTAGAAGAAGTTGTTTGATAGGGCAGGTTAGCGCAAGAAGTTGTTACTAATGTGATTAAAGTTAGAAGCCTAGTCTTCATCTAGTTGTTGTAATACTTTTGCTAAGATTTTTCCTTCTTTAAATCTAGCCTTTATTTTTTGATCTTTTTTTAAACTTTCGGCAGAAGAAATTATTTTATTTTCTTCATTGGTGATAATTGAATATCCTCTAGCAAGGACGGCAAGCGGACTTACTGCCTCCAGAGTACTAATCTTGCTAAGAAAGAATGTCTTATTTTGTTCTATGTTACCCTTAATTAAGTTGTGTAAATTGATTGAAGTCAGTTTAATTTGATTTTGATTAGATTTAATATTTGTCAATAAAGATGAATTCTTTAAGGCAGAAATCTTTCCTGCCAAGTTGTTTTTCTTTTCTAATGCTGTGTTGATTAATAAGTCTTTTAGTCTAATTTCAAGGTTATCAATTTTTTGTGTTGTTTCTCTTAGTTTGTCACCTGGATGTCTCAATAGAGCAACTTTATGATCTAAATCATCTTTATGAAGACTTAATTTTTTTGAAATTTCTCTTTGTAAATTTTCTTCATGTCTTTTTACTTCTTCCAACAAATTAGAGTGAGACTGGCTAATTATTTCAGCAGCTGCTGAAGGAGTTGGCGCTCTTAGGTCCGAAACAAAATCGGCTATTGTAAAATCTGTTTCATGTCCTACTGCACTGATAATAGGAAGATTGGATTTATAGATTTCTCGAGCAACAGACTCCATATTAAAACACCAAAGATCTTCTATTGAGCCTCCGCCTCTAGCCAGTATGATAAGGTCAAATGAATGAGAAGAATTAGCTTGCCTTATTGCTTGAGTAATTTCTTTGTCAGCAGTTTTGCCTTGAACTTTAGATTTGATTAAGGTGAGTTTAATCAGAGGAGATCTTCTTTTCAGAACATTGATAATATCTTTAAATACCGCGCCCGTTTCAGATGTAATCACGGCAACGGAGAGAGGAAATGAAGGGATATCTTTTTTACTCTCTTGATCAAACAAACCCTCGTTTTCTAATTTCTTTTTAAGATCTTCATATGCCTTAAGTAATGCCCCTTCACCAAATACCTCTATGTGCTTTACATTAAATTGATATCTACCAGACGGAGCATAGATACTTATGTTCCCATTTAAGATAAGTTCATCTCCAACTTTTGGGTCAAAAAGGACATTCTGATTTTCAAACTTAAACATTACACAGCTTAAAGAAGACTTTTTGTCTTTTATGGTAAAGTACCAATGACCTGATCCATGGGCAGTGAAGCTAGAGATTTCACCCTGTATCCAGACGTTAGATAGATCCTTTTCTAGCAAACCTTTAGCAAGGTTATTTATATCCGATACAGAAATTATTTCTTGATTATTCGAGGGATCTTGAAACATTGAACAAAAGTATAACTTAAGAATTTGAGCGAAGATAAAAATATATCCAAAGATCTATTTAAAGGAGTGCTGCTCTTGCTAATTGGAGCCTCAATGCTTGGGGGTTCTGGTATTTTTGTCAAAATAAGCGAATCTTCTCCATCCTTGATAGCTTTTTATAGATCATTATTCGCATTACCGTTTTTATACCTTTGGATGAAGTATCAAGAGAAGGATGAGTCATCTAATATTGTTTGGAATAGAAGGAATAAATTTTTTCTAATTTTAGGAGGTTTATGCTTTGCTCTGGACATGTCAATTTGGAACTGGTCCCTATCATTCACTTCAGTAGCAAATGCTACTCTAATGGCTAATACAGCACCTGTTTTTGTTGTAATTTTTGGTATCCTCTTCCTTGGCTATCAAATTCAGATATCTTTTATTTTAACCCTTATGCTAGCTTTAATTGGCGTCTTAATGGTCGTTCTACCTGGAGAAGAGATGATGGTTTTTGGAGATACTTTAGGACTAGCGGCTGCAGTTTTCTATGCGGGCTACATAATGTCCATAAAAGATCTTACTCATGCTTTAAAACCTGCCAGAACCTTATTTTTGGTTACAGTCGTAACTACCATATGCTTACTACCAATAAGTGTAATTGAGACGAAAGATTTAAGAATAGGCTGGAACGAATTTTTAATTCTTATTTCTTATGCAATCTTTTCACAAACTATTGCTCAAGGAATGATTACATCTGGAATTTCTAAGGTGAGCGCACACTTATCTTCTCTGGTTTTGTTGATGCAGCCTGTAGCAGCAGCATTTTATGGTTGGTTTCTTCTTAAAGAAATACTAAGCCCACTTCAGCTCTTAGGTGGTTTGATTGTTTTGATGGCTATATATATGGCTACAAAAAAGACTAATCCCACTTAGGTTCTCTTTTTTCAAGGAATGCAGCAATTCCTTCTTGAGCATCAGGACCTGCAAATGTTTCGGCACTTTTTTTTCCGAGATAGGGCAAAGCATCATCAAAATTCATTGCGTCTTGTTTGACATAAGCTTCTAATCCAAACTGCATTGTTCCAGGAGCAAGATTTGCAAGGTCTTTAGCAAGCTGGTCAACTGCTTCATCCAGTTTATCCCGAGGAACTGATTCATTTATAAGTCCCCATTCTTCTGCTTTCCTTGCATCTATTGCCTGACCTCTCATGCAAAAGTCTAAGCCAGCTCTTTTAGGCATTACCCTGAATAGCCCCGCCATGACCATATGAGGCCAAACTCCCCTCAAGATTTCAGGAGCAGAAAACTTCGCATCATCTACAGCAATGGCATGAGTGCAGTTCGTTACCATGAGAAGGGCACCTGCGTGAACAGACCCTTGTATTTTGCAGATTACGGGTTTGTAGAGATGCCTGATAAGCATGCTTATATCATCTGAACCCTCTATCTTAGGCACATTTGATTCAGCTTTCTCTCTTCTAAGGTCAGCACCCGCACAAAAGACATCTCCTTCTGCAGCTATTACTACAACTCTGATCATTCTTTCTTGTTTTGCATAACTTAATGCATAACAAATTTCATTCATCATAACGTTATTGAGAGCGTTCTTTTTCTCAGGCCTGTTTAAAGTGATCGTTAGGACATTTTCATCAATATCAATTTTAGTAGCTTGGAAAACTAAACCTTCAAGGGACAAATCTTTACTCATCTTTCTAGTAATTGGTTAAAAAATCAGGAATTTCTACATCTTTAGCTCTTAGATATTCTCCTAGAGACTTAGCTTGACCATCTAAACGAGTAGAAGATGAAACACCGTCTTGCAAAATATCATGAATATAAAAATTTAATGAAAGTATATTAGGTAGCTCATACCTATCTATTTTGTATTCCATGAGGTCTGGCAAAAGCTCTTTTAGTTTTTCCACTGAGAGAAAATCATACAGATAGGAATAAGCATCCTGATCTTTAGCCCACACACCTAAATTAGCGCAACCACCTTTATCTCCAGATCGGGTACCGTAAAGCTTTCCGAATTTGGTTGTAGTTAAATTTTCATATTTTGGCAGTTTATTTTCGTAAGGTTCCTTTTGATAATAGATATCTTCAAAATCCATTTGACTAGTAGGTATTACTTCTAGTGTTTTTCCATCTATATGGACGCTTTCTTTTATGTATTTACTGTCGATTAAAGCAGGCCAATATTGAATATATGGACCTGAAGGCATACCCGATCTTCCCGTATAACCTGGTATGCTTGCAAGACCAAGCTCTACAATTTTTGCACTAAAAAGACGTCCAACAAGATCTGGATTCTGTGACATCACGGAGATTCTTAAAGATGCTTGAGCTTCTTCATTAGATACAGGATTGTTGTGATCGGTTCTTATTAATTGAATATCTACTTGGTCAAACTGATCTTTGCCTCCCACGTTATCGAATATTAAATCTGTAACAAGTTTAGCTTTGTCTTCAATATCAATCCCTGTTAACAATATTTCCGTACCATTTCTAAAACCACCAGCTAGGTTTATACAGACTTTATGTGTCTTTGGAGCACTTGATCCTCTGCAACCGCTAACGAACACTCTATCATCAGCCTCTTGTTCCATTTTAAGAGTATCAAAATGTCCAATTACATCAGGGTTCATATAAGCTGGAGAACCTATTTCATAAAGTAGTTGAGCTGTCACTGTACCAACAGAAACAAGTCCTCCTGTTCCAGGATGTTTAGTAATTGTAAAACTACCATCTTCATAAATTTCTGCTATTGGATAGCCAATGTTAAAGAAAGAGGGTACTTCATGAAAAAAGGAGTAATTTCCTCCTGTTGCCTGGGCTCCACATTCAATAATGTGACCGGCTGCAAGGGCTCCTGCTAGGGCATCATAGTTGTCTCTAGACCAATTATATTTCCATGCCGCTGGACCTATGACTACAGCAGCATCAGTAACTCGAGGACAAACGACTACATCAGCACCGGCATCTAAAGCTTCCTTGATACCCCAAGCACCAAAGTAAGCATTAGCAGTTAAAGGCTTCTTAGAATAATCATGTAAAGAGTTGCCTTTTTCTGTATTTGCTAGTAATTCGTCAGCTTCCTTTAATTCATCAATTCTTGGAATGAGATCATCTCCATCTATATATGCAACTTTTAAGCTAAGGTTTAATTCTTGAATAATTTCTTCAATTTTCTCAGCCATAGAAGAGGGATTTAGTCCCCCTGCATTCGTCACTATTTTTATATTTTTTTCTTGGCAAGAAACTGCTACATCTTTGAACTGCTTTAAGAAAGTTCCTACATAACCTTGATCATCTCCTCTTTTCATTTTTTGGTTGTATAGGATTGTCATTGTTAATTCAGCTAAATAATCTCCAGTGAGTACATCAATAGGCCCACCATCGACCATATCTCTAGCAGCTGATAGTCGATCTCCATAGAATCCACTGCAATTACCTATGATGATTTTTTCCCTGCTATCAGCCATATTTCTAATTATCTAGAACCATCAGTAGAGCACCATTCTCTAATTGGTCATCTTTTTTAATTAATACTTTAGTAATTTTTCCGTCTTCTGGAGCTTTTACTTGATGCTCCATCTTCATTGCCTCAAGTATTACCAAAGTATCTCCTTTCTTCACTTTAGAGCCTGTCTTGACTTTTAAATCAACAACCTTACCTGGCATGGGGGCAATTAATCCACCTGCTTGTGCTTCAGAGCCTGGTAATGTGAATCTAGGCAATATTGTGAAAAGAGCATCTCCCCAAGGACCATGCACAACAATATTGTCATTATCTCTTGTAACTTTAGAAAAGAATCTTGAGTTATTAACTTCAATATCAATTCCAGAGGAAGTCCACTTAACAACTCGAGCAACCGTTCCGTCATTTACATCAAAAGAACCATCTCGATTAGCTTTATAGGTAACCTCTAGATCTTTTTCTAAGTATCGAAAATTTATTTTTTGTCTAGGAAGACGAGAGTTTCTCCAGCCAGTGGGTATTTCTTTCAAAATATTTGCACTTTCTCTATTTTGTCCCTGGATCCATAAAGCTGCTGCAGATAATGCATTCTCTAACATTGATCCTTCCAGAATTACTGCTCTTTGTGGGTTCGTTTTTTCAATAAAATCTGAAGTTGTCTTTCCATCTAAAAAATCTTTTGTTCTTAGAGAAGCCACTAGGAAATCTCTATTAGTGGTAACGCCCCCAATATGCATAGTTTCTAGAGCAAGTGCGAGTTTATTTGCTGCATCTATTCTTGTTTTGCCTTTAGTAATTACTTTAGCAAGCATTGGATCAAAGTCAGTTCCAACAACAGATCCTTGTTCTATTCCAGTATCCCATCTAGCATCTATATTAGTATCATTTTCGTAAGCTATTAAGGTACCTGTAGCTGGTAAAAAATCTTTCGACGGGTCTTCAGCATATAGTCTTGCTTCAATTGAAGAACCTTCCCAGCTGATATCTTCTTGCGCATAGCCAAGTTCTTCACCTCTAGCTATTCGTAGCTGTTCGTAAACCAAGTCTTTACCAGTAACTTCTTCAGTTACAGGATGTTCAACTTGTAACCTTGTGTTGACTTCTAGAAACCAAAACTCCCCGGTTTTATCATCTACCAAGAATTCCACTGTGCCGGCAGATTCATACTTGAGTTTCTTAGCAAGTTTTATTGCAGCTTCGCCCATCGTTGCTCTCATTTCTGAGTCGACTCTTGGTGAAGGAGATTCTTCGATAATCTTTTGGTGTCTTCTTTGAATAGAGCATTCTCTTTCACCTAAGTGGACAACATTGCCGTGAGAATCTCCTAAGATTTGTATTTCAATGTGTCTTGATGACGCAACATATCTTTCAATGAATACTCTGTCATCACCAAATCCAGTTAGAGCTTCTCTTTGAGCACCAGCAATAGCTTCTTTGAGGTCTTTTTTATCTTCAACTATTCTCATGCCTTTACCACCGCCACCTGCAGCAGCTTTTATAAGTATTGGATACCCGATTGTATTAGCTTTCTTTGGATCAGTAGTCATTGGCAGGGTAGGTACACCAGCTTTTTCAGCTATATCCTTAGCTTTTAATTTATCCCCCATCGAAGTTATTACTCTTGAACTAGGCCCAACCCAAATTAAACCTTCTTTTTGAACATCTCTAGAGAACTTTGCATTTTCCGATAAAAACCCATAACCAGGATGAATAGCTTGTGCTCCTGTATGTTTTGCTGCTTCAATTATTTCTTTACCATTCAGGTAGGTATCACTAAGTTTTACAGCTTCATCAGCCATTCTTACAAATGGAGAATGAGAGTCTGCTTCTGTATATACCGCCACGCAAGAAATTCCCATTTCGTGAGCAGTTTTGATAATTCTGCAGGCTATTTCACCTCTATTGGCGATCAATAATTTATGAAAAGTCATAGTCTGTATACTCCATATCCAGGTGCACCTTCGATATTTCTTCCATTAACCAAAGAGAGACACATTCCTAACACTGTACGCGTATCTCTTGGATCTATGATGCCATCATCACTTATTGCCCCCGTAGCCCTTAATGCTAAAGAACCTTCTTCTTGAGCCTTTTCGGCAAAAGCAACCATTTTGGCATCTTCTTTTTCATCAAATTTTTCTCCGGTACGCGCTGCTCTAGCCCTTCGAACTATAGACATTACGCCAGCAATTTGTTGCGGTCCCATCACAGCAACTTTTGCAGTTGGCCATAAGAAAGTAAATTTATTGTCAAAAGCTCTACCAGACATTGCATAGGTTCCTGCCCCGTAGCTTGCCCCTAATATCACCGTCAAATGTGGAACAGTTGAATTAGAAACTGAATTTAAAAATTGAGCACCTCTTTTAATTTGTCCCGCTCTCTCATAATCCTTACCTACTACAAAACCAGTAATGTTTTGAAGAAATATGATTGGTATATCTATTTGGTTACATAGTTGAACAAAATGAGCTCCTTTAGATGCAGTATCCGGGAATATTGGTCCATTGTTTCCTAAAATACCTACTGTATAACCGTGGATAGATGCAAAACCGCAAACTATCGTTGGACCAAAAAGAGGTTTAAACTCTTCAAACCTTGATCCATCAGATATTCTTCCAATAACTTCTCTAACATCAAATGGTCTTTTTAGATCAGGATCAACCAGACCCAGTAAGTCATCAGGATTTAGAACTGGTTCATCTGGTTTAAGTTTTGGTTCTTTTCCTTCTTTTCTCCAATTCAGATGCGAAACAACTTCTCGTCCTATTCTTAATGCATCCATTTCATCTTCTGCAAGATAATCAGCTAGTCCAGAAACTTCAGCATGCATTTGACCTCCGCCAAGAGTTTCATCATCTGATTCTTCACCAGTAGCCATTTTTACCAACGGAGGACCACCAAGAAAAACCTTGGATTGTTTTTTTATAAATATATTGTAGTCAGACATACCTGGTTGGTAAGCACCTCCAGCCGTGGAAGATCCAAAAACTATCGAAATAGTTGGTATTCTCAATTTAGATAACTCGGTGACGTCATAAAAAGTTCTTCCAGATTCTGCAAAATGACCAGCACCTAGAATCTGACCTCGAGAACTACCTTTGCCTTTTCCGCCACCCATTCTCAGATCCCCTCCAGCTGATTCTACAAATTGAACATAAGGAATTTTATTCACTCGAGATATTTCCATTGCCCTCGTCCATTTTTTGCCAGAATAAGCATGCATTGCTCCTGCAAGAACAGTAGGATCGTTGGCAAAAATTACAACTTCTGTCCCTGCAACTATACCTATTCCTGCAACTGCACCACCGCCTACTGGATAATCAGAAGCATATGCAGCCAGGGAGCTTATTTCTAGGAAAGGTGTATCAGGGTCCAGAAAATTTGCTATCCTGTCACGAACAGACATTTTACCTCTAGCGGCGAGTCTTTCGTGATGGTGCATGCCGCCACCTAGTTCAACAAAATCAAGTAAGTCTTCAATGCCATCCAATTTCTCTAACATTGCTTCTTTATACTGATTAAATTCTTCTGACTTAGTGTCTATATTAGTTTCTAAGGGCGGGGCTAATAGGGTATTTTTCATAAGTAAATTGTATAATGCTCTTTTGTTGATTAATTCAAAATCAGTTCCAAGATATTACCAACTGAGAGTGAGTAAAAAAAGGATATTTTTTTAATTACTTATGCAAGCTAACAGATTTCATTTAGGCAAAGTTATAGAAGAGCTAGAGCAAAATATAATTGATAGTGCCTTAATGGAGGAAGCCAAAATAAAATCAAAGGGACTGGATCAAATTGTTTTTGCCTATTACTTAGTATTGAGATCTGAAGCAATATCATCTGACGAAAATTTTCCTTACAGAAAATTGTAAATAGACCTCCAAAATAAAAATTTCAGTTCATATTAAAAAACTTTAAAAGTTTATATATACTTTATTAGAAGGGTGGAGAAGGTAAATATGAGTCACGAAAAACAGATACAGGAATTTGATGTGGTAATTGTTGGAGCCGGTCTTGCTGGCTTGTACCAACTTCTTAAATTAAGGCAACTTGGATTGACTGCTGTAATTATTGAAAAAGCTGATCAAGTAGGAGGAACATGGCACTGGAATAGATATCCAGGTGCTAGATGTGACATTCCTTCATTGGAGTATTCATATCAGTTCGATGAAGATCTCCAACAAGAATGGAATTGGTCTGAGAAATATTCAGCTCAACCTGAAATACTTGAGTACATAAATCACGTGGCCGATAAATATGAGCTTAGAGATGACATCAACTTTGAAGAAGAGGTTACAAGTGCAGTCTTTGATGAGTCTTCTTCAAAATGGAATATAAATACTTCAAAAGGACAATATAGTGCGAAATTTTGCATATTTGCAACGGGATGTCTCTCTGTTCCCAATAAACCTGATTTTCAAGGTTTAGAGAATTTTGAAGGTCAAATACTTCAAACGTCCACATGGCCTCAGGAGGAACAGGATTTTTCAGGAAAGAAAGTTGCGATTATAGGAACCGGTTCTTCTGCAATTCAATCAATCCCATTGATAGCGGATCAAGCAGATGAACTTTATGTTTTTCAAAGAACACCAAATTACTCAATTCCATCGAACAATGGACCCATGGATAAGATTGTTGAGCAAGAAGTTAAGTCTAGATATTCTGATTTTAGAAAAGAAAATTCTTTAAATGGTTTTGGCATAGCCGCGATTTCTGATGAAGCGCTCGTCTCCGAAACAGATATAGATGAAGTCAATCAACAACTTGAAGAAAACTGGCAAAGTGCTGGATTGGGATTTTTTGGTGGATACGCCGATATTGCAATGGATAAGGATTCTAATGCAGTGGCAGCTAATTTTGTAAGAGACAAAATTAAAGAAATTGTAAAAGATCCAGTAACTGCCTCTCTCCTTACTCCTGACTACCATATTGGAGGTAAGAGACTTTGTGTAGATACAGGATATTTTGAGACTTTTAACAAACTCAATGTCCATTTAATTGATTTGAAGCAAAGTCCGATTAAAGAAATTTCTGCTGACGCTTTAGAAGCTGATAAGAGATACGAAATTGATACTCTTATTCTGGCTACTGGATTCGACGCGATGACAGGAGCTCTCACAACTATAGATATATCTGGAAGGGGGGGTGTAAAGCTAAAGGATCAGTGGCAGAGTGGAGCGAAGTCTTATTTAGGAATAGGAATATCAAACTTTCCTAACCTTTTCACTGTAACAGGGCCCGGAAGCCCTTCAGTTTTATCTAATATGCTGCCTTCCATAGAGCAACACGTGAATTGGATAACTGACTGCATTCAATGGATGGTAAATAATGATAAAACCGTTATTGAATCTTCACAAACAGCTGAAGATGAGTGGATGTTACTTGTTAATGAAATAGCCGATACGACTATCTTTACTGATACCAAGTCTTGGTACAACGGCTCGAATATTGATAACAAAGCAAAGGCTTTTTTACCATTTATCGGAGTACCGGTTTATACAGACCTCTTAGAAGAGGTAGTCTCTGAAGATTACAAAGGCTTTATATTTGATAAAGTAAATTAAATTTTAGGCGAATATTGCTGTGTTTAGAAGCATTGCACCGCCCATGAAGATCAAGCAGGCTGCTTGAACTATAGTAGGTATAACGACGAACATAACTAAAGGATTAAAATCCATTTTATTCATGTAATCTTCTTCTCTCCATTCTTGGAAAGTATTCTCATCGGCTTGATCTTTTACGATTTGTAATTTCATAATTTTTTATATTTCTGAAAGATACTTGTCTAGTCTTTCTTGATTCATTAAAAATGTTTTTTTGTATGACTGGGCTTGTTGTTTAACTTGTTCAAGATTAGCGCTTGATTCAACTTTTATGACACCTACCATGGCCATCATGTTATGAGGTGTGCATTGATAGACGTAGACACCTTCTTTAGTAAGAGTCACTTCAATATCTTGACTAAGAGCTCCGACCCAAGAGGTTGCTCCTGCAGGGATCATGCCATCAACTGATGAGGAGTTATGGGAAACATCGGTGGCTACAAATTTAACTGTATCTCCCTTTTTAATAGTGAGAACAGCAGGTTCAAAAACCATCATTCCTTCTTTTCCAGCATTCAGCATTTTGACAACATGCTCTTCTGAGAAGGCTTGGAATGAAAAGAGAATCAGAATTAGTGTACAAGCAAGTTTTGTCATACCTGCATTATACACTAAATTTATTTTATACTATAAGTTATATTTATAATATATCGAAAGTAAGGCCAGCATTTTTAGTTAGTCTTTTTATCAACTTCTCACCCATTGCAGGAGCTGGTGTATACATCCCTCCGGAAAGATCTTCACAGTCCTGAATCAGGCATAAAGCACTTTCAGCAATCATTTTCGACGTTGAACCATATCCTGGATCCATGTCTCCTGTAACCCTTGCTTCGATTGAACCTTCATCAAAATCAGCAAAGAAAAGTACGTCATAATTTCCTTGTTCTCTAGATTCTTTGCTAGGACCCTCTCCTGGTTGTGGTAAATTATCACCACCCATTGGGTTTGAAGAATTCATAGCATCAGCGATTTGTTTTCCTTCTTCACCCTCGCCAGCAATCATCATTTCGTCGTAACAGAAATCTTCACCATATGCGTGTCCCAGAAGGGCATTTGATCTATGAATATTCTTAGTATTGATTGGAGCCATAACAAAAGGAGCTACCCACATATTGAGTTTCTCATCTAATAATACTTTCGAATCATCTAATTGTGCTGGTCCCTCAAAACCTTCCGTTAAAGAAAAAGGATTAGATAATACTTGTATTAATTCAGGTTTCTCTTTGAGGGTTGCCATGGTAGCTCCAAGAGAAGCAATGGTGCCTCCTGAAAACTCCCCATTCATGGCTTTTACCCTACCGCGTACATGTTTCGCAGGTTTTCCGTATTTTTCTTGCGCCGCTTGCTGAACAAAATAGACTCCTAAGTCGAATGGAATGCTATCAAACCCACATGAAAATACTATTCTTGCTCCGGATTTTATTGCAGTATCTTGATGAGCATTAATCATTTCATACATCCAGCCAGGTTCACCAGTTAGATCAACATAGTCTGTTCCATTTTCAGAGCAAGACTGTACTAAACTTGATCCATAGAGTTGATATGGACCTACAGTAGTTAATATACATTTAGCTGAACTTGTCATTGAATCTAGAGAGTCTTTATTTGTGCTATCTACTTTAATAATAGAAACCCTTTCATTGAGATTAAGATCTTTTTTTACAGAAGATAGTTTATCTTTATTCCTTCCCGCAATTGCCCAACTTATTGATTCATCATTACCATATTCTTTGCCCATATACTCTGCAACGAGCTTTCCTGTGTACCCACTTGCTCCAAAAATAATTACATCAAACTCTCTTTCAGACATTTTTTCTCCTTAGGTTATAAAGCTCGTTATTCTACATCACATCATCTGACTAATCTTATGGCTTTTTATACGTATTTATTTAGCTGGATAAACTAGTCATTTTTTTTGATGAAAATATTTTATTGGTTATTATTATTAAAAGGGGAGGTTAATTTTGTTCAATCTTAGATTACTTATAATTATATTTTTCTTGGCAATTGTCCCTAACTCTGTGTTTTCAGACATATCAGTTGGACCCAATGGTAAGCCCGATCTCAATGGAGTGTGGCAAGTCATGAATAGGGCTAATTATAATTTGGAGGCACATTCAGCATCTGCCGCAATGCAACTTGTCGAAGGGCCTGTAGTCCCGTTACCACATCCTGATATTCTTGCTTTAGGAGCAGTTGGCTCTGTCCCTGCAGGGCTAAGTGTAGTTGAGGGAGGCAAGATTCCTTATAAGAAAAGCGCGCTTAAGATAAGAAATAAAAATAAGGAGGACTGGCTAAATAGAGATCCAGAGATAAAGTGCTATCTGCCTGGTGTGCCAAGAGCGACTTATATGCCATATGCTTTCCAAATCTTTCAAAGTGCTGAGGCTGTTTTTTTTGCTTATGAATATGCTGGTGCAACAAGAAATATCTTATTGCAAGATCCAGGAGAAGCTCCAGTAGATTCTTGGATGGGTCAGTCATGGGGCTATTGGGAAGATAATTCTTTTATTATTAAAACCAATGGCTTTAATGGGCAAACATGGTTAGATAGGTCAGGAAATTTTCATTCAGACAAATTAAATGTTACTGAAAAATATACCTTAGTTAATGAACATGTCATGGAATATGAAGCAACTTTAGAAGATGAAGAAACTTATACCCGACCATGGACTATCAAGATGAATCTTTATAAAAAAGCAGGTCAAGATGCTCAACTACAGCAGTTTAAATGCGTTGAGTTCGTAGAAGAGCTTCTATATGGAGAATGGCGTGCTAAATAAAATAATACATTCTTTTATTTTTACTATAAGTTTGAGCATATGGTCAGAGGAATATACGAAAGAAACCTGGTTTGGAGATCCTAATCTTCAAGGGGTTTGGACTAATGCCAGTTTGACTACTCTTGAACGCCCCGACTATTTTGAAAGCCTAGAGATTTCTGACGATGAAGCTATGGCTGCAAGGCAATCTTCTGAAGAATTTAACCAAACCCTAGATAATCCTTACGCACAAGGAGAAACACCAGAATCTGGTGGAGATGTTGGCGGATACAATGTTGCTTGGATGGATCCAGGGAGTGACTTTTTTAAATTAAATGGCAAATATAGAAGCTCAATAATCACTTATCCAGAGAGTGGAAAGTTGCCGAGAAGGCTGACTCGATGGGCTATTGAAGGACCATCTATTTATAGAATGTTTACCAGAGCTGATCATCCTGAAGAACGAAGTTTAGGAGAAAGATGTGTTGTTGGCTTTGGTTCTAGCGGCGGACCCCCAATGCTGAATGTGCTTTACAATAATCACTACCAAATAGTTCAGTCTCCAGGTTACGTCATGATAATGGTAGAAATGAATCATGATGCCAGGATAATCAGATTAGACTCTGATCATAACCCCGACAATATGAAACCTTGGTTAGGGGACTCTGTAGGGTGGTGGGAAGGTCAAACTTTGGTTGTCAAAACAAAAAACCATAACCCTCAACAAAAATTTAGGGCTGCTATAAGACATCAAATCCTTATGATGGAAGAAGCCGAAGTTACGGAGAGATTCACTAGAGTTAGTAAGGATGAAATCTTATATCAATTCGAGGTAAACGATAAAAAGGCTTATAGAGATGTTTGGAAAGGAGAAATGCCTCTTAGATCAACAGAAAGTAGAATATATGAATATGCTTGTCATGAAGGAAATTATGCAATGGCAAATATTTTAGCTGGTGCCAGAGCAGAGGAGAAATAATGAAAAATCTAATTATTCAAGTTACATCAATTATATTTTTATATTTTTATAGTTCTATCGTATTGTCTCATCATGCTTTCACTGCAGAATTTGATGCTAATGCACCTATAAATATTACCGGTAAGGTATTGAAAGTTGAGTGGATCAATCCCCATGCTTGGGTTCATGTAGAGGTAGAAGATGAGGGAAAGAGTACGATATGGATGGTCGAAGGAGGGACGCCCAATACTCTTATAAGAAATGGGATTACCAAAGATAGTATCAAACCTGGAACAGTAATTGTTGTAAGAGGCTATCAAAGTAAAGGAAAGCTTTGTTTGCCTCGATGTATAGCAAACGGTCGAGATGTTACCTTCCCCGATGGCAGAAAAGTCTTTATGGGTTCATCAGGGACCGGAGCGCCAAGAGATGGCGCTGATCCAAGAGAGAGAAGGTAGTGAGATTTATAAGAGATCTTCTTATATTTTTACCATTTTTTTTTCTTAGTTCTACAATCAACTCAAAGGAAGACCATGATATGCATGATCTCATGGCTCATTTTATTACTCCTGCTGCCGAAAGAATTTGGGAATCCGCAGGTTCTGTAATAACAGAAGAAGGAGAGATTAGTTTAGAACCTAAAGATGATGAAGGTTGGAGTGAAGTGATATTCGGTGCTCAGGTTATTATAGAAAGTAGTTATTCATTGAAGCGATCAGATAGATCTTTGGGAAGAGAGGACTGGGTTACCTTTTCTTCCTTGCTTGAACCGATTGGTAGACAGGCACTTCAAGCAGCGGAAGCCAAAAATTCTGAAGCTCTCTTTCAAATTGGAGCTGATTTATATCAAGCTTGTGTAGCTTGCCATAACGTATATATGAAGAAGTAATTTGAATGCTTGAATTCATTGAGTGGCTTTCCTTAACACCTTGGAGCATAGGACTTAGAGAGTCTTTATATATGTATCCATGGATTGAGTCTGCTCATGTGCTTTTCATTGCTATATTTTTTGGGACTTTACTTTTTGTAGACCTGAGATTAACCGGACATGTTTTTCAGGAACTCTCCATAAGCCAAATGAACAAAAGGATCCTTCCTTTGACGATTATTGGCTTTGTATTTATGTGTATTACAGGGTTTTTACTTTTTTACGCTGTGCCCATAAGAAATTATCAAAATCTATTTTTCAGAATAAAGTTTTTCTTAATAATTATTGCAGGATTAAACGCCTATTACTTTCATAAAACTATGAATAAAGAAAGTAAAAAATGGGATAAAGATAGTCATATACCTTCTCGAATGAAACAAAGTGCATTGGCATCTTTATTTCTTTGGAGTTTGGTCATAATTTCAGGAAGAATGATTGCCTATAACTGGTTTGATTGTGGTCGACAACCACAACCTGACTTTATTAATTTCTTGATAAGTTGCACAGCTGAATCAGATCTTTACGAGGGTTTAGATGGAATCTAATGAATTATTAGAAGTTATTTATGTCCTGGAAGATAGCTTCATAGGTGAATACATACGAGGATCATTATGGCTTTTCCCGGTTATACAATCCTTTCATTTATTAGGCCTAGCTATCTTAGGGGGTTCGATTGTTATATGTGATTTTAGGCTTTTGGGGCTATTGCTTCGTTCAGAAAGTGCCATCTATGTTTTATCTCAAACCAGGCGTTGGTTTAATTTTGGATTGTCAGTATTGATCGTAACAGGAATTCCTCTTTTTTTAAGTGAAGCCGTAAAGTGTTATTACAGTCGCGCTTTTTGGATAAAAATTACATGTTTAATAATTGGCGTTCTATTCGTTTATTTTGTGAGAAATCCACTTATACAAAGGAACCTAAATAGTCTGCTTCATAAATTGATAGGATTATTGTCCTTCTCAATATGGGTTGTTGTCGCAGCCTCTGGTAGGTGGATTGGGTTTTCTTAATCAACCGAAAAAGCCAAAATAACATTCCCTGTCATTTGACCATGCTGAGCATAGCCACTGGTTACAAATAGCCAATTATCTACTATCACTGGTCCTGCTACATCCATTGATCCCCCAATAGCTGGTATTTTGTTTACAGTTTCATAAGCTTGGAGGGTATCAAATTCCCATAATTTATTACCATTCATAACAGAATGAGCAGATAAAGTGCCATCTAATGAACCTGCAAATAAAATATCATTAGTTACTGATATTGGTGCCGAGTAGCCCAAGAAACAATTTCCTTCTCCATATAACGGTTTTCTCTCAGAACATATATTTTTTGGTATGAAGGACCAAACAATTTCTCCTTTTGTAAAATCTAAAGCGTATAAACCCGGTTTAGCTTCCTTGTCATAATCTCTATTGACCCATCTATCTGAAATAGGAACATATAGTTTTTTATTATCAGTTGCCATTCCAAAATGGATGCCGCCTAGCAAACCTCCATTTCCGACTTTTTTCTTCCAGTCTATTTCACCCGTCAAAGGATTAAGTTTGAAAACCCAACCTGATTTTTGTCCTGCCAACAGAATCTTATTTCCATCCAAATCAGTTGTTTGAATAACTGAAGCTCCAAAATCAAAATCTGGTCCCTTTTCTTCAGGACAGACCATGCTTCTCACTATCGGAATCTCACATCCTACGTTGTAGGCGTCTCCAGAAAGAGTTTGAGTTACCCACACTTTTTCACCTGAATTAATATTTAGAGAAATAATGGAATCGCTGTTCTTAGATGCAGGTGATTGTAAACTTTGGCCAGTTCCAAAAAAAACCTTTCCTTCTTGTAAATCAATACTCGGAGAATTCCAAACTGCAGAACCAGCAGGTGCGTATTTTTTTGTCCTTGTTATTAAACCTTTTTTAGTGAATTGAGCTCGTTCCTCTATTCTATGATTCCATATTATTTCTCCATTCTCAGAATTAATAGCAATCATGCCACCGCTGCTTTTACAACATTCATAATTTGGATCAATTGCCAAGACAGTTTCATAGGTTGAGATAGGAATAAATAGAAGATTACCCGCTAGTGTTGGTGAAGCAGAAGAGATGTTTGATTCAAATTCTTTATTTATTTTAGTCTTCCAGACAACACTTCCATTGAGAATGTTCAACTTATAAACAATAAAATTAGAATCAACAATATAGATTGAATCTTCTTTTATGCCATCAAAAACAGGAGAGTTTCTAAAAACAGCATTAGATTTAGGTTGAAAGCTCCAGAAGCTACAACCCGTTTCTTTATCTAACGCATATAAAGACTTGCCGGAAACAAAAATTACCCCCCCAACAGCTACTGGTTGTCCTCTTGTATCTGTCTCGTTTAGTCCAAAAGACCATTTCAGTTTTAATTTATTTAAATTTGAAGAGTCTATATTGCTTTCAGGTTGGTATCGGGTATTTGAGGAGTCAAAACCCCAGCTTGTCCATTTTGATCCTTTTTTGAAATTGCTAATAGACAGCTGGCTTTCACAGGAATTTGAGTAATTTGTATTAACATAGCTTTGATTCTGCTTCGCTAGGTATTTTGCTATTGATTTTTTTTCATCTTCTGAAAGTCCTCTTGCTTGAGATTTCATTTTTCCTACTTCTAATATTCTCAATAAATCATCTTCAGAGTATTGAGACATAGAAGCAATAGAGATTAAATTAAGAGATTTATTTTCATGACATGAAGCGCAGTTTTCTTCGATAATTTTTTCAACTTTAGAGTTGATAAATAACGAGAAAAAAAGAAAAAGAAAGAGGAGACAAGACCTCATACAAGAATTAATTAAGACCTCTTTGTCTAATTTCTTCCTTCATCCAATCAATAACTAGATTAAGTCTATTTTCGAGATCAGTTACATGTTCAGCCAGTAATCCAGATGCATCAGTAACGTTATTCATGGTTTCTGCATGCTGAATTAGAGTGACAATATTTTGGCCAGTTTCAAGTTGCTGGGATTGAAGGTCTTTGACTTGACTCTCCAATCCCTCAATTTTCTTTGTAAGCAGTACTAAAGATTCTTCAAGATTTTTTTTACTCATTCCTTTAATCAACGTATGCAATGCATTTGATTTCAATTTTCAGATTCGGTTGCACTAAAGCACTTATCCCAACAAGGGTCTGAGAGACTTCAGGTTTGCAACCATATATCCTCTCTCTTTCTGCAAAAATATCTCCAACATTATTCATGCAATCTTCCACATCAGTCACAAACCATGTCTCATCTATTACGTTATCAAGGGATGCATTAAATTCTTTTAATACATTTTTGATATTTTCATAACAAATCACCATCTGTCCTTTTATGTCTTCTGGTATGTTTCCGTCTGCATCTATACCAATTTGACCTGCCAAAGTGAGCACGTTTCCAACCTGTACGCCTTGTGAAAAAAAGTCAGCATAAGGACCTTCCCTTAATAATTTTTTATTCATTTACGCTCCTAATATAAATACCATCAATATGCCTAATATTAAGGCTAATATAATCGACTTATAATCTTTTTTAATCTGATTCATACATCTCTCTCATCTTCAGCATATCATCAATGTGTTTCTTATTCTCTTCTGAAGCAGACTCAGACTTTTCTTCTTCCTTGAAAAGGGCTTCTAGTACCTTTCTGTTTGTATTTTCTTGTTTTATGAAGAAATAAATAATCAACGCCGTATTGGAAATTGTTATAAATAATAAAATATAAATCATCTCGATTTTAAAGGGCCAAAGCCTAATAAGTTAAATTCCAAGAATTTATGATAATGAATACGCCAACACTTAAAGCTAAAATTATTGAGATAGCTTCATAAGTCCTTTGGCTATTAATTACTTTAGAAAGTATAAGATTTGAGAGAAACCAGACAATTCCTCCCAATAAAATCATAATCAAAAAGATAAATAAATCGTTGAGCGTATTCCAAACATGTTCCATCCCATAACAATAATTCCAGCGAAGCAGGAGGTCAAATATAAAGTAGCAGTGAGGTTTATTCTCTAGGCATCAAATTTAGATGGATATTAATACTCCATAAAATAAGACAAGGAAGCCTCCAATTTCAGCAACAATTAGAGACCACATAAATATGCGGGTTGTTTTAGTAACTTCTCTAAGCTGATTGTCAGTTGTTTGCCTGAAACCTTGAATCATATAACTCAAGATAGCAAAAGCAAAATAGGCAACTAGTGCAATTGTTGCTATTAATTCTATTTTATTAGGAAGCTTGCTGAGATAAGCGAAATTGGCGATTAATAGAGTTGCAAAGCTGTAAAGAAGAGAACTACGGTGAGCTATATCAACATATGGATGAGCTTTACCATCTGCACTTTTAGAAATCTGATTAAATTTCCAGACTCCTGTTAGCAATCCGTTCAAGAAAAAAATACCCGCAAAGATGATGGCCAGGTTTTCTGCTTCAATCATTTAATTCTCCTTAGACAGCAAGCCAAATCATAGATATTACAAATATCACTACGCAAAATAAGAATATTAATGGCGCTTTCATTTCCCAAGGGAGAGGTTAGAGTTAATAAATCCTGCTTTTAACAACCAATTACCATCCTTATTAACCAATAGATATAAAGCATCGGTTGTTGAGAGAACTTCATCATCGTCACTCAGTCTAGAAAAATTAATATCTACCATCGCAGATAATTCATCGGCATATATCAATTCAGATTCATTAATTTTTGAATACGCCCAACCTTGTTTTCTTAAACCCTCAAAGTCTACCGAGTCACCATAATTTTCCGATACTGTTTTATTATTTCCTATGAGAAAAACAAAAGGGGAATCTGAGGCTTTGTTTATTGCTTCTTTGTCAGCCCTATTAAATAACTCAAAATATTTATACAAAGCTTCTTCTGGGCTTTGAGCCCACAAGCTTCCAGAGACTAGCAAGGTTAGTAGGAGGGTAGTTAGAGTTTTCATATTCAAACGTTATATTTTACAAAGCTATAGGTCAATAGAACTCTAGTGACTTACACAAGTTTGAATACTATAATTCGCGCTTCTTGGGGCGATTAACTCAATTGGTAGAGTGCCACCTTTACACGGTGGAAGTTACAGGTTCAAGTCCTGTATCGCCCACCAACTACTTATTTCGAAACTAATATCCGCTGGACCATCCGAGGGGAACTTGTTGCTGCGGATTAAACACCTTGGGTCCATACAAAGGTTGAGCCTTAGATGCCTCTAATATCTCTTTTTCACTTAAATACTCACTTGGAGATAGTTTAAATACATCCAGACCCCTAGATATCTCTGTTCCATAGATAAAACCCTCATAGTAATAAGCAGACCAATAACCACCCATTACGAGTAATTCTTCATCTATAGGGCCTCTGTCAAAGAAAGCTATTTCTTTTGGGTTGGCAGAATCTGTAAAATCCATTATTGATATTCCACCTTGATACCAGGCCTGGACAAGGACATCTTTATTAGGAATTGGGATTAAAGAACCATTATGTGCAACACAATTTTCAGTTTCTAACTGAGGTGCTGGCATTTTGTAATGACTTCTAAATTCTAATTTGTTGTCGACTATGTCATAAATTGCGTTAGCTCCCCAATCAAGAGGATCCCATGCTCTACAGCGTGCTCTTCCGCCTCCGCCCCATTCATCCGTGAAGATAATCTTAGTACCCTCATTATTGAAGGTGGCAGAATGCCAATAAGCAAAACCTACATCCGTCACGACGTCTATTCTTTGTGGATTATATGGATCTGTAATATCAAAAAGAATTCCATTTCCTGAGCAAGCGCCAGCAGCTAAGTTTTTTGATGGAAACACAGTTATGTCATGACATTGATCGGTACGCCTAGTTTCCTGAGTATCCTCTCCATGGTCACCTCCTGCCCACAGACCACCTAAAGCACCTGTTTCTGGATCTGCAAATACGGTGGGGCTACTTACAATTCTTGACTTTGAAGGGTCTGCGACAGGAATTTCTATAACATCTATTCTGAAAAGAGCTGTCCTATTATCACCTGGTATATTTCCTATACATTCTTCCATTTCTTCATCATCTCTTACGCCTTGAGTGCCAGAGTTGTAGACAATAATCTTTCCATCTTGATCTGGACCTGATACAACTGAATGAGTATGAGAGCCTCTGCAAGTTTGAACAGCTCCAACTTGCTTAGGTTGTGATAAATTTGAGATATCAAAGATTCTTATTCCTCTAAATCTATCAGGACTTGCTTCTTTAGAGACACCTTGTAAACCACAATCAATGCGACTTCTAGTTTGTTCAACTGACATAATTAATAAATCATCGACGATTGATACATCTCCTTGTCCCCCTGGGCAAACAACAGACGAAAGAAGCTCCGGAACTCCCTTTTGATCAATTTCGTATACGTTAAATCCATGATAATTACCAGCTACAAGAACATTGTCTCTAAATGCCATATCAGTATTTGCAAAGCTTAAGATAGGTGAACGAAGCGATCTGGATTTATCCGCTATAGTTTTCTCTGTCTTGTCATCTTTATCCTTCTCTACAGAAGTTTTTATTCCTTTTGACTGAGGGTTGTTTGGATTGTAAAACCCTATGGGCTTTTTGAGCGATGCTATTTTTTCTAAGTTTAATATAGCCTCTCCTGCGTCATAATGGCCAGGACTTAATTTTGATCTTGGATCGTCTGATAAGCCCACAGCAATAGCGTTCATTCGCTCTATTTCGACACTTTGATCATTTACAAGATCAGAGACAAATTCATTCAAGATTGGATCATAAGCTGTTCCCGGAAATTCTTTTAAATCCTTAACCATTTTTAAGGCACCATCATGATGGGAGATCATCAGTTGTAAGAATAATTTATCAAAATCTGTACTCTCAGATTCTTCAAGATCCTTTAATTGACTTTCGCTGGCCATGCCAGCCATACCAATGTGCATATGATGATCATGATGTTTTACCGAGATATCTTCATTCCTAGCATCAAGCCAATTCTTCATAAAACTAATTTCGTCTTCTTGAGAAGCATCGATTCTATTTGCCAGATCAACTATTGTTTTATTATTAGTTCGCTTATCTGCCATATTGGACATCACTATGGCTTGTTCATGATGGATTATCATTCCTTGAAGGAAATTTACATCTGCATCTACGTAGGTAGTAATTGCAATGTTGGTAGCTGATTCGGGGTCAATTAATTCTGAATCTTCTCCTGGTGCTCCAGGAAGTATGATTGGATGTTTCAAAGACTTTTCTTCAACGCTAAGCTCATAGGACAAGAGTAAGTCTTCAGTTTCAGAGATTTGGGATGATTCAGGTTTGTTGTCTTCAGAGCATCCATGGAAAAAGAGAATTACTGAGACTAGTGATATAAATTTCAATTCTTTCTTTTTGATATTTTTTTTCATAATTTAGTCTAACTTTTTATTTATTTTATTATTGACTTAACCATTTTCAAGTTCTTCATTCAGTTCAAGCCACTCTTGTTCAGTAGATTTGATTTCTGTATCTAAATTTACCTGATCTCTTAGGAGATCATGTAAATTCATTTTTGAAGAGTCATTATATAGCTCTGGAGAATTAAGAAATTCCTGTGTTTCAGCTAATTTTCTATTTAATCTTTTGAGAGTTTTCTCGATAGCTAAGATTTGATTTTTAATTTTTTTCTGATCCTTTTTGTCTTTGACTTTGTCTTCGTTGTCTTTTTTGCTTTTAAAACTTTCTTTAAATGGCCCTTGTAGAATCATTTTTCGATAATCTAACAAGTCACCATTAAATCTTTCTATCTTTCCTTCATTTATAATTAAAAATTCATCAACAGTATTTGCGAGTAAATGCCTATCATGGGATATAAGGACAATTGCGCCAGTAAAATCTTGAAGGGCAACTGTTAGTGCCTGCCTCATGTCCATGTCTAAATGATTAGTTGGCTCATCCATTAACAAAAGATTCGGCCTTTGAAAGGCTATAATTGCAAGTGCTAATCTTGCTTTTTCACCACCGGAAAAATTTTTTATAACATCTTTTGCTTTATCGCCCCTGAAGTTGAAACCTCCCAAAAAATTTCTAATTTCAGATTCCGTCGCCTTTTCTTCTACTTTGACTAAATGATCTATAGGGCTTTTATCTAACATTAGGTCATCTACCTGATGTTGTGAGAAGTATCCTATTTTTAAATTTTTTCCTTCTATCTTATTCCCCTGAAGAAGTTGAAGATCTCCTTTGAGACTCTTTATAAATGTTGATTTACCAGCTCCATTTACTCCCAATAATCCAATTCTATCTCCTGGACGGAAAGCAATTTTTACTTTGTTTATAATTGCATCAGAGTAACCTAAATCAGCATCTTCAAGTACGATTAAAGGATTGGAAATTTTTTCTGTTTCAGGAATTGTAAATTGGAATGGTGAGTCAATATGTGCTGGTGCTATTAGTTCCATTCTTTCAAGTGCCTTAATTCTACTTTGTGCCTGACGAGCCTTAGTTGCTTTAGCTTTAAATCTTCTAACAAAATCTTGCATATGAGATATTTCACGCTGCTGTTTATTGTAATTACTCTCTAATTCAGCCAATCGAGCAGCTTTTCTTATCTCAAATTGAGAATAATTACCTTTATATAGCTCAATAGTACTGTTGTGTAGATGAGCTATAAAACCTACACATTCATCCAAAAACTCTCTATCGTGAGAGATTAATAGCATTGCTCCTTTAAAGGATTTAATCCAATTACCAAGCCAAATAATCGCATCCAAATCTAGATGATTAGTCGGTTCATCCAGGAGAAGTAGATCTGCAGGTTGCATCAAAGTTTTTGCTAGATTGAGTCTTACTCTCCATCCACCGGAGAAGTCTTTAAGTGGTTTAGAGAATTCCTCTTCAGAAAAACCCAAACCTACTAAAAGTTGCTCAGCTCTTGATTTAGCAGTAAATCCATCATGATCTTCAAATTGAGAATGTAACTCACCTAAAGCACCATAATCCTGTTCATTTTCTGCCTTAGTGATTGAATTTTGAATTTCGAGAAGTTTTAAATCTCCGCTCATTACATAACTAAGAGCAAGTTCATCTGTTCCAGGAACTTCTTGAGCTAAACATGCTATTTTTAGATCTGGAGGATATTTAAAGTCTCCTTCGTCAGAATCAATTTCTCCTTGGATCATTTTGAAAAGACTTGTCTTACCTGTTCCATTTGCTCCAACAAGACCAACTTTATTATCCCTATGAACAGTAAAAGACACATTTTCAAACAGCAAGTTTGTGCCTCTTCTTAAAGCGAGATTATTGAATGAAAGCATAAAAGATTTAGCGTTTTTGGATTGTATCAAAAGAACCTAACACTTTACCTTTAAGATAAATTTTCAGACTATATTGATAGATTAAAAAGACGTATAGTTTAACAAATTCGCTAAAAAATTATGAATATATGGTCTGCAACAGCTCTTAATACTGCTCCTGATTCAGAAAATAGGATTCATGGAGATGATCTTGCTAAAGAGTATGGATTTGAGGGAGGCTTAGTTCCAGGAGTCACAATCTCTGCTTATTTAGTTCATCCTTTGATAGAACACTGGGGAAAGGATTGGTTAGATAGAGGTTATGCAAATTGTAGAATTACTTCTCCCTTATATGATAAAGAATTATTTGAAGTAAAAACTGATATGGTTGAGCCTGCTAAGGCCAATACCACTCTCATAAAAAGTAATGGAATTGTAAGCGCTAATGCTGAAGTTGTCTTAATGCAAGAATTACCAACTAAACCAATTCTCAGACGAGATAAATTAGTAGATCTAGACTATAAAGCTCCCCAAGCAAGCAAGGAAATTTGGAAGAAACTAGAATCAGACGGATGTTATGCATTTAAATTTCTGTGGTCAGACAATGAACCATTGATTTATCTAAACAAGGAAACGAATTTACCTTCACTGCTTCAACCTAAAGTAGGGGGCTACTCTAATTTGTGTTTCTTGTTAGGCTGTTCAAATTGGATTTTAGCGGGTAATGCCTATATGAATCCTTGGGTTCATCTCCAAACCATATCGCAAAACTATAGAGCTGTAGAGATGAATAGTTCTTTAATTGCGGAAATGGAAATTAATAAAATTTATGAAAAAAAAGGCCACGAATTTATTGATGTCTTTGTCAACTTATTCGACGAAAGTGATGAGTCGTGTGTTATGTCTATAAATCTAATTGCGATTTATAAACTCAGAGGTTCTTAATGGAACATATTACATTCATATTAACCCTTGAAGCAAAAGGGAATGTTAAGGAGGTTACTACATTTATCAGAGAACTATCCGTTCCTTATGTGTCTCAATGTGATGAGCCCAATACTAAGAGTTTTGAATGGTATTTTAATAAGGAAATAAATATCGCAACAATTCATGAAACCTTTGTTAATTCCGATGCAGCTACTCTACGAGTGCAGAATTTAATAAATAGTCCTGTAAATGAAGCTTTTCAAAAGTTGTTCGACGTTATAAGTTTTACTGTCTTAGGGAATGCTAATTCTTCTTTGATAAAAATCTTAGAAGGGTGGGATCCTGTCTACTTTCAATACGAAGATGGTTTTAACAAAACTATTGATACTGACCACACATGAAAAAGACTCTCATTGCAGTCATAACTACTTTTTTATTAAATCTAAGTTCTGAGCAAGGCAACACAACTAAATTAAATGGAATAGATATTTGGTGGGAGTCCCACGGAGATATAAACAATCCTACAGCTTTATTGATAATGGGCTTAAATTCAAATAGTAAAGTATGGTCAGATCAATATATTCAGAATCTGGTTGCTAATAATCTGCATGTTCTAGTGTTTGATAATAGAGATATAGGAAAGAGCACTTGGATCACTGAAGAACCTGGCCTGATAACATTCATTAAGTATTTACCAAATTTCCTCCAAGAGTATTTTGTAGAGTTTATTTTTGGTTTTATTTTTGATGAAGAAGGTAAGTTCAACATGGAGAATCCCGCACCAGCAGAGTATAACCTTAGTGATATGGCTATGGATGGTATTGCTCTTTTAGATCACTTAGAAATTTCTGAAGCTCATATAATTGGAGCCTCTATGGGAGGTATGATTGCTCAAGTCATGGCTTTGGAGCATTCTGATAGAGTGAAGTCTTTGACTCTCTTCTTCACAACACCAGGATTTGATACACCAGGCCTATCTGGACCAACCGAATCTTTTAAATCTGCAATGAAAGAGTCTTTTTTACTCAATTTATCTGGAAATGAAATTGATGCTCTTACAGTATCAGAAGAAGCATTAACCGGTTCTCGTTTTCCTTTCAATAAAAAAAGTTTTACTGAACAAGCTAAGATCAGACTGGATCAAGGAATTAATACTTCTAATGCACAAACTGCTGCAGTAGGTGCAAGTCCTAATCGGGCCTCCAGTCTAAAAAACATTTATCAACCAACTCTTATTATCCATGGAACTGAAGATCCTCTCATACCTGTAGATCATGGAATTTTTTTATATAACAACATTCCTAATGCTACAAAGTTAATTTTAGAGGGGGTAGGCCACGAGATACCAGATGAACTTCTTGGAGAAATTGTCCCTTTAATTAGATCACATATAATCAGTCAAACTTAAACAAATCTATCTAAATTAATCTTTTTGTTTAGTATTACTATATGGACAATAACAAAACAGAATCAAATATAAGAAAAGTTGCACTTACCTCTTTATCCGGGACAAGCATCGAATGGTATGATTTTTTTCTATATGGTGCTGCAGCTGGATTGGTTTTTCCTAAATTGTTCTTTGGGGAAGTGGATCCAACTACTGCTTTAATTTTATCTTTCATGACTTTTGCTGCAGGTTTCATTGCCCGACCCGTTGGTGGAATTATATTTGGTCATTTTGGAGATCTTATTGGTAGAAAGAAGACTTTGGTGATTGCTCTAATGTTAATGGGTATCGCCTCGACACTTATAGGCTTATTGCCTACTTATGAAACCATTGGTATAGCTGCTCCTATACTTTTAACATTTTTGAGATTTTGCCAAGGCATTGCAATAGGAGGTCAATGGGGAGGAGCTATGTTGCTAGTGACTGAGAGTGCGCCTAGTAATAGAAGAGGTTACTACGGAGCATATGCCCAAGCTGGAGCTCCTGTAGGAGTAATTCTTGCAAATATTGCCTTCATCTCGGTGAGTTTGATGACAACTGAAGAGAGTTTCCTGTCTTGGGGATGGAGGATCCCGTTTCTAATAAGTTTTGTTCTAGTAATTATTAGTATGTATATTCAATTGAAACTGGAAGATACCAAAGCATTTAAAGAGCTAGAAGCAATAAAAGCTTCTGATACTAGCAGCACTAAAGAGATTAAATCTTCACCAATTTTAGAAGCCCTAAGAAGATATCCTAAAAGGATATCCTTGGCAGCTGGTGCATTCCTATCAATACAAGTAACCTTTTATATTTTGGTAGCTTTTGTACTTGCTTACGGAGTTCAGACTACAGAACTTTCTAGAAATGATCTTTTAACGGCTGTCTTGATTGGATCAGCGATTATGGTGCCTATGCAATTTATGTTTTCTGATTATTCAGATAAAAATGGTAGGAAAGGTATCTTTATGCTGGGTGCAATATTTACAGCCTTATGGGCATTTGCTTTATTTCCACTCATAGATACTGGAAATTTTTATCTAGTAATATTGGGAGTTACAGGAGGATTGGTATTTCTTGGGATGATGTATGGACCACAAGCAGCTTTTTTTGCTGAACTTTTTTCAACAGAAGTAAGATATTCTGGAGCTTCTTTAGGCTATCAAATAGGGGCTATCATTGGAGGTTCTTTTGCTCCTACGATAGCAACACTTTTGTGGAAAAATTATGATATCTTTTGGGTGTCTGTCTATATTGCTTTTGCCTCTTTATTGTCCTTATTATCTGTATATTTCTTAACAGAGACATATCAAAAGGATCTGAATGAATAAGCCTCATAGAAATTGACCCTTTTCCATTTTCATTTGCTTTTTGGTCATTATCTCTGCTTCCTGCGAGTCATGTGTTACCAAAAGGATTGTGGAACCTCTCTCTGAGAAAACTTGAGATATTTCCTCATATAGAACCCCTTTAAGGTCTTTATCTAGGGCGCTAAATGGTTCGTCTAACATTAGCAATTTAGGATTTGGAGCTAATGACCGCGCAAGAGCAACTCTCTGCTGCTCTCCACCTGATATTTCATGAGGATATTTATTTTTTAATGAATCTATTTTTAAAAGCTCTAAAAGATCATTAGTGATAGCTTTCTTATCTATATTCTTTTTAATACCAAAACTGATATTGTCATAAACAGATAAATGCGGAAATAAGGCTTTTTCCTGCACAACCAAACCTATTTTTCTTTTTTCAGGAGGTACTACAAATTTTTCAGTAGAAACAACAGTTCCATCAATAGTAATCTGCCCCAAATTTGGTTTTTCTAGTCCCGCTATCAATCTCAATAAAGTACTTTTACCGCATCCCGATGGTCCCAGTATTGCAACCCTATCTGATTTTTCAATTTCAAGATTGATATTTTGAATAATTTGATTTGTTTCACCATATGAATGGCTAAGATTTTTTATTTCTAAAATTAAGTTACTCATTTTTCTGTTGCGGGTCGCGATGATCTTATCATTTTTGATAAAAGTATAATTGGAATCAACCCAACCAATACAATAGCTATTGCCGGCGCAGCTGCTTGCAACATTCTTTCTTCAGAGGCATATATGTAAGTTGATACAGCTAAAGTCTCGAAGTTAAATGGTCGGAGTATAAGAGTTGCAGGTAATTCTTTTACAATATCAGACATAACTAACAAGACAGAAGTCAGCAAAGCTGTTTTCATCAAGGGTGTATGGATGTTAAATAACATAACCCAACTGGTAGACCCTAAAATCCTTGAAGAGTCATCTATGGAATTACTGATCCTCTCATAACCTGACTCAATGGAAGAGTTTGCTAAAGCGTAAGTCTTGATTACGTAAGCTACCAAAAGCCCAAATATAGAACCGGTCAGTACAATATCTAGATTGGAAAAAATTAAATTATCAAGGCCAACCATTAATTGGACCATTCCTACTGCCAGTATTAAGCCAGGTACTGCATATCCAATTGATAAAAGAGAACTTAATCTTTTGATAAGCTTACTAGGCTTAAATCTTACTGAGAAGTTGATAAGTAAAGCTAATCCTGCACAAATTAATCCAGTTCCTATTGATAAGGTGAAGGTATTAATTGAGTTTTTAAAAAACTTTTCATTAAAAAATGTAATATTTACTTCATAGGCCCACAGGCTTAACTCTAAAATCGGTAATATAAAGCCTATAAAAATAGGTAGTAGGCAAATCGAAAAAGCGAAAAAAGCTCTAAAGCCGCTTAAGACTTCTTCTTTATTAGGCGAGAAAGTTGAATTGCTAGATGTATAAATTCCATTGCCTCTAGAGTTCTTCTCAAGAATATAAAAAATACCTACCGTGATCAGCAGTAAAGAAGCTAATTGCATAGCAGTTTGTATATCATACAACCCGTACCACGTTCTAAATATGCCAGTTGTAAAAGTTTCTATAGCAAAGTGATCAACTGCTCCAAAATCTGATAACGTCTCCATTATTACTAACATCATGCCTCCCACTGCTGCAGGCCTGATAATCGGAAGAGCTAACTTATAAAAAACTTGGATCTGATTTAATCCAAGCATTCTAGATGCTTCTATCATCGATTTAGATTGATTAATAAATGCACTTCTAGAAACTAAGTAGACGTAAGGATATAGAGTAAAACCAAAAACTGTGATGGCTCCGTAAATATTCCTTACACTTGGAAAGATTATTACATCTTGATCAAGACCTAAAATTTCCCTAATGAGATTATTTGCATCACCATAGGGATCAAATAGACCAGTAAAGGTATAAGCTAAGATATAAGGAGGTATTGCCAAAGGTAAAATTAAAGCCCATTCAAAAGTATTTCTACCGGGAAATTTAAAATTGGTTACCGTCCAAGCAGTTATTGTTCCAAGAAAAAAAACTAAAACTCCTACACCGGCAACTAAAATCAATGAATTACTAATGTAGTTAAATAGAACAAATTCATAGAGGTGAGACCAGTTCTCTGAATATTCTCCAAACAGGCTCGATAAGACAATAAGTAGAGGGGCAGTAAAGACAATAAGAACTGCAAAAGGGAGCGAGCTCCAAAAAGACAATCTATTCAATTTAAAAAACTTAAAGAATCAGCTTAAACTAGAAGAAAACTATTTCCAACCCGACCTGTCCATAAGCCTTACAGCAACTGGGTTTAGTTCACCAAAATTTTTAACTGAGATTTGATCTTCTTTGAAATTGATACCAAAACTAGCTATTTCTTTACTTGGTAAGACATCTTCATGGATTGGATATTCATAAGATTTATCTACCATATATTTCTGTACTCTTTTTGAAAGCAAAAACTCAAGAAACATATTGGCATTATTCGTATTTGGGGAGTTTTTAAGTATTCCAGCTCCACTGATATTGATATGAGCTCCTCTATTACTTTGATTAGGAAAAATCATATTAACTTTTTTAGCAGCTTCAAGTTGCTCTTGACCTGCAGATCCAGACAACATAATTCCAATATAATAGCTATTAGCCACAGCAAGGTCTGCCTCTCCATTTGCAACAGCTATAATTTGAGATCTATCATTCCCTTGTGGTTTTCTGGATAAATTATTAACTACACTCTTAGCCCATTTTTCCGTATTTGCTTCTCCAAGATTATCAATAAGAGAAGCAACCAAGGACTGGTTGTACATATTATTAGAACTTCTGATAACAATTTTCTTATTCCACTCAGGATTGGCAAGGTCCTCGTAGTTGATATCTTTTATTAAATCTTTAGAAACATTTCTTGGATTGTAAAAAATCACTCTTGCCCTTTTTGCTACGGCCGTCCATTCATCATTGGGACCCCTTAGATTCTCTGGAACGGCAGTAAGAACCTTTTTTGATTTTATACTTTGAAATAGCCCTTCTTTTTGAACTTTCCAAAGATTGCCAGCATCAACTGTAAAAAATATATCTGCTGGTGAATTCTTGCCTTCAGACTTCAATCTTTGAAGTAGGGCGCTACCTTTACCTGAAATAATATTTACAGCAATGCCAGTTTCTCTAGTGAATTCTGCATACAAGGCATCATCAGAATCATAATGTCTGGAAGTGTAAACATTTACTTCACTTGTCAGAATTGAATTGCCAAAAAATGAAAGTAGTAAAAGAATATATATTTTTTTCATTTCAGTATTATCACCTTATTGAGAATCATTCTCAATAACTTTATTTTTGACTTTTGAATATTTGTAAAAGAATTAATTTTATAAGAATTAAATAGGTGTTATACTCATGTAATACACCTTCAAAAATAATTTAATAATCAATGTCAGACGAAAATACAAAACAACAAACTTTTGAGTATGTCTCAAATGCAGAGATGAAAGCAAAGTGGGGCTTGAAAGATAACGTGAGCCCACAAGAATTACCCTTAGATCAAATTAACCCAGGAAATAATGATTGGTTTGCAAGAAATCAAGAATTAGAAGTCTTTGAAAGATTGAGGGAAGAAGATCCAGTGCATTACACTCCTGATAGTCAATTTGGATCATATTGGTCGATTACATCTTATGATGATGTAAAAGCAGTTGATATGGATCATGAAAGATTTTCTTCCGATATTATGAATGGAGGAATTCGTTTAGGGGGACAACCTTTATCAGAACCGCCTGATGAATTATTTCATTTACCTATGTTCATTATGCAAGATCAACCCAAGCACACGGGACAGAGGAAAGAAGTTGCTCCAATGTTTACTGGAGCGCACTTGTCTACTTTCGAAGAGCTTATAAGGAGCAGAACCAGCAAAATCCTTGATGATTTACCAGATGGAGAGAGCTTTAATTGGGTTTCTGAAGTATCTATTGAATTAACTAGTAGAATGTTGGCAACTTTATTCGATGTTCCACAAGAAGACCGATTGAAGTTAATCCACTGGTCAGATACTGTAGAAAGGATTTCAGATCCAAACTTTTTTGAAACGCCTGAAGAGGGATTTCAAGAAATATGGAAATGTTTTGAATACTTTAATTCAGTCTGGGAGGATCGTAAGGCTAATGATCAAGGAGGAGGGGATCTAATCTCAATGCTTGCAAGAGGAGAGGCTACTAAGAATATGTCTCCTAATGAATTCCTCGGTAATGTCTTATTGCTGATTGTTGCAGGAAACGACACAACAAGGAACTCTATGAGTGGTGGAATAAGCGCTTTTAATAAATATCCAGAACAACTAGCAAAAGTCCAATCAGATCAGTCTTTAATCCCAAGCATGGTATCGGAAATTATAAGATGGCAATCTCCAGTTGCTCATATGTGCCGTACCGCGATGGAGGATGTTGAGCTTGGAGGTAAATTAATTAAAAAGTGGGATAAGGTAGCGATATGGTATGTTTCTGGTAACAGAGACACCAATAAGTTTCCAGATCCTAATCAATTAGTTATCGATAGGAGCGATGTAAGGCAACACTTATCTTTCGGTTTTGGAATTCACAGATGTCTTGGTAATAGACTTGCGGAGTTGCAATTAAAAATACTCTGGGAAGAAATTTTCAAGAGGTTTTCGCATATCGAAATAACCGGAGAGACACAATACCTTCCTTCAAGCTTTATAAGAGGAATAACGGAACTTCCCGTGACAGTTCACAGACATTAAAAGAAATATTGCTAGAAAAGTCCGATTCTTATTCATATGAACCTTTAAACAATATATCTAGTTAATGTTCCTTCTCCTGATTTTTTTATTGGTTTTTGTCTTACCAAAGATATGGCTTTCTTATTCCATGAAGAAAAATGATAAGGAGCTTATCAATATGCCATTTAATTCTGAAGAATTTGGTAAATTATTATTAGAAGAAAATAATCTTAACGAGGTGATAATTGAGGAGACTCCATCAGTCGATCACTACGATCTCAATGATAAGGCTGTTAGGGTACAAGAAGGGAGATTGCAGAAAAAGAGCCTAACTTCTTTAACAATAATATGTCATGAGATTGGACATGCTATACAACATAAAGAAGATTATCCGCCTTTAGTCAGAAGAACTAGAATAGTTGAAAAAACTCAATGGATTACCAGAGTAGGTGGAGTGGTGCTTTATAGTGGTTTACCTTTAATTTTAGCAACCGGATCATTTGGATTGATAAAAGTCTGCCTTTTTTTAGTTATAACCTCCGTACTTCTGGGTGTATTCATTCATTTAATTACCTTAGATGTTGAGATTGATGCAAGTTTTAATAAGGCAATGCCAATCTTAGAGAAGAAGATTCCTGCTGAATACCATGCTCAATGTAGAGACGTTCTAAGAGCAGCTGCATTTACTTATGTGGTTGGTGCAATAACTAGCTTCTTATCCTTAAGATATCTGTGGCTTTTAGTGACGCGAGTTAGGTAAATTAATTTTCCGTACTTTCAGAAATTTCTTCAAAGGCACATTCCATTTTTGCTTCTACACTACCTACTACCGCCAGATTTACTTTAGCCCTGCCTTGCATAGTTCCAGTTACCTTACATTCTTCTAGGCTTTCTTGAATTATCAGCCTGACTATTTGAGTCAATTCATCTACTGTTAGGCTTTCAAGCGTTCTTGTGTCTGCACCTGAATTGAGGGTAAAGATTAAAGCTAAAGTGCAAATTATATTTTTCATTGGTTTTCCTTATTTTGTATTTTCCTCAATAAACTTATTCGCCTTAGAGAAAATCATTTCTTTCCTTTCTGTCTTCATTCTATCTAAAGTTCTTGTAAGAAAACTCATTCTGGCATTTTTTTCATAAAATGATCTGTGTTTATCGGTAAATCTCCAATAAAGACCATCTACAATGTCGCACCAGTCTCCTCTGGGATAATTTGACATTTTTAGAATGTAATTTGAGCCGCAAGTATAGGGTTTAGTTGACATAAGCCCACCGTCTGAAAAAGTAGCCATTCCATAAACATTTGGAGTCATTACCCAATCAGAAGAATCTATATACATTTCCATAAACCATTTATATATTTCATCTGGACTTACCTCGCACATATTCATGAGATTGCTAATGATCATTAGCCTAGGAATATGATGGTGATAACCGTCTTTGATAGTGCTCTTAATGCAGTCATCTAAGGGTATTATTCCTGTGGTGCCTTCATACCAGCTGTCCGATAACTTATTTTTATGTTTCCAAAAATTAACCGATTGTTGAGTCTCACCTTTCATTTGATAAATGCCTCTAATAAATTCCCTCCACCCTATTATTTGACGAATAAATCCTTCTATAGAATTTAGTGGGACATCTTGCTTCTTAAAATATTTTAAGCATTCACTAATAACTTCTTCAGGAGTTAATAGCCCTAAATTTAAAGTGGGACTTAGGGTACTGTGGAATAAGAAATTTTCTTCATTAACCATAGCATCTTCGTAAATGCCAAAACTATTAAGTCTTTCCTTCATAAAGGTTTTTAAACACTTTTTGGCTTCTTGTCTTGTAACAGGGAACCATATATTTGTTGTATCACCTGGGTGGTCACTGAACATTTCTTGTATCAATTCTTTGACCTCTTTATCATGTTTGGATATTTTATTTCTTGGTATCTGAGGTATTTGCAAACCTTTAGGAATTTTTTTTCTATTTTCCTCATCAAATGACCATTTCCCCCCTAAAGGATTCATCTCACTATCAACTAGTAAATTTAATTTCTTTCTTCCAAATTTATAGAAGGGTGCCATCCTAAATAATTTCTTTCCTTCATGAAATTTAGCAAACTCATCACGAGAAAATATAAACATAGGGCTTTGGTGTTCGATCAATTTTATTCCTTTCGATTCCAGCTTTTGAAATTTTGTTTCAAAAGGTTTGTCTTCTATTTCAAAAAAATTAACTGTATCTGTTTTATCTTTTACAAAATCATTTAGGGTATCTATATATGGAACATTATCCGCTTCATTTAAGTTTTTATAATGGACATGGATTCCTGCAGCTTCTAATTCATCTTTGTATTCCCTCATAGCTGTCAGGAACATATACAACTTTAGCTTATGGTGTTTTTGGTAAGTACAAAGACCAAAGTCCTCGGCCATGTATACGTCAGTGCAGCCCAAATTTTTTAAGAAGATAGGATTAAAAAGTTGATTCCCAAATATTACAAAAAGATTCATTATTTGATTAGGATAAAAAAAGCCCCTTTGAGGGGCTTTTCTTTAATTTATATTATATTTTAAATTTATTTGAAATTTATTTTGAGAAGCAAAATCTTCCAAAAAACCAGAGAACTTTGATTTATCTTGTAAAAAATCTATTTCAAATTTTTTCCTATCTTTATCATTGAGGAATTCCGATTCAGAATCATCTGAATTTCTATTGAAAACAAAGTAAGCAACTAAACCCACGCCTAGTAAAGCAGCTGCAGTTGATCCTCCGCTTCCATAGCCACCGCTGTCTCCACTTCCAGTTGATCCTTCACCTTCATGATAACTAGCGTGAGCTAGACTAGAAGCCACAGAAAATAGAATGACAAAAAAGTATTTCATATTTTTTCCTTGTTTTAGTCTGGGCGTCTAAGAAATTAGCCAGAAATAATGGTGCCCCATTAATTTGTAGTCCTTAGCAAAACAGAAGAGTTAATTTGAATGTTCTTTCGAACACGCGCATTATAATCATAAATGTACCTTTTACAAGTAGCTGTACCTTTAATTAGCAGTAAATCTATACATACTTAGCATAATTTTTTAATTTACAATGATAGAATTAATAAATGGAAAGAGTAGAGCAGTTAAGATTATTGAAGGGATTAATAAATCATCTTGATCTTAAAACAAATATCAATGCTGGCGGGATAATAAAAACTCCTGCGGATACTTACATTTCAGAGGAACGATTTGATCGCGAGTGGAAGACTTTCTTCTTAAACCATCCTCAGATCATCGGTCTCTCTGGTGATTTGCCCACACCTAATTCTTTTGTCACGACAGAGGATTTTGGAGTACCTATTCTTGCTGTGAGAGATGATACTGGAGACTTTAAGGCGTATGCCAATGTTTGCCCTCATAGAGGGGTAACTATAGAAAGTTCTAAGAAAGGCGAGAAATCAAAGTTTTCATGTCCTTTTCATGGCTGGACTTTTAATAATGAAGGTAATCTAATTGGATATCCTAAGAAAGAACAATTCGGTGAAATAGATAAAGATTGCTACGGCTTAAAAGAATTACCCGCTATAGAAAAATTTGGATTCTTGTGGGTCCATCCAAAACGTGATGGGAATATTGACCTTGATGAATTATTAGGCAAAGAACTTCAAGCTGAGTTTAATGCTTGGAATTTCCAAAGTTTGGTGTTTGCTAATGAGGACCTTTATTTTACAGATATGAATTGGAAATTAGCTATTGATACTTTTGGAGAAACGTATCATTTTTCTGTTTTGCACAAAGATTCACTTTTTGAGTCCTTTTACGGTAACTGTCAGATGTTTGATAGCTTCCAACGGAATGGAAGACTGATCTTATGCAAACGAACTATTGATGAGATGAGAAAATTACCCGAGTCGGAGTGGGATATTTGCGCCGGATCTTTACCTGTTTATTACCTATTTCCCAATATAATTTTTATGCCAACTCAAGAAGGTGCGTTTCTTGTAAAGGAGTACCCCGCTGAAAATTCACCCCATAAAAGTTATTCAAAAATATCTTTTTATTTCTATCCTCATGTCTTAAAACAATTAAAAGAGCTAGAGAAGACAGGTATAGATGGTAAACAATTATTAGAAGATCAATACGGGGGTTTTGCATCTGTGATTAGAGATGAGGATTATGTTGCCGCAGCCTCTTCTCATAAAGGTTTAAGGTCTGGGAATATTGATTACCTAACTTTTGGTAAAAATGAACCAGCACTGCATCATTATCACAACACTTACAGAGAAGCATTAGGTATGCAATCTCTTCCTTTAGAGGAAGCTTAATAAATGGATATTCTTAAGGTCATAGACCTTGAAAAGTCTTATATTGATCCTGATACTAAAAATCACTTCAAAGCTGTTGATGGGATTTCTTTTGAAATAAAAGCTAATCAAATATATGGAATATTAGGGCCAAATGGTGCAGGTAAAA
The DNA here is from genome assembly GCA_902559365.1 of uncultured SAR86 cluster bacterium. Classification (GTDB taxonomy): domain Bacteria; phylum Pseudomonadota; class Gammaproteobacteria; order Magnimaribacterales; family Magnimaribacteraceae; genus Magnimaribacter. The sequence goes on from CACEHP010000007.1 coordinate 49,845, forward strand.
CCACAACACTTGAGATGATTGAAGGTTTAACTGACATAGATAGTGGATTTGCTTACGTAAAAGGTATCAATGTAGCCGAGAAACCCTTCGAAGTGAAAGAAATTATAGGAGTTCAACTTCAATCCAACGAATACTTTGATTCATTGAGTTTAAAGGAATTATTAATTCTGTTCGGTAAATTATATAAGAATGATGTAGATGTAGCTGAGCTTCTTAACAGTGTTAACTTAATCGATAAAATTAATGCTAAACCCGAAGAGCTTTCTGGAGGTCAGAAGCAGCGTTTTTCTATTGCCTGCGCATTAGTTAATAAACCAGATGTTCTTTTCTTAGATGAGCCGACAACTGGACTTGATCCCCAAGCAAAGCATAACTTATGGAAGCTCATAAGAGATTTAAATCAATTAGGTATGAGCATTGTTCTAACTACTCATAATATGGAAGAGGCTGAAAATCTATGTCACAAAGTTGCTATCATGGATAAAGGTAAAATAATTACTGAAGGTTCTCCCAACGATTTAATTGCTAAATTCGATTCAGATAATATTGAGAAGGGTAATCTTGAAAACGTTTTTCTTCATCTCACCGGAAGAGATTTGAGAGACTAGATGATTAACTCACTCCAATTACACTTAGCTAAGGTTTTTCTGAAGATCTTTTTAAGAAATAGACAAGCAATTCTGTTTAGTTTATTTTTCCCACTCATATTTATTGGAGCTTTTTCCTTTTCCAGTGGAGAAAGAGATCCTTTTCTTATTGGTATCAGTGATGGTTCCAAATCTCAATTTTCTTCAGATTTCATTCAGGCCTTGGAAAGAGAGGAGCTCTTTACCATTTTAGAAGGGAGTTTTGAGGAACTTCAAGCTTCATTGGAAGAAGGAGAAATCGAGGGGTTTGTTGTGATTCCTGAAAATTTTAAAGACATTTCAGATCTAGGAGTTCTTAAATTTTACGTTGATGCATCACAAACAAGACAAGTTACTATCATAAAACAGGCCCTTAACAATTCTCTTGTTTCAGTTGAAAGAAATATAAGGAATTTATCACCCCTATTTTCTATAGAGCTTGAAGATGTAAAGGCAAGAAATCAAAGGTATATAGATTTTTTACTGCCGGGTTTATTAGCTTTTATGATTATGAATTTAAGTATAGCTGGTTCCGGTTTCAATATTGTTGAATACCGAAGGAGAGGCATACTCAAAAGACTATTTGTTACTCCAATAAAGCCCAAAGACTTCATAGTATCCATTGTGCTAGCACGGATGCTGATTGTTCTAATTCAGCTCTCTGTTGTCTTGTCCATCGCTCTCCTTCTATTGGACGTGAATATAGCAGGAAGTTATTTTTCCTTTTACCTGGTGGTTATATTGGGAACCTTTATTTTTCTATGTATTGGCTTTGCACTAGGTAGTTTAGCTAAGACCCAAGAAGGGATAAGGCCTATTGTGGGTTTATTTACTTTTCCACAGGTAATCTTATCAGGAGTTTTCTTCCCTATTAGTTCTATGCCTGAGATTGTTCAACCAATTGTTTATTCGTTGCCCTTAAGCTCAGTCGTAGCATCATTAAGAGAGATAGCGAACGATGGCTCTTCTTTCTTTTTATTTAGCAATCCAACGCTGGGTGTATTGCTCTGGGTGATAATCGCGTTTGTCATCTCTACAAGATTCTTTATTTGGAAAGAAGTTGCAAAATAGATAAGCCTTTAAATCAATCAAATATCTTGCCTGGATTTAGAATGTTCTTTGGATCTAAAGCCTTTTTAAGATTCCTCATTAAGCTAATTTCAGTCTCGGATCTAGATATTTCTAGATAATTTTTTTTCTCAAGCCCTATGCCATGTTCAGCAGATACGGCGCCTTTAATAGATTTAAGAGGCTCATAGATACAAGCTTCCATGAGCTCAGTAGCTTCTTCTTCATTAGAGCCAACACCACCAATTATGTGTAGATTTCCGTCTCCAACATGGCCAAAAACAACACATTTATAATCATTCCAATGAGCAGAAAAATTTGCATTCACTTCTTGAACATATTTTTCCATAAAGGAAATAGGCATGCTTACGTCAAACATTTTTACAGGACCATCTTTGTAATGTTGTTCCACATCATCTCTTATTGACCATAATTTGGTCCTTTCGGTTTCTGATTGAGGAATAACTGCATCTTTAATAATTCCTCTATCAAGAGCTACCTCTAATAGTTCCTCGAAAAGGGCAGTATCTTTATCTTGATCCGCTCCTAAAGTTTCTACGATTACGTAATAAGAGTAATTTAATGGCAGAGGAGGAGTGTGATTGGAGTTAGAAGATGTAACAACTTCATAAAAATTTCTCCACATCACTTCATATGCGCTTAAGTTGCCTCCCAAACCTTTATCCATATATTTTAAACACTCTATAACCTCATCAAATGAATCCAAAGCAAGCAATGCGGTATTAGTGCTTGTAGGGTTCTCTCTTAATCTGAGCACAGCTCTGGTTACGAAACCTAGGGTTCCTTCTGTGCCTATAAACAGCTGTTTTAAATCATAACCTGAATTATTCTTTAACATTTTATTCATCGAAGTCATGACCTGCCCGTCAGCTAAAACAGCTTCTAGACCCAGAACAGAATCTCTCATCATTCCATACTTAATGACCATATTTCCGCCGGCATTTGTAGAAATATTTCCTCCGATAGTGCAAGAACCTCTTGCACCTAAATCAACTGGCAGCATTAAATTATATTTTTCAGCTTCCTCTTGTACTTTTTCTAAAGGAACACCGGCCTGAACTGTTATGGTTCTGCTTATTTCGTCTACCTCTTCAATTGAAATCATTCTTTCAGAAGAAATTGCAATTTGTCCTTTTTGGGTAATGGCCCCTTCAGCCAGACCTGTTAGTCCCCCATGAGGTATTATTTTTTGATCAAATTTATTACAGATAGATAATACTTGAGACAATTCTTTTGTATCTTTTGGTCTAATAATCGCATCGGCTTTGATACCATCATCAATCCAAATACCAGCCTTCCGATTAAATACATCATCACCGATGATTAATCCTTCTTTTCCAACCACCCCTTCGATTTCTTCAAGAATAGTCATATTAGAATTTATTTTTCTAAAATTTTATTTGAATATGCAGAAATTCTCCATCCGTCAGGATCTTTAATTCTTTTTGGTGCGGGAGTTAAGTCCATGTCTTTTCCATTTAGAAAAACATGCTCAATTCGATTCTTATTTCCTAAAATTGTTACATCCTTTGACGGATCGCCATCTACAACCAACAAGTCAGCAATCTTTCCTTCGGCTATAAGACCAATATCGTCTCTTTTCATTGCTGATGCTGCATTTTTTGTTGCGCAAGTTATAGCTTCTAGAGGGGTAAGACCTAGTTTATCTACAAAAACCTCTAATTCTTTATAATGCCAGTCCCCATAAGGAGTTACCGAAAAACCACTTTCACTTCCACATATAAATGGAACTCCAGCCTCAAAAGCCTTTTTAAATATGGGGACATTATCTTGAATTTCTTTCTCAAAGATTTCTTTATAATCCGTTGAAGCTTCCATCTTTTCGGCGTAATCAATGAGATTTGCCTGAAATGTAAATGTAGGCACAAGAGGTACATTTCGTTCGATCATGATTTCAAGGCCTTCCTCATTCATGTAAGTACCATGCAGTATCATGTCGAATCCTGCTAAGAGAGCATCTTTTACACTATCGGCACCCCTGCAATGTCCAACTACAGGGATTCCTAATTCATGAGCTGTGTCGCATGCGAGCTTAAGTTCATCAAGACTCCAAGCCTTGAGTTCTCCTTCAGAAGATTGTCTGGGCACCATTCCGGATACATGGATCTTTATCCAATCAACCCCCATTTTAATTTGTCTTCTTATTTCAAGGATTATTTCATCTTTACTGGTGACTACAGCACCATATCCTCGTTTTCCTTCATCAGGTATTAATCTTCCTGCAGTCCCTCCAGCAGAAGTTAAGAGAGCATTACCTCCTACAGCCATTCTTGGCCCGACTATAACTCCACTTTCAATCGCATCCCTTAAGTCAACTCCTACGCTGTAGAGACTATCTGCATCAAAAAAGCTAGTCACCCCAGATTGCAGAACCTTGAGTGCATTAGTCCCAGCAATTATTGCCGCTAGTCCCTCTCTTCTATGAAAAAAGAGTTCGTCATTGGATCTAGGTTCATCGAAACTAATATGACAATGAGCATCAATCAGTCCAGGCATCACCGTTTTGCCTTTTAAATCAATAATTCTAGCTTCTGCATCATTGGAGACTGTATCTTCTTGATGAATAGAATCTATCTTATTTTCTTTTATAACTAAATGACCAGAATAGGGTGAAGAGCCTGAACCATCAATAATGGAGGCATTCTTTAATACTATTGAGTTGACCATATATCAATTAGGCCAATTCTGGAATATTAAATCAAGAACTTAATGGTGCCCAAGCAAGTAAACTAGAATCATCAGGTCTAGTACTTGGAACTAATTTAATTCCATTTGCTTCGGCCATACCTTTGTATTCTACCCAAGAAAGTAAAGATTCGATCTGTGTTCCCGGTCCAGAATCAAACATAACAGGACCATATAAATTTGCTGTATATATTAAATCCTCATCCGTAACCCTCTGAGTAGCGTCATGTCTTGCACCGGCAGGCTCATAAAACCATATACCGGGTCCATAGCCTTCAGGAGGTCCGGCTCTTACACCGAGTTGTCCTTGCAAGACTAAGAAATCACTTGCACCAACATGAGTATGAGGATCGGCAACACCATTGTGTCTAACTATTAAAGATACGTAACCTGTTTCTTGGCTAACTCTGAGTATTTTAAGACCGACGTCTTCCATGCCAGGTAAAACTAACCAAGGTACTTGTTTTGTATCAACAAAGTGAGGATGTGTTACTTCTGAGTGTTTAGTTATATCAGCCTCATCATTGACTAACTTACCAGCATTTCCACTCGCAATTGCTAAAGGCGCTCCGTTACCATTGTACTGCTCACCTTCTATTTCCATGCAGGCTTCTAAAGAGTTTGGAACCAGTATAATTTTATTATCTTTAGCCATTTGCATCACATCAAGTGCTGTTAATAGACTGTCTAGCGATCCGTCTTCTTTTAAGAAAGCAACTCCGCTATAAAAATTTGCTAAAACTTCTGTATCCTCTAGAGCTAAGAAAGAGTTCACTCTTGAATTTGCACAAACAAAGCCCCATGTGCCAGGATTTAGAACACTCTTAGACCCTTCTTGATCATATTCTGCCTTTCCAGACAGTATAAGCATGTCCATTCCTCCAAGATAAACTGAGGCAGGAAGAGAACTTCCTGCTTCCAGTTTAAAAATAAGACTAAAAATACCGCTTTCACCACTCGCCCTCGCTGGCTTGATAGACATGCCAGGTGCATTGGGAATAGGTATCCATGGTAGTTTGTTGGTGTCTATACAATCACCAACCCCAGATGGGTTATATTCAGGATTTGCTGCCATATCTCTCTCCTTTTAGAAGTTATAACTTAGACTTACTTGATAAAGCTTTTGTACACCATAGGTTCCTATGATAAACGTATCTCCAATAGTTGCCTGATCATTTGATAGATTAGGAAAAACTTCCATATCCGTGTAGTAATCTTCATTTAACGCATTGTCTATAGTTAACATTAGATCCCAAGCTCCACTGCTGAATCCAGCCTGAATGTTTACAACATCATAGCTTGGATTCTTTAGAGCGCCCACAACTGGCATACCTATACCTTGACCAGTGTGACTCCATTGAGCTGATAAAGTGAAATCAGTTCCGTTCGAAAGAGTAGTGGCATAGTCAGCACCGATAAGGAAGCCGTTATCTATAGTACCTGAAGGAGTAAGACCACTTAGATCAGTTCCATCAGCTAGGACAGTTCCTTTTGAAAATTCTGAGTCAACCCAACCAGCTGCAATAGACAATGTTAGGTTGTCCGTAGCTTTAGTTGTTATTTCAAATTCCAGACCATTCTGTTCACTGTCACCAATATTTGTTACGTATTCTATTAGTCCAGGGCCGCCGGGGTTAGGAGCAACAACTTGGAAAGCTCTATCTTGATAATCAATATCAAAGTAAGCAACAGAAATAGAAGTTCTTCCATCTCTTATGGTTCCTTTCCAACCTAATTCATTTTGAGTCGCTTCCTCTTTATTAAATGATCCAAGAAGTCTATTGCCATTGCTATCAGTGTAAGGCACACCGTTATTTAATCCACCTGGCTCATATCCTCTAGAAGTTGTGAAATATGCGATAGAGCCATTATCAAGAGTTCTTGTAATTGAAACTCTAGGCAATGTTTCGGTGTCATCGATTTTACCTGAATGAATTCCTCCATTCGTTTCTGCATCTAGATTTAGTTCTGTCTCTTCCCATTTGTCATATCTTAGTCCTATGTCATATCTCCACTGATCAACCTCATAAGAAACATTACCGAATAGTGCATTATGTGTATTTTCTTCAACAATTTTTTCGAAAGGCATTGCGAAAACGAAACCAAGGCCTAAAGCATCAGGTCCAAAAGTTAAGAATGAGTCCATCATTCTTTCGTAATCTGACATGTACGCTCCAAATATCCATTGAAGGTTGCTATCAGTAGTAGACGTAAAACGCACTTCTTGAGTAAGAATATCCATTTCTTCTGGTCTTGTTGTATTGAAATACCAGAATTGGGTCAAATCAACATCAGTAATTCTTGTACTCTCTGTATCAGTTTGAGAAGTAATTGTGGTTATATCGAAACCATCTAAGCTCCAATTCAATTCTAAAGTAGCCGCAGTAGTTTCGGCATCTCTAGTTGAGTTAGTTCCTGTATCAAGAGTTTTAGGATAGTGGAATGATCCAGGTTGTCCTAGCTCTCTTGCCCAAGCATTTACTGGTCCTAAATATTCATTTCTTCTAACTGAGGCATATAAAGATAGATTGTCAGATAACGATCCTGATATAGAAAGTCTCGTGCCGTCTTGAGAATACTGACCAACATTTGTAGGCTGATTATCAATTCCATCTGAATTTGGGTTAGTTAAGAAACCGTCATCGTCTCTTGTGAATGCAAATACACGCATTGCCCAATCTCCCTGAAGAGGAATATTAGCTGAGATCTCAGTATCATTAATACCTTGTTCACCAGTCTGATGTTTAATTCTGCCAGTAAAACCATCTTCAGAACTCGGTCTTTTACTAACAAACTTAACCGCACCACCTATGTTACTTCCGCCATAGAGTATTCCTTGAGGTCCTTTTAATACTTCAATTCTATCTAGGTCACCGAACCTAGAAGAAGCATCACTAAATAACTGAACATCATCCAAATAGAAGCCAACACCTTGAGTTAATCCGAAAGCACCAATACCTCTTATAGAAACATTAGGATAACCATCGGCTCTCATTGCCAAGTTAAGGTTAGGTATTAAAAGACCTACTTTATCGAGCCCTTTAATATTTTGATCATCTATATCTGATCCGGATATAGCTGTCACAGATTCAGAAATATCTAATAGAGATTCCTCTCTTTTTCTAGCAGTAACTATAATTTCATCTAGCGTTCCAGATGCTGAGGCTTGCTCAGAAGGTTCGTCTGTTAATGCTGGAAATGAAAGCAATGTTAAAGATGTAGCTGCAAACAAACATTTAGTAATGTAGTTCATATTTTCTCCCCAAAGTTGTAAAAAAAACCATTTTTAATGATTTATGCACCTCAATTTACCAATAATTAACTAATTTTCAACATTTTTACTTATTTTAAATTAATTCAGAAACTTAGATAAAACATAGTAAGTATTAAAATTTTTATTCATTTTTTCTATTCTTGCTGTCTATAATGATAGCAGGGGGAAATAATGGACGAATTAACAAAACCTGATGCTCCAGGTACAGAGGAGTTTATATTCAATCAAACTATGCTTAGGATAAAAGATCCCGAAGTGTCTTTAGACTTTTATGTAAATAAATTAGGGATGACATTAGTAAAAAAATTAGATTTTCCTGAAATGGCATTTAGTCTCTTTTTTCTTGGTTATTTGAGAGATTCTGATGGTGAAGTTCCTTCCGACTCCATTGCCAGAGCTGAATATGCTTTTAGTCAAAAGGCTATGTTAGAACTTACGCACAATTGGGGTACGGAATCTGATGAATCATTTAGTTATCATGATGGAAACTCTGATCCAAGAGGTTTTGGTCACATCGGTATAACAGTTCCAGATGTCTATGAAGCATGTAATAGATTCGAAGCGCAAAATATAGAATTTGTTAAAAAGCCAGATGATGGAGCTATGAAAGGTTTAGCTTTCATTAAAGATCCAGACGGTTACTGGATAGAAATTTTATCTGCATCAACATCATCAAAATTTTAATTCGAGATGAGTGAAGATATTTTAAAACGTCTAGAGATTCTCGAGTCTAAAGATGAAATTAGAGAATTGGTCTCAAATTACGCAGAATCATGTGATAGACAAGATCTCAATGCGCTTGAAAAGATATTTACTGAAGATGCTGAATTTGATTCTCCCAATGGCTCGTTACGAAGTAAGGGCAGACAATCTATTTTAGATATGTATCATGAGGTTTTTCTTTCTAGAGGACCATCTTTTCATTGGACGCATGATGTAAGTATCGAGATTGATTCAAAAGATAATCAATTGGCAGAAGGAACAGTTTATAGTCATGCCGAAACAACAAGAGATGGTGTCGCAAGTCTTGCAGCTATGCGTTATGACGATACGTATTCAAAAAAAGAAGGTAGCTGGAAGTTTTTAAAACGAACTATCAATTTCTTTTATTACGTAAAAACAGAAGATTATCTTGAGAGTTTAAATGACCCGATGCGAGTCAATATGGGAGAAGGTAAGATTAGTGCAGACATACCAGAATCGATACCTTCTTGGGCTGAATTTCAGAGAAAGTATAAAAATTGATAAAAAATAGCACTCATTCTGATGAGATGGTTGCTCTCGTTAAAAGAGCTCTTACTCATTATGAAAATAAGACAACTGATCAAGCCTCAGATGTTATGTCTAACTCCATAGATGCATATGTAGATGAAGGCAGATATCAAAAAGAAGTAGAAAGAATTTTTAAAACTCTTCCTCTTGCTTTATGTCTTAGCGGTGAACTTCCAGGAGAAAATACTCACAGAGCAATGAATGTTCTTGATACTCCAGTTCTAATTACAAGAAGTAAAGATAATCAAGTAAGAGCTTTTCTCAATGTATGTAGACATAGAGGCTCCAAAGTTTGCGAAGAAGGATCCGGTGAAAAAAGAAATTTTATATGCCCTTATCATGCTTGGACTTACGATCATGAAGGGAAGCTAATTGGAATGTATGGAGAAAAAACTTTTGGTGAGATTAACAAAGAAGACTTTGGACTAATAGAATTAGAGTGTTCTGAGCGTTCAGGATTAGTTTGGGTTATGTTGAATCCTCAAGAAAAGTTTAATATTGATAAATGGCTTGGAGATTTTGCTCTTGAATTAGAAACACTAGGCTTAGAAGATTGGCATATTCATGAGCAAAGGGAAATCGATGGACCGGGTTGGAAAGTAGCTTTAGATGGTTATCTGGAAGCATATCATCATAACCAACTTCACGGAGATACAGTCGGAAAACATACAGTGGGAAATTTACTTGTATTAGATACTTATGGACCACATCAAAGATTAACATTTGGGAGAAAGACTTTAAAAGATCTGATTGATAAGCCTGAAGCAGAATGGGAATCACCTCAAGATAACATAAGATTAATCCATTCAGGATTTCCAAACCTCTCGATTTCGGGTGTTTTAGGTGATCATTGTTTGGTAAGCCAAATATTTCCCACATCATCCCCTAACAGGACGATAACAAGACAAACGATCTTATCTGCAAAAAAACCTGAAACTGATAAAGAATTACAAAATACCAATGAGTTTAGCGAAATGGTTAGACAGGCTGTAGTAGACGAAGATTACAAAATAGGTTTGGAAATTCAATCTAATATATCTCATATGGGCTCAAATGATTTTATTTACGGAAAGAATGAACCGGCTGTTCAGAATTACCACTCGTGGATAAAAAGCTTTATGTCAAAAGATGGAACTGAATGGTAAATAAACATTATGGACGTAATTGATATCCACGCTCATATAGTTTTTGAAGAAACTCTGAATTTTCTAAAAAAAGAAGGCCCTGAAATTGGTGGAGATGAAAAAAATCCTTGGTTTAGAGTTGGAGAATATAAATTAGAGGGCGTTAGGTACCGCAATACTCCCTTCATGGACATAAATCTAAGACTAGATGCAATGGAATCTCTTGGAGTTAATTTTCAGGTCTTATCTCCAAATCCTATTACTTATTTTCATTTCATCGAAAAGCAATCAGCTATTGATTATTGTCAACTCCACAACGATACAATGGCAGAGATTGTTCACAAGCATCCTTCCCTTGGAGGGTTTGCCTCCTTGCCCATGCAAGATCCTCACGAAGCGTCTAAGGAATTACAAAGATGTGTGAATGACCTTGGCTTATTAGGAGCTTATATAGGCACTGATTTTCCATTGGGTTTCGCAGATGAAGCGCTTGATATGCTTTATAAGACCTTTGTTGAATTGGATGTTCCTCTGTTTATTCATCCTGCACCTCAAGGTATAAATGGTCCTTATTCAGACAAGAGATTAGATGATTATAGTTTGGATTTAACAGTGGGTTTTGCAAATGATGAGACAGTTGCTCTGGGGAATATAATTTTTGGAGGGGTGCTGCATAAAAATCCTGATTTAGATATATGCATAAGTCATGGTGGAGGAAATATCGCTTTTCTTGCTGGCAGAATGGCACTAGCTGCTGAGAACAGACATACCTCTCCAGAATGGATAAGAGAGAAGGGAGAATTTCTTAGACAATTAAAGTTAGTATGGTTTGATAACCATGTTCATCAAGATAAATCGTTAGATTTACTAGATAGCTTGGTTGGACCAGACAGGATGGTTTTAGGTACAAATTTTTTGGGGTGGGATCAGCCTGATAGAAACTCCCTAAAAGAATGTCCTCTATATTTAGCAAATAACGCTAGGCAATTGCTTAGGCTCTAAATTAGCTCCTCCCTATATTTGCAAGAACGCTGTTCATAACGCCGCCGTCAACTAGAATATTTTCACCATGCACGTAAGAAGAGTCATCAGATAATAAAAACATTACCACCTTAGCAATATCATTTGCGGTACCAATTCTTTGCATTGGAACCATTGCTTCTCTTTTCTTTCTTTCAGCATCATCGCGATAATGGGGTGCAGACATACCAGCGTCAATAAAACCAGGAGAAACAGCATTTACTCGAATACCTAGCTTTCCCCATTCAAGAGACATCTGTTCACTTAACATCACTAATCCTGCCTTTGCTGCTGCATACGCGCCTGAATGAATAGCTGGATGTTTGCCCCCGCTAATTGAGCTAATGTTGACGATATTCCCTTCTCCTTTTTCTTTCATTAATTTGGCTACGGCACAACCAACAATAAAACTGCCTAAGAGGTTGACCTCAATGACATCTTTGAAATCCTTGATTTCTTGCTCTAAGAGGCTGCCAAATCTGACAATGCCTGCACAATTAACTAGTGCTGAAGGCGTTTCTCCAAACTTTTTAAGAGTTTCGGCTACAGATTTTTCATCAGTAACGTCTGTCGGCAATGCTACTGAATTAGGAATCTTGGATTCAACTTCTTCAAGCATTTCTTTATTAAGATCTATTAATCCAACTTTATATCCTTTTTGACTTGCTTGAATCGCAATTTCAGACCCAATACCTCCACTTGCACCTGTTATCAAAATACTTTTAGCCATTGTTCACCTTAATTTTAAGTAAATATAACTTAAAACCTTTATCTTTAGCGTTAAAATTAGTATTTCTAATTTTATATCACTAATATTCAAAGCTAAAAATAATCGTGGAAAAAAATCATAAGAACCCTAGGAAGCTTTTAAACTCATGGGAAGCCCAAGCTTTGGCTACTTTAACCTCTAAAGGATTGCCTAATTCTTTTAAGGCTGTATCTGAAATAATCCATGACGAAACCAAAGATGAAGATGCGAGAAGAGCATCTGAGATTTTATTTTGGGGACGAGTCTGGAGACAATCCAAAACGAAGGAGGAGGTAACAACCTCATGGGACCATATATTAAGGCAAATAAAACATTCTAATTATCAAGGTATTGCAACTTTTGATGAAGGAAAGGCATCAATGGAAGGATTTGATGAAAGGGTTGATTTACCCGCAACTGCAAGGATTAAAGAACTGCTCGAAGAAGGATTATCCCCTGAAGAAATCATCATGCGAGGTTTCAGTTTTGAAAAAGTTACTGAGGCTTTAAAAAATGGCGCATAATAAAGTCAACCTTCCTGAAAAGATATGCGTAAAGTGCAATAGATCTTTTACCTGGAGGAAGAAATGGGAAAGAGATTGGGACAATGTGAAGTTTTGCAGCTTAAAATGTAAAAAGGAAAGTAAATGAATAAAATAGATAAAATTATCCTGAGTCTTCTAGCTATTGAACATCTAGGATTTGGAATTTATGGACTGTATGCTCCTAATTCGATAGCAGGGTTAATTGGCTATGAGCTAGGTAGCGACTTTGCTTATTCTGAAATTAGAGCAAACTATGGCATGTTTACATTACTGGGCTGCATGGCCCTGCTTTCGATTTTCATTCAGTCTATGGCCAAACAGACCTATATCATTTACAGCATCATATTTAGCAGTCTTATTTTAGGAAGAATCCTGAATTATTTCATTACTGGTGATCTAGTGACATCTATTATTGTTGCTGTAGTTGCTGAAGCCATAGTTGTAGGACTCTGCATTTGGAGGCTTACCGCAAACAGACAAACCGCAGAAACTATGAATTAAATGAGCTCTAATACAATCACTTTAATATTTTGTCTAGGAGGCTTAACTTTTTTAGCTAATTGGGTATGTCTGAGTTACTTTTACTTCAAAAACCATTCAGTAATCTTTGAAAGTAAACTTCAATTCGTAAAAATACTTTTCTATATGTTAATTTTTTCTACAATTGGTGTATTGGCAATGGGTGTATTATTTGTTTCAGCTTTAATGTTCTCTCATGGATAGACATATCATAGCCATTGGAGGAGGTGGTTTTGGAAGAAATCCAGGAGAGGGGTTTATTGAACAATATATCCTAGATCAAACGAATAAAGAGATCCCTAATATTTGTTTCATTCCAACAGCCACAGGAGATAATGAGGCTTACAAAGTTAATTATTACTCAACGTTTTCAAAACTGAATTGCAATCCTGTACATTTAGATTTTTTTAAAAGAACTCCTAATCTAGAAAAGCTCATATCTGAGCAAGATGCTATCTTTGTAGGTGGCGGCAACACTAAGAGTATGTTGGCTGTATGGAAGGATTGGGGTTTAGATGAGTTATTACATGAAGCTTATAAGGCTGGTGTAGTAATGAGCGGTGTTAGCGCTGGTGCTAACTGTTGGTTTGAAAGATCAGTTGTCGACTCTTGGGAAGAAGATCTTAAAGTGATTGATTGTATGGGATTTGTAAAAGGAAGTTACTGTCCCCATTATGATGAGGAACCATTAAGAAGGCCGGCAGTGAAAAAGTTTCTGCAAGATAATATTTTTGAGAGTTGTTATGCATCTGAGGGCAATGCAGCTCTACATATAAAGAATGAAAGTGATTATTTATCCATCAATTTTGGCAAGGATAAAAACTCGTATCTTGTATCTTTAGCTGAAGGGAAGGTTAAAGAAGTTCCTTTTGAAGTTCTCTCAATTCGAGCTTAAAAAAATTAAAACTAATCTCTGCAAATTTCATCAGTCCTGTTAAAATGCCCATCGTTCTATGGACCGGTAGTTCAGTTTGGTTAGAACGCCGCCCTGTCACGGCGGAGGTCGCGAGTTCGAGTCTCGTCCGGTCCGCCATTCATACTCTATAATTAGTGGTATGAAAATCTTCAACATACTTTTTCTCCTTTCACTATCTTTACTCTGTAATGCAGAATATTTTGAGAATCTAAAAATCAAAAGAGTGGTTGATGGAGATACCGTACATACTTTTTATGGCGACGAAATCTTTAAGATAAGATTAACTGAAATCGATGCTCCTGAGCGTGATCAACCTTTTGGAAAAGCCTCTACTGAACATTTAAAAAGCCTTTTAAAAGAGGGGAGAGTTGATGTTGAAATTTCTGGAACAGATAAATATGGAAGAAAATTAGGAAGATTGTATTGGCAAGGCAAAGACATTAATAGGGAAATGGTTTCAGCTGGTTACGCTTGGGTATACGATAAATACGTAACAGATATTTCTTTCTACGAAGATCAAGACAACGCCAAGCAATTTAAAAAAGGTTTGTGGAAAGATTCCGCTTCTTTAGCACCATGGAAATGGAGAAGTTTAAAAAAGTAAGCAACTTTGTTCCCTTTTTCTTATTTACACTATAATGTTTCTAGGGAGAATCTTTTATGAAATGGTCTTATACCAATGGAAAACTCAATGTTAGTTCTGATGAAACTGACCAACAGTTTTTGCTGAAAGAGCTTATTGAAGAAGCCTCAAGACATCAAGCCTATCAGAAGAAAATAATTTCATTATTTGTCATATTATCTTTACTTTTATTCTTTATGCAGAGCTACGGGGGAGATTTACCTACTAACGCTTCAACTTACTTTTACATTGGTTACTTTGCTACACCTTTAATTATCTCAGGACTAATCTCCTCAGTGACATATGTCCTAATGCGAAAACCTCCTAAGCAAGTCAGGAAGTTAAATAGATATTTTCGAGACTAATAAAAAGTTCGTGCCGAACCGCCATCTACCTGAATAGCAAGACCAGTCATATAATCAGCTTTTTCTGAAGCTAGGAATGTTATCAGGCCTGCTAAATCTTCAGCTTCACCGACTCTTTTCATGGGTATGTTTTCAGCAATAGATTTCTCTATATCCTCTTTTTTTAAACCAGAAGAATTTGATTGCGTTTCAAGAATAGCTTCCACTCTTTCAGTTTTAGTATAACCAGGGCATACAGTATTCACTGTAACTCCGTGCGGTGCCAATTCATCTGATAAAGCTTTAGCCCATCCCAAAACTCCCATTCTCAAGCTATTAGAAAGAAATAGTCCATTAACAGGTGTTTTTACTGATACTGATGAAATGTTAATTATTCTTCCCCATGCATTTTTTTTCATATTAGGTATTACTAATTTAGATAGTCTAAGGCAGGACATCATTGTCGAATTAAATGCCTTTTGCCAATCATCATCAGATAACTGTTCAAAGGTACTTGGAGGAGGTCCTCCATTATTGTTTACTAAAATATCGACCGATCCAAGATCATTTTCAACTTGTTTATAGAAGGCTTGAATTTCATCAGGAGAATCAAGGTCGACTTTAAGGGCTATGACTTTAATTTCACTGTTAATCTTCTGATGGATCTCTTCTTTTACTTTATTTATTTTATCTTGATCTCTAGAACAAATAGCAAGATTTACACCTTCTTCTGCTAAATCTATTGCTGCAGCCTTACCCAGTCCTTGACTAGAAGCACACACAATTGCATTTTTATTTTTTAGGTTTAAATTCATATCTAAAAATTACAGTTTAGTCTTAAATTAATCAAATTATTCAGTATCATTGTCCATAATAAACTTATTGGGGTAATTATGTTTAAATCAAAATGGATTTTCTTATTTATATTTTCAACTTTAACTTTCTATTCAAGTGCTAGTTCTTACGAGGCCAGCCAAGTCGGTATATCTAAAGATAGGTTAGATAAAATTGTACCTGTACTTGAGGACAATCTTAAAGCGGGTAGATTTCCTGGATTTATAACTGCTGTTGCTAGGAAAGGAAAAGTTGTACATTTTGAAACTCAAGGATATTCCGATGTAGAAAAACAAATTCCTCTGCAAAAAGACTCCTTGTTTAGGATCTATTCTATGAGTAAGCCAATAACAGGCGTTGCTTTAATGATACTCTTAGAGGAAGGAAAAATAAGGCTTAATGATCCTGTGTCTCTTTATATTCCTGAATTTGCTAATACTCAGGTGATGGTTGTAAACGAAGATGGTACGACCTCTCTAGAAAAACTCAAAAGACAGGTAACAATTAGAGATTTAGCTACTCATACTTCAGGTATTGCTTATAGTTTTACAGCTAATCCACAGTTACAAAAAATTTACGCCAAAGAAAGATTATCTCCTTATTTCTTTATTGATAATTTTGAAGCGCTTGAGGTTAATGGAAATACAGTTGTGAGTTCTGGAAAATCTTTTCCAGATATTTGTTCATTTTCTGCTGCCTTGGCCTCTAAAGCTCCTTTAATGCACCAACCAGGCGCAAAATACACTTATTCAATGGGCATGGATGTCTTGGGTTGTGTAATTGAAAGGGCCTCAGGACAAACATTTGATGTTTTTCTTGAAGAGAGAATCTTCAAACCTCTCCAAATGGATGATACTTCTTTTTCAGTTCCTGCATCAAAAGTTGATAGATTTACATCTTTATATGCCTACCCAGGCGATTTAGGTCGTTTAATTCCAGAAATGAAAAACAAAATACCCGAAGACCTCTTGATGATTAAAATTGACGATAGATCTTTCAGTCCCTATTTAAAACCTGCCACTTTATTTGATGGAGGTTCAGGCCTAGTATCTTCTGCTGAGGATTATTTAAAATTTGCTCAAATGCTTCTTAATGGAGGAGAGCTTGCTGGAGAGAGAGTTTTAAGTAGGAAGTCAGTAGAATTAATGTCATCAAATCTTCTACCCGATCGTATCAAAGGATCAGATGATTACATTCCAGGTGCTGGTTTTGGGATTACTGTAGGAGTTATTGAAGATCCTGCTTTGCTTGGTCAATATGGATCAAAAGGCATGTATTTTTGGGGTGGCGCTGCAGCAACTTTCTTTTGGGTAGATCCAAAAGAAGAATTGGTTGCCGTTGTAATGACTCAGTTATTGGCAAGCCCTTGGCCAATGAGAGAAACATTTAATGCCCTTGTTTATCAAGCTATTGATGATTAGTTATGGTTTTATAAATAAATGTTATTAGACAAAAACTTATATAAATCCTAATCTTTAAAAATGAAAAAAGTAGTTTCATTAGTCATTTGTACAATCCTTTCCTTCCCATTTTTTTCAAATGATTTACCTATTGTTGAATATGGTTCAATCAATCATCCTGTCATTGATGATGAGGGAATGGTTGTTTCCCAGAGAATGATAGCAAGTGAGGTTGGTGCCGAGATTCTTGCACAGGGTGGTAATGCAGTTGATGCTGCAGTGGCAACAGGTTTAGCTCTTGCAGTTGTACTCCCCAGGGCAGGAAACCTGGGTGGCGGCGGCTTCATGGTTATCTACTTAAAAGAAGAAGATATAACCATTGCAATTGACTATAGAGAAAAGGCCCCCTCAGCCGCAACGAGGGATCTCTTTTTAGATGAAAACGGTGATTACGACAGAAAAAAGGCTCAATTCTCACTTCTTTCTGCCGGTGTTCCAGGATCGGTAGCAGGATTTCATCATGCTCTCACTAAATATGGAACGCTTACTTGGGAAGAGGTTCTACAACCTGCCATAAAATTAGCCGAAAATGGATTTGTTATACCTCATGATTTAGCGAATACCCTGGCATCTAAAAGATACAGAGAAAGACTTTCTGCTGATCCAGCTGCAGCTAAAGTATTCTTTAAGAAAAATAAAGAGATCTATTCTGCGGGTGAAATTCTTGTACAAAAAGATCTTGCCTGGACTCTGAAACAACTCAGTCAAAATGGACCAGAAGCTTTTTATTCTGGCGACATAGCTAAGCTAATAGTCAAAGAAATGGAGAGAAACGGCGGTCTCATAACTTTACAAGATCTTAAAAATTACAATGTAGCGGAAAGACAGCCTTTAGTAGGTGATTATAAAGGATACAAGGTTGTTTCGATGCCTCCGAGCAGTTCAGGCGGAACACATTTGATACAAATGTTAAATATGCTTGAGGGTTTTTCTATAAAAGAAATGGGTTTTGGAAGTGCGGATACTATTCATATTCTCGCAGAAGTTATGAAAAGAGCTTATGCAGATAGAAGCAAATATTTAGGGGATAGTGACTTTTACAAAGTACCTTCAAGTCTTACCAGTAAAAAGTATGCAAAAGCTCTGAATAAAGAGATTTCTTTAGACCAAGTAACACCGTCTAATGAAGTATCTCCAGGTAACCCTTACCCATATGAAAGCCCCGATACAACTCATTTTTCGGTTATGGATAGTTATGGCAACGCAGTTTCAAACACATACACTCTAAATTTCTCTTACGGATCAGGGAAGATGATTCCAGGTACCGGAATGTTGATCAATAATGAAATGGATGATTTCTCTTCTAAACCTGGAACTCCCAATGGTTATGGTCTTTTAGGATCTGAGGCCAATGCCATTGAAGGCAATAAAAGACCACTATCCTCGATGACTCCTACTATTATTTTTAAAGATCAAAAGCCCTATATGGTTTTCGGTAGTCCCGGAGGGAGCAGAATTATAACTACAGTATTACAAGTAGCTCTAAACGTGATGGAACATGAAATGAACATAGCGCAAGCGGTTCATAGCCCGAGAATGCATCATCAGTGGTTGCCTGAAGTTCTAATGTTAGAAAAAGGATTTGGTTCCGATACAGAGAAACTTTTGGAGAGTAAAGGATATAAGCTCTATCAGTCATCAACAATGGGAAGTGTTCAAGCTATTGTAAAAGAAGGGAACTATTTCTATGGTTCTGCAGATCCTAGACGACCTAGTGCAGGTGTGGCAACACCTTAAAGTATGAAAAAAAGTTATTTAATTAGTATTTTTCTCGCTTCACTGCTATGCACTGGCTTAATCCAGGCAAGAACACAAACTACTCTAGACTATCAAAGTCGAATTCATCCTGAAATTGCTTCTGATTTTATGGTTGTAACCCAAAACAAACATGCTACTGAGGTTGGTTACGACATACTGCGAAAAGGTGGAAATGCTATTGATGCGGCAGTAGCAGTGGGTTTTGCTTTAGCCGTTACACTGCCTAGAGCAGGAAATCTTGGAGGCGGTGGATTTGTTTTAATCTATGATAAAGAGTCTGACGAAATCTCTGCAATTGATTATCGTTCTGCAGCTCCCTCATCGGCAACCAGCGACTTATTTTTAGAAAAGGATAAGGTAATTAGATTTGGGCATCTTGTTAATGCAGTGCCGGGATCGGTTGCAGGGCTGCTTAAAGCTCATAAAGATCATGGAAGTCTCCCTTTAGATGATTTGCTAAAACCTGCAATCTCTTTAGCCCAAGACGGTTTCGAAGTAACTCATGATTTGAGCTATGTTCTGGAGTGGGGCAAGGAATCAATGCTTGCTAATCAAGCTTCAAAAGATAAGTTTTATGATTTGAATGATGCTCCTGTACAAGTTAGGAGTATTTTGAAACAACCCAACTTAGCAAAAACTTTATTTAAGATCGGTAAAAAAGGAAGTGAAATTTTTTATAAAGGTGAGATCGCTAAATGGATATCAGAAGAATCATTATCTAGCGGAGGACTTATAACGATGGAGGATATGGCTTCTTACAAAGCCAAGCTCCGGGAACCTATTGAAACTTCCTATAGAGGTTACAGAGTGGTAACTATGCCACCAGCAGCAAGTGGCGGTTTAGTTTTATTACAGACACTCAATATTTTAGAAAATTTTGATCTAAAAGAATTAGGTCATAACTCGGCTAAAACAGTTCATTTGCTATCTGAGTCTATGCAAAGAGCTTACGCCGATAGAGCAGCGTACCATGGCGATCCTGATTATTATGAGGTACCAATTAAGCAAATGCTAAATCGACAATATTCAAGGGATCTGGCTGACCAAATATCCGAGTCGAGAACTCCTAATGGTCAAATTTTTGCAGGAGATTTAAGAAAGTATGATGAGAGTCCTGATACTACTCACTTTTCGATAATAGATTCCAAAGGAAATGCAGTTTCTAATACATATACTTTAGGGTCCTCTTTTGGATCTGGAGTAACCATCGAAAAAGGTGGATTCTTGATGAACAACCAGATGAGAAATTTTTCTCATTTTTATGGAAGAGAAGATGTTAAGTTTGGAACCAGTGAAGCAAATAAGCTGGAACCCGGTAAGAGAATGATCAGTACCCAAACACCAACTTTAGTATTTAAACCTGATGGTCAGTTATTAATGATTCTAGGTTCACCAGGTGGAGGCAGGATTCCTAACATTATTACTCAGGTAATAAGTAACGTTATTGATCATGATATGAGTTTTTCTGAAGCAGTTATGGCCCCAAGAATAAATCAGAGATTAGAAGGGAAGCTTCAGTTAGAAACTGGTTTTAGTCCTGACACAATTCAACTCTTGAGACAAAGAGGACATGAACCTGAAATATCTACTACCATGGGTAGCGTTCAAGCTATATTTCTTGGAAATGAGACTATATATGGAGTAGCTGATACGCGAAGACCCGGCGCTCTTGCAAAAGGTTACTAAAGAAGAAAGTAGGGCACTGAAATCACCGCTACAAGAGATACGATCATAATGCCTAATATATTAATCAAAAAACCTGCTCTTGCCATCTGAGGCACTCTAATTAACCCTGATCCAAAAACGATTGCGTTGGGCGGTGTAGCTACAGGCAACATAAAAGCGCAACTTGCTGCTAATGCAACGGCAGCAGTTACCAATAAAGGTTCAAAGTTAGATTGAATAGCTATAGCAGCCACAACTGGCAAGAAGGTAGCTGTAGTTGCCATGTTAGAAGTTAACTCCGTTAAAAATATAATCAATGCAACGACTAAGATTACTATTAAGGCTAAGCTAATTCCTTGCGGTATAAGATTACCTATCCAAACAGCTAAACCAGTAGTTTGAACGGCATTTGCTAAACTTAAACCCCCTCCAAATAAAACAAGAAGGCCCCACGGAACATTCTCTTGAGCATCTTTCCATTCTAATAAAGCTCCTTTCTTTTCTTTATTTCCACTGGGAAGAAGAAACAAAAAGAGTGCAGATATCATTGCTATGCCAGCATCAGACAAACCACTTAAAAGAGAATAATTGTCCAATACAGTTCTGAACATCCAAGCCATAGCTGTAATAAAGAAGACAATCAAAACCTTGAGTTCAGGACCTTCAAGTTTTCCCAATTCCTCTTTCATAGAAGATAGCAATTCTCTTGTTTCAGATGAAGTTTCAAAGTTAACTTTAAATATTAACTTTGTAAGAATAAACCAACTACATGGAAGCATGACTGCACTTAGAGGAACTCCTACTTTCATCCAGTCAACAAAGCTTATATCCAAGTCATAGTTGTCTGCCATAAAAGCAGCCAACATACCATTTGGGCCAGTACCTATTAAAGTAGACATTCCCCCGATGGTAGCCCCGTAAGCAATACCAAGTAATAGGGCAAGTTGAAAAGATTCTAGATCTTCATCAGATAGATAATTTACGGTCGTTTTTACAACTGAAACAACTGCCAAGCCAATAGGAAGTAACATGATGGTGGTAGCAGTATTCATAACCCACATGCTTATTACTGCTGCAGTTAGCATAAAGCCAAATACCAATGAAGCTCCATTAGACCCCGCATTTTCAAGGACAAAAAGAGCTATTCTTTTGTGGAGGTCCCATTTTTGAATTGCGGTAGCAATAAGAAAACCGCCAAAAAAGAGGTAAATTGTTTTGTTAGCGTAAGGGTCCGCAGCATCTTGTATATCTACGATCCCAAACATAGGAAATAGAGCTAAAGGAACTAAAGCTGTTACTGCAACTGGAACTGCTTCTGTTGCCCACCAAGTACCCATTAAAACAAATAGGGCAGCAGTTCTATGCGCTTCTAATGTGAGTGAATCAGGTGTAGGTAGAATAAGAGTAATTAATGCTACAAAAACACCAAGGAAAAATCCTTTATTTCCATTAATTATTTCCATTGCTAAATTCTAAAATAAAAAAGGGAGCCATGCTCCCTTTTTTAGTCAGGATACAGTTATAAGTCTACTCTAAAGTCTAGATAATAATTCTTACCTAAGTCTGAGTGGACATCTGAAAAGAATCCGTTATAGCCATCAGCTAAAGGTGCTCTTTTATCATTGATGTTTTTTATGCCTAGTTTCACTCTTGCATCTCTATCCATAACTTCAAATTTATAATAAATAGAAGCATTCACGGTAGTCATAGAAGGTATTATCCATCTAGAGCCATCAGAAGACTTATTGATCTTAGCTTGATAGAAAGATCCAATCTTGAGAGCTGAAACAGAAGCCCCAAAATCACCTTTAGAATAATTTACTCTAAAAGAAGACTTGCGTTCATAGTTTCCATCTCGCCCAAGTAGATCTCCAAAACCATCTAGTACTGTATATGAGGGCAAAGTACCATCATCAATAGCGGCTTGAAGTGTATTGAAAGATCCAGTTGGAGTTTGCTCAAACGTTGTGGTTCTTGAGTCAGCATATGTCAAAGCAAAATCTCCTAAGCTAGTTTCAAAATCGTAATAAACAACAGCATCCCTTCCTTCAATAGTTCGAGTTGCCATATTTAGATACTCATCCTTAACAACTAAAGATCTTCCTACTGGGCAAAGTCCAGCAGCAGCAAAGTAGCCTAATTCATCTGAATCAAGATCGGATAAATCATCTCTACTTACAGCAGGATTTCCTATAGCTCCTGAACAATTTGAATTTCCAGCTTGAAGTCTAAGTAATAGGTCCATAACTCCGTTATTATTTCTACCAAATAAACCAATAGTATTCTCTTTTTCAATTTCCCAAGCATCCAAAGTAATGGTTAATCCTTCAAAGGCTTCAGGGGTAAGAACTATCCCGAAAGATGTGTTATCTGATTCTTCAGGTTCCAGATTTTTTGCACCTTCAGAATAACGTAGAATTGTGAAATCATAATCCCCAATTGTTCCTGATTTAGGAAGGTTATTTACATCAGCTACATATTGCATCACAGAGTCGATCCTTGTACCGGTTCTTGCAACTCTCAGTTGATTGACTTGCACAAGGTTTGGAGCTCTAAAAGCTGTTGAAGCTGATGCTCTAAAGAACAGAGAATTGTTTACTTCGTAGCCAAGTGCAAATTTTCCAACTGTTGCTGATTTAGAGTCAGAGAAATCTTCGTGTCTCAAAGCTAACTGAGCATTGATTCTATCTGTAATTGGTATTTGGAATTCTGCAAAAAGAGAAGTTACATCCTTTTCTCCATAGACATCCTCTGTAGCACTTGATCCCATAACCGCAGATCTATAAGGGTGAGTAGTAGCTAAACTAGAATCTGTATTAAATGGAATAGTACCATCGAGTAATGGGTCTCTGTCATCGGAGTAAGTTTCTTCTCTATATTCAAACCCAATAAGAGCCCCAACAGGCCCAGCAGGTAGATCAAAAACGTTATCATTACTTAATTTAACATCAAACATTGTCAGTTCACTCTCATCGTCTCTATTTATGACCGCTAGGATATTCTGGCTATTATTTGCCGAGAAATCTGGATTATAAATATTGAATGCCGATGAAGAAGTGCTATTCAATTCAGTTTTGAGAGCATTAAGATTGATTCTATTGCTCGTAGCATCACTTGATTCAGAT
>CACEHP010000008.1:0-68893 GCA_902559365.1 uncultured SAR86 cluster bacterium
CTATTTGATCGTATATACAATAGATTCTAAAATTAAGTTTAACAATTAATCTAAAATAGGATTAGATTTAAATAGAGGAATATTATGAATTTTGAATTTTCTGCTGACCAAATGCAATTAAAAGATATTGCAAGAAAATTTCTAGAAAAAGAAGAGTCGGTAAAAAGAGCAAGAAATGTTCTTGAAGGAGAAGCTCCTTATGATGAAGATCTTTGGGCTCAAATTATTGAGATGGGATTTACAGCCACAGCTATTCCAGAAGAGTATGGTGGATTGGGACTTGGCTACCTTGAGTTGTGTGTAATTGCTGAAGAGCTAGGCAGAAGTTTGGCTCCAACTCCTTTTTCATCAAGTGTATATCTTGCTACAGAAGCAATATTACATGGTAATGATGACTCAGCTAAGCAAGCTTTTTTACCAGGACTTGCCGCTGGAGATAAGATAGGTGCTTTCGCTCATAGCGAATCAAACACATCTCCAACGGAGAACAATATTGCTTGTACTTACAAAAACGGTAACTTATCAGGAACTAAAATTGCTGTTGTAGATGGCGATATTGCTGATTTCTATGTAGTTTCGGCTCAAAATGGTTCCAGCATAGGTCTGTATTTAGTTGATGGCTCTTCATCAGGTATTGAAGTTAATCAGCAACCTACCTTAGACCCCTCTAGATCTCATGCTTCTGTAAGTTTTGATAATGCCCCTTGCTCTGAACTCAAATCAGATTGGTCTGATGTGCTTAATTTATTAGATAGAGCTGCAGTTTTGTTCTCATTTGAACAGTTAGGTGGAGCTGAAGCTTGCATGGATATGGCTAAAGAATATGCAATGGGCCGATATGCTTTTGGAAGGTCAATTGCTTCTTTCCAAGCCATCAAACACAAACTAGCTGATATGTTTATTGCTGTGGAACTAGCTAGATCGAATTGCTACTACGGTGCTTGGGCACTGAGTACTGATGCGCCTGAATTACCAACAGCTGCTGCAACTGCACGTGTGAGTGCAAGCCAGGCCTACCATGAATGTTCCAAAGAAAATATTCAAACACATGGAGGAATGGGCTTCACATGGGAGTTTGATTGCCATCTTTATTATCGAAGATGCAGACAACTCGCAGCCAATATTGGCAGTCAAGCAGTATGGAAAGATAAACTAATAAGCTCTTTAGAAAGAGCAAATCAAATATAGGAGAAAAACATGGATTTTAACGATACTCCCGAAGAAGCTAAATTTAGAAAAGAAGCTTTCGACTGGTTAAAAGATAATGCCCCATTAAAAGAAGGGCCAAAAGATAGTTGGAGAGCATCTTCTGAAGAGGAAGGTCTCAAGGAAGTGAAAAAATGGCAAAAGAAACTTCATGAAGGTGGATGGGCATGTTTGCATTGGCCTAAAGAATACGGCGGTAGAGAGTCTACACCAATTGAGAGAGTAATATGGGGTCAAGAAGTCTCCAAATTCAAAGTTCCAGGCGGATATCTTGAAATTGGTCAAGGAATGGCTGGACCAGTCATGATGATGTACGCAACAGAAGAACAAAAGGAAAGATATCTCCCACCATTAGCAACCGGTGAAGAAATTTGGTGTCAACTTTTTAGTGAGCCAGCGGCTGGTTCTGATGTAGCTGGGATTAAAACTAAAGCTGAGCTTGATGGAGACACTTGGACAATTAATGGTCAAAAAGTTTGGACATCAGGTGCTCATTTTAGTGATTACGGCATATTAGTTACCAGAAGTGACCCTTCTGTAGCGAAACATAAAGGACTGACGTTTTTCTTTGTAGACATGAAGTCTCCAGGAATAGAGGTTAAACCTATCAAACAGATTTCTGGAGGAGCAAATTTTAATGAAGTGTACTTTACAGATGTAAAAATACCTGATTCTCAAAGATTAGGGGCAATTGGTGACGGCTGGAAAGTTTCTCTCACTACGCTCATGAATGAAAGACTAGCTGTTGGAGATGCTTCAGGTCCAGACTTTGAAGAAGCCTTTTCACTAGCAAGAGGTCAAGACTTAAATGGAAAACTTGCAATTGAAAATGATGCGGTCAGAGAAAAGCTTGCTGATTGGTATTGCCAACAAAGCGGTCTGAAATATGCTAAATATAGAAATATTTCAGCATTGTCTAGAGGTGAGACTCCTGGTCCACAATCTTCCATTACAAAAATAGTTAGTGGAAACAAACTTCAAGAAATAGCTAACTTTGGTCTAGATATGCTTGATTCAGCAGGTATTTTAAGAAGCGATGAAGAAGGTGCTGAGCAATCCATGTATCAGTACGGATTCTATGGAGCCGCTGGAATAAGAATTGCTGGCGGTACTGATGAAATTTTAAAAAATATTATTTCAGAACAGGTACTAGGCATGCCTCAAGATATGAGAGCAGATAAAGGTCTACCCTTTAACGAAATACCTACAGGAAATAAATAAAGAAAACCTTCAATCAGGCGCATACTCTTTTTTAAACTCTGAGTATGCGCCTTTTTCTTTGAGAGAAAAAAATCTTTTTTCAGAGGAGTACGACGATTTTTACTCTTCCTTGAAAGGTGCCGTAGAAGAGTGCAAACATGTTTTTATAGAGGGTAATAATTTAACAAACAGGTTTAAAGAACTCGAGCAGAACGCTACATTTTTTATAGGTGAATTGGGGTTTGGTGTAGGAATAAATTTCATCTCAACTTGCTCTGAATGGCTCAAACATACAAGAGATAATCAGAGGCTAGAATTCTATTCATTTGATAAATATCTTTTTAAGCCTGAACATTTCAAAAAATTAGTAAGCGCTCATACTGAATTATCAGAATATATACTCGAATATGAGAGTAATTACCCAAAAAACATAGAGGGAATCCAAAAAATAAGTCTTTTTAAAGGTAGAATTATATTGAATTTGATACTGGGTGACATTTCTACTACACAGAGCCATCTTGAACAAATTGATACTATTGATGCATGGTTTTTTGATGGATTTTCACCCTCTAAGAATCCAGAACTTTGGACAAAACAATTATTTTCGAAAATCAATAATAGTTGTCATGCTGATTCAAC
Source organism: uncultured SAR86 cluster bacterium (assembly GCA_902559365.1). Lineage (GTDB taxonomy): Bacteria > Pseudomonadota > Gammaproteobacteria > Magnimaribacterales > Magnimaribacteraceae > Magnimaribacter. Next base: position 3,046 of record CACEHP010000008.1, read on the forward strand.
CTTTTCAACTTATTCATCTTCAGGGTATGTAAAAAAGAATCTGAAAGATGCAGGTTTTAGTTATGAGAAAGTCAAAGGATTTTCGCATAAGCGACATATGCTTAAAGGCCTTTCAAGCTCAAGAAAAGAAAAGGCATCTATAAAAGGTTTAAAAGTAGCTGTCATTGGGTCGGGAATATCCGGTTGCACTGTAAGTTATTTTCTTTCCAAGCAGGGTATTGAAGTAGATCTTTATGAGCAAGAGGAAGACATATGTTCTGGTGCATCCTCACACGAATTATTGGTTACTTATCCAAGGTTGTCTGCACACGATACCCCTTACGGTAGGTTTAATTTACACGCCTATGTATATGCAACAAATTTTTATGAGAACCTTCAAACATCAGCATGGCAACAAACTGGTGTTTTGGTTTTAAACCATGATTCTGACTCAAATAAGAAGCAAGATTCACTAATACAAAGTAGGAACGATAACCTGCTTTTTGAAGCACTTGACTCCAAAGAAGCCTCTCAGGTTGCTGGCATAGAAATAATAACTCCTGCAATGTTGTATAGAGATGCTGGATACATTTTACCTAAACAAATTTGTGAAGAGCTAATTGAACATCCAAAAATAAATTTACAATTATCTACAACAATCAAAGAAGTTATAGAGTCGGGAAATAATGTCTCTTTGATTATTGATGATAAAACAGAAAAATATGATTTTGTTTGCTTATGTGCTGGTAGTGATACAGAAAAAATATATAAATTAGAAGGATTCAGTAAAAAAAGAGGACAAGTAACACATATAAAAAGTAAACATATATTTTCAGATATCAACTTACCAATTTGCGGGAAAGGATATATTTCACCTGAGATTAATAATATACATGTAGTGGGTTCTAGTTATAGTGATATCGACACATTTGAAGTCTTGGAGGCAGAACATCAACATAACCTAGATAACTTAAAAGTAATTAATGATGAACAGGCAGAAATCAAAACAGGTAAGGTTGGGTTTAGGGCTGTTTCAAAAGATCATATGCCGGTCGTAGGCAATCAAGGTAGGGTTTTTGTTAATACATGTCACGGATCAAGAGCTTCAGTAACTGCTCCAATTTGTGCTGACATAGTTTCTAGCCTTATATCAGGAAAAGCTCCACCTCTTGAAAAAAGAGAATTAGATTCTTTATCTCCAAATAGATTTAATTAAAGCTTGAGAGTATTTCTCCAACAAGAGAATCGACACTTGATTGATTGTATTGTTCGCTAGGTCTTTTCAATCTAGTAAAGGCGTACCAAATAACATCTCCTGTTTCATTATCGTAAACTCTAATTGCTATCTCGTCATTATCAGATCTGATATATCTTTGATCTCTTGAATCGAAATACCTGTAGTTGTAGTAACCAAAACCGCCTAAATCAGATGATCTCTCAATCTCCCTTTTAGATCCAAGATAGAATCTAACACTCGCTTCGGAATCATCAGATTTAGAAAGACCTTTATTTATTAAAGTAGATTCAATTGATCTAGCTATTCTCTGAATCAAAATTGGATTAATGCTGATTTCATTCTCTTGATTTTCTAGAGAAGGAGAAATAACAGAGAAAGTTTTGTAAGAGGATAGGTCATATTGAGTATCGAAATCTGATTGCACAGCTAATGAGCTTGCGCAAGCGCTAAGACCTATAAATGATAAGGTTATTAAGAATACTTTAATTTGAAATTGCATAGTCTAATTTTAGAAAAAAAAGAATCTTTTTCCTAATTTTTTCTTACAACCATTGTACTGCACTCTATATCTATCTGATTGCCTTTGAACCTTATCAGCAACAGACAGTAGCCAAGGTTTAGTTCTGTAGCTTCCTTTTTTGTACCCACCTCTTCCTTCGTGATAAGCAAGATAAAGATTTCTGGCATCTGTAAGGGGTATGCGGAGCTGTTTATGCGTTTTGTAGTTATACCAACCTACGAAATCAACTGAATCTTCAAAATCATTTCTGCTCGAAAACCATCCCCCTCTATCGTTAAGGTACATCTCCCAGGTTCCGTCTACAGCCTGAGCATAACCTCTTGCACTAGTAACTCTTTTCCAAGGAATAAAACCGAGTAATTTAGTTCTTCCTGGTCTAGCATCTGCTCTAAAGCTCGATTCTTGTTTAATTATGGCCATTGAGACATAGACAGGGATTTTCCATCTCTTTTCTGTTTTCTTAGCTGCTTTATACCAACTATACCTTTCTTTAAAAATCTTACAGACATCTGTTGTTGTGCTCGGAGGACTATTAGAAGCGCATCCAGCTAAATAAACCAAGCTTAGAAAAAGGATAAATGAATTTCGCATTTATTCTTGGAGAAGCATAAGAGCCTCTTCTTCCTCCAAAACTTTAATACCAAGATCATTGGCTTTTTTTAATTTAGATCCAGGCTTCTCTCCTGAAACAAGGAAATCTGTCTTAGCGGAGACAGAACTAGTAACACGGGCACCAACTCTAATTAATTCTTCCTTGAGCTGACTTCTCGCAATGTTTGTGAATGAACCTGTAATGACTATAGACTTTGAGCTAAAGGGATGATTATCTTCTATCTTGATATCCTGAGGACTTACTCCTAAATGAAGCAGATCATTTACAAGTTTTATATTTTCTTTTTTTGAAAGAAACTCCAATATAAATTTTGAAGCTACTGGGCCAATATCATTAATTTCTAGCAAGTCATCTTCTGTAGCAACAAGAAAAGCAGCAATATTGTTGAAGTTTAATGCAAGATTCATTGCCGTAGCTTCTCCCACTTCTCTTATTCCTAAAGAGTAGATAAAGCGGGCAAGTGTTGTGTCCTTTGCAGCGTTTATAGAATCTATCAAGTTAGTTGCAGACTTGTCTCTAAAACCATCTAGTTGAAGTATATCCTCCTTCTTAAGTTTGAATAAATCTGCAAAATTGGAGACTAAACCTCGCTCTACTAACAGATCAATAATTCTCTCTCCAAGTCCATCTATGTTGAGTGCATTTCTAGATACGAAATGAATTAAGGATTCACATTTTTGTGCAGGACAACTTAAACCCGCGGTGCATCTAAGTATTGCCTCTCCTTCAGGCTTAATTAGTTTTCCATCACAGGATGGACAACTATCTGGAGGTTGCACCTCAGTGGAGGTTTTCTTCCTTTTCCCAATATCTACAGAAATAATTTGAGGTATTACATCCCCTGCTCTTTTAACACTTACAGTATCTCCTTCCCTTACATCAAGACGTTCAATTTCATCAAAGTTATGAATACTTGCATGAGATACTATTACTCCGCCAATGTTTACTGGTTCAAACTCAGCAACTGGAGTAATACTTCCAACTCTTCCTACCTGAAAGGAAATCTTTTTAACAAAAGTTGTACCGACCTCTGCAGGGAACTTTCTTGCTATTGCCCATCTAGGAGCCCTTGAAACTTGGCCTAATGTAATTTGATCTTTCAAGTCATTGACTTTAAATACAACTCCATCAATTTCATATGGCAACTTTTGTCGTTGATTAGAGACTTTTTCAAAATAATCTTCACATTCTTCTATGTTGGATACCACATCGCTCAATGGGTTGGTTGGAAGACCCCATGCTTTATATAACTTTAAAGTATCTGATTGTGATTGCGGCAGTTCAAAATTACCTTTGTCTATAAAACCAATTCCATGGGCAAAGAACTTTAAAGGTCTTGATGCTGCAACTGTAGGATCTAGCTGCCTTAAGCTCCCTGCAGCTGCATTTCTAGGATTAGCAAAAGTTTTTTGACCTAACTTTGCCGCCTTTTTATTATTAGAATCAAAGTCATCTTTTTCGATGAAAACTTCACCACGAATTTCAATAAGATTAGGCAATTCTGATTCATCATTCATTAAAGAAAGAGGAATAGAATTTATAGTTTTAACGTTATGTGTAATATCCTCTCCAACCTTACCATCCCCACGAGTAGTAGCTTTTTCTATGTAACCATTCTTATATAAAAGGTTAACAGCAATTCCATCAAGCTTGGGCTCACATGAATATGAAATAGCTTCTTTTCCCGTGAGTCTATCAAGAATACGTTTGTTAAAATCATGCATATCATCAGAATTGAAAGCGTTATCTAATGAAAGCATAGGCGCTAAATGCTCTACCTTCACGAAACCCTCTAAAGGCTCGCTTCCCACTCTTTGAGAGGGAGAATAAGAATATTTGTAGCTGGGATATTCTGTTTCTAAATTTAGTAACTCATTAAATAAAGCATCATATTCATGGTCTTCGATTGAAGGAGAATCAAGAGAATGATAATTGTAGGAATGAAAATTTATGAGCTTATGAAGTTCAATAACTCTTTCTTTGATTTTTTGAGATTCTTTCATTAATAATTGAACTAACTTGCAGAGGCAAGAAACTGCCTTTGATGTTCATGAAATTGATGTTTCATATGTTCAATCATTTGTTTGGTCATAAAATTTCTATCTTCATCAAGGATATTGCATTGAAAGGTTTCTTGCAGGCTCTGTGAAACTTCTACAAATAGTTCAAATGCCTCTACAGGATTAGACAAATTCTTGGGATCTAAAACCAGAGCAATGTCATTAGAGGTTACAGATTCTGAAAATAGTCCAGGATTCTTACCATTAATAATACTAAAGGCAGGAGCATTGTCTGAATCTAGAATTGTAAAAAATCCCTTTTCTTCGAATGTAAAATTGTAAAAAACTAGAGCTTGAGATAATGAAGATTCAGAAAATACTGAACCTGAGGTATCGTGAAGATGAATAATATTTAAAATTGTATTGGGCTTGATATCAAGTTCCTCTTCCTCACCTTGCTCTAAACTAGACTCTGTATATTCCTCATTCTCATCAAATGCTTGCCATTCTTGTTCAAAGTCTGATATTTCATTTGATGAAGTGTCTATCAGATCAACTTTTAACTTATTTCTTCTTATACGTATAGCTCTCCTAACTCCATCAATAAACACTAAAGCTAAAAGACAACCAATAAGGAGTGTGAGAATTTCTGCTAAATTAAACATATTAACTTGCTGCCATTTCTACTGCTTGATCGACATCAACAGCAACCATTCTGGACACTCCAGGTTCTTGCATCGTAACGCCCATTAGATGCTTACTTTTTTCCATAGAGATTTTATTATGTGTAATATAAACAAATTGTACTCTTTCAGACATTTCATCAACCAAGTCAATAAATCTCATAGTATTGAGATCATCTAAAGGGGCATCAACCTCATCAAGTAAACAAAAGGGAGCAGGGTTTAATTCAAAAAAAGCAAAAACAGTTGCTATAGCAGTCAGAGCTTTTTCACCTCCTGATAGTTGAGAAACGCTAGCATTTTTCTTTCCAGGAGGTCTTGCAGAAATACCAATACCACAAGTTAAAAGATCATCTCCTAACATTACTAATTCGGCATGACCTCCTCCGAATAATTTTGGAAATGACTGAGATAAGCTTTGATTTAACTTGTCAAAAGTATCTTTGAAGGTTGTTCTGGTTTCTTTGTCTATTTTGGTTATGGCCCTTTCAAGTGTCTCTAGAGCTTGCATAAGCTCATCATGCTGCTCATCAAGCAACTCCTTTCTTTTTGATTCTTGATCATATTCTTCCATGGCAGCTAAATTGATAGCACCAAGTCGAGAAATCTTTAGCTCAATAGCCTCTAAGTCAGCTGAATAACTTTCCACAGATTTGTCATCTACCAATTCATTTTTTATTTTTGAAAGATCACCCTCAAGCTCTTCAACCTGTTTCTCGATATTATTCTGTTCAATCTTGGATGCCTGTCTTTCCAATCTAAGATTTTCAAGAAGTTCTCTTAAAGTGATAGCAGCCTGTTCCTTTTCTATCTTTTCTCTTTCTATCTTATGTATGGAGGCATTGCATTCTTCTATGGCCTTTCTTGACTCCAACAAATTCTCTTCAACCTTGAGCCTGTCTGATAATAGTTGATCAAGCTTTTCTTGAATTTCATTTATGGGTTGAGTTAATTCTTTTGATTCTTCTTCAAGATTTCTATTTTCTTCAGTAAGGTCTTGAAGTTTAGTGCTGATATGAGAATCTTCCGAGTTCATAGAAGCTAATTTGGCTTGTAGCTCTGCATACTTATCTGTTTTTTCAATTAAATTGATTCTCTGTTGCTTTGCTCCTTCAGATGCATTAATTAAAAAATCTTGGGTAAGCTTGGTCAGTTTATTTGGTTCAGTTTCAAGTTTCTTCAGATCATTTTGCAGTGACTCGATCTTTCGTAAGTCATCATCTACAGAATCATTATTAGATAATTTAGATTTAATTGAACCTATTGAATAAATAATATTATTCAATAAATCTTTAGTTTCTGTAATGAAAATAAGCCACAATCCTTCAATCTTTTCAGCTTCGGCAGTATCAGGACCGTCAGTATTCTCTTTTAGTGACTTTAATTCATTTTCTATAGCACTGATCTCTAATTGCGCTGAGGACTTATTTTCACTCAGTTTTTCAATTTCTCTGTTTCTGGTATCAATTTGTATCTTATTGGTTGATATCTTTTCAGTTATCTCATTAACTCTATCTTTTTTCAAAGCGATTTCTTGTTCCGTTCTAGATATGTCGGCACCAAAACTATAAAATTCTTGTTGGACTTTATCTAGCGCAGTTTGAAGTTCAATTTGTTTAGCTCTCAATTTAATGATCTCACTATCAGAGGTATTTTTTTGAGAATTAATCTCCTCTACCTTAAGTTCTTGGTCCTTAACTTCTTTTTCTTTAGCTACAAGTACTGAAGAGACATCTCTCCACTTAGAACCCAAAAGCATTAACTGGGCTTTAGTCTCATCTTTCCTTAGTTCATGATATTTTTCTGCAGCTTTGGCCTGCCTTTGAAGTTTAAAGAGCAATCGAGAAATTTCTTCTCTTAAATCTTCTAATCTCGATAGGTTTTCTTTCGTTCTCTTTATGCGTGATTCTGTTTCTTTTTTTCTTTCTAAATATCTAGAAATACCAGCAACTTCTTCTATGTAGCCTCTCATTTCTTCTGGTTTTGCACTCACTAGCTGCGAGATCATTCCCTGCTCGATAATTGCATAAGATCTAGGACCTAAACCTGTTCCTAAAAAAACATCAGTTATATCTTTTTTTCTACAACTGGTTCCATTCAAATAGTAATTAGATTGACCATCAAGCTCTAAGCTCCTGCGAACAGAAATTTCACTATAGCTAGAATATTCTCCTCCGATACGTCCTTCCTTGTTGTCAAAAAATAGCTCAACTGAGGCTTTAGAGACTGGTTTTCTTGAAGAGGAGCCATTAAAAACAACATCTGTCATGGAATCACTTCTCAGATTCTTGGCAGAGCTTTCACCTAAAACCCAACGAACTGCATCAATCACATTAGATTTTCCACAACCATTTGGACCAACAATACAAGACATGCTTGAAGGAAAGGTAACCGATGTAGGATCAACAAATGATTTAAAACCTGATAGCTTTATCGAATTAAGTCGCATTTTTAAATTCCTTTAGAGGGTAAGAAACCAATGCCTTGAAAAAAGACACTAATGAAACAAAATAAGCTTTCATTTGCTTAGAAAGTTTAGTCTATAAAGTCTTCAGAAACTACTGATTTTTTCTTTTTTTTACTGCTTCTATAAGGGCCTTTAAGTCATTTCTTTCTTTTTCAGAATTTAAGAAAGGTACAGCTCGATTCCATAGATCTATCGTTGAAGAGACATTATTATTTTCAAGTTCAAAAAGACCTTTTAGGGTCAAAGCAGAAGGATTATTTGGATTTTTTATCAAAGCTTCGTCCAGTACTATCTGAAGGCGTTCATCAAATTTTTTCTCGTTACTCAAGAATAGAACTTGAGCAAATTCCGCAACAACATTTCCATCTAATTCCTTTTGAAATCTACCATAGATTTCTTCATACACTTCCCTTGAAAGGGAAAATTCATTTACATCTTTTAATTGTCTGGCAAGTATATAAAGTTCCCCAGCTTGAGCATCTTCTTTAGCAACTAAATTAGTTACAAGATCTTCAACATCTTCTCTAACTTTTTCCTTAGATTCTGTATTGCCTTTAAGAAAAATCTCCAAAGCAAGTTTTTGATTAACTAAATCAAAGGATCCTTTAGATAGGAACTTATCGTAGAGGGCTAGAGAAAGAACTGCAGCAATAAGTGAGGTTGCTATATTTCTGTTAAATCTGAAATAATCCTTCTTATCAGCTAAAACCAAGTAAAAGGATAAAAATAAAATCAGGAAAAGATAAAAATAGAACACTTAACTATCTCTTCCTAACAAACAAAATTATAAATATAGCTAAAAGCATCAACAGGAAAGGACCGAACCAAAGAATATATGTAGCGGGCTCAATAGGAGGGTTGTAAATAATAAAATTGCCATATCTTTGAACTAAATGAGATTTAATTTGTTCTGCTGAATTTCCTTCTAGCACAAGCTCATAGACTTCTCTTTTCAGATCATTTGAAATGGGAGAATTAGAACCTGAAAGATTAGAGCTTTGGCACTTAGGACACCTTAACTCATTAAGTAGAGAATAGAATAAAGATTCTTTGGCTTCGGAAGAAAATGGATAGGCATCATTGTTGAAATCTAATCTATTTTCTTCATCTCCAGATATTTCGATTGAGAAGACGAGGAAGAATAGAGGTATCAACTTATTCATTGAGGTATTTTGCAAACTTTTTTTCCCAAACTGTTTCGTCTATAACTCCGACATGTCTTTCACGGATCACACCATTTTTGTCGACAAAGAATGTTTCAGGCGCTCCGTAGACACCTAAATCTATCGCCAATCTGCCTTCAAAATCATAAATAGAAAATTCGTAAGGATCTCCATCTCTTTCTAATAAAGATAGAGCTTTTGTCCTATTATCTTTGTAATTTAAACCATAAATGGTTACGACTGATTCATTCTTCAATTGCATCAAGAAAGGATGCTCTACTCTACAGGCTATGCACCATGTAGCCCATACGTTGATCAGGGCAGGAAGCTTAGAAATGTCTCCTTTGGTAAGGGTTTTATTATCATTCGAGAGGGCGGAAAGAGAGAAATCTGGAAAATCACTATCTACCAAAGCTGTTTCTAGCTGATCATCCTTTTCAGATAAAAAAGAAAAAAGCACAATTAGTAAGGCAACAAAAATAGCTAGAGGAAATATATCAATAACTTTTTTCATGTTTTTCTAACTCTTTTAATTCCAGCCAATAAACTGCCAATTGCAATCATTAGGGCTCCCAACCATATCCATCGGATAAATGGTTTAATTTGAACTTTAAAAGACCAAATATCCGCCTCTAAATTATCTCCCATAGAAATATATAAATCCTGGAATATTTCTGTTTTTATTCCAGCTTCAGTTGTAAGTTGACCCGAAGGCGAATAAGTTCTCTTTTCAGTCAATACATCAGAAAAATTTGAACCATCACTGAATGACATGGTAGCCGATTTAGAAAAATAATTTGGCCCCATAATGTCCTCTGTATTTTTGAAAAGAATAGTTTGATTACCAAATTCCACTGAATCATCAGGAGCTAGTATTATCTCTTTCTCTAAGGAGTAACTTGAAACTACAGCTACACCTAAAGTGAGAATTGCCATCCCCAAATGAGCAAAAGTTACAGCAGCTCTTTTTCTTAAGAATCTCCAGTAATTTAAGTTTTTGTTCTTATTAATTTGAAGTGTGCCCATCAAAATCCAAGAAGATAAAAATATTGTAGCGAAAGAGGTTAAATGCAAATTATCAAAAAGAATAAACAGGATAATAAGTATCAATACAAAGATTGAAACACTTTCGATGAGTAATCTTGGTAAAAATTTAAAAGATGAAGAAGTGCCCCAAGATAGGTACAAAGCAAATCCTTGCAGCAATCCTAAAGCTAAAGCGAAAGGAAAAAGAATTACTTCAAAGTATGGTGCCCCAACAGAAATTTGTTTTCCATCTGTAATAGCCTCATAAATAAGAGGAAAGATTGTTCCAAATAAAATTGAAACAGCAAGGATAACTAGGAGAAGATTGTTCAGTAAAAAACCAAATTCTTTTGAGGTCAATTCATAAGAAGGTGTTGTCTCATTTTCAAAATCTTTAATTGAGTAGATGAATAAACTACCGATTATAAAAAAGGCCAATATACCCAAAATAAAGAGTCCTCTCTCTGGATCAAGGGCAAAGGCATGAACTGAAGTTAATATACCAGATCTTACCAAAAAGGTACCAAGTAAGCTTGTTGCAAAAGCAAATATTGATAAAAGAATAGACCATTTACCAAAAACACCTCGGTTTTCGCTAGCTATCAAAGAATGAAATAAAGCCACAGATAGGAGCCAAGGAATGAATGCCGCGTTTTCTACTGGATCCCAAAACCACCAGCCTCCCCAACCCAACTCATAATAGGCCCACCAGCTTCCCAGCGCTATTCCCAATGTTAAAAAGCTGCATGACATGAGAGTCCAGGGCCTAGAGTTACTGGCCCAATCTTTTGTATCTTTGCTAAAGAGCATTGCTGCTACAGATATAGCAAAAGGAATCATGAGGCCTGAATAACCAAAATATAATAAAGGTGGATGTACAGTAAACGCAATGTCTTGAAGTGAAGGGTTTAAATCAGCTCCACTTAAGGGCGGGATAGGCAATATCCTTTCAAAAGGATTTGATGTAAAAAGTGTGAATAATGAGAAGGCAAATATCACTTGGCAAGAAATAGAAAATACAGTGGAAATGTAATCTTTATCTTTAGAATTGTTAAAAAACATAAAGGCTATCAACCAGCCGTTCATCGCCAATATCCAGAGCAGAAGAGAGCCTTCGTGAGCTCCCCACGTAGCAGCTAATTTATAATAGTTTGGTAAATTGATATTTGAGTTTTGAGAGACGTAGGCAACAGAGAAATCATCTATCAAAAAGGAATAGATCAATACGAGGAAAGGTACAAGTATTAGAAAGAATAAAAAAACAGATAACTTCTTCGTAGGGATGGAAAGAAAATCATTCTTTGAATAAATTGCTGCTAGCGGCAGTATTCCTCCCATGAAGCTTAGAACTAAATGAGATATTAAAATTATATGGCCTATTTCAGGGATCATTCTTTAGAGTCTAATAACTTTGCAACTTCTGGAGGCATATAGTTCTCGTCATGTTTAGCTAGAACTTCAATAGCAAGGAAATCTCCCTCTGGTGTTAGATTACCCCTTACTACCACTCCGGCATTCTCAGCAAATAGATCGGGCAAAATGCCTTCATATTTAATCAATAAATCATTTTGATAATCTGTAACTGTGAAACTTACATCTAAAGAATCTTTACTTTTAACAATTGAACCAGCTTTAACCATACCTCCAGCCCTAATAAGGGTACCTTGATCTAAATTAGCTTCTTTAATTTCGGTTGGAGAATAGAATAAATTCATATTTTCGGATAGAGCAGATACAACCAGCCAAGTGGCAAGTAAAGAACCAATCAAAATAGCTATCAAAGCATACAATCTTTGTTTTCTTATAGGGTTCATATATTCTTTAAAGATCTGAAAATTTTACTTTTTCTTCTATGAGCAAAAAAAATATTCAAAGCTAGAATAAGTAAAAGAAAAATCACACAAAACCAGACAAAGAGTCCATTACCATCCATTAAAATTATATTTTTTAATATCTCAATCATTTAGACTCCTGATCCATAACATGCTTTACCCAGTTTTTAGAACTCTCCCTTTCGATGACTACATTTCTAAGATTTAAAGTCAGCATATAAGCAAAAAATAAATAAAAACCTATCAAACAAACTAACAGAGGTATATACATATCAGGTGACATGCTGGGAGATGAAGTAATAGTAAATGTTGATGGTTGATGGAGAGTTTGCCACCAATCTACAGATTTTTTTATAACAGGTATTATGGCAACTCCAACAATGGATAAAATAGAAACAGCTCTATCAGCTTTTGTTTTATCTTCGATAGTGGAATGCAAACCGATGAGTGCTGCATAGATAAAAAATAAGATAAGCGTTGAAGTGAGGCGCGCATCCCAAACCCACCAAGTGCCCCAAGTAGGTTTTCCCCAAACAGATCCAGTCACTAAAACTAAAAGTGTAAAACTCATGCCTATGGGTGCCGCGGCCTTCAACATCATTCCTGATATTTTTGCCCTCCAGATTACATTTATGAATCCACATATAGCCATAAAAATGAAGATAGACTCTCCTAGGATCGCTGACGGAACATGAATATAAATAATTCTGTAAACATCACCTTGTTTATAGTCCATCGGAGCAATAAATAAGCCCCAATATAAACCTATTAATAATACGAGTAGTGTTAACAGACCTAACCAAGGAATAATTTGAGACGACCAGTTATAAAATAAAGGGGGTGACCCCATCTCAATAAACCATCTTTTTAATTTATTCCATAATTTATTCATAATTTAAAAGTAAGGCTTCAACTGTTAGTAAACATAATAGAGGAATCCCGATTGCAAGCATCGCTCCCATAATCATCAGAAAACCTGAGAAATCTTGATTAGTAAGAGATGAGGAAATAACCGAAGTCCCCATTAATAACGTAGGTATGGAGAAAGGCAAGACTATTATTGCACTTAAAATTGCTGACCGGCCCAATGATAGCGCTGCACCCAAAGCACCCAATAGACTCATGAAAGATGTACCCAAAATAAGACTTAATAGCATTGGAATAAAACTTTCAAAAGGGAGATACAAAACTATTGCTGCGATCAAAGATGCAAAGAGGATGGGTAGACCAGTTATAAGCCAGTGGATTAAAACTTTGGCGAATACTAATATAAATGAAGGCTGTAAAGAGATGAAAAATTCATCTAGAGTTCCATCCCTAAAATCATCACTAAAAATAGTTTCGACTGCTAAAAGAGAAGCTAATAAGGCTGCTATCCAAATAACTCCAGGAGCTAAAGAGCTTAGTAAACTTTCTTGAGGTCCTAGAGCTAGAGGAAAAAAAGTTACAACTATTAAGAAAAAAACTAATGGAGTTATATAGGTAGAGGACTTTCTGAAAGCTATCAATAGATCTCTCTTTAGAATTATAGTGAACCAACCAAATATTGAATCGTGCATTTTAAATACTTATGCGATTTGCTTTTATTTGGGAAGGTCTGTGACCAGTTATGACAAAGGAACAACCTTTCGAGTTGAGTTCTTGGATTAAATGCTCAATCATAGAAGTTGCTTCGTCATCAAGTGCAGAAAATGGTTCGTCGATAAAATAAATCTTAAAATTTTTAACTAGCCACCTAGCTATTGAAATTCTCTTCCTTTGTCCTACTGACAGATTAGAAGCAAGTTCATTGGTGCGCATAAGTCCCACTCGCTCTAAACATTCATATATTTTATTTTCGTCCATTCCTTTAGCGCCATGAGTTAACTTTAGGTTTTCATAAACAGTTAATAAGTTCTTTATGCCTAGCTGATGGCCTTGATAAAAACATTCAAAAGTTCTGAAATCATTAAATTCATCGTTTTCATCCAGCCAATTTATAATTCCTTTCTCGGGCTTTATAAGGCCGAGGATTGTTCTTAACAAGGTGGTTTTACCAGATCCATTCGATCCTATAATTTCAAGATTCTCTCCGGGAAAAACTTCAAAGTTTATATTTTCAAACACGACCTTGTTTGATCGAACACAAGAAAGGTTCTCTACTTTTAAATTAGGAAGCATTGATAAATGTATTTTACCAAAAAACTTTATATAACTGAATGAAAGAGGAAATAACTAGAGTGAAATGAGTTCTGATAAAATGGTCTTAAAAATAGGAAAGAAAGTGAAAACAATAAATTTTGCTGAAAGGTCATCTATAGAATTTGTAGAAGAAGGGAATGCTTTAGCACCCAAATTTAATTCTGAAGGAATCATACCTGTAATAGTTACTGAAAGTAGTTCTGATTTGGTTCTGATGCTTGGTTATATGAACAAAGAAGCATTAGATAAAACTATTTTGACTAGAGAGGCACATTATTGGAGCAGAAGTAGAGAACTTCTTTGGAAAAAAGGGGAATCCAGCGGAATGACTCATAGAGTAGACGAAATACTTATAGATGATGATCAAGATTCACTATGGCTTAAGGTCTCAATTGATGGATTAGGAGCTAGTTGCCATGTTGGATATAAATCATGCTTCTATAGGTCTGTAAAATCTGTAGAGCAAGGAAATGTTGTTTTGAATTTTACTGAATCAGAAAAAATCTTTGACCCAGAAGTTGTTTATCCTGGAGCAGATAACCCAACAAAACTTTAAAAGAAAAGGCCAGACGGGGAGCCTGGCCTTTAATGCATCCTACTTGAGGAGGGGCAAGATGCGGTCTTAACGGGAGGTTAAGATTCTCTTAACTTGCTTTCTTTATGGCTTGATCAATGTCAGAAATGATGTCTTCAATATTCTCTATACCTATTGAGAGCCTGACATATCCAGGAGTCACTCCAGCTGAAAGTTGTTCTTCAGAAGACAACTGACTATGGGTAGTTGATGCTGGATGAATAGCCAATGATCTGGAATCCCCGATATTTGCAACGTGATAAAGAAGTTCTAACGAATCAATAAACTTTCGTCCAGACTCTACTCCTCCGGGAAGTTCAAAACCTATCAATGCCCCATATCCGCCCGATAAATAAGTGTCCGCCCTTTCCTTTTCAAGTCCTTCAGAAATGCCAGGATAAGTGACTGATGAAACTTTCTTGTTATCTTTCAGGTACTCTGCAACTTTTAGGGCATTATTTCCATGCTCCCTCATCCTAAGTGGTAAAGTTTCTAGTCCTTGAATAAATGCCCAAGCATTAAAAGGACTCATAGAGCCTCCGAGATCTCTTAAAAGGGTCGTTCTAGCCTTCATAATATAGGCGATAGGACCCATTGGTTTTATAGCCTCTGTCCATACAACACCGTTATAGCAAGGATCTGGGGTGTTAAGATTTGGTTGCCTTTCAGAACCTGCCTCTTCCCAGTCGAAGTTTCCTCCATCAATTATAAGACCTCCAATAGATGTTCCATGACCTCCGATATATTTTGTTGTGGAGTATGTTGTAACAGCCGCTCCATGGTCAAAAGGTCTACAGAAAATTGGTGCAGCAGTATTATCAACTATCAAAGGAATACCAAAAGATCTTCCAATATCTGAAACTTCCTTGATTGGAAATACTTGAAGTCTAGGGTTGGGGAGAGTTTCGCCGAAATAAGCTCGAGTCTTATCATCGGTAGCATTTCTAAAGTTTTCTGGATTTGTAGGATCCACAAATCTAACCTCTATTCCCATTTCAGATAGGTTATTTTTAAATTGGTTATAAGTACCTCCATATAAATGTGAAGAAGATACTATGTTGTCTCCTGCTCTAGCTACATTTTGAATTGAATAAGCAGAAGCAGTTTGACCGGACGATACGGCCAATCCTGCCGCACCCCCATCTATTGCTGCCATTCTTTCTTCTAATACGGCATTTGTGGGATTCATTATTCGAGTATAAATATTGCCTAGTTCGGCTAGAGCAAAAAGATTTGCAGCTTTTTCAGTGCTCTCAAATAAATAGCTTGTTGTTTGATGGATAGGAACAGCTACAGATCCTGTAGTTTCATCTGCCCTCCATCCCGCATGTAGTGCTATGGTTTCTAAGTTCTTACCTTCGTAACTCATTTTATTTCTCCTAAAAAAAAACCTGCCAGCTTTCGCTAAACAGGTCTGTTAAATGAGAATCCTATTTAGCAGTATTTATAAAGCACCCGCAAGCTGGTTCAAATCGGTGCTCGGAAAATTCTAACCAAAGAAAATTTAAATTCAAGTTTTATTGTTAAAATAATTGAAAAGGCCCCGTTAGCTCAGTCGGATAGAGCGCTGGATTCCTAATCCAGAGGCCATAGGTTCAAATCCTGTACGGGGCACCAGTAAATATGAATTGGAAAAAAGAAACAGTAGAAATTAGAAAAAGAAGAAAGCTTGCTAAAAGCCAAGGCGGTAAAGAAGCCATTAAACTTCAACATGCAAAAGGAAGACTCACTTTAAGAGAGAGAATAGACCTTCTTTTAGATGAAGGATCATTTCAAGAACAAGGGGAAATAGCTGGAGGCTCTGAAGTCAATGAAGAAGGAAAGCTAGAATCTTTAACTCCTGCAAATTTTATTCTGGGTTTTGGAAAAATAAATAACAGAGATATTGTTGTTGGAGGAGAAGATTTCACTGTTAAAGGCGGATCTCCAAATTCTGCAGGACTTAGAAAAAGCGTTTATACCGAAGAGCTCGCGCTCAAATATAAAGTACCACTTATAAGGTTGCATGAAGGTGGAGGTGGATCAGTTGCTGGACCTGGTAAAAAATCAGGAGGTTATGGAGGTGATCCTGTCTTCTCTAAATCAAGATTTAAATCTATAGCAGATACATTAAGAGAGATACCAGTTGCATCTGCTGCCTTAGGTCCGGTGGCGGGAATGCCTGCTGCAAGGTTTGTTGGATCTCATTTTAGAGTCATGACAAAAGAAACCGCCCAAATCTTAGTAGCAGGACCTGCGGTAGTAGAAAGGGCTTTCGGTAAGAAGATGTCTAAAGAAGAATTGGGTGGCTCAGAGATTCATAAGCTAAATGGAGTAACAGACAATGTGGCTTCTTCAGAAGAAGATGCTTTTGAACAAATCAAAAAGTTTCTTTCATACTTTCCGCAGAACATATATGAGCTATCGGAAAGAATTACATGCGAAGACCCCATTGATAGAAAGGAAGAAGATCTAATTGGGATTATTCCTAAAGACAGAAAAAGATCATATGAGATGAGAGATATAATAAATTTAGTTTTTGATAAAAACTCTTTCTTTGAAATGACTCAATTCTTTGGAAGAGGAATAATCACTGGTTTTGCAAGAATTAATGGTTATTCAGTAGCAATTTTTGCAAACGATTCCAACTTTTATGCGGGATCTATGTCAGCTGAGGGGGCTCAAAAGACTACAAGATTCATAAGATTGTGTGACACTTTTAATATACCAATTGTGAGCTTAGTTGACGAGCCAGGTTTTTTAATTGGGCCGGATGCCGAAAAAGCAGGAACTATCCTTCATGGCACACAAGCAGTCTTAGCCACTACAGAATCTACTGTCCCTTGGTCTACAATCATGATAAGGAAGTCTTTTGGTGTTGCTGCAGCAGCTCATTATGGGCCGGACGGTTACGTACTTGCTTGGCCTTCTGCTGAATCTGGACCTCTACCTTTAGAAGGAGGTGTGGCGGTAGCCTTTAAGAAAGAAATAGCATCTGCAGAAAATCCCGAAGCAAAAAGGAAAGAGCTAGAAGAAAAAATGGCAAAAAACCAAAATCCATTCCCGAGAGCTGAGGCTTTCTCTGTCCATGAAATAATTGATCCAAGAGAAACAAGAAAATATATTGCTTTGTGGGCTGAAAGAATTCAAAGCCAACTGAAAGCTAAACTAGTCTCTAGATAATCAAGTAAATTTAGCTTAACTTTGTTAAATCCTAATATATACTTATGAGTCAAATATACGGAGAGTAAAAATGAAAACATATGAACAATTTTACATAAATGGAGAATGGGTAGATCCTGTAGAAGGAAAAAACATGTTTGATGTTTTAAACCCAGCTAATGAAGAAGTTATCGGGCAGATTGCTATGGGAAGTGCTGCCGATGTTGATAATGCTGTAATGGCAGCATCTAAAGCTTTTGATACATTTAGCCAAACTTCAGTTGAAGAAAGGTTAGCTATCCTTGGCAAGATCGTTGAGGTCTATCAGAGTAGGTATGATGAAATAGCTGAAACCATTTCTTCAGAAATGGGAGCCCCACTATCACTTTCCAAAGCTGCACAAGCTGCAACTGGTCTTGGTCACTTTGCTCAAGCTATTGAAGTTTTACAAAACTTTGAGTGGGAAGAGACCAGAGGAAAAACTGTCTTAAGAAGAGAACCAATAGGTGTTGTTGGAATGATAACTCCTTGGAATTGGCCTATAAATCAAATCTCATGCAAAGTTGCTCCAGCTATTGCTGCAGGATGCACTATGGTTTTAAAGCCCACTGAAATGGCTCCTCTAAACGCAATGATCTTTGCTGAAATACTTCACGAAGCAGGCGTGCCTGCTGGAGTGTTCAATCTGGTTAACGGAGATGGTCCTACAGTAGGTGAAGCAATGTCTTCTCACCCACGCATTGATATGATGTCTTTTACAGGCTCTACCAGAGCAGGTATTGCTGTTGCAAAGGGAGCTGCAGATACAGTAAAAAGAGTAGCGCAGGAACTGGGGGGTAAATCTGCAAATATTATATTGGATGATGCAGACTTTGAATCAGCTATCACAGGTGGAGCAAAACATTGCTTCAATAATAGCGGACAGTCCTGTAATGCACCTACCAGAATGCTTGTTCCTGAAGCAAGGCATGACGAAGCTAAAGAAATTGCTAAGAGAGCTGCTGAAGCAACTAAGGTTGGAGATCCATTTGCAGAAGATACTGGCATAGGTCCGGTAGTTAGCGACGTACAGTTCAACAAGATACAAGGACTAATTGAGAAAGGTATCGAAGAAGGTGCTGAACTTGTAGCTGGCGGTCCAGGAAAACCAGAAGGTTTAAATGCTGGATACTTTGTGAGGCCAACAGTATTTGCGAATGTGAATAATGATATGACTATCGCTAGAGAGGAAATATTTGGTCCTGTTCTTTCTATACTGCCTT
Source organism: uncultured SAR86 cluster bacterium (assembly GCA_902559365.1). Taxonomy (GTDB): domain Bacteria; phylum Pseudomonadota; class Gammaproteobacteria; order Magnimaribacterales; family Magnimaribacteraceae; genus Magnimaribacter. The sequence continues at coordinate 21,724 of CACEHP010000008.1, forward strand.
ACAAAGATGAAGAGGAGGCTGTAGAAATTGCGAATGATACTGAGTATGGGCTTTATGGGTATGTTTCTTCAGGTGATGTAGAACATGCCAAGAAAGTTGCTAATAGAATAAGAGCTGGAAGTATAGCCATTAATGGTGCCGGTGCAGACTTCACCACACCGTTTGGAGGATACAAACAATCTGGAAATGGTAGGGAATGGGGTCTATTTGGATTCGAAGAATTCCTAGAAGTTAAAGCCGTTGTAGGTTTTACCAGCTAAACCTTAATCTAATGAAAAAGGGCCGTAAGTAGCGGCCTTTTTTTATACTTGATTGAGTAGCTTTTTCCCATCTTGTAGACGTTTGAAATTATCAATGAAAAGCTCTACTGCCCTTAATGGAGCCCTGGGTCCCCATGCAGAATCATGAGGTGTGATAAAACAATTCTCTAGTGTCCAAAGAGGTGAATTAGAATCTAAAGGCTCTGGATCAGTTGTATCAAGAGCAGCGCACAATATTTCCTCTTTTGATAGCGCATTGGCAAGACTATCTTCATCTACAGACTCTCCTCTTCCCACATTTATAAACATTGCAGATGACTTCATAGCTGCAAACTGATCTGTGGAAAATATTTTTTGTGTATCAGGACTACTTGGGAGACAATTGACTACGAAATCACACATTGGCAACATTTCATTTAATTCATTTGGTTTAAAAAGCCTATCTAGGTTATCTGAGAGAACAGGAGTTCTTTTTGTTGCGTAAACAGTCATTCTAAAGGCCTTAGCCAACCTCGCCACCTCCTGGCCTATTCCTCCAAAACCAGTAATTCCTATAGTCATATCCGTTAGTTCGCCAACTGACATCATTTGTTTCCAATTTTTTTCCTTTTGGAGTGCTATATGGGCGTCTATTGATTTTATAGACCTTAATATCTGAGCAAATATATAAGTTGCTATGGGTATTGCATGTAACCCTCCCCCATGCGAAAACACCTTTGAATGATCTATTAAAGCCTGAGCTTGAGGAGTCTCTATTCCAGCCCAAGAGCCCTGCACATAAGAACATCCATCAATTAGAGCTAAATATTTCTTAAAAAAAACCTCTGATTTTAAAGCTTTAAACATTAACTCGTAAGAAACAAGAGCTATATCAGGTTTACCTTCGCCTTGGATTACATTTGCCTCTGAATCAATGAGAATAAATTCATGTTGTTTAAAATTTTCAATAAGCAATTCTTCAAAAGCTTTATATGTAAACTCACTTAAACAGATCTTCATGTTTTATTCCAAGTCTCCGTCTTCTCTCATTTTTTTTCTTATTTTGGTTGCACTAATTTGAGTGACAGCTTCTTCAAAAGTCTCTTCTTCAAAAACATAACCCACTCCCCTACCGTAAGTTATATTTACTATATTTGGGACCATCATTATTTCGTAATGGATACCTCTTTTGAAGTTGTCTTTTAAAAGACCTTCAGAAATATTTTGGCAGACAGAATCCCAATCAAAAGGATTATCATCTTGACCTTCACCGCCAGACGCGCCGTGCACATCTCTTACTTGGATAATAACTTGTCCTGTCTTTTTTATAGATCTTTTAAATAATTCTTGATGTCCATCATGCCAAGGTTGCCATCTACCTAGCATTTGGACTGTAGGTTTTTTCCAATCAAACATTTTCTTTAATCCTTTTAGCAATGTCTATATGGTTATGATCATTCCATTCCTTAATAAGAAAATCTACCTTAGAAGGTGGCTCAAAGAGAGCATTAGTGTCTTCAAAACGACCTTCATCAATAGTGTCGAGCCAAATAGTAATATCAGCTTCAAAAATCTTTCGTGTTTCTTTTGTTGGGCAAACAAAGTCGCAAATAACAATCCTGTTATGGGAAGATTCAAAATCGGCAATGGACTTCATTCTGAGGCTTTGTCTTAGTCTACCTTCTTCGCTGAAATCCCAATCTCCTGCCATAGATCTTACTTTATCCGCATTAAACCAAGCTGACTCTAACAAAGGTTGAAGTCTTTCTGATAAATACGTTTTCCCGCTTCCAGGTAAACCCATAACAAGTATTTTCATATTTAAGTAATCAATTAAGAATAATTGAGCTTATTATGGACTTCTGCCTCATCAAGTCCATAATCTTCTATTGAATATTTATGCTTTGCCTTGTCTTCTAGAGAACCCTTTTCTATGTAGCCTGTCATTTCAGTTAGAGTTTTCTCATCTAAATGAAAATCAAAATTTGCATAAATATCTTTCATTAAATTGATTGGGTCGTCTATTAAATCTTTATATTGAACTTGCATATATTCTTTTGAAGAAAATTTTAATTTCTGAGATTCATTCTTTTTATTTGACTGCTCCCAAAAATTTATAGTTCTTTTTCCAATGTCATGTAAATCAATATTACTAGAAAATCCTTTTCTAACTTGTGCAGTTAAACTACATATAGATGGAATTGTTTCTACAGGATCCCTAATGATATGAATGAAGCGGGCATCAGGATAGTAATTTAATATTTCATCTAGATTACCTAAATGACTAGGATCTTTTAATAACCATCTTTGAGGTTTTTGTTGTGTTTCAAGAATACTTAAAAATTTAAAGTGTTGGCTGTACGCTATGCTGGTGTCGCAATTAGATAAATAATCAAGATAGGTTGGTGTATTTGCCATGTAGAAATACAAAATACTTTGCAAAGCAAATACTTTAATTAATAAACACTCTTCGGGACTATCTGACTTTATGGCATGAAGGTCATCTAATTGAGGTATAAACCTTTCTTTAAAGAACAAAATTAAATCAGATTGTCCTATACGTAATTTTTCTTTATATCCATTCGTTTCAACTAACGGTAAAGGTTTCATCATCTCCCAAAACAAAGGGCTTCTGTGGTTTGAATCTTGACTGAGAAGATTAAATAAAAAGGTTGTTCCAGAGCGAGGAAGACCTATAACAAAGACAGGTTGGCTCACTTTAGGTTGTTCTATACCCTCATAAAATTGAGAGATTAAGTGACGATTTCTAAGATGTTGTTTAATTTGATACTTTGCAGCCAATTTACCTGTGAAGCTTAAATTAGCCTCGTTGTTCAATGAATCAACAAGAACATTAAAAGGCTCTGAAAGGTTAGTATCAGATAAATCTAATTTCAAATCTGCAACAATCTTAGATTTGTTGATCATCTAAATCAGATTTACCTAGTTTCTCCAAATACCTTGATTAACGGGCATAGTCTTCTCAATATCTTCATACTTTCCTGTATATGCGACATGCTCCCCTAGAATTTCATCTATCTTAGTCCCCTTCCCTGCAATCAATAAAGGTTCAAATTGGGTTTTAGCAGTGAAACTTTGAAGATATTTATAAGATTCTCTTATATTCATTGCTCCTTTTGCAGACTTCACTTCTATATCTTTAATTTTTCCTTTTGAGTTTATCGAATAAGAAAACTTAATTTTAGTTTTGCCTGGTTCAACATTGTCTGGTTTTTCAAAAAATTTTGAAACATAACTAGGAGTACAGAATAATAATTTGCAAACTGATTCGTCTCCTTTTTTTGATTCGGGCCAAGATTTAAGCTTGCAAGTACTGTCAGAGCAAGTCAAACAAGTTGATATAGTCTGTGATCTAAAATCGTTTAATTTACTTGCAGTATCTTTATTTAGTTCTTGGTTTATAGAGCATATAGGAGTGCTGGATACAGATAGAGCAAAAAAACTAAGTACTAGGATGATGTTGTATTTTTTCATGATAAACCTTAAATTTTAAATTTAGAATAACACTTCATGTTTTGGGCAGTCTATATCTTTCATTTATGTCTTTACATTTATTTAGATGCAAAAGTTTTCTAATTCAGTCTAACCTTTTTGCAGAAAACTGAATGATTCGTGAATAGCTGCCTTCGCTTCCCTAATCATCAAAGCCTGTCTCTCTTTGGGCAATCTCCAATCATGGATATATCTTAAAGTTGACGCAGAAACATAAATGAGCCAGAGGGATAATCTCTTGCTGTCAATGTCTATATAGTTTGAGCATAAAGTCTGAAAAAGCTCTGCGCCCTTCGACCCATACTTATACCTTAATTCTAAACTTGCTACAGCTATGTCCGACATGGGATCTCCAATAGCCGCATATTCCCAATCTATCAAACCAATTATTTCATTATTTTTCCAAAGGATATTACCGGGCCAAAAATCTCCGTGAAGAAATTTATATTCTCCAATAAATATTGAACTTCCAATTGATTTCAAATATTCACGAACCTTTCTCCATTCTTTTTCATCTGGCAGATAATCTAAAAGTCTGTCTAAAGGATCAATACGAATGGGTAGTTTGGGTAAATTACTAATTTCTATTGAACGTATATCATTAAGTAAGTTAGAAACTTTTTCCATCCATGAAATATCTAACTCATCAGGCTCAAAACTTTTACCATCAATAAAGCTCATGACCATGAAGGGTTTAGGAAAATACTTCAAGCTAACATCTATGTGAATAGCCTCAGGTAAAGGTAAGTTACTTCCTTTAAGGCAGTTAATCAGATGATATTCTATAGAAATTCTGTTCTCTGCTCTGGGAGACCCTTCAGACCTCAAAACAACTTTTTTTTTAAGACTACCTTCTACTAAATTGAGAATGTACACGTCAGAAGAGTATCCTCCAGGAAGAATATCAGCACTAATTAGTTTAGCTTTAGGAGAAATTAAAGCGGCAATATTTTGAAAATCTTCTTTCACATTACGGCTCAAACTTTTAGATATCTTATCGATTAACTTTTATCAGGGCTTGTCCCAAATTAGCAACATAAAAAGGATCTTGTTTTCCACCAATTATCATACCAGTTAGAAGTCCGGGCATGTCTCCTGTTACATCGGGACCTATAAGGTCTGCAATTCCGTCACCATTTTTAACTCGATTCAATCCAACCTGTAATATTTCCTTACCCAAATCTGTTTGTGCATCAAAGACAACCGTTGAGGTACCGTCAGATAGATTTATCGAATAAATTTGATTAGATAAAGGCGAAGCAACCCACAATAAACCATCGTGATTCATCTGCATATTGTCTGGAGATGGAATAAGAGACAAAACATTTTGATTAGATAAAGATCCATTTGATAAATCAAGATCAAAAACTAGGACGCGATTTCCGAGTGTTTCAGATAGATAAAATTTTCTATTTAATTCATCTACGTAAAATCCGTTCGCGAAATTAAATCCTTCTACTACCAATTGAGGTGAGGTTGAATCATTAAAGCTCTTTGAGTTAGGTATTCTATATACTGCCCCATCTCCTAGAGGTTTAGACAATGCACCAAATAAGCGTTCTTCATTTTTATTTTTAGTTGACTGAGTAAACCATACTGCTCCAGTAGAATCTTCTATTGCAGTATTTACTCCAAATTCATGTTTATAAATGATTTCAGTGTCACCTGATTTCACAGAAGTCTTATAAATATATCCTGAAAAAACATCAGCAGTAATTATAAATTCTTTATCAGGTGTAAGGTGCACACCATTAGGTCCTGACTCAACTGCAGGAGGGTTATGGCTATAGCCTAATTCATTAAATTTTCCAAAAGGTTCAACTGTTCCATCAACTTCTATCTTAGCTAAACCATATCTTTGATCAGCTACAATCAATGTTCCATCATTTAAGAAAACTCCATCTTCAGCCCTTGCCAAGGGACGGTTTGCAGGAAACTCAACACCATCGGACAGATTCCAGATATTTTGATTAGCTGAATAGGATTCTTCATTATTTGAATTAGTGCAACTAATCAAAAAAATTACAAATGAAACTATAATTATTTTTTTTACCATCATAGTGATTCCTTAGTATTAAAGAGAGCTTAACTTAAATAAACCGCAAGATGTTGGAATTTATAGACTTTTAATGGCGGAGAGAGAGGGATTCGAACCCTCGATAGGGGATTACCCTATACTCCCTTAGCAGGGGAGCGCTTTCAACCACTCAGCCACCTCTCCGGGATCGTATATTCTAAGGTTATGTTTATGATTGTCTAATGGAATCTGCCGCCTTCTCTGCAATCATTATTGTTGGAGCATTTGTATTACCACCGATTAGAGTTGGCATTATGGAAGCGTCAACAACTCTCAACCCTGAAATCCCATGGACTTGAAGGTTGGAATTTACAACAGCCATATCATCCTCTCCCATTTTGCAAGTTCCAACAGGGTGATAGAGGGTTTCTCCTGTATTCCTTATCCACTCATCTAGTTGATCATCGTCATCCACATTTACATCTTTTCCTGGTTTAGTTTGTTCGCCTCTGTAGGGATCAAATGCCTTCTGATGAAAAACTCTTCTAGTTTCGCGAAGAGCATTTCTTGTGTCGATCATGTCTTGTTCTTCTGATAAATAATTAGGATACATAAGTGGAGCATCGCTAGGGTTCGCACTTCTCAAGGCTATGTAACCTCTACTTTGTGGTCTACATATATAAATTACTGCAGTAAAGCCATGTTTTTCATCAATGCCTAACCTGCCGTGTAAATCTGGAGTTTGTATGGCTGTAAAGTGTAACTGCGTATCAGGTATATCTTTATCTGGACTAGATTTGAAAAAAGCACCAGCACTGGTTGGGGGATAAGCAGCATCACCTGTTCCAAATAATAAATATCTGATACCCGCAACTCCAGTTTTCAAGAGGCCCGCTGATCTATGCAAAGTAATAGGTTGTGTTGCATAAAATGAATTTAAAACTCCATAATGATCTTGAAGATTTTTACCCACTCCCTTCAGTTCATGAACAACATCAATTCCGTGCTTACTTAACTCATCAGAATCTCCTATACCGCTATTCATAAGAATTTGTGGACTATTAATTGCACCAGCAGAAATGATGATCTCTTTATTGCATTTACAAGAAAGCAATTGACCATTTTTAGTATATTCAACTCCAATAGCTTTTTTACCTTCGAAGAGTATTTTATTTACTTGGACATTAGTTTCTGTGGAGAGATTTTTTCTTTTTAATGCAGGATGGAGATATGCTCTAGCTGAACTCCATCTCCTTGGACCAAAACTAGTATCTTTCATAGTATGCTCATACCTAGAAAAGCCTTCTTGTTCTTTTCCGTTAAAATCCTCAGTGAGAGGGAAGCCAGCTTGAGAGCCAGCCTCTATGAAAATATCTAATAATGGATCATCAGTTCTGGAAGATTTTTTTACGTTTAGCGGTCCATCAAAGCCGTGATAATCTTCATCTCCATCCCCTTGAAAACTCTCGGCCTTCTTAAAATATGGCAATACATCTTCGTATGACCATCCGGTATTTCCTAATTGTCTCCATAAATCATAGTCATACGCATGACCTCTTATATACACCATCGCATTTATTGAAGAAGAACCTCCCCAAACTTTGCCCCTGGGCCAATAAAGTTGACGATTATTTGTTGTTGCCTCAGGTTCAGTTTCAAAACCATAATTAAGCTTACTCTTAGTAGGAACTATTTGAGAGTATCCAGATGGCATATGAATAAAGAAGTTTCTATCCTTTCCTCCTGCTTCGATACTTAGAACTGTACTTTCTTCATCTTCAGAAAGTCTATTAGCCATTACACATCCAGCGCTCCCTGCTCCTATGACTATATAATCAAAATTTCTATCCATTTTTTTTAAGGTATGTTTGAGTTTGGAAATGCTTATTTTAAGCTTATTAAGGAAATAATCGAAGTTAGGATTGCTTTAGATGCTGAATTATTTCTGCCGTAATATCCTTAACCAGTTCTTCAGGAATTTCATGTCCCACTCCTTCCATTATCATTTTTTTGGCATTAGGAATATTGTCATATAACGCAATACCGTGATCCAACGGTAAAATAGCATCTTCAGTTCCGTGTATAACCAAAGTTGGTTTACTTATTTGATGAAGTCTATCTTTTCTGCTTGGACAAGCTCCTGCAGCATCACCGTGTTTACAGTTTGGGTTATGCCCGTGATCCATTACTGGTATAAGTTTTTCCCTGAATCTTTCTTCATCAAAAGGGAATCTAGAACCCGTAAGTTCTCTATAGATTCTTGTTACTGAATCAGCATGATTTCCCTTAGCATCCATGAAAACTGATTCCTGTAGTCCTTTTACTAAAGCAGGAGTCATATTTGAAAGTTCCGGATCTCCAACTCCCGGAGAAGACATAATTGGTGTAATTGTCAAAACTCTATCGGGATAATCAAGTGCAAGAAGTTGCGTTATCATACCTCCCATTGAAGCTCCAATAATATGGGCTTTATCAATATTTAAATGATCCATGAGAGAGATAGCATCCTTTGCCATGTCATCTAGAGTATAGTCAGGATCTCGTATATCAAACTCCTGCATATAACCATTTTCATCAATAATAGAATTAAAGGCTTTATTTAGAAAAAACTTTAATAAAAAATTTGGTAAAAATAGTCGAACTAACTTTGCAGAAAAAGATTCCTTTCCAAACCAAGTGCTCTTGCCAACATCTCTATTGTCAAACCTTATAACATGGAAGCCAGCATCAACAATCGGATCAATGAACTCTGGGGTCCATTGCATACAATTTGCATTTGCACCCATGATTAGAAGCACAGATGGATTGGAAGGGTCACCGAAGTCTTCCCACCAAATATTGATGTTATTTACTTCGGCAAGTCCTTGGGTCATGAGAAACCTTAAAAATCTCTACGCCACTCTATTCCAAACCTTCTGGGTTGACCCCAATAATCAGCAGCCATCCCTAAACTAGGATCAACTCCTCCAGCTGGAACATCACCACCCTGCCAAAGCATATTTGCAATATATCTTTTATCAGTCAGGTTAGTACCCCACAAGCTGATAGTTGTTACACCATCGGGTAGTCGCATTGCAATCCTTCCATCTACTAAGTTGTATCCCGGCGCATTGGAGCCAGGAACATGCTCTAAGGTTCCCCAGACATTATCTTGTTTGTTTAGACTTATTTGGCTGGTAACAGAAGTTCCGTCAGATAAAGTTTGATCATGGATTAATCCAATATCAAAGGTATAACTTCTTCCGTTATCTCCTGAGCCTCCGAAAGGTGTAGAGGTTAGATCTCTTAAGACATCTGTAGATACAAACGTTGCTGGATCATAAAGCGTATCTACGACACTAAAGTCATTATATTCTCCATCCAGAAGACCGTAAGTCATAGTAAGAGTCCAGTTGTCGGACAACTGAGCAGCTAATTCAAATTCTAATCCAGCCAAATCAGCTTCATTTGCATTAACAATATCTGCTGTGGGCTGCCCATCAATTATCCTACCAACAGTGATTTGTTGATTCTCATAGATAGTTGAAAAATAAGTACCGTTTAGACGTACTGTCCCATCCCTAAGAGTACTCTTAAATCCAACTTCATAGTTATCAGATACTTCAGGTAAGAAAGGTTTCATTCTTACATCCTGGTTAAAACCACCTGAAGAATAACCTTTACTGTAACTAGCATAGACTAAGAAATCTTCATCATAAGCATGACTAAGAATTACTCTGGATGTTGTCTCATCGTACTCAATTTCTTGATAACAACTATCGCTCTTAGCGATACCTGTATTTGGATCAATATTCCCAGGACAAGCATAACCAGGATCAAAACCGCCGCCAATAAGAGTCTGCCTTCTTAAATATTCTCTGTCATCACTGGTTCTTCTCATGCCTACAGTTAAATCTGTCTGGTCATTGAATGCGTAGGTTCCTTCAGCGTAAAAAGCGTCATTGGAATTTGTTACATCGTTTGATTGATATCTTGATCCAAACATTTGAGTTCCCATGACAGTTTGAGCAACATTTAAAACGCCAGGGATAACAAGATAGTACATAGGCCAGTCTGCAGCTGAAGGAGGAGTGTATCCTCTCAATACAGGAACATCTATCTCACCAAAACTATCTTCCTCGAACATATAAGCACCCAGAGTCCAAGACAAATTACCAGTATCTCCAGAAAGTCTAATCTCATGAGAGTCTATATCATTCTCACTTGGATTATTAATTACATCTAGAAGGTTGGTTGTGCTTGTGGTGGGTGAATTACCAGAACCCATTCCCCAGCCCCAAGTGCCGTTATAATTCTCAATCTCTCTATGATTAGAAATAATTGTAAGAGTACCTATTTCCATATCTAGAGTTTGAGTTAAGGTATATGAATCGGTTTCTGAAGTTACATTCTGATTGGGATTGTTATCTCTTCCAAGCCCATATCCAGTTTCATTACAGTTCTTAACCATTGTGGCATATGTTCCTGCTAGATAAGCAACTGCACCAAATCCAGTCGCTAAAGCTCCATTTTCAGGATTTATAAAACGACAACTCGATAAAGTTGCAAGTTCATCCGATTCGAAGTGATCGTAAGTGAATCTTGCATTGTAAGCATCACCGGAGTACTGAAAAGATGCTCTGATTGATTGAGAGTCTTCGTTACCTTGATAATTTCCAGTAATTTGATTTTTCATAAAGCCATCTGTCTCTTTTGACATAACAGCAAATCTTGAAGAGAACCTATCTGAAAGCGGAACATTTACCACACCTCTCAAAACTCTATGACCTTCGGTACCAAAACCTACATTTACAAAACCCTCAAAATCTTCTGTTGGAGCTTTCGTTATTATGTGAACCAACCCTGCGGTAGTATTTCGGCCGAATAAAGTACCTTGAGGCCCCCTCAGTACCTCAACACGTTCAACGTCTATCAGGTCTACCATTCCACCTTGCGGACGACTTAGATAAACACCATCTATATAAATGCCTATTTTAGGGTCTTGAGTTTCGGACCAATTGGTTTGACCTATACCTCTTAAAAACACATTAGTAACAGTAGAGTTAATGCCTTGAGCTTCAAAGTTCATGTTAGGCGTCAACTTAGTTATGTCGGCAATCTCTGTGATATTTCTCGCTTCAATTTGATCGCCACCTAAAGCAGTAATTGGAATGGGTACAGATTGAGCTGTTTCCTCTCTTTGTCTAGCTGTTACAACAACCTCATCAAAAACAGATGACTCATCGTCTGCAGCAAAAGAAAATGAAGGAAATGATAAAAAAGAAAGTATAAGTAAGTATCTCAAAGACATAATTTTCTCCCTGTATTATGTATGTTCTAGTTACTCTAGAGGAAAAAAACAACTTAGGGAAGTTTATTTAGAGGTGTAAATTACTCCCAAACCTCAAGGAAATCATCTAAATTATGTTCCGGCAATGGCTTCTCTTTACCCATTGAAGTTCCTACATATAGATATCCAATAATTTGAAAGTTTTCTTGCAAACCTAAATGTTTTGTAATTTCAGGATTAAATGCCATTTGACCAGTTCTCCACACGGCAGAGAAACCCATATCATGCAATCCTAGCAAGATGTTTTGGGCTGCCGTTCCAAGCGATATTATTTGTTCTATTTCAGGTACCTTAGGATGATACTTTACGTCTGCGGCCAGAATAATAACCATTGGAGCTCTAAAAGGAGCTTTAAGTAGTTTTTCTACTTCCGCATCCGTTAAATCTTGATTGAGAGAATTAGCAGTTTCTAAAAAGATATTTCCAAGTCTCTCTCTGGCTTCACCTCTTACTTCGATAAACTTCCAGGGTCGTAGTCTTGCGTGATCGGGAGCTCTCAATGCTCCTTTATAAACTTCAGACATCTGCTCATGAGTTGGGGCAGGATCTTCTAGGTGTGGGATAGAATTTCTAGTTTGTATTGCTGTTAATGTATCCAAAATATACTCTCAATGCTTATTTTACTATATAAACAAGTCATAAATTAGCCTCTTCACAAGAAAATTTACTTATAATTAAGGTCATGAAAGGAATTCTCCTCATTAATTTGGGCTCTCCTAAAGATCTCGAACTAGAATCAATAAAGGAATATTTAAAAGAGTTTTTATCGGATGATCTTGTAATTGATTATCCTAAATTTCTTCAACAAATACTCGTAAATTGGATAATTATTCCGTCTAGATATAAAAATACTAGAGAAGCTTACTCCGAAATTTGGACAGAGAAAGGTTCTCCTTTGATTAATGACACACTTACATTGGGTGATAAAGTAAGCTCCAAGTTAAATATCCCGGTTGAAGTGTCCATGAGGTATCAATTTCCAAGTATTGAAGAAGGATTAATCAATCTCAAAAAAAAGGGATGCTCTGAAATTTTTGTGGTTCCTCTCTATCCTCATTACGCAATGTCTACTGTGTTAACTACTGAAAAAGAGGTTAAAAGGATTGAAAATGAGCTTGAGCTTGATCTTAAACTCAATTTTATTGAGGCCTTTTACAGTGAACAAGAATATATTTCCAGTCTAAGCAATGTCATAAGCAGTAACAGGCAATCAGAAAGCGATTTCTTGTTATTTAGTTACCACGGCATACCCAATAGGCACTTGTTAAAAACAGATCCTACTCAAAACCATTGCTTGAAAGTAGAAAATTGTTGCGATATGGAATCTAAAGCAAAACCTTTTTGTTACAAGGCTCAAGTCATTGAAACTTCTAGGCTTTGCGCAAAGCAATTGGAGCTCAAAGAAGATGAATGGGGAATATCTTTCCAATCAAGAATAGGTCCTGGGTGGATACAACCTTTTACAGACAAGGAGTTAGTAAGACTTGCAGGAGAAGGTGTAAAAAATTTAGATGTTGTTTGTCCAGCTTTTGTAACTGATAACCTAGAGACGCTTGAAGAGATGAATATCCGTGGAAGAGAAACCTTTTTGGAAGCAGGAGGAAAGTCTTTTAACTATATACCTTGCCTTAACGATGAAGAATCTTGGGTAGACTTCTTAGTTAATGCTTCAAAAAGATAAAAGGGACCTTAAAAGTCTCAAGATCCCTTTCTTAATCAACCTGTGGGGAGGGGTGTGATTAATCCGTTAATATTTATAGTCTGTAACAGATTCCGACTAGGTTAGAACGAGCCCGCTGAGCTTGGGACTCGTTCTTGGGCGCCTGACAGTAACATCTAATCTTCTAAAAATGCTTCTGTCAGCTGCACTATTACAAATCAATTACTTATTAGAATCTTCTAGTAATCGATAATCTTGCATTAACTTCCTCTCCTACTGACGCTTGATGCGTGCTGTGCGAATGTGGGAAGTAAACTTCATCAGTGATGTTTTCTATATTCAATCTCACAGTAAGATCTTCAGAAACATCGTAGTAAGCCGCAAAGTCGACTCTTGTATAGTCAGGTAAAACTAATCCAGGTTTGTTGTTACTAATATTTGACTCTCCTTGTCTAGTAACACCTAAGCCATATCCAAACTTGTCATTAACTTGGTATGTAGTCCATAAAGACATTGTGTTTTCAGGAATCTCTCTTGGCTCTCCACCCGAACTTGTCTCACCATCCATATTGCTGTAACCGAAGGAAACAAATAGCTGATCGCTAACTTGCCCTTTAACTTCGAGCTCAATTCCATCTACTTGAAGTCCAACTATTTCAGCACCTTCTCCAGATTCATCACGTGTAGCTATAGTTTGTTCACTATCAAAGTAACTCGCTCTTAAGCTTAGGTCAGGAGTAATATCCCAGTTAACACCAACTTCAGAGCTTTCATATACATCAGGATCTAAAGCTGCGGAGCTAGCAGTTAGCTTTTTGTACTGCTCACCTGATCTAGGTAAGAAACTTTCACTGTAACTCAAGTATAAAGACACATTATCTTGGGGCTTGAATATAATTCCTGCTCTAGGAGAAAATTCATCATCTTCTCTAGATTGCGATGATCCAGCCTTAATATCGTCGACTGTTATATCAAATTGATCTAAACGGCCTCCTAAAAGTACTATCAAATTATCAGAAAGATCAATTTGATCTTGGATATATATTGACGTCACTTCTATGTCAGTAGTAGTGCTGCTTTTCAGCTTAGTAGTGAAGTCAACACTAGTAGCAACTCCAGCTGAATTCGTAGCTATATTAAGAGGTCTAGAAACATTAAAAGATTCTTTATCTTTTTCTGTTGTTGACCAGTAAGTGTCATATCTAACATTTTTATTATCAGTATCGACTATTTCAGCACCTATTAAGAGTGTATGAGTGGCTCCTCCAATTTGGATTTCATTTACCAAGTTAGCAGAAATTATCAGATTCTCACGTTCTGTTGGATCTCTGTAACCATCGAGCGTAACTACATTAGCATCTAAATCGTACCCTGAGGCATACAGGTTTTGATACATCTTTTCAAACTCGCTGGATGTGACTGAAAAGATTCCTTTTGAGGTATCTGAGAAATCAGTTGTTAGGGTCCCTCTGAAGATATCAGCTTCAAGAGTGGTGATATTGATATCTGAAGTCCCGAACACTATATCCTTCAGTGCTTCAACTGGTTTGCCGTTAGCAGTTGGTATACCCCTATCAATAAATCTTTCATGATCGGCGTATTCATAAGATAGATCTAAAGTAGTAGTTTCACTCATTTTAATTTTAACTGTTGGATTGAATCCAATACGATCACCATCGTACAAATCACGATGATTTTCTAGGCTGTCAGTGTGTAAGTTAAAACGTAAAGCTGTATTATCACCAGTCGAAGTATTGTAATCAGCTGCAAAATCAAATGCTCCAAAATCATCAGCACCTATATCAAATGAACCAAACTGTTCTCCAATTTGAGCTTTCTTTGTTACACGATTAATAATTCCACCTGTTCCACCTCTTCCAAATAAAAGAGCATTTGGTCCTCTCAGGATTTCAACTTGATCAACATTGTAAAGAGAGCGGTAATATTGAACATCATCTCTCGCACCATCTTGATAAAAATCAGCTGTGGACCTGACACCTCTAAATACAACTGAGTCCCTATGACCTTCACCTTGTGAGGTATTAACACCAGACGTATAACGCACTATGTCAGCTATTTCTCTGATACCCTGTTTTCGAATGTCATCATCAGTAACGATAGACAGACTTTGTGGTACATCAATAATAGCTGTAGGTGTTTTAAGTGCTTTAACTTGATCTGAATAAAGTACTTTACCTTTAACAACAATTTCTTCTATAGCTTCATCAGAATACAAACTAGCCGAAAAAGCTAGAGAGGAAATAGCTATCCCTTGGAAAAAAGTTCTTACAAATCGAACCATTTTTTACTCCCTTAAAGTTTATACATAAGTTCCAAGAATCATATTTTGTAAATGAGAATGATTATTAGATCGATAATGATTCTCATTATAGATGAGAATCATTCTCAAGTGCAATACTTTTATAATATTTAGGTTACTAGTTAGAAGTGAGCAGAGTCAGTGTTAATGAGATTTTAGATCATTTTCAATATCTTCATGATCACCCACCATAATATGTGCATCACTCTTAGTGACATATTTCTCAAGAATAGGAATAAATAATAAAGGCACGATACCTCCCAAAACTATTCCTAATGCAGCTGATCTCATAGTCGGGTCAAGAAGAGACGCTATAAGATCTGCAAGTACATGGGCTATAACCGCCCCCACTATTCCAGCTATGTGTCCGTTAGATGTTCTCTTAAGAAGTCGATTTATACTCCAACCAGAGTAATAGCCAATAATTAAGATACCTACATGAACTAAACCAAAAACGAAGCCTCTTAGAAGACCTTCTTCTAAACCGAAGGATGCAACGATTGCATCCATTAAGTATCTAGCTCTTTATCTAAGTCAAAAGCATTGTGGAGGGCCTTAACTGCTTTTGTCATTTCATCCTTTTTAATTACTACAGATATTTTTATCTCAGAGGTTGTAATCATTGAAATGTTAATTTCATTTTTCGCCAAAGTCTGAAACATCTTACTAGCAACTCCAGCGTGAGCTCTCATTCCTCTACCTACAATGCTTATTTTGGCTATCTCATCATCAACCTCGATTGATCCCCCTCCCAATGTCTGAGATGTTTTTTGGAGAATGTCTTCAGCTTTTTTAGCATCACTTTTATCAACTGTGAATGTGAAGTCAGTGTTATTATCTGCACTAATATTTTGGACGATTACATCAACTTCAATTCCAGCCTCGCTAATTGGGCTCAAGATCTTTGCAGCAACACCTGGTACATCAGGAACACCCCTAATAGTAAGTTTTGCTTCAGAATCTATACTGCTTATCCCAGAAACAATTGGTCTTTCCATAATATTTTTCTCCTCTTGAACTAATGTGCCTTCACCTTCTTGAAAACTAGACAGAACACGTAGCGGTAAATTAAATTTACTTGCATATTCAACGGCCCTTAACTGAAGAACTTTTGCTCCTGAACTTGATAATTCTAACATTTCTTCAAAACTTACCTCTTTCAATAATCTTGCTTTTTCACAAACCCTAGGATCAGTTGTAAAAACTCCATCGACATCGGTATATATTTGGCATTCATCTGCTTTTAAGGCTACAGCAAGAGCAACGCCTGTTGTGTCAGAACCACCTCTGCCTAATGTTGTAATATCACCTAATTCATTCATTCCCTGAAAGCCAGTAATTACAGGCACAACACCTTCATCAAGTTCTGAAGTTATCTTACTTACTTCAACATCTAGGATTCTGGCTCTGCTATGACTTGAGTTTGTTTTAATACCCAATTGATAAGCAGTATAAGATTTACCTTTTATGCCTCTTTTAAGGAGAGCCATAGCCAACAAAGCAACAGAAATCTGCTCTCCAGTAGAGACCAAGGCATCATATTCTCTTAGATCAGGTTCAGGATTAATCTCTTTTGCTAAATCAATTAGATTATCAGTACTTTTACCCATTGCCGATAAAACCACAGTGACTTTATTGCCTTTTTGGATTTCAGCTTCAACATTATCAGCCACTGCTTCAATGCGTTCAGCATCAGCAACAGAAGTACCTCCAAATTTTTTTACTATTAATTTGCCCATAAAAAAGGCGAGTATTCTATCTTATTGATTAGTTAAAGAAACAATTAAGTCGGCTACTGAAGTTAAAGCCATATCTAAATCATCGGTATTATCTACCCCACCTTGAGCGAAGTCTGGTCTTCCTCCTCCACTTCCACCTAATTGATTAATTAAATGTTTCATTATTTCTCTGGCATCAATATCGACATCCTTTGAACAGGCTACGATTGTCGGTGCTTTGTCATCAGTGATTGAAATCAGAGCTATTATGGTGTTGGGGCTTTTATTTCTTAATCTGTCGGCTATTTCTCTGAGTTCTTTTGCATCGATTCCTTCAAATATATTTGTTATTAATTCATAACCTTCAACTGCAAGTGAATTACTGATGAGACTTTCTACTGATGATCCAATGTCCTGTGATTGGATTTCTTTTGACTCTCTTAGTAATGACTTATTCAAAGCTACTAAACCCTCCAAGGCATCAATACAATTTTCGAATGTCTTAAATTCAGAAGTCTGATTTCCTAAGACTTTATTTAACTCAATATTTTCTTCTTTAATTTGAGTGATTTTTTTTAAAACCTGGTCATTAGAGCAATTAAGAATTTTTGAATAAGCGGAGATTTCGTCTTCTAAAAAGCGAATATAATTTAAAACCTCAACACCATCCCTGGAGTCGAAATCGTCAACTAGAAGTTCGTTGCTAATGGCCGAGTATTCTTGCTCCAACTCATCTAATAAGAAATTAGCACCATCACCTGTTACGGCTTCAATCCTTCTGACTCCAGCAGAAATTCCAGATTCAGATATGATCTTCATCACACCTATTTCACCTGTTCTGTCTACGTGAGTACCCCCGCAAAGCTCAATAGAAAAACCGTTTCCTATATTGAGAACCCTAACTTCATCTCCATACTTATCTCCAAAAAATGCAACGGCACCTCTCTCCATAGCTTCATTTATTGGAAGTACTTCAGTTATCGACTCTAGATCTTTTGTTATTTCTGAATTAATCAGATCTTCTATGGCTTCGAGGTCATCAGTTTGAATAGAATTATTATGAGCAAAATCAAATCTCAATCTAGATTCTTCAACCAAAGAACCCTTTTGCTCTACATGATCACCCAACACACTTCTAAGAGCAGAGTGCAATAGGTGAGTTGCACTGTGATTGCTTTTTATTCTATTTCTGTGGGTTGTGTTAATTTCAGCTGTTACAGAATCATTTTTATTAAAAACTCCTGATTTAACATGGCCTAGATGAAGAAATTGATCTCCCTTTTTTTGGGTATCATGAACTTCGAAAAGTGAATTATCAGACTGAATAAATCCTTTATCTCCTACTTGACCTCCAGACTCAGCATAAAATGGGGTCTCATCAAGAAGTATGAGTCCTTCTTCCCCTTCTCGTAATTCATCCTTATTACCTTCTTCGGAGCTAGAAATAATCTCTACTATCTTCGAGGATGTTGAATCGGTATCGTATCCTAAGAAGGCAGTTTCGCCTTCGATGTTTAAAGATTCTGGGATGAGTGTGTTGAAGTTGCTCGATGATCTAGCTCTTTCTTTTTGTTCCAGCATTAAGGCTTCGTATTCGTCTAAATCAACTATTAGATCCCTTTCGCGTGCAAAATCAGCAGTCATATCTACAGGAAATCCATAAGTATCGTAAAGTTTGAAAACGATATCACCTGGAATTTCGTTGTCTTTTAAGTCCTCAACTGCAGATTCAAGTAATTGCATACCCTGCTCTAAAGTAGTGGAAAACTGTTCTTCCTCTTTAAGTAAATTAGCTTTAATAATATCTGAGTTTTTTACAAGTAAGGGGTAAGCAATACCCATTTTTTCTTCCAAAATATGTGCGAGCTTAGAGAGAATTCCATCTTTCATTCCAAGTTTGTGAGCATGTCTAAGGCCGCGTCTTATAATTCTGCGCAAGACATATCCTCTTCCTTCATTAGAAGGCACAACGCCATCTGCAATCAGGAACGAAGAGGCTCTTAAATGATCTGATATTACTCTTAGCGAGGGGTTTGTTAGGTCATTCTCTCCACTAAGTTTTGCCGCTTCTTGGACTATAGACTTCAGAATATCAGTATCATAATTATTGTTTTCATTTTGTAGGACAGCTGCCATTCTTTCCAAGCCCATTCCTGTATCAACACAAGGATTCGGAAGAGGACTTAAACTACCATCTTTACTTCTATCAAATTGAGTAAATACAAGATTCCAGATCTCTACAAATCTATCTCCTGGTTCATTTCCTAATTTAGGAGGATCTCCTTCAAGATGGTCGCCGTGATCATAATAGATTTCGCTGCAGGGACCGCACGGACCAGTATCTCCCATAGTCCAAAAATTTTCTTCGTCATCTAATCTAGAAACTCTCGCAGGATCAACTCCAACTTTATTTATCCATATATCTTCTGACTCATCATCACTTTCGTGAACAGTGATCCATAACTTTTCCGGAGAGATTTTGTATCTTTGGGTTAATAATTCCCAAGCAAATAAAATTGCGTCCTCTTTAAAATAATCTCCGAAACTAAAGTTTCCAAGCATTTCAAAGAAAGTATGGTGTCTTGCGGTATAGCCTACGTTATCAAGATCATTATGTTTCCCTCCGGCTCTAATACATCTTTGGGAACTAACAGCGCGAGTATAACTTCTATTTTCAACACCCAATAGTAAGTCTTTAAAAGGAACCATACCCGCATTAGTAAATAGCAATGTTGGGTCATTAATTGGAACAAGAGAGGCACTTTCTACAAGAGTATGTTCTTTCTCTTGAAAGAAGTCTAAGTAGATTTTTCTTATCTCGTCAGTAGAGAGCATATGCTTCTATCAGAATATTTCAGCAAAAAAATTCATCATCGACTGCCAAGATCTTCTGTCAGCATTTTCATTATACTGAGTGCCCAAATTGGGATCATTTGCCTCTTGATTAGTAAAGGCGTGGTAAGTATTTCCATAGCTATGGAGTTGCCAATCAGCTTCTGCTTCTGTCATCTCTTTTTGAAAGTCGTCAACCATTGATAAGGGTACCATTGGATCTCTTTCTCCATGCAAAACGAGAACTTTAGCCTTTATGCCGTTATCTGCAATATCTGAACCCATTAGGAGCCCATGAAAACTTACGACTCCATTAATATCTGATCCTGATCTGGCAAGATCCAAGACGACCAAACCACCAAAACAATAACCGATAGCTGCTATCTTACTTGAATCTACTCCTTCGATTTCTTTACCTGCTTCTAAAGCAGAATTGATGACAGATTTTAATTTCTCTCTATCTTCTACAAGAGGAGTCATCAAAGATTGATTTTCTTCAGTTGAGGTTCCTACTTTAGCGTCTCCATACATATCTACTGCCATTGCCACATAACCCTCTTCTGCAAGTTCAATAGCTTTTTTTTCTACAAAATCATCTCTTCCAGCCCATGAAGGTGCTATCAGGATTAGAGGAGCAGATTCTTTCTCTGGGTTAGCCACGAAGGCTCTGTATTCCTGATCGCCGCATTGATAATTTATTTCTTGAGTCTTCATATTTATTTCTCCATTAATTCAAGTTCCTCTTTGAACCTTTTAGAATTTTGCACGTAATGTTTTGCTGAAAGAATTAGACCTTGTTTCTGATCTTCATTTAACTCTCCTTTGATTTTTCCTGGAGAGCCCAATACTAATGAACCATCAGGTATTTCCATTCCTTCGGTGACTAGAGCGTTAGCTCCTATTAGGCACCCTTTTCCAATTTTTGCTCCATTTAGAACTACAGAATTTATACCTATCAAACTTCCATCTCCAATAGTGCAACCATGTAACATTACTTTGTGGCCAATTGTTACGTCTTTTCCAATGTCTAATGGAAATCCTAAATCTGTATGCAATACAGAGCAATCTTGAACATTTGAACCCTCTCCAATTGTAATTAGTTCAGTGTCACCTCTCAAAACAGCCCCAAACCATACACTGGCATTTTCGCATAGTCTCACTTTACCAAGAACTGTTGCTGAATCTGCTACATAAAATTCACCATCAGTGATAGGTTCATGTTCTCCTAATCTATAAAGCATTCTATTCCCCTTTATTAATTACCTTTTGATTTAAGATCTATTCCAGCATCTAAAGCTATGTTTAAAAAATCTACAGTCATCATTGCGGTTAGCCCCCATATTATATAAGAGTTATATTCATAGGCAGGCATAAAAAAAATATCTCCATTCCTATTTATTTCATCATTTCTGTGCCTTTCGTCTCTTAAAAGAAATGATAGAGGGACTCTAAAACAAGCTTCTATTTCATCAGAATTATCATTTAGCTCTATGTCGTGTGGAACTACTCCTACATAAGGAGTAACACTAATATTAAATCTAGAGACAACTGTATCTATGGGACCTAGAATTTCTACTTTCTTCCTATCTAAACCAGTCTCTTCCTCTGATTCCCTTAAAGCAGTATTCTCAAGAGAATCATCCTGTTCTTCGTACATACCTCCAGGAAAGGAAACCTCTCCTCCGTGAGATCCAACCTTATTAGATCGAAGGGTATAAATAAGTTCAGGGTCTTTAGAATCCGTAACTGCTATAAGAACAGCTGCTTTTCTTAACTCTGCTACAGGAGGTTTTCCGGAATAAGTTTGAATTTTGTCCGTAATTTTATCTAACATCAATAAATGTAATATCTTTTTGAAGATAGTTTATACTTCCGGCGCCTTAAATCGAAATAAAATAAGAAAATGAAATACTGCAGCGTATGCGGATCACTAACGGTAAAAAAGATACCAGAGGGTGATAATAGAGAAAGAGACTGTTGTGAGAATTGCGGTACCATCCACTACTCAAATCCCAAGATTATTGTAGGAACTATACCCTTTAAAGACTCTTCAGTCCTGTTATGTAAAAGAGGTATTGAGCCTAGATATGGAAAATGGACTCTTCCAGGAGGTTTTCTTGAAAATGGCGAAACTGTTGCCCAAGGTGCATTTAGAGAGACTTTGGAAGAAACAAATACCGAAGTTGAAATGAAAGATCTCTATGCAATATTTAATGTTCCACAAATCAATCAGGTTTATATGTTATATCGTGCAAATGTTGTTTCTAATGACTACGCTCCAACTACAGAAAGTCTTGAGGTACAGTTTTTTAAAGAAGATGAGATACCCTGGGAAGAACTTGCTTTTCCATTTGTACCTATAGTTCTTAAGAATTTCTTTTCGGACCTGAAAAAAGGTGAATTTCCCCTTACGACCCACACTATAGAACGAAAGAAATAAACTTAATCAATAAAATCTTTCGCGTTCTGAAATAACTTTATCCAAGGGCTATAATTTAACCAGTCTTCTGGACACCAAGAATATTGATCGTTCAAAAAAGCTCTTTCCGGATGAGGCATCATGATAGTAACTCTTCCGTTTTCATTCGTTACTCCTGCAATCCCATGAGGAGAACCATTAGGATTTAAGGGATAGGTCTCAGTATCTTCTCCAAAGCAGTCTGCATAAGAAATAGTAGTAAATTTTTTGTCTAAGTTTTTTAATGACTCATTCGAAGCCTCTACTCTGCCTTCACCATGAGCAACTGGGACTGGTATAACTGAACCCTTCATGCCTTTAAATAGTATGGAAGGTGAATCCTTTACAATAACTTGTACTAACCTAGCTTCGAACTTCTCTGAGGTATTTCTTTTAAAGCTTGGCCAATTATCAGTTCCGGGGATCAAACCTCTCAATTGAGATAGCATCTGACAACCATTACAGACTCCTAATGAAAAAACATTCTCATTTTGAAAGAAATCACCAAATTGATTTCTTAGCTCATCATTAAATAAAATACTATTTGCCCAACCCCCTCCTGCTCCAAGGACATCGCCATAAGAAAATCCCCCGCAAGCCACCAGACCTTGAAAGTCTTGCAGGTTATGTCTTTTGTCTATTAAGTCGGTCATATGGACATCTATGCAATCAAACCCTACTTCATGGAAAGCTGCGGCCATCTCATTTTGACCATTAACTCCTTGCTCTCTGAAAATCGCTATCCTAGGCCTAGAACTATTCAAATCAATTTTCTCAGGTACAGAAAAGGTTATTTTAGGGCTTAATCCGGGATTCTTAATTTTAGTATCATTAATGTATTCAGCTTTTGCAGTATCCGGGTTATCTCTCAAGGATTGGATCTCATAACTTACCCTATTCCAATTTTGTAACAGGTCTTTTATAGGTAGAGAAAGTAAATTCTCTTCTTGAAAATTGATCGCTATGTCTGCTGAGTCTGATAAAGAACCTATATTGTGAACAAATTCGTCTAAACCAGTATCGCGTAAAGCTTCCTGAACGTAATCTAGATCTTCATCTAAAACTTGTATTACTACTCCTAATTCCTCGTTGAAGAGAAATTTTATTAAGGCCCCTTCATCTTTTATAGCTGAATCTAGGTTAATTTTTAAACCCAATCTTCCAGCAAATGACATTTCAGCAAGAGTTGTAATTAAACCACCATCAGAACGATCATGGTAAGCAAGTATCTTTCTGTGAGACAACAGTTTATGAATTGAATCAACAAAAGCTGGCATCTCTTTTTCACACTCGACATCGGGTGACTTCCCACCAAGCTGATTATTTAATTGAGCTAGGATACTACCCCCCAATCTAGTATGGCCTTTTGCTAGATCTATAAAAAGTAATGAAGATTTTTCCCTTTTCTTTAATTCTGGAGTAACAGCAATAGATATATCTTGAATAGGAGCAAAACCAGAAACAATTAATGAGAGAGGTGATACTACTAGTTTATCCTCTCCATTTTTACTCCATTCTGTAGACATAGATAGAGAGTCTTTTCCAACCGGTATCGCCATGTTCCATTCGGGACATAAATCCATTCCAACAGATTCCACGGCTTCAAATAGATCTTTATTCCCCTCTAATTTACCTGGAGAACCCATCCAGTTTGCAGATAATTTAATATCTGAAAGACTAGATATTCCTGAAGGCAAAATATTAGTTACAACCTCAGCAACAGAAATTTTGGCTGCAGCCTTGGAGCTTATCAATGAAAGTGGAGTCCTCTCTCCCATAGCCATGGCCTCTCCAGATAGTCCAGAAAAACTTGTCTTACATAAACCGTAATCAGAAACCGGAACTTGCCAAGGCCCAACCATTTGATCCCTTGCTATTAAACCTGTGATAGATCTATCACCTATGGTTATGAGAAATGTCTTACTGGCCACAGTGGGATGTCTCAAGACTTCATATACAACCTCATTAGATACTTCATCGGGCAATTTAAGTGGTTGAGACCTTTCGGATTTATTTTCAAAAGATATGTGTGTTTTCGGCGGCTTGCCAAAAAGAACTTCTAAAGAAAGGCTAATAGGATAATTATCAAAATAAGAATCATATACTTCCAGATGATTTCCTTTAGTTATTTCACCAACAACTGAGTATGGACATCTTTCACGTTCACAGAAATTTGAAAACTTCTCAAGATTTTCTTCTGAAATAGCCAAAACATACCTTTCTTGAGACTCATTGCACCATATTTCCATTGGAGTCATTCCCGGTTCAGAGTTAGGTATATCCCTCAAATTTATTAAACCTCCATGTCCACTATCTTTTACAAGTTCGGGAATAGCATTTGATAAACCGCCTGCACCTACATCATGAATAAATAAAATTGGATTATTTTTATCCTGCCAGCATCTATCTAAAACCTCTTGGCATCTACGCTCCATTTCTGGGTTTTCTCTTTGAACGGAAGCATAATCTAAATCCGAATCTCCCTCGCCGGAAGAGAGAGAAGAAGCCGAACCTCCGCCCAATCCTATTAGCATTGCAGGACCGCCTAAAACTACTAGTTTTGAGCCAATGGGTACTTCTTTCTTCAATGCATGTTCGGTTTTAATATTTCCTAGACCTCCAGCCAACATTATTGGTTTGTGATAACCAAAGTGATTGACTGAGTTTTTTGATTCAAAAGATCTAAAATATCCTAAGATGTTGGGTCTCCCGAATTCGTTATTAAAAGAAGCAGCTCCAATAGGTGCATCTAACATTATCTCTAATGGAGAAGCTATCCGATCTGGTTTATCCTCTTTAAATTCCCATCTTTCTTTTAAATTTGGAATACGCAGATTAGATACTGAAAAACCTGCTAATCCCGCTTTTGGTTTTGCTCCAATTCCAGTTGCTCCCTCGTCTCTGATTTCACCTCCTGAACCTGTAGAAGCTCCAGAGAAAGGTGAAATTGCTGTTGGGTGATTATGGGTTTCTACCTTTATTACAAGATTAATCTCTTCTTCAGAGAGGATGTATTTACCATCTCTAGGAAAAAATCTTTTTCCCATGTGACCCTTAAGTATTGCTGCATTATCTTCATATGCAGAAATAACACCGTCTGGAAAATTCTTGTGCGTATTTCGGATCATATCAAATAAGCTCTTAGAATTTGGTTCTCCATCAATAGTCCAATCTGCATTGAAGATTTTATGTCTACAATGTTCTGAATTAGCTTGGGCGAACATCATCAGTTCAGCATCCGTAGGGTCTTTATTTGTTTTTGCATAGCTCTCATACAAATAAGCAATTTCTTCTTGATTTAGAGCAAGGCCCAATTCTGTATTGGCTTTCTGCAAGGCATTTATTTTTGTGGAGGTTATATCAATACTTTGTACCAAGCCTGGTTCAAGATTGGAAAAGAGTTGAGGTATTTCTTCAAGGTTGAGAATAATATTCTGAGTCATCCTGTCTGACAAAATATTACCCATTCTAAGTAACTCTGTAGCCTGAATTTTCTTTGTAAAAGAATAATACAATCCCCGCTCTACTCTCTCTACGAAATCTATACCGCAATTTCTAATTATTTCTGTAGCTTTAGATGACCATGGAGAAATGGTTCCTATCCTAGGAGTTAACAGAAAGAAGCTTTTGTCCTTAATGTCCTGAGCATCACTTCCAACAAGCAAATCAGACAATTGTTTATAATCTTCTTCAGAGACATGTGACGAATCTTTTCGTAATTTAAGAAAATAAATTTCTCTAGCATTTACAACGCTAGATTTATCTAAAGATAAAGATTCTCTTATTCTGTTTAATCTAAATTCAGAGGAAGTTTCAGAGCCTAGTATGGCAACGATATTTTGCGAAACTTCTATTTTTGAGTTCATTAAAGTTGCTTGACATTGTAATAAAAGCAAAAGTTAAGTAAATAGCTTATCTTGTGGTTTTCCTCATAAAAAGCCACTATATGTTGTGTATTTATCAATTATTAGACCTAGGTGATGGAAAAATCATATTTTTCACATAGAATGCGAAAAAATTGGGGGAATCATGTTTAGCTATCTAAAATTTAGATATTCTTTTATATTTTTTCTGAGTGTATTAACAGTTCTAAGCTTAGAAGCTCCAGTACTTAAATCTTACTCTGATCAAGAGAAAACTTTCTTCATGGAGGAACTCGAATTTTACTGGCAAGAAGATAAACCGGGTTTAACTACTTTTTTAGAAAGAACAAATACCAGACTACCAAAATACAAATTGCTTTTTGAAGAGGCCGCAGAAGGTATTGATGTTCATTGGAGTCTTATTGCTGCAATAAGTTATCAGGAATCACATTGGAACCCAAAAGCAATTTCTGATACTGGAGTAAGAGGAATGATGATGCTTACACAAAAGACTGCAAAAGAAATGGGAATTAATAGAAGAACTAATCCTGAAGATAGTATATTTGGAGGTGCAAACTATTTCCAAAAAACGATGAACAGGCTTCCAAGCGAAATGTCCAAATTAGATAAAATTTGGATGTCTTTAGCTGCGTACAATCTTGGTTATAGAAATCTAGAACTGGCTAGAGGCCTTGCCAAATCTAAAAACCTTGATCCTAATGATTGGTCAGAGGTTTCTTTAGTTTTAGAAGATATTTTAAAAGACCGTTATGGTAGAGAATCTGAAGAATTTGTTAAACATGATCAAGTAATGAAATATGTTAAAAATATTGGCCTTTACTATAAAACTCTGTCTATCCTATACAAAGAGGAGGAGTTACTGGTTTTAGCTAATGAGTAATTTCTGCTTTAGTTCTTCCACTCTATCTCTGTAGCTTGCTGCCTCCTCAAACTCAAGATTTTTAGCATATTTATACATTTGGTCTTCGAGTCTGATAATTTCTTTTTTAACTTTTTCAGGATCATCAAAACTTTCAATTGGATCAAATTCTATATCTCGTAAATTATCTAGCTTCCTTCTTGACTTAGACTTACCCTTAACAGATCTAGCGCCTTCCATAATATCTCCAATGCCTTTTTTGATACCTTTAGGCTTTATGGAGTGTTTAATGTTAAAGGCCTCTTGTATGTCTCTTCTTCTATCAGTCTCTTCAATAGCTCTTTCCATAGATCCGGTTATCTTATCTGCATAAAGAATGGCCTTTCCTTCTATATGTCTTGCAGCACGTCCTATAGTTTGAATAAGGGAGCTTTCAGATCTCAGAAAGCCCTCTTTATCTGCATCAAGAATTGCCACTAAAGCAACCTCAGGAATATCTAATCCCTCTCTCAAAAGATTGATACCAACCAACACATCAAATGCTCCAAGTCTCAAATCTCTTATGATTTCTACCCTCTCTACTGTATCAATATCAGAATGAAGATATCGAACCTTTGTTCCATTTTCGTCTAAATATTCTGTTAAATCCTCTGCCATTCTTTTAGTCAGGACAGTTACAAGAACTCGATCTCCTTTTCCTACAATCTGATTAATTTCTTCTTGAAGATCGTCTACTTGGTGGGTAGCAGGCCTAATTTCTACTTGTGGATCAGTGAGTCCGGTTGGTCTGGCAACAAGCTCAGTAATACTCCCCGAATTTTCTATTTCATATTTTGAGGGGGTTGCAGAAAGAAATATTCTTTGACCTGAAAGTTTCTCCCATTCATCAAATCTAAGAGGACGATTATCTAAAGCAACAGGTAATCTGAAACCATAATCAACTAAAGTTTGCTTTCTTGATCTGTCACCTCTGTACATTCCACCTAACTGAGGCAAGGATACGTGAGACTCGTCAATGAAGACTAAGGCATCTTGTGGTAAATATTCATACAGTGTTGGTGGTGGCTCTCCAGGCTGTCTATCTGATAAAAATCTAGAATAATTTTCTATTCCTGAACAAAATCCTAGCTCTTTGAGCATCTCGATATCATATTTTGTTCTCTCTTCAAGTCTTTGAGCTTCAACCAACTTATTTTCTTTCCTTAAATAGTCTAAGCGATGTTTAAGCTCTTCTTTTATAAACTCTATCGCTTGAAGAACTTTATCTCTTGATGTGACGTAATGAGATTTAGGATAGATAGTTATTCTAGGAACTTCCCTAAATATTTCTCCAGTTAAAGGATCAAAAATTTTTAATGCTTCTATTTCATTTCCAAAAAGCTCTATTCGAAGAGCTTCTTTCTCAGAATCAGCAGGAAAGACATCTATAACATCCCCTCTTACTCTATACATGGATCTTTTAAATTCAACTTCATTTCTTTGGTATTGCAGTTCTGCAAGTCTTCGTAAAAGAGTTCTTTGATCTACTTCATCTCCCCTATCTAAATGAAGGACCATTTGCAAATATGATTGAGGATCACCCAAACCATAAATAGCAGACACAGAAGCTACAATAACCACATCTCTCCTTTCCATTATGGCCTTTGTGGCAGAGAGTCTCATTTGTTCTATGTGTTCATTTATTGAAGCATCTTTTTCTATGTAGATATCCGTTGTAGGTACATAAGCCTCGGGTTGATAGTAGTCATAATAAGAAACAAAATACTCAACAGCATTATTAGGAAAATACTCTTTGAACTCTCCATACAACTGTGCAGCTAAGGTCTTATTGTGTGCCATAACGATTGCTGGTCTTTGAACTTCTTGAATTACATTCGCCATCGTGAATGTCTTCCCTGATCCTGTAACACCAAGAAGTGTTTGATTGAGTAACCCATCATTCAAACCTTTTACTATTTCATTTATAGCCTTTGGTTGATCACCAGCTGGTTTATAGTTTGATACTAAATCGAATTTCTTTGACATATTTTTACAAAAAATATTATACGCTGAGATTGTAAGCGTTATAATTACTATATTCCCCGATAGCTCAGTTGGTAGAGCAAATGACTGTTAATCATTGGGTCGCTGGTTCGAGCCCAGCTCGGGGAGCCATACATCAGGCCCACTGAAAAAGTGGGCCTTTTTTTATTGTGATAGTATTAACTGATATATGCCAGCAAAATTATTCAATCCTAAGTCAGAAGAACCTTTTGTATTCAGCCGGTCAAGAATAGATAATTTCTTGGAATGCAAAAGATGTTTTTATCTAACAAATAAAATTGGTATTGCTAGACCGCCTTCGTTTCCTTTTAACCTAAATAATGCTGTTGATGAACTTTTAAAAAATGAATTTGATACCTACAGGGAGAAACAGGAACCTCACCCTATTATGGTTGAAAATAGAATCAAGGCTCTTCCTTATCAGCACCCAGATCTTGAAGAATGGCGAGAGTCATTGAGACATGGAATTAAGCGATTTCACAAAGAAACTAATCTGATCTTAAGGGGTGGTTTAGATGACTTATGGATCAATACAGAAACAAATCAACTAATAGTTGTAGATTACAAAGCAACCTCCAAAAAAGGAGAAGTCAGTATCGATGCTGACTGGCAAATAGGTTACAAAAGGCAAATAGAATTTTATCAATGGTTGCTCAGAGGCAATTCATTTGACGTATCAGACGTCGGATATTTTGTTTATTGCAATGGTATTTCTGAGAAAGATGAATTCAATAATGTGCTTGAATTTAAAACGAAACTCATACCCTACAAAGGCAATGATTCATGGGTTGAACCAACACTATATGATTTAAAAGAGACTCTTATGAAAGACGAAGTTCCTGATGCAGACTCCAAGTGTAGTTATTGTTCATATGTTAAAAAAACTTTGATGGTTTAGATTAAGCTTTTTTCCAGGTGGTTCCGGATTCTTTGTCTTCAAGAATTATGCCCTTCTCCAAAAGCTCATCTCTTATCTTGTCTGATAGTTCAAAATCTTTTTCTTTTCTTGCTTGGTTTCTCTTCAAAATATAACCTTCAATTTCTTCGTCACTGATACCAATTCCTTCTGTAAAGTAATTTTTAGCTTTGTCTTGAAGTAGTCCCAAAATACTAGAGAGACTAACCAGTTCTTTAGCCAACAAAGATGCTTCTTCAAATTTATTTTTTTTCTTGAGGGTATTAATTTGTCTAGCAATTTCGAATAAAACTGATATAGCTGAGGGTGTATTAAAGTCATCTCCCATAGCTTTATGGAATTTATCAGAATATTTTGTTTGAAAATATTCTTTTGTTTCATAATCAAGATCTTGCAGAGAATTATAAAGCCTATCCAAAGAATTCTTTGCTTCATTCAATCCAACTTCCGAATAATTTAGAGGGCTCCTGTAATGACTAGAAATCAAAAAGAGACGCAAGACCTCCGGTGAATTAATCTCTAGAGCGTCTTTTATTGTTACAAAATTCTTAAGAGATTTAGACATTTTCTCTTTATCAATCCTTAGAGATCCCGTATGCATCCATACTTTGGCAAACTCTTTACCAGTTACACATTCAGACTGAGCAATCTCATTTTCGTGATGAGGAAACTTAAGATCAGACCCTCCTCCATGAATATCAAAAGTTTCACCCAATGCATCCATGCTCATTGCTGAGCATTCAATGTGCCAACCTGGTCTACCAGCACCCCAAGGCGAGTCCCACTTCAGTCCCTCAGTATTTTTTTTCCAAAGAACAAAATCAGCAGGATTTTTCTTATCCGTATCAACATCAACTCTTGCTCCCGCCAACATATCTTCTAAGTTTCTTCTCGATAATTTCCCATAAGAATCAAAAGACTCAGCTGAAAAATAAACATCTGAATCACCTTCATAAGCGTGTCCTTTCTCTATGAGGATTTCGATTAGAGAAATAATGGAGTCGATATTATCAGTTGCCCTTGGCTCTGAATCAGGTTCAATCATGCCCAATGACATAAAATCCTCATTCATTGAATCTATATATTTTTCTGTTAATTCTTTTGGAGAAATATTAAGTTCTTCTGCTCTCGCTATAATTTTGTCATCTACATCAGTTATATTCCTTATGTAGTGCACTTCGTAGTTAATACTTCTTAAATATCTGACAATAAGGTCAAACGATATAAAGGTTCTTGCATGACCAATATGAGTATCGTCATAAACTGTCATCCCACAAACATATATCTTGATCTTATTTTCTTCTATAGGTACAAGATTTTCTTTCTTACCAGATAACGTATTAAAAACTTTCACAGCTCAGACGCCTCTTTTAATTTTTTTAGAACGTGCTCTGTACCAATCAAATTAACAACTCTATCCAGTTCTGGGCCTTTATTTTGGCCGGTAATTGCGCATCTTAAAGGCATGAATAGTTCTTTTCCTTTCTTGCCAGTTATAGAACCAATATTTTTAGTTGTTTCACTCCAGTCTAGAATTTCAGATGGTATAGCATCACATGCTTGAAGGTAGAACTCCTTTCCAGCGGACCTAATGATATTGATAATTTCCTCTCTTTGCGCCAATGGAGTTAAGAATAAGTTATTTAAATACTCTTGAGCCTCATGGGGAAAATTAATGTTATCTTTAATTAGAGCAACAAAGTTTTCGTTATTAACTGAAGCAGGCAACCCTTCGAGGGAATCTTTCAGCCAAATACTACATTCATTGATATTCAATTCTTCAACCGCTTTCTTTTGCCAATAGAGGAGTTGATCCATATCGAATTTACTTGGTGAACTGGAAATATTATCTATTTTGAATTCATTTGCTAACTCACTATGAGTCTTTAGATCATTATCAACTATGGTATGGCCAACTCTAGAAAGATAATTACTAACAGCAATAGGCAGATATCCTTGCTCTCTTAAATCATTAATTGAAATACTGCCGTTCCTTTTTGATAAAGGAGCTCCATCAGAACCCGTAAATAGTGAAACATGAGCATATCTTGGCAGTGAGAGACCTAGTGCTTCAAGAAGTGCTATTTGTCTGGGTGTGTTACTAAGATGATCGTCTCCTCTCAGTACAAGATCAACCCCCATTAAAGAATCATCAATTGCATTCGCAAACATGAAAGTGGGTGTACTATCTTTTTTTCTTACAATAAAATCATCGAGATCGTCAGTAGAAAAAGACTGCTCTCCCTTAACTAAATCTTTGAACTCGATTGTGCTATCTTTGGGGATCCTAAATCTATATACCGGTTTATTTCCTTTATCCAGTTCATCTTTTACTTCTTTTTCAGTAGCATCAGACCAAACTCCCGTATAGCGAGGCGGCTGCCCAGAAGCAATTTGATTTCGTCTAATAATTTTTAATTCCTCTTCGCTAGTGAAGCAAGGGTATATAAGGTTTTTTTCTAAAAGAGCCTTGTAAAACTCTTCATATAAATCGATTCTCTCAGATTGATAATACGAATCTTCTTTACCTCCTACTTCTGGACCTTCATCCCAATCTAGGCCCATCCATTTCAAGTCATTACAAATTGCTGTAGAAAACTCCTTTTTAGACCTTTCTAAGTCTGTATCTTCAATTCTTAGGAGGAAAGATCCATTATCCTTCTTTGCTATAAGCGAACTAAAAAGAGATGTACGTAGATTTCCAAGATGCAAAAGACCTGTTGGGCTTGGACAAAATCTAGTTTTATTTACCTTCATGTCCTTAATATATTGGAAGCTTAACCATAAAGTTCGTATTATAGCCTCCTCACGCATATGAATTTAAAAGAAATATGAACAAACTCACTTCCCTCTTAAGCTTAGTAATAATTTTTATTGGGCTTTCTTGGATTGCGGGCTGTTCTCAAAATGAAAAGGAGATAAAAGTGATAACTTTTGAAACAACACTAGGCCCAATAGTAATAGAGCTTTTTGAAGAAGAAGCACCTGTAACATCAAAAAACTTCTTAGAGTATGCAGAAAGTGGTTTTTTTAATGGAACCTTATTCCACAGAGTTATTCCAGGTTTTGTTATACAGGGTGGAGGGATGGAATCCGGTATGGTTAACAAAGAAGGCAATCCCCCCATTATGAATGAAGCAAATAATGGTTTAAAAAACCTTAAGTGGTCTTTATCAATGGCTCGTACCAATGATCCTCATTCAGCGAGCTCTCAATTCTTCATCAACCTGGTAAATAATGTCTCTTTAGATCATACAGAAGAAACTATTCAAGGTTGGGGTTACGCAGTCTTTGGAGAGGTTGTCGATGGCTTTGAAACTGTTGAAGCTATTGCCTCTGCTACTACAGGTTCCTCTGGTTTTCACCAAGACGTGCCTCTCGAAGAAATTTCTATAATAGACACCAAAGTCACCACTGAATAAATAAATTAAAAAAGAAAGAATGGCTTACTGTTTTATATCTGATCTCCACTTACAAGAAAGTAGGCCAGATATTACTAAAGCATTTCTAGAGTTTCTTGACGATACTGCCTCTAAAGCTGAAAAGCTATATATCCTTGGAGATTTATTTGAAGCCTGGATAGGCGATGATGATCAAAATAATTTCATCTCAGAAATCCAGGCAGCCCTGCTAAAAACAAACAAGACTACAAAAATCTTTTTCCTGCATGGTAATAGGGATTTCTTGATTGGAACGAAATTTGCGTCTTCCTCTGGTTTCGAACTTCTTCATGATCCTACTATTGAAGAAATGTTTGGAAACAATGTTCTCCTAATGCATGGAGATTTACTCTGTACAGAGGATCATGATTATCAGGCCTTTAGAAAGACTAGTAGAGATCCTAAATGGCAAGATGAATTTCTGAATAAGTCTATTCAAGAGAGGCAAGAAATTGCTCTTGATCTAAGGACCATTAGTAAAGAGGCAACTGAGATTAAGAAAGATGAAATTATGGATGTATCTACAACTGAAGTTATTAGAATAATGGAAGAGTCTTCCGTCAATCTGCTAATACATGGCCATACACATAGGCCAAAATCTCATAATATTAAAGTCAATGATCAGCCCGCTGAAAGGATTGTTTTAGGAGATTGGGATGCATACGGCTGGTATATATGGATGGACTCCAGCTCTTGCGAGCTAAAAAATTTTCCTATCTCCTAGATACAAAAAACAACTGAAACAATAGTCCGATAATTAAAGTCAACATCCCCAAAATAACTCTTGGATCACTGTAATAGCCAATTGGTTCAACGGGGAATGCAATTGTCTTTTGTAATGCAGCAATTTTAAAAGCATGCCTATCTCTCATGTCAGGATGAGTAACTACCTCCATGAATGCTCTACGGCTTTTATATCTCATTAAAGCTGCTTGATCCCAAGTCTCTGCCCCTTCGATACCAACTATATCCATAGATTCCCAGATAGCATAACCTCCAAAGATTGGGTGTGATGCTCTTTTTAGAAGATTTGGCCACATATGCTCCATGTATCTAGACATCAGTTGATCAGCTGACTCTCCTGAATTTGCACCCTCTACATCTTCGGGATTCTTATTCATCTCTATACTGTTCACCATAATGAATTGCCTTCCAGTATCGTGCTCCATAAACTTTCGGAGAAAATCTTTTCTTAGCTCAGATGAGATATAAAAGTCATCTTCGGAGTCTGAAGACATTTCGAAATTTCTTAAATTTTGATCATACTTAATTAGGAAATCCTGTATTTCGTCTTCACTTAGCTTCCCTCCCATATCCGTATACCAGAAGAAAAAGCATGCATAAATCGTTACTAAAATTAACCAAGTTTTCATATGTACTATTATCGAATATCTTTTTTTTATTAATAGTAGGTTAAAAGCTTTACAAAATCATCCTTTAATTATACTGTATATATATACAGTATTAATTTATAAAACCCTTATGAAAATTGACTATCTGGGCGATGCATCAGAGGAGGATTTATCCCTTCTAGAGATCCCCTATTTTTTGAATACTGTTCGGGTAGGTTGGCCAAGTCCAGCCGATGATTATGTAGAAAGGCCTATAGATCTGAATGAATACTTAATTAAAAATTCAGCTGCTACATATTTTGTTCGCGTAAGTGGAGATTCAATGATAAATGCACATATAGGAGATGGAGCTATCCTTGTGGTAGATAGAAGCATAGAGCCAAGTCATAACAAAATTGTCATCGCATCAATCGATGGATCGTATGCATGCAAGCGGTTATTACTGAAACCAAAGATATGTCTCATGTCTGAAAATCCAAAATATCCGCCCATACTGATCAGTCAAGAAGAGGAGTTAGAGATAGCGGGTACAGTGATAGCCTCTATCAATCTTTACTAAGCTATGACTTTCGCTCTAGTTGACTGTAATAGCTTTTATGCATCCTGCGAAAGGATATTTAGACCAGATATAAAAAAACGACCTGTGGTGGTTTTATCAAATAATGATGGTTGTGTAGTTGCTTTATCTAAAGAAGCAAAGCAACTAGGAATAAAGATGTGTGAACCTTGGTTCAAAATAGAAAAGTCCTTCTTAAAGAAAGGAGGAGTAGCTTTCTCTTCAAATTATGAACTGTATGCAGATGTATCATCAAGGGTAATGCAAACCTTAGAATATCTAGCTCCAGAGGTAGAGGTTTACAGCATAGATGAAGCATTTTTAGATATTACAGGGTTAAGAGACTATGAAGAATTTGGTTATCAATGCAAGGAAACGATAGATCGCTGGGTGGGGATACCTGTTTGTGTTGGTATAGGCCCTACAAAGACTTTAGCAAAAGTAGCAAACTATGGTGCTAAACACTATCCTGCAACTAAAGGTGTAGTGGATCTAACAGGTGAGGATAGACGAAAAAAATTAATGGCTCTAATGCCGGTTAGAGAAGTATGGGGAGTTGGTAGCAGAATTAATAAAAAGCTAAACAGCCTTGGAATAAAAACTGCCTTAGATCTAGCAGAGGTAGATACAAAATTAATAAAAAGAAAATTTAGTAGCGTCCTCGAGAGGACTGTAATGGAATTAAAAGGATATCCATGCATAGGCTTAGAGCAGCAGCCAAAGACAAAAAAACAAATAGTAGTGAGCAGAACTTTCAGCAAGAAGGTTAATGATCTTGATTCTATTAATGAAGCTGTCAGTGATTATGCATCTCGTGCATGTGAAAAGTTAAGAAGAGAAGATCAGTATTGCAAAATGGTCTCTGTTTTCATGAGAACTAACTATTTTCGAAAACAAGATCAGCAATACCATGGATTCAGAAGTTATAAGTTATTTTCTCCAACAAATGATACTAGGGATATTTTGAATGCTACAAGACAGCTAACAAAACAAATCTTCAAAACTGATATTAATTTTAATAAGGCAGGTGTAATGCTAAGCGATTTTTATGATGAAGACGTATATCAAGGTGATCTATTTAGAACAAGAGAAGAAAGAGTCAATAGCAAGGAATTAATGAAAACAATTGATAAAATAAATTCTTCTGGAGTTGGAAAGATAACATTTGCTTCTCAAGGAATCACAAAATCATGGTCTATGAGAAGATTATTAAAATCACCTCGATATCTTACAAGTTGGGAAGAGATGCCGATCGTGAGGTAGCATTAAAGGCCGCTATGAAATCTAAAGAGGTTGTCTTTTTTATTTATAAAGTCAGATTCAATTGCGGATATATGGGAAAGCCTTTGTGACCAATCCTCATTATAGATAGTAGTATAGAGATCTAAGTAAAGATCACAGTGACGAGCTTCAGCCTCATATAACTTGGAGTAAAAATTCTTAAGCATGGGGGGGAGATGAGGAATTAAGGCATGAAACCTTTCACAAGAGCGAGCTTCTATCAATGAGCAAACAATAAATGTGTCCTTCAATCTCTCCGGTTCTTTAGAAGAGCAAGAATCATATAAAGTTTTAGCGTATTTACCTGACTTCAAATTCTTATACTTGAATCCAAGCTTATTCATAATCCTAAGCACTTGCTCAAAGTGTAGTAACTCTTCTCTAGCAAGGGGTGAGAGGGACTTTGCTAAATTAAAATGTGGATACTTATGTATTAAAGAAATAGCTGTTGTAGCAGCCTTTTTTTCACAATGTGCATGGTCTATTAAAAGAATTTCTAAAGAATCTAAAGCTTTTTCTATCCAAGCTTCAGGTGTAGGAGAGCTAAGAATAGTTTCCCAAGTATTAGACATTAAAGTACTTCTCGGTGTTGAAGTATCTCTGGTAATGGGCTTCAGATAATTTGAAAAGCTCCTCTTCCATAACTTTTTTCAGTTCAGAAAGATTTGATACTGAATCATCTTTTAACTCAAAACCAAAATCATTAGTGTTAACGATAGATTGGCTACCTGAGCGAAGAAGATCAAATATCCAACATAGTGGATCATTATCCTCATCAAATTTTATCTTGTATTCGAGTAATTGAGACTGAAGTAGACCTTGATCAATGATACGAATCTTAGATTTCATAATTTGAACTTTTAATAATTCAAGCCTATTAAGTACAGATCTTTTTGCTGCATCATCGTAACCATTCCACTGTATTATTTCATGCTGAAACCTTTTACAGCCTCTACAAACCTCATCTCCAAAGACTGTAGAGCAGACGCCTATGCATGGAGTTTTTACTGACTTACTCATCGATTATCATGATATATCTATGCAACTTCAAAGCAACTTTAAATTGAAGATTATGATAATATGCCGCACCAAATATAAACTTCAACTTAAATTATCATGCTAGAAAATTACAAGGAACATGTAGAAGAAAGATTGAGTCAAGGCATCCCTCCCCTACCCTTGAATGCCGAACAGGTTTCTGAGCTCGTAGAGCTTTTAAAATCTCCCCCAAGTGGTGAAGAAGAATACATATTAGACCTCATTACAAATAGAACTCCTGCTGGAGTTGACCCTGCAGCTTACGTGAAAGCTGCCTTCTTAACAGCAATTGCTAAAGGAGAGGCCAACTCACCACTCATTGATAAAAAACATGCTACCGAGCTATTAGGAACAATGTTGGGTGGCTATAATGTGGAATCACTAATAGGCTTATTAGAAGATAAAGAAGTAGGTTCTATAGCAGCCGAGGGCTTAAGCAAAACCCTTTTAATGTTTAATGCCAAGCACGATGTAATTGAATTAGCTAAGAAAAATGAAAATGCTCAAAGAGTTGTTGATTCTTGGTCTAATGGTGAATGGTTTACAAATAAACCAAAACTTCCAGAAGTAATTAAAGCAATAGTCTTTCGTGTTGAAGGAGAAATTAATACTGATGACTTGTCTCCTGCTCCAGATGCACCCTCTAGACCTGATATCCCACTTCATGCTCTTGCAATGTTAAAGAAGACCATGGATGATCCAATAGGAACTATTGAAAAGTTAAAAGAATCAGGCCTTCCGGTAGTTTTTGTCGGCGATGTGGTAGGAACAGGCTCTTCAAGAAAATCAGCTACAAATTCACTTTTATGGCATATAGGAGAGGATATCCCCTTCATCCCAAATAAAAAGCAAGCAGGTATATGTATAGGCGGCAAAATAGCTCCTATATTCTTCAATACTCTAGAGGATTCTGGAGCTCTAGCTTTTGAGTGTGATGTTAGCAAAATAAATTTAGGGGATGTAATAGAAATTTATCCATATGAGCAGAAAGTTGTTAACTTCGATACAAAAGAGGTTTTATGTAACTACGAATATAAATCTAATACATTATTAGATGGAGTGAGGGCTGGTGGCAGAATACCTCTCATTATTGGTAGAAGCCTCACAGATGAGACAAGAGAAATTCTTAAGTTAAACTCTTCAGAAGTCTTTGTTCGTCCTGAGGAAGCGGAAAAAAGTGAAAAAGGTTATACACTTGCACAAAAGATGGTCGGAAAAGCCTGCGGAGTTGAAGGAATAAGGCCTGGCATATACTGTGAACCAAGAATGTCGACCGTTGGTAGTCAAGATACCACAGGCCCCATGACAAGAGATGAATTGAAAGAGTTAGCTTGTTTAGGCTTTAACTCAGATTTGGTGATGCAATCTTTCTGTCACACCGCCGCTTATCCACTACCTAAAGACATAGAAATGCAGCATACTCTTCCAGAGTTCATCCAAACTAGAGGTGGGGTAGCTCTAAGGCCTGGAGACGGAATTATTCATTCTTGGTTAAATAGAATGTTGCTTCCAGATATGGTGGGCACTGGGGGAGACTCTCATACCCGTTTTCCACTAGGAATAAGTTTTCCAGCCGGATCTGGTTTAGTTGCTTTTGGAGCAGCTTTGGGAGTTATGCCCCTGGATATGCCTGAATCTGTTTTGGTTAGATTTAAAGGGGAAATACAACCAGGAATTACATTAAGAGATTTAGTAAATGCCATCCCTTATGCTGCCCTGCAATCAGGTCAACTGACACTACCTAAAGAGGGTAAGGTAAATATATTTTCTGGCAGATGTTTAGAAATAGAAGGTTTACCCGACTTAAAAGTTGAACAAGCCTTTGAATTGTCTGACGCTTCTGCTGAAAGATCAGCTTCAGGATGCACAATAAAACTCAATGAGGAGCCAATTAGAGAATACTTAGAATCTAACATTACTCTTTTAAGATGGCTTATTTCAGAAGGTTATGAAGATAAAAAGACATTGGAGAGAAGAGCGCAAGCCATGGAAGCTTGGCTAGAGAATCCTATACTTATGGAAGCTGATGATGATGCTGAGTATGCTGCTGTTATTGAAATAGATCTTAATGAAATAAAAGAACCTCTTTTAGCATGTCCAAATGACCCAGATGATATAAAAACTTTATCTGAAGTTGCTAACACTCATATTGATGAAGTCTTCATTGGGTCTTGTATGACAAATATAGGTCACTTCAGAGCTGCAGGTAAATTATTGGAAAATACATCAGAGCTACCCTCAAAACTATGGGTCTCACCTCCAACAAAAATGGACAAACATCAACTTACTCAAGAAGGATATTATGAAATATTTGAAAACGCTGGCGTGCAATTAGAAATGCCAGGTTGTTCTCTATGTATGGGGAATCAGGCTAGAGTAGAAGCAGAAGCAACTGTGGTATCTACTTCAACTCGCAACTTTCCTAATAGATTGGGAGATGGTGCAAATGTATTCCTAGCCTCAGCAGAGGTTGCGGCTATATCTGCC
Source organism: uncultured SAR86 cluster bacterium (assembly GCA_902559365.1). Classification (GTDB taxonomy): domain Bacteria; phylum Pseudomonadota; class Gammaproteobacteria; order Magnimaribacterales; family Magnimaribacteraceae; genus Magnimaribacter. The sequence continues at coordinate 61,666 of CACEHP010000008.1, forward strand.
ACACTGGGACACATACCTACTGCAGAAGAATACTCAAATTATATGTCAGAAATAAATTCGATGGGTGCAGATGTCTATAGATATCTTAATTTTCATGAGATAGCATCCTATAAAGAAGCTGCTAATGCAGCAATTTTGCCATCTATTACTATAGAGGAAGTAAAGAGTTAGTTGATTTGTCTTGAGATTTTGGATTTATCATTACGCACATCTTCCAAATTCTTCAAATATTTGTCGTCAATATCGTCAGTGACATACTTGCCATTAAATATCGAACATTCGAATTGCTTAATGTCCTCATTACCCTTTTGGGCAGCCATGATCAGATCTTCTAAATCTTGATAAATTAGCCAATCGGCTTTTATAAACTCTTCTATCTCTTCTTCTGATCTTTTGTGCGCGACTAACTCTGTAGTAGCTGCCATATCTATACCGTAAACATTTTGATATCTAATTGGTGGAGCAGCTGAAGCAAAATAAACCTTCTTAGCTCCAGAAGATCTGGCCATTTCAATTATCTGCCTACTGGTCGTTCCTCGAACAATTGAATCGTCAACCAATAAAACAACCTTATCTTGAAATTCAAGATCTATAGGATTTAATTTTTGCTTAACTGACTTTTCGCGCTTTTCTTGAAAAGGCATGATAAAGGTCCTACCAATATACCTGTTCTTAACAAAACCTTCTCGATACTTAACTCCTAAAGTTGTAGCAAGTTGTAGTGCTGAAGTTGTGCTGCTATCAGGAATTGGGATCACAACATCGATATCATGTTCAGGTCTTTGATTCATTATCTTATTAGCTAGATATTCTCCCATTCTTAATCTAGATTTATGAACGGAAATCTTGTCTATCTTTGCATCAGGCCTTGCAAGATATACATACTCAAAAATACAAGGGGTAGGAATAGGGTTATTTATACAGGATTCGCTTTCTATTTCTCCCTCTGCACTAATAAATACAGCAGAACCCGCAGGAATATCATCAATAATCTCGTAGCCCAGAGAATCTAAAACGGTGCTCTCAGATGCAATCATGTAATCCTTGCCAATTAAGTCATTCTCTTTTGAACCAACAATTAGAGGTCTTATACCAAATGGATCCCTAAATCCTACAATACCGATACCATTGATCATAATTACGACTGAATAAGCGCCTCTTACTCTTTTATGCAATGATCTGACTGCAGCAAATATCTCTTTTGATCCCGGTTTTACTGAACCTTGTTTCTGTAATTCATGAGCAAATACGTTTAATAAAACTTCACTATCAGAATCAGTATTTAAATGTCTTAGGTCTTTGTTAACTAAAGTCTCTCTCAATTCCTCAATATTTGTAAGGTTACCATTATGAGAAATACTGATTCCAAAGGGAGAGTTAACGTACATTGGCTGCGCAAGCTCTCTATCCTCACTACCTGCAGTTGGATATCTGACATGGCCTATACCCATCTGCCCTCTTAGGGTCAGTATGTGTTGGTTTCTAATGACATCTCGAACTAGACCAAGTTGTTTACGAATAAAGAATCTATTGTTAGTTGATGTGGCTATACCAGCTGCATCCTGTCCTCTATGTTGCAGTATGGTTAATGCATCATATATTAGAGGAGAAACCTCTGTTTGACTTACTATTCCAACTACGCCGCACATATCTTCTATTCTATATCAAAGTGTTATTTTGGAATTATCTTTCTGAAGAATAGTATCAGCTTTATTAATCCATTCATCAAAAACTGGTTTCGAATATTCATAAAACTTTATTGAGTATATTCTTGAATAAGAATCCATCCACCATTTATTTGTATCTAAATAACTCAGATTAAAAATAAAGATACTACTCAATACAGCAACAGTCTTTAGACCCCCAAAGAACATACCCAATAACTTGTCTAAGCCCTTTAAGCCTATGGCATTCAAAAATTTGGAAACTATAGATCCGATTATTTTAAGTGTTATAAAAGAGATCAGAAAAAGTAAGATAAAACTAATAATATTTTTTATTGAATCAGTCTCAATGAATTCTTGTACGTATGGGAAAAGAAGTGGTCCGTATAACCAAGAAAAAGCTAAAGAGACAATCCAAGCAGCAGCTGAGAATAATTCTTTTATAAAACCATTAAAAAAACCTGTTATGCCAAAAACTGCAATTAAAGTAATTGATACCCAGTCTATCAATGCCAACTCTTCAATCATACCTTACAACTTCTGGATTGAATCTCTGAAGATTGGAAATTTCCTTCTGGATTTCTAATGAATCTTCCCTATTTAGGTTGGGCCCAATAAATAAAGAATAATTGAGTTTATCTTCGCCATCATATAGCGAATAAACTTTGTATCCTATTTTCTTTAGTTCGTTCAAATCACTTTCTAATTCTTTCAAATCATTGTAAGAACCAACTTTAACCGTCCAAGCTGGGGGAAAACTCGTTCTAATGTCATCTTGCAGAGTATTAATATCGATGTCTGAAGGCTCTGCTTCAGATAAATTATCATCAAGAGCAATATTGAGATTTATCTCTGGAAGATCATTTGAAAAATTAGTTTGGTCAGTTTCTTCAAAACGTACAGGCTCAATTACAAAAGATAAAAAAATGAAAATACTGATAAATAGTAATAAAGAATAATTAATTAACTTCACAGCTGACTTTTTAATTTTTCTAAAGCTTTATAAGCCTCACTAACTGTTATGAAAGAACCAAAAACAATTTGAGGCGTGCCTTCATGGTAACCTCTTTCAACGGCTGAATAAACTGTATTCAGTTTATTGATTTTAGTCTGTGTAAGGCTTTCAGTTAGCTCCGTCAAAGATTCAGCATCAAATCTATCATCAGAAATAGAGCAAATATTCCACTCACCAATTAAGTGGGATATTTCCTTTATGATTGAGACATTATCTTTGTCGTTCATAGAAGAAAATATTGCACTAAATTTTGTATCTTTATAGTTCTTAGCAACAAAGGATATAAGGTTTTTTACTGAAGCCGGGTTATGTGAAACATCTAATATAAAATTATCAATCACATCACATCTTCCTTTTAAATTTGTTCTTTCAATAATCGATTTGAAGTCTATATCTTCTTCGCTCAAAAGCTGGAATGCAGTAATGGCACTTGCGGCTGATTCTCTATTTAGATTTCCATAAGGTAGGCCTTTTATCTCGAAATGTTTATCTAAAAAATTATAGGACCAACCTGAGTCATGTTCCTGGATCAGGAAATCATTGTTGAGTTGATAATAGGTGCAAGTTTTTTTAGCTTTAGATATTACAGATGCAGGCATTATCCCCGAACCCAAAATAGCCAACTTTCCTGGTTTAAGGATAGCAGCCTTTTGATGCCCTATTTCTTCTAGAGACGAGCCAAGCCATTTCTCATGATCTAGTTCTATATTTGTGATAATAGATAAGTCTGCATCAATAAGATTAACAGGGTCATACTTTCCTCCGATACCAATTTCCAGAATAGCTATATCTAGATCTTCTTTCGAAAAAATATCAAAAGCGGTAAGAGTGGCGAAGTCAAAGTATGTTAGACGTATTTTGTTCTTAATTTTATCTATTTTCTCAAAAGATTTAATAATCTCTTCATCAGAAGATAAAACATTATTAATCTTAATTCTTTCATTAAATTCAATTAAATGAGGAGAAGTATAAACTCCTACTTTTTTTCCAGAAGCTATAAAAAAGTTTTTAAGATATTCTGCTGTAGTGCCTTTGCCGTTGGTTCCTCCAATTAAAATAGTCTTTTTTGCTATTGGCCTTTTGACGATTTCTAAAAATATTCCCTGTAACCTTTCTAAACCAAAATCACCCTCGTTTGGTCTGTTAGAATTTATATAAGCTAGCCAATCAGATAGAAGATCGGAATTCATTTTTATTTTTTATTTGAAATCAAACTCGATATAAGACGATGGATAGTATCCTTAAGATCTTTTCTATGAACAATCATATCAATTGCACCGTGATCTAATAAAAATTCACTTCTTTGAAATCCTTCAGGAAGCTTTACATTTAATGTTTGCTCAATAACTCTTGGACCCGTAAAACCTACTAATGCTTTAGGCTCAGCTATATTGATATCTCCTAACATAGCTAGACTTGCTGATACGCCCCCATAAATAGGATCAATCATTACTGAAATATAAGGGAGCTTTGCTTGTCTCATTTTTTCTATAGCTGCACTCGTTTTGGCCATTTGATAAAGAGAAACAAGAGATTCTTGCATTCTGGCTCCTCCACTAGTTGAGAAGCAGACCATTGGCAATTGATTTTCAAGGGCATAATTTACTGTATCTACAAATTTCTGACCTACTACTGAGCCCATAGATCCCCCCATATATCTAAACTCAAAAGCACAAGCAGCTACAGGCATCTTTTTAAGATATCCTTTCATGGCAATTAAGGCTTCTCTTTCATTGCTACTCTTTTCTGCAGAGTCTATTCTTTCTTTATAAGATTTAGTGTCCTTAAATTTCAACCAATCTTTTGGTGTTTTATCTTCAGAAATTTCTATGGTTTCGGCAGAATCTAGGAAAATTTCTAGTCTTTTTCTTGCGCCTATCCTTATATGATGGTCACACTTGGGACAAACAAACAAATTGGATTCTAGTTCAGGTACATACAGAATATTGTTGCAAGAGTTACAGCTCTGCCATAAACCTTCAGGAATTGTTGACTTCTTAGTAGTTTCTTTTCTTATGAAAGAGGGTAATATTTTCTCAAACCAATTAGCCATTTTTACTGTAGTACCTCAGAAAGTTCTTTGGTTTTTGCACTAACTTTCTCAATAATATTGCCACCTTCACCTATTAAATCAACAAAAACACTACCTACAACTATACCATCAGCAACTTCCATTACTGAAGAAGCTGAAGCTGCGTCTTTAATTCCAAACCCTATTGCAATAGGTAAGTCAGTGTGTTTTCTTAGTTCTCCAACTTTATTCTTTACATCAACTGGATCCATATTTGCCGCTCCAGTTATGCCCTTAACAGATATGTAATAAACATAACCAGAGCATTGTGAACAAATCTTTTTGGCTCTTGAAGAACTTGTAGTAGGTGCTATTAGTCTTATTATGTCTATATTGGCCTTTTTAGCCGCGAGGTTAAAGTCAGAACTTTCCTCAGGAGGCATATCTACTATAAGGATTCCATCTAACTCTGATGAAGAAGCATGTTGCATAAATAGATCTGCACCTAGAGATTCAAAAGTATTCATATACCCCATAAAGACAATGGGTGTTAGCTTGTTAGTAAGCCTAAACTCTTTTACTAATTCAAATGCATCATGCAAAGAAGCTCCTTTCTCTAAAGCTCTTTCATGACCTCTTTGTATTGATACTCCTTCGGCCATCGGGTCAGAAAAAGGTATTCCAAGCTCGATTATATCGGCACCCTCTTCAACCATGCCGTGCATGATATTAAGGGTTGTTTGTATATCTGGATCTCCAGATACTATGTAAGTAATTAAAGCCTTTCTTTTTTGAGCTTTAATGTTAGAAAAGACTTCTTTGATCTTGGAACTCAAAGTTCTATTCCCTCTATCGAAGCTACAGTATTTATATCTTTATCTCCTCGACCAGAAACATTTACTACAATAGAGTTGTCTTTGCTCAATGTTGGAGCTACTTTTTTTACATAAGCAATTCCATGAGCTGTTTCAAGTGCAGGCATTATGCCTTCTACTCTAGTTAATTCCTTAAATGCATCTAGAGCCTCCTCATCATCTGCGGCTTCATATTCGGCTCTTCCAATATCTTTCAGCCATGCGTGTTCGGGTCCTACTCCTGGGTAATCTAATCCTGCTGAAACAGAATGTGTTTCGATAACTTGACCTGCATCATCCTGCATCAGATATGTTCTCATACCATGAAGCACTCCTTCCTTCCCGTCATTTAGTGGAGCAGCATGTTTTCCTGTACTCAATCCTAATCCACCCGCTTCAACTCCTATCAATCTAACGCTTTTTTTCTCGATAAATGGATAAAATAAACCCATTGCATTAGAACCTCCTCCAACACAAGCTACCAACATATCAGGATCCTTCCCAATAATACTCTGACTTTGTTCTAAAACTTCTCTACCTACAACAGCATTGAAATCTCTCACTATTTGGGGATAGGGATGAGGCCCAGCCACACTTCCGATAATATAGTAAGTATCATCAACATTCGTTACCCAATCTCTCATCGCCTCATTCATTGCGTCTTTAAGGGTAGATGTTCCAGAGCTAACGCCAACTACTTTTGCTCCCAGCAATTTAATCCTAAAAACATTGAGTGACTGTCTCTTGATGTCTTCTTCTCCCATATAGATGATACATTCCAGTCCATGTCGCGCTGCTACAGATGCAGTTGCTACACCATGTTGTCCTGCACCAGTTTCAGCAATTATTCTTTTCTTACCCATATGTTTTGCAAGCAAAATTTGACCTACAGTATTGTTAATTTTATGAGCTCCAGTATGGTTTAGATCTTCGCGTTTAAGAAAAATCTTTGCTCCACCTAACAACTCTGTCCATCGTTTTGCAAAATATAAAGGGGAAGGCCTTCCAACATAATATTTAAGATCGTCTGTAAATTCCTTAAGGAAGTTTTCGTCATTTTTTATGATTTCATATTGCTCTGATAATTCCTCTAAGGCGGGCACTAAGGTTTCTGCTACGTACCTTCCACCGTATATACCAAATCTTCCATTTTTATCAGGCATTAATTCTTCAGACATGAAAACTCCTTACTTTTTCAATTAAATTTTTTAACTTGGAATGATCTTTAATTCCAGGTTCCTTCTCAACGCTTGAACAGACATCTATACCTATACAATTATTTAATAGTAGAGCTTCTTTAAAATTAGAAGCATCAATTCCTCCTGCAACTAGATAAGGAGTTGTTATTCTATCTCCTAGGAGATTTAGGTCGAAAGTCTGTCCTGTGCCTCCGTACTCTTTTTCATCAAAACTATCGAAGATGAGCATTTTAGCACTTTTATACTCTTGATTAATCTTTTCTAGATCAGTATTTGGCCTTATCCTTATAGCCTTTACATAATTAGCCCCAAAACTCTCACAATATTCTCTATCTTCCTCTCCATGAAATTGAGGAATAGCATTTGGAATCTGCTTTAAACACTTTGAAACGAATTGTGCAGGTTGATTGACAAAGATTAAAAAGACTTGAAAGGAATTAGGAAGATATTCAGACAATGCCTTGGCTTCTTCTAGCTCTATATGT